>JANOQV010000108.1:0-1747 GCA_031414955.1 Pedosphaera sp. | reverse complement strand
CGGTGAATACCTGTTCGGCATTCTCCAATCCCGTTTCCGCCAGCGCTATGAGGAATGGCTGGATCAGAACCTTCCCTCCGTCGAACTGGCGTCCGTGGACCTCTCCACGGCGCGCGAGTACGGACGCCTCCGGTTGGAATTGAAACAACAGGCCACCCCCATTCCTGCCAACGCCGCTTGGATTGCCGCCCTGGCCCGCCAGCACAACCTGCCTGTCCTCAGCAACGACACCCACTTCGACGTCGTTTCTGGAATCCGTCGCGTCGCCTTCTGACTTCCAACCACGAAGGACATGCTTTCACCCATGCGCCGCCCTGACACCGCCGATCGTCAACCCCTCTCCGCGCTGGGGAGAGGGATCATGGGTGAGGTGCAACTAACATGAACCACCACCTCTTCTTTCCGAGCCACCGCCTGACCGAATACACCGGGCAACATGGGGTGACGCTCCTCCCTCTCCGCATGGCCCCTCGCCCGTCGGACGGGAGACTTGTGCGACTTGGGAAGGCGCACAAGGAATTCGGTGCAGCCGAAGGCCCGCGGAGGGCCGAGCGAGCGGGCGCGAGCGAGTCAGCGTGCCGCAGGCGGGTGAGGGTGGGTTCATGGGGATCAAGGGTGAGGTGTCCTTCCAGCTTTCCCGGCGACGCAGCCGCCGCAGTCAGCGATCTGCCGTCTGGAACTCGAAATTCGCACTTCACACTTCGCACTTCGCCGCCCCGCCCCATCTGGATCCGCGTCCGCGTCCCGGCCACGGATGATGATTGAACGAGACTGGAGAAACAGAATTCGCTTTGTTAGCCTGAGCGCATGAGAGCCGCGGACATTGAAGACCCCAGAAGCCGACAGGAGGAACTCGGACAGTTCCTCACCGCCTCGCCTGTGGCTGACTTTATGGCTTCGATGTTGGGGCCGCTGCCGCGAACCGTGCGCTTGCTGGACGCGGGCGCTGGTGCCGGTGCTCTCACGGCCGCATTCGTCGCCCGCGCCTGTGAGGAAAGCCCAGGTGTCCGGGCCATCGACGCAACCCTCTACGAACTCGATCCGGAAATCCTCGACACCCTCTCGGAAACCATGCGCGAGTGCGAGCGTCGCTGCGCGCGGGCAGGGATCCATTTCTCGTTCACCCTTCACGCCGCTGATTTTATCGAAGAAATGTCGGCCCGTCTTGCCGGCGATTTGTTCGGCACGTCGCCGCCCGTCTTCGATGCGGCCATCGCGAATCCGCCCTATCGCAAGATCAACACCGACTCTGCCGAGCGCCGCGCCCTGCGCTCCGCCGGCGTCGAAACCAGCAACCTCTACACCGGCTTCATCGCCCTCATTCAGCGTCTGCTGACTCCCGGCGGGCAACTCGTCGGCATCACACCCCGGAGTTTTTGTAACGGCCCCTACTTCCGTCCCTTCCGCGAAGACTTTCTGGCCAGCCTGGAACTGCGCCGGCTCCATGTCTTTGAATCGCGACAGGCCGCCTTTCGCGATGACAGCGTGTTGCAGGAAAACATCATCTTCCATGCGGTGAAGGGCCGGAACCAGCCGCGCCAGGTGATTATCTCCAGCAGCAGCGGAGAGCATGGCGCCGACATCACCGAGACGATCTTTCCCTTCGCCGAAATCGTCCACCCCCGCGACCCCGAGAAGTTCATCCACATTCCCTCCACAGCCAGCCAAGCCACGGCCAAGGAAACCATGGACGGCCTCCGCTCCAACCTCGCCTCGCTGGGCGTGACCGTCTCCACCGGGCGCGTCG
>JANOQV010000107.1:0-1966 GCA_031414955.1 Pedosphaera sp. | reverse complement strand
CAAACACATCCAAGCCCGCGAGGCCGAGTTTTTTGCCGGCGGGGAAGCTCCACCGGGGAACCGCCTCCTCGACGTGCCAGATGTCCGCGGTGCTGTCGGTGAACAGCGCGCCGACCCACTGCTGGTCGGGCGAAATCGCGGCACCGAGCAAGTCCTTGGCGGCGCGATAGGGAAACAAGCGGAGCAAACTTTTATCGCGCGTGAAGCGAAGTTCAAAACCGCCATCGGCCGCACCGACCGCGTACACCTCCAGGTCGCGGGAGAACGCAATCCGAGCCTGGTTGTTGTTAATCCAGACCGACCATTGGCGTTCGAGGCGCAAGTCCGGGCAGGCCAGCGCGGCGGCCATCTCGTTGCGCAAGTCCAGGCCGGGCCGAATCTCCGCCGCGCGGCGCAGCGTCTCCACCGTCTCGAAGCGCTGGCCCATGCGACCGCTGATCCGCTGCGCGTGCGCCTTGCTCAAGAGCGCCTCGCGCAGACTGCCCAGCGCTTGCCCCTCGGACCGGCGCGATTGGCGCAGCGCCAGCGTGAGCACGGTCGTGCCCACCACGAGGGCCAGCGCAAGCACGGCGCACAGCACGGCAAGCGCGCGATTGCGCCGGACCCATTTCGACGTGCGATCCAGACCAGTCGCAGGCCGCGCCTGAATCGGCTCGTGCCGCAACCAGCGTTCGAGTTCCTCAGCCAGCGCGAGCGCGGACGGGTAGCGCCGGGACGGTTCCTTCTCCAGACACTTGAGGCAGATGGTTTCGAGGTCTTCGTCCAACGAGGGGTTCAATTGGCGCGGCGGGGGCGGCTCGGTATCCACCACCTGACGCATCACGTCGGTCGGAGTCTTGCCGCCAAACGGTGGCTGGCCGGTGAGCAGTTCGTAGAGAATCGCGCCGAGGCTGTAGAGGTCGGCGGCGGTGGTGAGGTCGCGTGTGTTGCCCGCCGCCTGCTCGGGCGCCATGTAGGCCGGCGTGCCGAGGACGGCGAAGGTCAGCGTCAGGCCGCTGTCTTCCTCCAGCAACTTGGCCAGGCCGAAGTCGGTCAGGTGCGGCTGGCCCTGCGCATCGAGCAGGATGTTCGTGGGCTTGAGGTCGCGATGCAGGATGCCGCGCTCGTGCGCGTAGTGGACGGCGCGGGCCACTTTGCAGAAATGCTGAAGGGTGAAGGATGAATGAAGAATGTGCGGCGAGGCCCGGTCGCCAGCGTCCCGCTTCTGCCTTCCGCCTTCTGCCTTCTTCATTCCCTCCGCCAGCGTTCCGCCCTCCATGAACCTCATGCTGAAGTAAGGCTGGCCGAGGTGCTCGGCGACTTCGTAAATGGGAACGATGTGAGGATGTTCGAGGCGCGCCGCCGCTTCGGCCTCGACCTTGAAGCGCTTTACCACGGCCGGCGCGGCGAAGTGCCCGGCGACCATCAGCTTGACCGCGACGATGCGGTTGAGACTGATCTGCCGCGCGCGAAAAACCACGCCCATGCCGCCGCGGGCGATTTCCTCGATCAACTCGTAGTCGCCCAGCGAACCCATTTCCCGCAAGGCCGTCGCATCGGACCGGGAGGCGAAGGGGATCGCGACCGCCGCGATGCCGAGCGAGAACAGGCACCGGGGGCACATCCCATCAGGCGCACCCTCGGGAATCGGCGCGTGACACTGCGGGCAGAGCGGTTTCGACATGTCCATCATCTTCCCAAAGTAAAACCGCGCATAGCTTACAGAATTTCCGGCTTGGGCCGGAGCGGGTTGAGAACCACGAATGAACACCAATGGACACGAATCACTGCAGCCCTGAAAGAGGGGCAGCGTTGAGAGGCAACGCGGACTTCCGTTTCATGAGAGGGAGTCCCGGCCCCTCAGCCTTGTCCCTATTCGTGTCGGTTCGTGTTCATTCGTGGTTCCGACTCAACTTCCCACAACCCCCATCAGGTGCTGCAATTCCGCATCGACCTCGTTCGGAGAGGCAACTGTGCGCATGATTTC
>JANOQV010000106.1:0-8481 GCA_031414955.1 Pedosphaera sp. | reverse complement strand
GGTCGCGGCGGGGGGATCGAAGAAAGCCGCCGCGCGGCGGGCGGCTTCCGGGCAAGCGCGGCCCGTCCGGGGTTCCTGACTTCAGGCCACCACCAGACTCCGCTCAGGATTTTTTCACGCCCGCCTTCAGCGCCGCCGCCGTGGCCGCCGCCAGTTCTTCGGCCGTGGCCCAGCCCAGCAGGTAAAAGCGCAGCCGCTCCATCAGCCGTTTATTCGGCCGCCGCCCCAGCAGCAGGTGCAGCATCAGCCCGGCGATCAGGGCCAGGTAGAGTTGCAGGGTCACGCCGCGCTCGCTCTCGGCCAGCCAGTGCCGGCAGCCCAAGACGCATTTGAGCCAGCGGAAGAACCCCTCGACTTGCCAGCGCCGCCGATACATCGCCCCCACTTCGGCCGCGCTTAGTTCGCTCGGCGGGAGATTGGTCACCAGCCGGAGGGTTCCGGCGGTGGGGCTTTGGATCGTGACCACCCGCAGGCGCGCGGTGCGCGCGCTTTCCCGGTGGCCCAGCCGCGCCCAGGCGTCGCCGGTGATGCGCGCGGCCCGGTCCGTCCCGGTCAGGGGCAACGCTTCTTCGACCGTGACCACGGACTCGTCGCGCAGGCGCAGGAGGAAGCGGCAGCCTTTGTTTTCCAGGTCGGCGAAGAGTTGATAGTCCTCGGCGAAGTAGCGGTCGCCCACGTAGGTCGCGCCCGGCTCCAGTTGCTGGCGCAAACTTTTCCGTTCACAGACCCGGCCCGGCGTCACCTGCACCCGGGCGGGCGTGTCGTCCCACAGATGAAAGGAGACGTGCAGCCGCACGGCGCGGTTGGGGCAGCCCGCGCGCCCGCCGCCATACTGCGCCCAGGCCATGCGGGGCAGCGCGGCGAAGAGCGAACTGTCGCGCGCGAACCACTCCTGCCAGGCGGCGCGCGGGCCGTCCGGGAGCGGCCCCCGGACGTGCCCGGCCAGACTTTCCAGGAGCGGTTCGAGCAGGGCGGGGTCGAGCAGATGCTGCGCTTCGGCGAAGCTGCCCAAACTCACGGCGCGGGTCGAGACCTCGGCCTGCACGCGGGCCAGTTGGGTGGCGGCGCCGACCCCGCGCAGCGTGGTCACGACCGGATTGACCAGGGTGAAGAGAAAGAGGCTGAGATAATCGGCGCACTGGAGCCGGCGGCGCGGATCCGCCCAGGAGGCGTGGAGCGGAAAGTTTTCCAGATGCGGCTGGAGACAGGCGCGGAAATCCGCCAAGAGCTTCCAATGCTGGAGATCCTGTTCCGTAAAAGTCGGTGCGACTGGAGCCACGCCCCAGAGGAAAACAGAAGGCGGACGATCGTACCAGTGACAACCGTGTGACAACGAGATCGCGAACGGGTGACGCGACCTCCCGCCCAGCGATGCCGAACACTATTGGCTGGTCGCCCGTGCTACCCGCGTTGGTTGCGGAATTCGCGTTGAAATCGTCCGGCACGGTGAACTCGGCTTTCGCCCAACCAAGCGGTCGGGGCTGGCTCGGCGGCGGGTGGAGAATCGTCAGCAGGTCGGAGCCTTTCACGGGGGAGAGGTGACGGTGGCGATTGTGTGGGAGTGACACCGGCTGAGGTTGCGGCTACAACTTCGACCGATGAAAGGCAACGGCAGCAACTCGGTTCCAACTTCTCGCGTCCGAAAGCGGGATTCCAAGAGCGGACCGAAATCGCGTTCCGTCGAAACGCATTTCACCGAGAGGAGAAAGTCCATTCGATCGAGCCCGCCGCCGTGGGCGATTGAGAGGGAGTGAGATACCATGCCTCCGCGCGCCATCATGGACACGAATGTTCTCTACACCGCGTTCCGATCGAGCGCGGGAGCTTCGTTCGTCTTGTTCCGGCGTCTCCGTGAGGGCGACTGGACGTCCGTCGTGAGCAATCACCTGCTCTTTGAGTACGAAGAGATTCTCAAGAACCACACCTCCGAACTCGGCCTCAGCCTCGACGACGTGGACGAGTTGTTGAACGCCCTCTGCGCGCGTGCTGAAGAGTGGCAACTACAAGCAGGCTGGGAACCCATCCTGCCCGACCCGGATGATGAACCGCTGGCGCAACTTGCCTGGGAATCGGACGCCAAGCGCATCGTCACCTACAACCATCGCCATCTGCGTCCGGCGGGCGATTTGGGAATCGAAATCTTGAAGCCAGGACAGTTCTTGGCGACACTGCCGAAGTCATAACATGACCTTGCAAATTGAAATTCCTGATGCGCTCGCGCGGCAGGCCAGTGAACTGGCAGCCCGCCAGCACGTCAGCGTCGATCAGGTGGTGGCGGCAGCCCTCACCGCGCAAATCAGCGCAGCGGCGGTGCGCCCCAGCATTGCCGAACGCGCCCGGCGCGTGAACTGGCCGAAGGTGGACGCCATCCTCGCGCGCGTGCCGAACGTACCGCCCGTGCCCGGCGATGAGCTTTGATTCCCTCCGCGCCGTGGAATCACAGGCGGGATGACCGCCGACCGGCACGGTGAACTCGGCTTGCGCCAAACCAAGCGGGCGGGGCTGGCTCGGCGGCGGCGGATGGAGAATCGTCCGCAGGCCGGAGCCTTTCACGGGGAGTGCCGGGCGTGATTGCGTGGGAGTGAGTTTGACCCAGCCGTGCCGCTTGCAACGCCGGCCAATGGCGATATTCTGAGGCCATGCAATATCGCGTCGTCGTGGTGGAAACCGAAGAAGGTTTTGCCGTCTCTTGTCCGGCTCTGCCGGGTTGCCACAGCCAGGGCGCGACCCATGCCGAGGCGCTGGTGAACATTCGTGAAGCGATTCAGCTCTGGCTGGAAGTGGCGGTGGAAGATGCGCAGCGCGAAGCAGAGACCGAGGGGGCACGCGTGACCCAGGAACTCGTCACCGTTTGAGTTTGTGCCGAGTCTTCCGGGGATCAGCCAGCGTGATGCCGTCCGTGTTTTTGAAAAACTCGGCTACCACATCGCCCGGCAGAGCGGTCATATCGTGATGACCAACGGCAAGCAACGGCTCGTCATTCCACGCCACAATCCCATCAACGCGATCACCATGGGTTCCATCGCCAGGAGCGCCGGGCTGACGCCGGATGAATTTCGGCGCTTGCTGTGAGCCGCCAGACATTGCCTCTTGAGCGGACCGACACAGCGAATTAGTATTTCGTCGCCATGCAACACACGAAGGCCAAGCCAACGGCATCGCAGACGAAGAAGACCGCGACTCGCCTGAGTCCGAGGGAACTGCGACGGCTGGCGGATCGTCTGGTTGCCGCCACCGATCCCGGCGAAGTGGCCCGCTTGAAGAAGGAAATGGAACGCGGTTTCTACGGCGACCCCGCCCATGCCTAAAATCCGGAGACGGAATCTCCCTCGCTCGCTCTTTCGTCATTTGGTGGACCGTGTTCACGAGCGGGAAATCACCACCGAGCAACTCGAATTGCTGTTCAACTGGCTGGAAACCGAACCGGAAGTGCCGGCCGGGCGATGGTTCAAGCGCTTCACCGAAGTGACCGTGTGCGGGCAAGGCGAACTGATTAAAACCTTCCTGCGTACCGACCAGGCTGCGGTTGGCGAAGAGCTTGATTGACCAAAGGACACGCGCAAGCGGCTTGCGCCAAACCAAGCGGGCGGGGCTGGCTCGGCGGCGGCGGATGGAGAATCGTCAGCAGGCCGGAGCCTTTCACGGGGAAAGCCGCTGGGGACCATTGAGTGGGAGTGAGGCTTCCCTTGCGTCGCTGGCTTGTGTAGCTTGCCCGCATGACTTGGCAGGAGAAAATTTCGCAGTGGCGAAAGCTGCAACCGGCGGAACGCAAAGCGCGCCGCTGGGCGGACGTGCCGCGTCAGGTCGCCGCCAGCATGGCGTTTGAAGGCGAGCCGGTGGACCTCGAATGGCTGAAGACTCTACACAACCGCCGCACGCCTCGCGCTTCGTAGAGACGACGCGGGGCATCCTGTCCTACGCACAACTCGCGCCGTTGCTGGCCGAACGCGTGTTGAGGGTGCAGCAGGACATTGCAGACGGCGTGTTCGCCGCCCATGCGCTCGATGAATCACTCCTGCTGGATTTTCACCGCGCCGTCTGCGGCGAGCCGCCGGGGACGATTGAGTGGGAGTGAGGCCGCGTGATGACCGACTTGATCTGTCATTGCTACCGAATTCTCGGGCTTGAACCAGGTGCGACGGTTGAAGTCGTCAAGCGGGTGTATCGCCAACTCATCAGGGATTGGCACCCGGACCGATTCCACGGACAACAGGCGAAATGCGCTGAGGCAAATGAAAAACTGAAGGAGATAATCCCGGCCTACGAGAACCTGATCGCTTACCACGAGGGCACTCCACCCAAGAATAAATTCCAAAGCGCTCCCAAACCGGAGGAGACAGCCACAGCAAGGCCAGAACCGAAAGAGCCAAAAGCTCAATTTGAGGAAGGGACGCGTTTCAAGGAAGCGCGAGATTTTGAGCGCGCTGCCTTCTGGTTTCAACGGGCTGCGAATCAAGGTTACACCGATGCAATGTTTGAGTTGGGCAATCTGTTTTACGAAGGCGAAGGAGTTAAGGCCGATCATTCCGAGGCTGCGTATTGGTATCGTCTCGCAGCGGAAAAAGGCCACATGGATGCCCAATTCAAGCTCGGCTCAATGCGAGAATGTGGCGATGGCGTCACTGTTTTTCATCAAGAAGCACTCGAATGGTACCTCAAGGCAGCGGAGCAAGGCCATGCGAAAGCTCAATTGGCTGCAGGTCGGCTCTATGAATCTATTCGTCACGGAATCAAACAGGATGATCGTTTGGCCGCTTTCTGGTTTCGCAAGGCTGCTGCTCAAGGTTTGGCAGAGGCCGAGCATCAGCTAGGGCGTCTTTACGAGTCGGGCGGACGAGGAGTGAAGACGAATCTCGCCGAAGCTGCATCATGGTATCGCCGGGCTGCTGAAAGAGGACACGAATACGCTCAGTTTGAACTCGCTCGACTTTACGAGGAGGGACTTGGTGTGCCACGAGACGAGCGTGAAGCGGATCGTTGGCTGCGTCAGTCCGATTGG
The DNA here is from genome assembly GCA_031414955.1 of Pedosphaera sp. GTDB lineage: Bacteria > Verrucomicrobiota > Verrucomicrobiia > Limisphaerales > SIBH01 > JANNGC01. The sequence goes on along the minus strand of JANOQV010000106.1, from coordinate 3,482 downwards.
GCTGGGAGGTTGAAAAAGGAAGCGCGAGCGGGGCTTGCTACTTCTCAAGCATCCCTCGGCCACATGTATGAAACTGGAATCGGTATCGAGCGGGACTTGGGCCGAGCGGTTAAGTGCTACCGCAAAGCGGCGATCTGGGGAATCACCAACATTCAAATCAAACTCGCCGAGCTTTATTCAAACGGAAGTGAGACGCCCAAAAATCTCGTCGAAGCCTTCAAGTGGTTAATGATCGCGAACCGATCCAACGGACGAGAACTGGACGGCCCCTTGGAGGCACTCGCGAGCGAAATGAGTGACAAGGAAATCAAAAAAGCCAAAAGACTCGCTTCGGAATTCGTGCCGCTATTCAGGCGGGCCGCAAAAAAGCGCAGGAAGCCTCGGAAGTGATTTGTGGGCGTCTTTGAAGGATTTCAAGTCCACCCCACCCAGTTCTGTGGGTTCTGCTCGATGTCCTCTTGAAGCGATGCCAGTTGCTCATTCAATCGGCTCATGTTTGGAGGGTCTTTGAAGGCAACTGTGATTTCGTATGTGCCTGCCGGATTTTCTTTTTTGAAAGGGGTTTCGAGCTTGTCAGCCAAAGTGTTCAGTTCCTCAATAAACTGGGCAGTCGTTCCCCTTAACGTTTCCTGAACCGGTTGGATTTTTGCCGGCAGAGATGTGAAACGAACTTCTTCCTCCCAGGTCAGGAGATGCTGTGCGCCTTCACAAATCCTTTCGACTGCTGCAAGGATGGCAAGTGGGTCACCGGGCGTGCCGCGCGGCCCCCACGAAGCAACAAGGTCATTTGTGATGGCCCCTTGCAAATAAGGAACCAAGTTTCTCACGTCCTGAAATTTGCAAAGCAGCCAGTCGGTCGTTTCATTCTCACGCAGGATGGTGGTTCGCCTAAATGCACGGTCGTTTTTCAAATCATCAAACTGCTTGTTTATCGGAGTCATCTTGGAGCGAAGGAGTTCGATGGTGAGTAGATACTCCCAAAACTTCGGGCGCTCGACGACAAGCTGGCGAGACCGAGCTGACTCATTTGCGAACCGATAGACCGATTGAAAACTGCTGCTGTGGGTTTTGAGAAGAGCATCTCGCAGCATCACGGACAACTGACCAAGTAGAACCTCTGAAATTTCTGCCGAGCGCTCAAATGTGAACACCCACCGTCCGCGTTGATAAACAGTGTTCAAGAATTCGAATACCTGTGGGGAATTTACTTGAGGACGGAAGTCAGCGGACGGGTTCTTCTTCCAGACATCGAGTAACGAGGCGACATCCTTCTTCACAAACACGACCACCGGCAATCCTACCTCGACCGCCGTGTCAAACTCCACGTTCACAACCGATTTTGATGTTTCAGAGTCGAGCGAGCCTCGCTGGCCTCCAACTACCAGCACGAAAACATCGGTGCTGTCTCTGACCGCCTTTTTGCAATTTTCGACGGTGGTTAAATTCGGTGAGACTGGAAAACTCGGATACTCGCTTAAAACTGGTTCATGCCCTGCGTGCAGCAGACTCTGTCGAATGGATTCACGAACTGCGCTGAGGTCGTAGCAGGTTGAACTAACAAAGACGCGTGTCTTGCTCATCGTGGAGTTCAGTTGAAGTCACCATTCACGCCGCCTCGAACGTCACCTTCAGCCCCAGCGCTGTCAGCACGGAGTTGAGGCTCGACAGGCGCGGGTTGCCGGTGCGGGAGAAAAGGCGATACAGGCTCTCGCGGTTCAGCTTGCTCAGTTCCGCCGCGCGGGCGACGCCGCCTTGCGCTTCCACCACGTCGCGCAGGCCGACCAGAAAAACTTCCGGCCCTTCCTCGTAACAGGCGGTCAGGTACTCGGCCGCCTGTTCGGGGTCATCCAGTTTCTTTTGCAGAAGTTTTTTGTAGCTCACGGTTTTCATGCTTCGCTCTCCTTGAATTCACGCCAATACAGTTTGGCCAGCCGGATGTCCCGGTCTTGTGTCCGCTTGTCGCCGCCGCAGAGCAGCACGACCAGCGTCCGCCCTTTCTGGCCGAAATAGACCCGGTAGCCCGGCCCGTAATCCACGCGCAGTTCACTCACGCCTTCGCCGACCGACTTGCAATCACCCAGGTTGCCCAGCCGCACCCGCGCCAGCCGGGCCAGAATCCGCGCCGTCGCCAGCTTGTCCTTCAAATCATCAAGCCATTCCTCAAACGGCACTTGTCCCTCCGGCTTGCGGAAGGCGACGAGTTCTTTGGGCGTGACGAACACTGTAGCACTGTAGCTTTTAAGCTACGGTTTGGTCAACGGCTGTCTCGCCCGATTTCAAAGCCGCGCCGCCGACGTGCGCGGACTGGTAGGTGGAGAAGACGATTTTCGCGCCGTTGAAACTCGCATCCAGGAATTCGCGGACGCTCCGGGAGTCGGTGGAGACTTGGAAGTCGAGGTCGGATTGCGCCGTAGCCACCGCGTCCAAATCATTTTTCACCGTGGGGTCGGAGCAGACGCAGAGATACGCCAGGCTGGGCAGGCTCGTTTCGCGCAGCCATTCGTGCAGCGTCTGGCGCAACAAGGCGAGCGACGGCACGAGGACGAGAATCCGCGCCGCCTGCCGCCGCTCGGCAATCCAGAGCGCGACGAGGGTCTTGCCGGTGCCGCAGGCCATGATGGCGGAAACGCGGTCGTGGGTGTCGAGCGCGGGGAGCAGGGCCGCGAGCGCCTCGGTCTGGTGCGGCTGCGGCTGCTTCCGGGGCGTGACGAAATCCGCGCGGGCCAGCCAGGCTTCGAGGGCGCGGAAATCGTCCGCCCCCATCCGGTCCAGGTCCGAGCCGCGAATGCAGAAGAAACCCTGCCGTTCGTTCAGCACCGGGGGCAGGTCATCGCAGTTGGTGAGCAGGACACGGCTGCGAATGCGCGGGCTGTCGGCCAGGCCCATGAAGGTGGACAGCTCGCGCCAGGTCAGCGCGGGCCGGCCGGTGCGGAACTTCACCTGGTAGGCGTTGAAGTGTCCGAGCCGTGTCTGGAGCACGCCGTCCACCCCGTAGTCCTGCGCCGAAAGTCCGAGGGTCTGGAGCGTCTGGGTCGGAACGGACGCGAGCGGCCAGACTATCGCGGCATCGTGCCGGCGCTGTGTCGCGAGGTAGGCTTCGGCGAACACTTCAAAGGCCGCGCCACGCGATTGCTCGTCGGGCAGGGCCGCGATGCGCCGTTCCAATTCCGCAAAGTCGCGCAGGCCGGCAAAAATTCCCCGCCGGACGAATTCGCCCGCTTTGGAATGTTGCGCCGCAGCCATGCGGGAGGATGAGCCACGTGAGGTGTGAAGGCAATGCGACGGAGAGGTCGGGGGATGATCGAGCGGGCCGCGCGTCCCTTGCCCCACCCGCAAAGTCTTGTCGCGTTGCGAGCAAAGGCGAACAGTGTGCGATCAAACCCGGACCAGCGTGCGAGCAAAGGCGAACACTTTGCAGTCCCATTCCCGCGTCTGCGAGCGGAGTTGGACGTACTCGCGCCGTTTATTCGTGGTGGCGGGTG
>JANOQV010000105.1:0-104652 GCA_031414955.1 Pedosphaera sp. | reverse complement strand
CAGCGACATCCGACCGCAGGGACGCGCAAGAATGGACCAGACGCCTCTCCACGCCGCACGTTGCTGCGCCCGGGACGGGCGCACTCCGGAGGCTCGCGGCCCAGCGCGCGTCGGGAAAACCATCGCCCACGCGCCGCCGATTCAGCCGTCCCTACGGGACTTGGAACGGGGTCGATCCTTGCTATCACCAATCCATTGCCCGGCCTGTGGATTTGGCCCCAAACCGGAAGACCTCGAACGTGGGGCGAGCGCCCTCACGCCTTCACCAGTGTTTTCACGCAATAGCTGTTCAGGCTCTCCCCGGCGGCGATGGCTTTGGCCGCGAGGCGGCGATGCAAGGCCGGCTCGACCCGCAACACAAACTTCCCGCTGAACTTCTTCGCCGCGCCGATGGAATCAGGCAACGACTTGCCGTCGGTGAGCAGCAACTCGATCCATTCCTCCACCGCCTCGCACAATTCGGCGTACACCTTCGCCTCGTCACTGCCATGCACGCCGCCGCCCATGAGTTCAGGACAGCGGCCAATGAAGCATTCATCTTCGTCGCTCCATTCCACAAATTTCGCGTAACGCGCTGCCTGTTCTTTGATCTGTTTTCGAGTCATAACGATTTCAGTCTTTCACCGCGCTCAAGGCCCGCTTCACGTCCCGTTCCTGGTAGTGCTTGGCGTCGTCGCCGGCCCCGCCGCTCACCGTCACCCGCTGGCCTTTCGGATGCGTGTAGTTCCGGTGGCTGCCCTTGCCGCCACGGTTCACAAACCCCGCACCTTCCAAATCGGCCATCAATTGGCGAACCTTGCGTGGCATGCAGTATCAACTCAGTATCATTCGTGCAGGAAGCTGCCTCAGTGGAATCGAGTGTCAATCAGAACTTCACTTCAGCGGGATCTTTCCTTGCCCCGACCATCCTTCGCCTGGCTTTTGGGTTTGGCCCCAACCGGAAGACCTCGAACGTGGGGCGTGCGCGTCCGTCCCTGTTCCCCGGAGATTGGAGCGCCGGTCTCCGACCCGGCTCGTTGGGTATGAATCGGTGGGGCGAGACTCCGTCGAGCCGTCGAACGAGCGGAGCGAGGCGAACGCAGTGAGCATCTCCCCGGTGGGACGAGCGCGCGATCATGCTCGCGCCTCCTGTATCGGCAGTTAGGGTTCGACGGAGTCTCACCCCACCTTTCTTGCGGCTCGAATATCATGGCGTAATCTCTCGTCAGCCTTTGGACTCAATAACAAACCATGAACGCCATCCATCGCCGACAGTTCGTCAAGAGCCTCGGGCTTTCTGCGGCTTCGCTGCCGTTTCTCATGGGGCTGCCGAGCCTCGGTCTGGCCGCGCCGGCGCGCCCGCGCCAGCGGTTGGTGGTGATGTTCAGCCCGAACGGCACCATCCCCACGGAGTTTTGGCCGGACGAGGTGGGTGCTGATTTCAAACTGAAGGAAATCGTGTCGCCGCTCGAGGCCTTCAAGGATCGGATGCTCTTTCTCAAGGGCTTGTCGAACAAGGTGCGCGGCGACGGCGACGGCCATATGCGCGGCATGAGTTGCCTGCTCACGGGCATCGAGCTGTTCCCCGGCAACATCCAGGGCGGCTCGGACACGCCGGCGGGCTGGGCCAGCGGCATCTCCATCGATCAGGAACTGAAGAATTATTTCCAGAGCAAGGAAGAAACGCGCACGCGCTTTGGCTCGCTGGAGTTCGGGGTTGGGGTCACGGATCGCGCTGATCCGTGGACGCGCATGAGCTACGCGGGGCCGAACAAGCCGGTGGCACCCATCTCTGATCCGTATCAGATGTACCAGAGGCTCTACGGGCAGTTGAAGGACAAGGAGAGCCTGCAAAGTGTGCTGACCGACGTGGAAGGCGACTTGAAGAAGGTGCGCAAATTGATCAGTGCCGAGGATCGCCGCCTGATCGATGAGCATCAATCGCTGGTGCGGCAGATGGAGAAGGAGATCGCGGAGTCCGGCAAACAGAAGTTGCGCGTGAATCCGCCGACGTTGCAGGAAGGCGTGGCCGACCAGAACGACAACGTGCCGCGCCTGAGCCGGATGCAGATTGATTTGCTGGTGAACAGCTTTGTCAACGACATGGCGCGCGTGGCCACCTTGCAATACACCAAGTCCGTCGGCTCGGCCCGGATGAACTGGCTCGACATCAAGAACGGCCATCACGAGCTGTCGCACGAGCCGGACAAGAACGTGGAGGCGATCACGAAGCTCACGAAGATTAACAAGTGGTTCTGCGACGAGCTGCGTTATCTGAGCGAGCGCCTCGCCAGCACGCCCGAGCCGGGCGGGTCCGGCTCGATGCTCGATCACACGCTCATCATCTGGACGAATGAATTGGGCAAGGGCAGTTCGCACACGCTGGACAACATTCCGTTCCTGCTGCTGGGTGGCGGCTTTGGATTCCAGATGGGCCGCGCGCACGACTTCAAGAAGACGGCGCACAATCGCCTGCACCTCGCGCTCGCGCACGCGGTCGGCCATCGCATCGAGACCTTCGGCAAACCGTCGTTGTGCGAGGGCGGGCCGTTGAAGCTGAACTAGGGAAACGCTGGTTCACCACCGCAGAGACGGGAAGGCCGCAGAGAAACGCCTTCCACCCGAAATCGGAATTCAATTCTCTGCGCTCTTCCCGCTTCTGCGGTGGTGAATTATTCAGCGCTTCTCGAGGGGAGAGCCAGCCGAGGCCAGGGCCGTCACCACTTCACCGGCACGGTGATCTTCTTCCCAAATTTGTTCGTGAAATAAACCTGGCCGTTGGTGGCGCCGTACTCGTGGACCATCTTGGTCAGCTTCACATCAAAGCAGCAGTACTCCGCGATCTCCATCAGCTTGCCTTCGCGAAACCAGCGGATGGCCTGCAAGCCCTCGCTGGTCTTTTCCACGCCGAAGGTCGCATTGGCCAGCGAGTCGAGGGAGAGCCGGTGGTTGAGGGTGTTTTGCAAATCGACCATCATGTCGAGGGTGGGGATCTGCTCGGCATCGAAGAAATCGTTGTGCCCCTGGAGCACGGCGTAATCGAAGCGCTGGTTGTTGAAGCCCACCACGAGATCGGCGCGGCGCAACTCCTCGATGAGTTCGTTCACCTCGCGTTCGCCATAGATTTTGTATTCGCCCCGTGCCGTGCTGTAAGTCACGCCGATGCTCATGCGCATGGCGGGGATGTTGTGCCAGCCGCCGACTTCTTCAGCCGACTTCTGCGTTTCCAAATCGAAATAAACAATGTTTCGGGACGACGGTGCGGACATGCGGCGTTGCCTGTAGCAAATGGCCGGCGGCAACGGAAGCCCGGCGGGAACTTTTTTTGTGCCGCCGTTCACGGTTGTTCACAAATGGAGCGCGGGCTTTCCAGCCCGAAGCAAGGCGGGATGAGGCTTGGCCTTGGCGCGGACGGAGGCCCTTGCTCCTGTGGGCCTTGCTGCGGACTGGAAAGTCCGCGCTTCGCCAACGAAAGCTGGAGTTGGCTCCTTGCTTCCCTGTAAATCACCGCCATGTCTGATCTGAAACTGTCCACGCTGGCGATCATCCTCGGGCTGTTCGTCGCCGTGCTGAACGCCGTGGGTGTGCTCAAGCCGAAGGTCTTCGCGGCGGCCGCGCGCAAGTTCCCGCGCTCCCTGCCGGTGGGCTTCGTGCTGACTCTGCTTGGCACGCTGTGGTTTCTTTACTACCTCCGTCAGGAAGAGGTCTCCGACTTCGCCAGCATGAAGAAATACTTCTACGTCATCTTCGGCGGCGTGGGTTTGGGTGCCTGTCTGTTTGTCCGCGACTTCCTGTCCGTGCGCGGCCTGGCCGTGATCTTTCTGTTGCTGGCCAAGCTGATGGTGGACACCGCTCGCTGGGCAGCAACGGACTGGCGACTGGTGATTTCAACCTGGGCTTATGTCCTGGTGCTGGCCGGGATGTGGTTCACCATTTCGCCCTGGCGGCTGCGCGACATTCTCAACTGGTCAGTGGCCACCGAATCACGCACACGCTGGTTGAGCGGCGTCCGAATGTCTTTCGGAATTCTGGTGCTGGTGCTGGGACTCACGGTCTTCAAGCAGGCGGAGCAGAAAGCGCCGCTGCCCCAAGCCGCGCTGACCTCGCCCGCAACGCTGACCTTGTGAGCGGCGGCAGCATCCTCGTCATCCGCGGCGGTGCCATCGGCGATTTCATCCTGACCCTGCCCGCGCTGGCGGCCTTGCGGAAGCGGTTTCCCCGGGCCCGTCTGGAAGTGCTTGGGTATCCCCACATTGCCTCGCTGGCGAAACTGGCCGGGACCGTGAACGAAGTTCGTTCCATTGAGGCGCGGGCGATGGCCGGATTTTTTGCGCGGCGCGGCGCCCTCGACCCGGCCCTCGGCGAATACTTTGCCGGATTCAACATCATCATTTCCTACCTCTTCGACCCGGACGAAATCTTCCGCGAGAACATCGTGCGCTGTTCCAAGGCGCAGTTTCACGCCGGCCCCCATCGACCTGATGAGATGGAGCCGGTTCACGCCACGGATGTATTTCTCCGACCGTTGGAACGACTGGCCATCTTCGGTACGGATCCAGTGCCCTGGCTCAATCTTGAGGCCGCCGCCCGGTCCCCAGGCGGCGCCACCCTGGCGGTGCATCCCGGCAGCGGCAGCGAGAAAAAAAACTGGCCCGAAGAGCGATGGGCGGAATTGCTGCTGCGCCTCGGGACCGAATCGGACTGGCGCATCCTGCTCGTGGGCGGCGAGGCCGAGGGCGAGCGCCTGCAACGCCTCGCGGCGCTCTTGCCGGTCGCTCGGATCAGCGCGGCGTTGCACCAACCACTCCCGGAACTCGCCGCGCGTCTGCGCGCTGGGGACGCGTTCATCGGGCACGACTCGGGCATCACGCATCTCGCTGCGGCGGCGGGCCTGCGCGGGTTGGCCTTGTGGGGCGGAAGCAATCCCGTGATCTGGCGTCCGCGTAGTGAACGCTTTGAGTTGCTGCCAGAGCCGCGCGGACTGGCCCGGCTGGGAACGGATCAGGTGCTGACGGCTTTGCGCCGTCTGATGAATTGAGCCCCGGATGAAACACCGAGGCAGGACTTCCTATCTCCTCCTCATTCCGTCTGCGGCTCTTTGTGATTTCCAAAAGCTTTTTCCCCGCTAACGTCTCGCGCATGGATTCGTTGCTGAAGTTGATTCGTGAGAACGCCGCGTGGAACCCGGCCGATCTCGCCGCCATGCTCAATCTCACCGAGGCCGAAGTGCTGGCCCGCATCCGCCAGTATCAGGACGAACACATCGTGCTCGGGTACCGTGCCATTCTCAACGAGGAGAAGCTGGGCCTCGAATCCGTGCGCGCCTTGATCGAAGTAAAGATCACGCCCGAGCGCGGCGGCGGCTTCGACCGTCTGGCCGAGCGCATCGCCAAATACAGCGAGGTCGAATCCTGCTACCTGATGTCCGGCGGCTACGATTTGCTCGTGGTGGTGCAGGGGCGGACGCTGCGCGAGGTGGCGACGTTTGTCTCCGAAAAACTGGCCACGGTCCAGGGCGTCATCTCCACCGCCACACACTTCATGCTCAAACCGTACAAGGAACAGGGGGTGTTGATGAAGCGGGAGGCGAACGAAGAAAGACTCGCCGTATCGCCGTGATGCCAGATTCCTGAACAAGCAATCCCCTGATTTCATGTCCAAAAAACCCGCTCCCCTCGTCGGCATCATCATGGGTTCCCAATCCGACTGGGAAACCATGCAGCACGCGGCCGCGCAGCTGGACGCGCTCGGTGTGCCCTACGAGGCGCAAGTGGTCTCTGCTCATCGCACGCCGGATTTGCTTTTTGAATACGCGGAGAGGGCGGCCAAGCGCGGTCTCGAAGTGATCATCGCTGGCGCGGGCGGCGCGGCTCATCTGCCCGGCATGTGCGCGGCGAAAACGTCCTTGCCCGTGCTGGGCGTGCCGGTGGAATCCAAGACTTTGAAGGGTCTCGATTCGCTGCTCTCCATCGCGCAGATGCCCGGTGGCGTGCCGGTGGGAACGCTCGCCATCGGCAAGGCCGGTGCGATCAACGCCGCACTGCTCGCCACGACCATCCTGGGCAACAAGCACCCGCAGTTTCGCAAAAGCTACGAGAAATTTCGCGCCAGCCAGACGGCGAAGGTATTGGCCAACCGCAAGCCGGGGATGGGGAAATGATCAGCGAATCTCCGCCGGGGGCGCGGTGAAAGAGCTTTGACGGAGACTCATTCTCCAGTTAACTGCCCTTGTTTTATGGCGGCAGCCGAACCCACTCCAACCCGAAGGCCTCTCAAGACTCGAAACACGCGTTGGGCCGGCGCATGCGCTCGCGCGCTCATCCAGATGCACCTTCGCCCCAACCAAATTTCCGTTGCCAGCATTGCCTTCGCAGCAGGCGCGGGAACCTGCTTTTGGTCCACAGCCCGGGTGAACAGTTCGATCAGTGCCTGGTTGTTGGTTGCCGCCGCTTTGCTCATCCAGATGCGTCTGCTCTGTAATTTGTTCGACGGGATGGTGGCAGTCGAAGGCGGTTTTAAGACGAAGTCCGGCGAAATCTTCAACGAATTACCTGATCGTTTCGCCGATGCTTTCATTTTGATCGGCGCCGGTTACGCGATGCCTAAACTGGCGTGGATGCCGTTGCTGGGGTGGACAGCGGCGATTCTTGCCGTCACCACGGCATACGTGCGCGCCCTCGGCGCATCGGCTGGAGCATCGCAACAATTCTGCGGGCCGATGGCCAAGCCTCATCGCATGGCTGTGATGACAGTCGCGTCACTGGGCAATGCTGTCCTGCTCTGGTGCCGCATCGATTTCGCTCTCGTGGGCTGGGCTCTCATCACCATCGCTGCCGGATGTGTAGTGACGATCGTCCGCAGAACCTCGAGAATCATTGGCGAGTTGGAGCGCAAATGATCGCCTCGCTCATCACCGGCATCGTCAAGTTGCTCTGCGGCGCGAACGCGCGCTGGCTTGGCTGCGCTCCGGAGTTGAAACCTCGAATATATTTCGCCAACCACACCAGCCATCTCGACGCCGTGGTGCTATGGGCGGCGCTGCCGGCCTCCATTCGTGCCAAGACCCGCCCCGTAGCGGCGAAGGATTATTGGACTCAGGGCGCGTTGCGGCGTTTTCTCGCCGGACGGGGCTTCCATGCGCTGCTGATTGAACGCCAGAACGTCACCGTGCGCGGCAATCCACTCGAACCCATGCTGGCCGTGCTGGATGCGGGTGGGTCGCTCATCATTTTTCCCGAAGGCACCCGGTCGACCGGGCATGAGCCAAAGCCTTTCAAGAGCGGGTTGTTTCACTTGGCCCGGCGGCGCCCTGGGATTGAGCTGGTTCCAGTGTTTCTCGAGAATCTCAATCGTGTGCTTCCGAAAGGGGAGATTCTTCCCGTGCCGATGCTGGGCAGCGTCACGATCGGCGCGCCGGTGATAATTGAGCCCAATGAGAGCAAGGCTGAATTTCTCGAACGGGCGCGCTGTGCTGTCTGGAACCTCCATCTCACATGAAACTGCGAATCGATCAGCAAACCATCTGGCTCGTTGGAGGCGTCGTCGGCCTGCTCGCTCTCGCCAGCATCATCGGCTGGGCGCTATCGAGGCGCGGCGGCAGCGATGCCTTCAAAGTGACCGTGGCCAATCTCAACGCCCGCACCCGCGCGTGGTGGATGATGGTAATTATCTTTCTGCTGGCCTTGGCGACTGGCGGCGTCGGCTCGGTGATTCTCTTCGGGGTGACTTCGTTCCTGGCTTTGCGCGAATTCATCACCCTCACACCGAGCCGCCCGGCGGATCACCGCGTGCTGTTCTGGACGTTCTTCGTCATCACGCCGGTTCAATACTGGCTCGTCTTTGTGGACTGGTACGGCCTATTCTCGATTTTCATCCCCGTCTATGCGTTCCTGTTTATTCCCCTGCGTTCGGTGCTGGCGGGGGATTGTGATCGTTTCCTGGAACGGACGGCCAAGATTCAATGGGCGCTGATGATTTGCGTTTATTGCGTGAGCCACGCGCCGGCTCTCCTGAGCCTCCGCATCCCTGGGTATGAAAATCAAAACGGCAAGCTCCTGTTCTTCTTCATTCTCATCGTGCAACTGAGCGACGTGATGCAATACGTCTGGGGCAAGACCTGTGGCCGGCACAAAATCGCCCCGCACGTCAGCCCGAACAAGACCTGGGAGGGTTTCATTGGCGGCATCGCCACCACGACGCTGATTGGAACGGCCCTCTGGTGGGCGACGCCGTTCAAGCCGTGGCAAGCGGCCATCATGTCGCTGATCATCACATTGATGGGCTTTGCCGGCGGGTTAGTCATGTCGGCGATCAAACGGGATCGTGGGGTGAAGGATTACGGGCAGTTGATCGGTGGTCACGGCGGCGTGATGGATCGCATCGATTCGATCTGCTTCGCCGCGCCGGTGTTCTTTCATGCCGTCCGTTATTACTTCACGCCGTGAGACGCGATGGTGGTTCGTCGATGCTCCCTCCCGTTTGACAGGTCCGCCGAATTCCTGTCTCATCCTGCAAAATTTCTGAACGGACTATGAAAGTGAAATCGTTTCCCATCCTGCTGGCCGCTCTTTTTGTGTGCGCTCTTACCTTGGCGCTGGGCGCCGCCGAACCGCTGATCTCGAAGTGGAGCCGCTTTGAGCAGTCGTTTGAGAGCAGCGCCAAATACGAGAACCCGATCCAAGACGCGACGCTCAACGCGATTTTTATTTCACCGCTGGGCGAGACCAACCGCGTGCCTGGCTTCTGGGATGGGGGCAAGACCTGGCGGGTGCGTTTCGCGCCCAACATGCCGGGCAAATGGAGTTGGGCCACGCTCTGCTCGGACCTGAAGAACACCGGCTTGCATCTCCAGTCGGGCACCTTCCTCTGCACGGCCCCCGTGGCCAAGGGTCGTTTCGAGCAGCACGGCCCGGTGCGTGTCTCGCGCGATCAGGCCTCGCTCGAGCACGACGACGGCACGCCGTTCTTCTGGCTGGCCGACACCGCTTGGAACGGCGCGCTGCTGGCCACTCCGAACGACTGGAGCTTTTATCTGCAATCCCGCGCGCGGCAGCAATTCACCGCCGTGCAATGGGTCGCGACTCAATGGCGGGCTTCAACCAAGGGTGATGCCCAGGGCGAGGCCGCGTTCACGGGCAAGGAGAAGATCGTGCTGAACCCTGATTTCTTCCGTCGTCTCGACGCCAAGGCGGACGCCGCGAACAAAGCCGGCCTGCTGAACGTGCCGACGCTGCTCTGGGCCATCGGCGGAGGGAGCGCGGAGCACAACCCCGGCGCGTTTCTGCCCGAGGATCAGGCCGTCCTGCTCGCGCGCTACATGGTCGCGCGCTGGCAAGCCAACGACGTGGTGTGGATTCTGGGCGGTGACGGTCATTACTTTGGCAGCGAGGGCGCGAAGTGGCGGCGCGTTGGCCAGGCGATCTTCGGCGACATCGCGCACGCGCCGGTGGTGATGCATCCGCAGGGACGCCACTGGGTGCTGAACGAATTCAACCACGAGAAGTGGGTGGGGATCATCGGCTACCAAAGCGGCCACGGGGACAGCGACGAGGCGCTGCGCTGGCTCACGAGCGGGCCCGTCGTGCAGGAATGGAACAAGTCCAATCACCCGCTCATCAATCTTGAACCGCCCTACGAGGGGCATCTCGCCTACGACTCGAAGAAACCGCTCTCCGCCGATCTCGTGCGCCGCACGCTCTACTGGTCGCTGCTGAACGCTCCCACGGCGGGCGTGACCTACGGAGGTCACGGCGTCTGGGGTTGGGACGACGGCACCAAGCCGCCGGCCGACCATCCCGGCACCGGCACACCGCTCCCGTGGCAGAAGGCGCTCCACCTTCCTGGGGCCGACCAGATGACGAATCTCGTGAAGTTCTTCACCTCCATCGAGTTCAACCAGTTGCGCCCGATGCCTGAAGCCGTGGTGAACAATCCCGGCAACCAGTCGCCGCGCAAATACATCGCCGCCGCGCGTTCGGAAAAGAAAGATCTGACCGTGGTTTATGTGCCCGAGGAGCGGACGATTGAGATCCTGCTCACCGCTCTGCCTCCCTCGCCCGAAGTGAAATGGTTCAACCCGCGCACGGGCGAGAACAGCGCCGCCGTCGCCGTCATCACCGACACCACCGCGCAATTCCCCACGCCGAGCGAAGGTGACTGGCTGCTCTGGATGCAGACGCAGGTGAAGAAGTAGGCCGCCAGGCGGTATCGCTGCGGTGCCTAGTTCAAATTCGGTCCAGCACTCACCCCGCTGGCGCGCTAGGCGCGTGTTCATGGCCCGCTCGGCTCCGCGCGCGGCTTCCCGCCTGAACTCCATCGCCATTTCAGGCGCAGTGTCCTGGTGCGACCTGAACTGCGGGGGGTGATTTTAACGCTTGGCATGAGGGAAGCCTTTTGTACAGTGCGCCGCATGAGAGCGTTCTCCTGCCCGTCAGGGGTAATCAGTTCAGGATGCTGGGCCGGATTTTAAGAAGCCGCCCGACCCTGACGGTTAAAGTCGAAACTGCTGCCTGTGAGTGCAGGAAAGCAGGGACGGCCAGGAAAATAAACTCAGCACAACCATTATGAAAAAACTGTTTAGCCTGGCCCTGATTGCCACCGTGTCGTTCGTCCTCGTCGGTTGCCAGAAGAGCGACGAGAAGAAGGTCGAGGGTGCCGCCGCCGACGTGAAGGCCGCTGGCGCCGACGCCGCCAAGGGTGCCACCGACGCGCTCAAGAAGTAATTGCCCGGCTCCGGTTTGACCGGAGCCTCCACAGACAGGCCACCGCATGAAGACAAGCCTTGCGCTTTTATTCGCGGTGGCCTGTTTCATTTTCTTGGGCTGCAAGCAGGAGAAGCAGACACCGCCCGCAGCCGGCGCCTCCTCGGGCAACCCGCTGACCGCTCCGGCTGACTACGTGGGCGCATTGGGGAAGGCGCAGCAGTCCGCGCAGAAGACCCTCAGCACGGTTGGCCTCGACCAGGCGCTCAAGACTTTCTACACCGAGCAAGGCCGGTTCCCCACGGACTTGAACGAACTCGTGACCAAGGGGGACATCAGCCAGATTCCGCCCGCGCCCCGTGGGATGAAATACGATTACGACTCGAAGGCCGGGACCATCAAAGTCGTGCCGCAATAGTTCGTCCTCCGTGAGCTGGTTCCGGGTGCCATCACCCGCTCCTTCGAAGGCCCGTCTCCTCAGCGTCCTTCTGTGAGTTGCAAATCCCGCCCGCCCATTCTAGCCTCGGCCACCATGCACTCATTCACCGCGTTCACGCTCTGCCTTGGTGCGGCGCTGGTCACCTCCTGTGTGTCCACGAGCCAGCCGCCGAAGTTCGCCGGGGAAAACTGGCCACGCTTTCGCGGGCCGAATGGCCAGGGTCACTCCGCTGAAACGGATCTGCCGCTGAATTGGAGTGGTACATCCAATCTCGTCTGGAAGACCGCCGTCCCCGGCGACGGCTGGTCGTCCCCCATCGTGTGGGAGGGGAGACTCTTCCTCACCAGCACCACGGACAACGGCACCAAGTGCCACGTCCACTGTGTCGAGGTCGGCAGCGGAAAAATGCTCTGGAGCAAACACGTTCTCGACCAGCAGCCGCGGCGCAAGGAGGGCAAAAATTCCCACGCCACGCCCACCGCCACGACCGACGGCCGGAATGTGTTCGCGGTCTTTGGCGGTGGCGGCGTGGTCGCGCTCACCTTGACGGGGGAGATCGTTTGGACCAATCGCGAGGTGCAGTTCTACAGCCGGCATGGACTGGGCGCCTCGCCGATTCTTTACGGCGGCCTGCTCATCATGTCGTACGACGGCAGCAATCCCGTCACCGCAGCCGGGAATTACCCACAGGTCAGCGATACCGAACGAACCGGCTGGCAGATTCCCTGGGACCAGGCGCTGGTCGTGGCGCTCGACACTAAAACGGGCCGGCGTGTCTGGACAGGCCGGCGCGGGATGTCGCGCATCGCCCATGTCACTTCTGTCCTGGCCCAGGTGGACGGGCAGGATCAGATCATCAGCGGGGCGGGGGATCGCTTGCAGGGGTTCAACCCTGCGACCGGCGAGCTGCTCTGGCATATTTACGCCCAAGGCGAAGGTGTGACCCCTTCACCTGTGCTCGGCGACGGCGTCGTGTTCACTTCTTCCGGCTTCGAGAAATCCACCCTGCGCGCTGTGAAGCTTGGCGGGGCCACGGGCGATGTGACCACCTCGCACATCGTCTGGGAGCAGAAGAAAGGCGTGCCTACGCAGCCCTCGCCCATTTTCGCGCGGCCGCATCTCTACGCCATCACGGACAGCGGCATGGTCTCCTGCTACAACGCCACCAACGGCGAAATTGTCTGGCAGGAGCGCGTGGGCGGGAACTTCAGCGCCTCGCCCGTCTGCGCCGGGGGCAAAATCTATTTCCTTTCCGAAGCCGGCGACACGACGGTGATTGCTGCGGGGCCACAGTTCAAAGTGCTGGCTCGGAACCCGCTGGGCGAGAAGTGCCAGGCCTCCATGGCGGTGTCAGGCTCCAGATTTTTCATCCGCTCGGACCAGCATCTCTTCTGCATTGCCAACCCCGTGCGATAACCCCGGCGAGGCCGGTTCGGGTCGGGCCGTTGCCTCCGAGGATCGTTTGAGTTTGGATCCGCGCTTGCCGCTAACGGAGAAGATTGGTTCAGTAACTGGAGATGATGACTACACGAACAGCCGCAAGTTGGCGGGCTTCAGTCAAGCTGGTGATGACCGGCGGGCTGTTGTTCCTGCTCTGTGCGTCGGTTCTGGCCAGTGCCTGTCCCGAGTTGCACGCCTGGCTGCATTCTGATCACCAGTCGCCCACGCATTACTGCCTTGTCTCCGCGCTGGATCAGGGGCACACGCAATTGGAGAGCGTGGGGCCGTCGTCGGTGCCGGAGACGGTCGCCGCGGCCGTTTCAGCGCTCCCGTTTGAATCGTTTTTCATCTCGCACGATGTCGCGCTTCATCCCGAGCGCGGTCCCCCCAGCCTGTCCTGAGTTCGCCATCCGTCGGCCCGGCGGTGTGAGCATTTTCCACCACCGAAGTTAGACGGACGACGCATCGGAGCGCGGCCCCGGTCGCACCGCAAGCCGTTCCAGGCTCTTTCCGTTCGTCAGTTGCTCCGAATCCCCGCGTTGCCGTGGAGTTGATTCCCATCTCCGCAGAATTGGAAATGCGTTTAACCGCGTCAGCCATTGTGCTGAACGCCAATTACAGGACAGGAAAATGAAAAAGTTATTTATCATCGGATGGGTTTGTTTAAGCGCGGCGCTGCTGCCCGCGCAAGTGAGTGAGTTGGAAGCGGTGAAGCGTCAGTTGAAGGAAGCCGCAGAAAACTTCCAGAAGGCGATGGACCAGCAACGCCAGGTCATCGACGCGCTGACGAAGAAGGTGAATGCGCTCGAAGCACAACAGGCGGCGGTCACGAACCAGCAGGCCGAGTTGCGGAGAACGATGCTGGCCGGCGGACTGCCTCCAGGATCGGGAGGCGGCCCGGCTCCGGTCGGAAAGGCCTGGTCGCCTTCGGATCCCATTCGCCTGCTGGGCGGCGCGCAGAGTTACCTGAACATATCTTTCGACGCCTTGTTCGCGGCGGGAGCCTCGACGGCAAATGACATCGAAACTTTGCAGCCCGGCGGGCACGATCCCAAGCAACGCGGCTTCACCGTGCAAAATCTGGAGACGACCTTCGCGGGCGCGGTTGACCCATATTTTCGCGGCCAGGCCAACATCGTGTTGCAGATCGATCCTGATGGCGAAACGATCATCGAAGCGGAGGAAGCCTACCTGGAGACGGTGGCGCTGCCGTGGAATCTGCAAGTGAAGGCCGGGCAATACTTCACCGAGTTTGGCCGTCTCAACCCGCAGCATCCGCACACCTGGGCCTTCGTCGACCAACCGCTGGTAAACGGTCGCTTTTTCGGCGCCGACGGTCTGCGCAATCCCGGAGCGCGGATCTCGTGGCTCGCGCCGACGCCCTTCTATACCGAACTGGCGCTGGGCGTTCAGAACAGCCACGGGGAGACGGCGGCGAGTTTCCGCAGCGGCGGCCAAGGTCATGGAGACGGCGCGGAGGACGGTCTGCCGTTCGGTTATCGCCATCCGGACAACGATCGCGGAGTGCAGGGACTGGACGATCTGCTGTTCACGCCCCGGCTTTCGACTTCGTTCGAACTCACGGAACAGCAAACGATCTTGTTGGGCGCGTCGGGGGCGTTCGGCCCGAACAGCAGCGGGGCACGCGGCGACACCGCCACGCAGATTTACGGCGTGGATGCCTACTGGAAATGGAAACCGGCCAACGCCCACGCCGGGTTTCCGTTCCTCTCCTGGCAGACGGAAGCGATGCTGCGGCGCTACCAGTTGGGAGCGTTTGACTGGGACGAAAATGGTAACGGTCTCGCCGATGACGGTGAATTGGCCAACGCCGTCACGGGTGGTCCGGCCCTGCTCCGGCGTGAGACCGTGACGGACTGGGGTTTCTACTCACAGGTGCTCTATGGCTTTCGTCCCGGCTGGGTGGCGGGGTTGCGGGCTGATTTCGTGACCGGCGAACGTGGGGCCTACGAGCGAACTCCATTGACTCTGGATGGCCAGACTTTGGGCCGCGACCCGCAACGGGATCAACGCTGGCGCATTTCCCCCGACCTGACCTGGTATCCAACGGAGTTCTCGAAAATTCGGCTCCAATACAATTACGATGACCGGCGCGGCTCCGGCGTGGATCATTCGATCTGGCTGCAGTTCGAATTTCTGCTCGGCGCGCACGCGGTGCATAAATTCTAAAGAGGCACGACCATGAAAACATTTTGGACAACTTTTTTGGCGCTGGCCGTCACGGCGAGTGCGCAGGCCAAGTTGAACGTCGTGGCCAGCACGCCGGATCTGGCGGCGCTCGCGCAGGAGATCGGCGGGCCGGACGTCGAGGTCACCGCCCTGGCGCGTCCCAGCGAGGACGCGCACTTCATCGATGCCAAGCCGAGCTTCATCGTGAGGTTGAACAAGGCGGATGCGTTGTTGCAGGGCGGGGCAGAGCTGGAGAATGGCTGGCTGCCCGCGCTGGTGGCCGGAACGCGCAACCCGAGAATTGCCCCCGGCGCGCCGGGCGATGTTCGTTGCCGCGGCGGCGTGAACATGCTGGAGGTGCCGGCCAGTCTGGATCGGGCCAAGGGCGACATTCACGCGGCGGGCAATCCGCACTACCTGGTCGATCCCGAGAACGCCAGGATCGTAGCCCACAACATCGCCGAGGCCTTCGCCCGACTGGACACAGGTTCGGCGCACAAGTACCGCGCCAACGAGACCAGGTTCACCGCCCAGCTTGAGGAAAAGCTGGCCCATTGGCGGGCGAAACTCGCTCCCTTCAAGGGCGCCAAGGTGGTCGCTTATCACAATTCCTGGCCGTACTTCGCCCGGCGGTTTGAGTTGGAGATGAATCTCTTCCTGGAGCCCAAGCCCGGCATTCCGCCTTCACCCGCGCATCTGGCGGGCGTGATCTCCAAAATGAAGGAGCAAAAAGTGCGCGCCATTCTTCACGACCCCTTTCTGGATCGAAAGACGGCGGACACGGTGGCCAAGGCCACGGGAGCCACGGTGGTGCCAGTCACGCAGTTTCCCGGCGGCCAGAAGGGCACCGAAGGCGGCTATCTCCAGATGATGGATTACCTGGTCAACTCGCTCGCGGCTGCGCTGGCGGAAAAATAGTTTGCCCAAAACTCCAACCCAAATTTCTCCATGAACGAAATGCTCCAGGTGATGCTCGCGCCGCTCGTCGCGTGCCTGCTGCTGCCGGGTCTCCTCGTCTATTACGGACTGCACATCATCCGGCGCGAAGTCATCTTCGTGGATCTGGCCCTGGCGCAGGTGGCGATTCTCGGCACCTGCGTCTGCCTTTACTTCGGCCACGAGGCGGATGACATCCACAACTTCTTCTGGTCGCTCGGATTCACCCTGGCGGGGGCGCTGCTCTTCACGTTTACGCGTCCGCGCCGCGGGGCGAAGGTGCCGCAGGAGGCGCTCATCGGCATCATCTACGTGGTCGCGGCGGCGGCCGGCATTCTGTTGTTGAGCAAGAGTCCGCACGGCAAGGAGGAATTGCAAAAGACGCTCGTCGGCGACCTGCTCACCGTGAGCTGGCCGCGTATTTGGAAGACGGCTGGTCTCTACGCGGTCATTGCTGTGGTGCATTTTATTTTTCGCCGGCAGTTTATCGCGCTTTCTTTTGACACGCATCATCTGGAGCAGCGCAGCTTCAAGATCTTGCTCTGGGACTTTTTATTCTACGCGCTGTTTGGCCTGATCGTGACCAGCTTTGTGCAGGTGGGCGGAGTGCTGCTGGTGTTTTCGTATCTCATCGTGCCGGCCGCCTGCGCCACTTATCTGGCCGGATCTCTAGGTCGCCGGCTGCTCTTGGGCTGGGGGGCGGCCACGCTGGCCAGCGTGGGAGGCTTGGGACTCTCATACCAACTTGATCTTCCGACCGGGGCGGCCGTGGTCTGCACCCTGGGCGCGATGCTGATGCTCTGCCGTTTCCTGGCGCGATGGGTGGCTCCGAGCGAGGTTCGGCGCGGCCCATGAACTCTTGGGAGGCCGTTAGGCCTTCAACTTCCGTTCCAAAATCTCCCCGACCAGTGCCGGGTTTGCCTTGCCCTTGCTCAGTTTCATCACCTGGCCCTTGAGCGAATTGAGCGCGGCCACCTTGCCCGCCCTGTAGTCCGCGACGGGATTGGGATTCGCCGCGATGGCCTCGTCGCAAAACTTCTCGATGGCACCGGTGTCGCTGACTTGGGCCAGTCCCATTTCCTGCACGATGACAGCGGGGGCTTTGCCGCTCTCGAACATCTCGGCGAAGACCTGCTGCGCTGCGGAGTTGCTGATGGCTTTGCTCTCCACCAGTGCGACGAGTTCGAGCAAGGCTTCGGGTTTGAACTCCAACGTCGCGAGCGTGGTCAGCGTCATCTCCGTCGCATCCAATCCCACCGCCGCCTGCTCGGTTCTCTCGGCGGTGTTCGCCTCGGTGATCTTCGCCCGCAGGTTGTTGATGACCCAGTTCGCCACGGCCTTCGGCGACTTCGACTGTCTCGCGATGTCCTCGAAATAATTCCCCAGCGGCACGTCATCCACGAAGGTCTGCGCGTCCTGCGGCGGCAACTGATACGCGGTGGTGAACCGTTGCTTGCGGGCCAGTGGCAACTCCACCACGCGCGACTTCACTAGGGCCAGCCAGGCGTCGGTGGGCTTGAACGGCATCAGATCCGGCTCGGGCAGGTAGCGGTAGTCGTGCGCGCTCTCCTTCGTCCGCATTTCCTCGGTGAGGCCCGCCACGTCATCCCAGCGGCGCGTGGATTGCATGAGCTTGCCGCCCTTGGACACGACTTCGATCTGGCGCGCGATCTCGTACTCCGCCGCGCGGCGCACGCCGCTGAAGCTGTTCATGTTCTTGATCTCGATCTTGGCCCCCAGCTCCTTCTGCCCCTTGGGCCGCACGCTGATATTCACGTCGCAGCGCACCATGCCCTTCTCCATGTCGCAGTCGCTGATGCCGCCGTAGATGAGGATGTCCTTGAGGGCGTTGAGATAGGCGTAAGCCTGGTCTGCGCTGGTCAACTCCGGCTCGGAAACAATTTCAAGCAGCGGCACGCCGGCGCGGTTGAAGTCCACGCCGCTGGTGCGGTCGAAGTGAGAATTCTTGCCCACGTCTTCCTCGAGGTGCGCGCGCGTGATGTTTAGCCGTGACATGCCGCCGTTAAATTCAAACTCCACGAAGCCGTTCTTCGTGCTCGGTGCGTCGTACTGGGTGACCTGATAATTCTTGGCCACGTCGGGATAGAAATAGTTTTTGCGGTCAAACTTGGCGAAGCGTGGGATCTCACAATTCAGCAAATAGCCAGTGAGCACGGTCAGGCGCATGGCCTCGTCGTTTGCGACCGGCAGCACGCCCGGCATTCCGAGGCAGACCGGGCAGACGTTAGTGTTTGGGTCCGCGCCAAACGCATTCGCGCACCCGCACCACATCTTCGACTTGGTTTTGAGCTGGACGTGTGTCTCCAGCCCGATAACGGATTCGTATTCCATAAAAGGCGCGGGAGTTTTAACCACGGATGCAAGCGGATGAACATGGAATTTTCCGTGCCACGCTCAGGGAGCCCGGGCCTCGGACGCCGCTGGCTTCAAGGCTTGAGCAGCGACATAACTACGGTCCAAGGCGCAGTCGGTAGAACGAGTTGGTTACGGACACAGCATTTGTAAACAAACCGGGCCCGGACGCCGGATTCGTAAACACATCCTGCCAGCCGGACGGGACGGCGAATGAACGCTGCAACACCTGCGCCGCATTGCTCCCCCTTGCCAGGAAAGCTTCACGGCATCGGGCAATGGTTCGATGCGCAGCTTGAGCGATGAGCTTCACGGTCGTGGGAAACTTCGGCTTGCTATAGACCGGGTTACTTTGTCAGTAACCCGTCAGTGAAACCGCGAATTCAGTCTGTTTTGATTGGTACCGGCGGAGGGGGTCGAACCCACACTCCCGTAAGGGAACCAGATTTTGAGTCTAGCGCGTCTGCCAATTCCGCCACGCCGGCAACCAGTAAAATGAACTTCTTAAAGCGGACATTGCGTCACTCATTGGCGACTGATGCACTGCTGGCTGATCCAATTTTTGCCACAGTTTGCAGTCATGAAGTGCAGCGCGATGTCTCGCAAGCGAGCGTATTCATACACGGACAATCTCGACACTCGCAAGCACGCAATTCGCTGACTCTGGCGACGGGGCGCAAACCTGCATTTGAGCGAGCGGGCGGTTCCGGCTGATGGCCAGTGAGCTTAAACTGGAGACTCCGGCCAACGCCCACGCCATCCAAGCGCTTTTGCCTGAGCCGTGCGAAAGCCTGCTCTTGGGTTCGTCCGCCATCGCGGAATGGCCAGGGCGCATTCGGAGGCAAGCCGCCATTTTCACGCACCGGTCTTTGCGGTCGGATCAAACGTACAGCGCCGCCTGCAACTCCAGCACCAGCATGTTCATGATGGGGTGGCGCTTGTTCGGATCGCGCTCCAGGCATTTGAGGATGGTTTTCTCCAGGGCAGGGGGGATGCCGGGGTTGACTTCGCGCGGCGGCGCCAGGAAGTGGATGTCGAGTTGCTGGCGCAACACATCCTCGGGCGTCTCGCCGGGGAAGGGCTTGCTGCCGGTGAGCAATTCATACGCAGTGACGCCAAAGGCAAAGAGGTCCACGCGATGATCGATGCCGGCGCGGCGCAGTTGTTCGGGCGCCATGTAGCTCGGTGTGCCAGGATTCTTGGAGAGCTTGATCGGTGCCTTGGGAATGGGCCGGGCCAGGTCGAAATCAATCAGCCGCACGTTCACATTGCGGCTTACCATCACGTTCTCGGGCTTGAAGTCGAGGTGCATGAAGCCACTGTCGTGGACATGTTCCAGCGCATGAGCCATGTCGAGGAGGATGTTGCCGACGTGATCGCCGAGGGATTCGTCGGCGAGGTTCTGAAGCACTTTGAGGTTTTCGCCCTCAACGTATTCCATGAGCAGATACGGAGTGCCCTCGATCTTGCCGTGTTCGTGGTAGCCGATGACGAACTCGTGGTTGTGAATGCGCGAGAGGATGTCACAACCGCGCAGGAAGTTTTTCTTGCTCGTGAAGTCGAACCGCCCGGTCTTGCGCATACGCCGCAGGGCGAAGGTTTTGTGCTGCTGATCCGTGGCCAGCCAAAGCTCGGCCATGCCACCGCAGTTGATCAGTTCCTGCAAATAAAAACGCCCAAACGAACCCGGGGGCGGCGCGGCGTCCGGGCTGAATTCAGGCTGTTCGGTCAGAGACATTGGGCGCGCGAATATGTACCACGCGGCTCGTGGTCGGGCAAAAGATAATCGCTTGGCAGGACGCGGCGGGAATTTTACGGTTCCTGGCAGACCAATCACCCATCGGAAAAATCCCATGTGGCGCCGCGTTCCAAAACTGCTCGTGCCCTGGCTGGATGTTGCTTGGAGCTTCATCTACCCGGAGGTGTGCCAGTTGTGTCGAGTCCGTCCGGCCGACCGCCGGGCCGGCTATGTGTGCGCCGGATGCCGCGAACTGGTGCGCGTGATTCAGCCGCCCTTCTGCGACCGGTGCGGGCTGCCTTTCGCGGGTGAGATCACCGCGAGTTTTCAATGTGCCAACTGTCGGGAGTTGGAATTGCATTTCGCGGCGGCGCGTTCCGCCGTCGCCGCGCGCGGCCCCGTGCTGGAGTCCATTCATCGCTACAAATACCAGGGTGAAATGTGGTTTGAGGATTTTCTCTCCGAGTATTTCATCGCTGCGGCCCGGGCCTGGGTTCAGTGTGAACCTTGTGATGGCCTGGTGCCGGTGCCCCTGTTTCCGGTCAAGGAACGCGAGCGCGGATTCAATCAGGCCCAGCGGTTGGCGGCTCGGCTCGGTTCGGCTCTGGGCGTGCCCGTCGAGTCCCGGCTGCTCCAGCGAGTTGTGCCGACCCCGAGTCAGACACACCTCTCCCGCAGTCAGCGTGCGGACAACATGCGCCGCGCCTTTGCCCTGCGCGGTTCATCCTCGCTGGCGGGGAAGCGATTGGTGCTCATCGATGACGTGTTCACCACCGGTGCGACCACCAGCGCGTGCGCCAAACTTCTGCTTCAAGCGGGCGCAGCCAGGGTTGTGGTTTGGACGGTGGCTCGCGCCGAGTTTCATGGCGGGTGATTGGAAATCACCCTGCGCCCCGCCGGCCTCCTCTGGCGTGGGCGTGTTGCGATTACGATTCGCCAACATCCTCTACCGCATGGCTTCTTACTCAAATTCCGACTGGGTGGGCTTCGCCATCTTCTCCCACTTTTCCCAGCCGGGCAGGGGATGTTCCTTCATGATTTCCTCGACCATGTAGAAGTCCGCCCGGTCTTTGGTCGCGGCGCGAACTTTCGCGATCTGCGCGGCGGTGACGAGCGGCAGATCGTTGCCGAAGGATTGCCGCACGTAGTTGATCGTGCCCGCCACTTCCTCGTCGCTCAGGAAACCGCCGAAGCCGGGCATCGGCGGCACGCCCTTGGTGGGATCAAATTTCTGGCCGTGGATCTCCATCGGGCCCCACAGCCCCTTCAGCACGATCTTGATCAGTCGTTGCTCGTCCACCAGCCACTCACTCTTGGCCAGCGTGGGATACATGGCGGTCATGCCCTCGCCGTTCGGCTGGTGGCAGGTGGTGCAATGCGCGTCGCGCAAGTAGATCGAGCGGCCCAGTTGATACGACTTCAAATCATCGCCGGTGAGCGCGCGGGTCGGGCCAAAGGTTTTGTCCTCCTCGGTCTTCGGCGCAGGCGCGAACTTGAAAGTGCCGGCGAGATAGGCCTGCGCATTCAGATTGCCGGCCAGCGTGAAGCCGGAAGTTTTTTGCAGCGCGGCCACGTCGTCCTTCAAGGTGTTTTCCAGAATCTGTTTCGTGACCGGGCCCATCCATTTGTCGAATGGCATTTTCATCGCTTCGAGCACGATGCGCGCGCCGTCGGCGTTATCGAGCCACGACGCGGCGACGATGGCTTCGAGGCGCACACGGCCATGTCCGTCGCGGGCGGCTTGCAGGAAGAGGTCGGTGGAATTGGGAATCTGATGCGCGGAGAAACGCAGCACATGCACGGCGGCGGCGCGGGCCTGCGGCGCGCTGGCCTGGAGGCAGCGCTTGAGCAGGCCGGCGTCCGGCTTGTTCTGCGCCCACGTTGCCCAGAGCGCCTCGCAAAGATGGTGCTCATACTTCGGATCGGTTTTGTCGAGCTTCGCGGCCCACGCCTTCACGGCGGGAATCACGACGCTGGCGGGATGGCTGCGCAACTCGCGGCGCGTGCGGTAGCGCGTGCGATACTCGGGCAGCTTCAGGTTCTCCAGCAGTTCCGCCACGCTCGCGCCATCCACCTTCGCGGGCTTCACGAGCGGGCGGCCCGGATAGGTGATGCGATAGATGCGACCGTGATCGTGGTCGCGGTTCGGGTCGCGCGCGCTGTGCTGCATGTGGCCGATGAGCGCGTTGTGCCAGTCCACGACGTAGAGCGAGCCGTCGGGCGCGAACTCCAAATCCACGGGACGGAAATTCGGATCACTCGACGAGAGCAAATCGCCCGCGACCTTGCCGGAGAAGCCGGAGCCGTCTTCCCACACGTCGTGCATGCTGATGCCGAGGAAGCCGATGCTGTTGCAAATCATGAAGTCGCCCTGCGCCTCATCGGGGAAATGCCGCGAGGAAACAAACTCCGCACCGGACGTGGGCCGCGAACGCTTCGGCGCGAACTCGCCGACCTTCTTGATCTCCACGCCGTAGGGCATTTTCGCGGAGAGCGGGAGCGACCAGAAATTTTCACCGCTCGACGCATCCGAGAGATAATCCTGCTCCCAATAATCGAACGAGTAGCCCCACGGATTGTTGATGTCCACCTGGTTGTGGCGTTCGAGGCGGAAGTTCTTCGGATCGAAACGCCACGCTCCGCCGTCGTTGCAACGGCGCGGGCCATACGGCGTCTCGACCTGGCTGTGCAGGAAGCGGCCTTCGAGCAGATAGAACGCGCCGCTCGCGTCTGCGCAGTAGGCCGAGATGGCGTGGTGCGTGTCGTGCGTGTCGAAGCCGTGCATGAGAATCTCCATGCGGTCGGCCTTGTCGTCCTTGTCGTCATCAACGAGCAGGCAGAGGTTCGGCTCTTGCGAAAGATAAACTCCCTCCGGCGCCAGCTCGAAGCCGATGGGCAGATGCAGCCCGCGCGCGAAGATGGTCTGCTTGTCCGCGCGCCCGTCGCCGTCCGTGTCTTCGAGGATGAGCAGCTTGTCGTCGGGTCGCTCGTCGCCCGGCTTGTAATGCGGATACGCCGGCATCACCGCCACCCAGAGCCGGCCCTTGTCGTCGAAGGACATCTGCACCGGATTCTTCATGTCGGGAAATTCCTTCTCCGACGCGAACAGCTCGACCTGATAGCCGTTCATCATCTTGATTTTCTCAATGGCCTTCTTGCCGTCGAGATACTCGATGGGCCGCTTGAAATTCGTCGGCACCGGCGGCAGCACGCGCGTCTTCGAGTCGTCCACGGCGAGACTCTTCGTGGTGCCCTTCGCGACTTCGTGCAGCCGCGCTTCGCGAATCGCCATCAGCTCCCGCGTCTTCGCGACTTCCTCGGGATAATTCTGCGGGCCATACGGCGCGTAACGCTGGCCGTGCGAGTGGACGCCGTTCACGAGGTTGTAATCGTTGTTCCAGAAGAAATCCTTTTCCTTCACGGCCGCATTCACGAGCGCGGCGTCGGCCTTCGACTGGTGCTTCTGTTTGCCGAACATGCCGTCGTAGAGGAGCGCGCCGATCTCCGTGTAGCCCGCCTCGGTCGGCGCGAAGCCGTTGATGGTGAGCGGCGGCAGACTCTTGTTCGCGTAACGCGCCAGCGTGCCTTGGAACAAATTCACAAACGTCAGCCCGTTCCGCTTCGCCACCTTCTCCATCGCGGCGGTGTAGAGCGCGAGGTTTGCATTCTCGGTTTTGCCATTCGGCAAATCACGCTTCGCCGACAAATCCTCAAACGCGATGGGCGACACCAGCACCAGCCTCGGCGCGGCCACGCCGTTGTAAGCTTTGCTCAACGTGTGCTTCACGAACGCTTCCAGTTCCGCCTCGTAATTCGCCACGCGCGCCGGCCCGTCGAACGACTCGTTGTAGCCGAAGAACGCCACGATGGTGTCCGCCTTCAGGTGGGTGAGCCACTGATCCGGCGTGGGGAAAAAGCCGATGCCGTTGTGCTGCTTCAACTCCGGATGAAACTTCTCCGCGCCCGGAAATGCCCACTGCGACTTCCGCGCCGGATGCGGACGAAATCCCGGCGTGTCCCCCGGCCGCCCCATGTTGCGCACGACGAGCTGCTGCGCCGGATAAAGCAGATGCAGCTCCGTCTCCATGCGGCTGTAATACACATCGCGCTCCGCCAGCCCGTTGCCGATGAACACGATGCGCTCGCCCGCCGCCGGCGGCGCCATCGCCTGCGACCGCGCGGACTTGGCCTCCGGCGGCAACGCTTTCGGCGCGTGTGGTGAAGTGTCCGGCTTGGCCGCCGGCGCCTCCTGGGCCGGCAAATTAAAGACCAAGACGCACGCGCTGATGACGCCAAGCAATCGAGTGAACATGCGCAGAGTGTGAAGGATCGTTCCGCGCGTGAAAAGAGAACAGTGGACGAGCGGTTGCGTTAGCCGAAATGCGCGGCCGGGTGCGATGGCAAGTGAGGGTCATTGCTTCTGGCTTCCCTCTCCCCTCAACGGGGAGAGGGATTGAGGGTGAGGGGTGATGCGTCTCGTGATTTTAGCCAGGTCGGAAGCCTCGCCACATTCCCACCCCTCACCCCGGCCCTCTCCCCGTTGAGGGGAGAAGGAGACCGGCACGCGCGTCTGGCATTTCTGACCGCACTTGTAATCGCACCCCACGCCGCCTGCGTCCTTGCACGCTGCGCAGCCCGGTGGCAAGGTTGCTGGCATGGAAGCAACGCTGGACTACGCCGGGAGCCATTTCCCGCAACTCATGCGCCATGTGAAAGGCGGCGAAGAAGTCCTGCTGCGCGACGGCGCGACGGCGGTGGCGAAAATCGTTCCACTCCCTGCTCCCCGCGCCACGGCCCGCCCCAAAGTTGGAGAAACAACCTCGGCCCCGGTGAAATGGAACACTGCTTCCTTCGCCGCGCTCGATAGCGCCGGCATCAAAGAACTCGGCCTGCTGTGAATCTGCTCCTGGATTCCTGCACCCCCATCTGGCTCGCCAGTGAACCCACCCGCCTGAGCCAGACCGCTGTCGCCGCCATCAACACCCCGGATGCCATCCTGCACGTCAGTCACGCGACCCTCTGGGAAATCACCCTCAAACACAGTGCCGGCAAACTGACGCTGCCCTCCGCGCCGCGCCGATGGTGGACGGAGCAAGCTGGCAAGTGGGGACTCGTCGAACTGTCCCTGACCGCCGAAGCCCTGCTGCGCGGCAGCGAATTGCCCGCCCATCACAAAGACCCCTTCGACCGCGTCATCCTCGCCCAGGCGTTGATGCACGACCTCGTCGTCGTGTCTCCCGACGAGTCCTTCCCGCCTTACGGTGTCCGGGCTGTTTGGTAGGCGAGTCGGGTAAGGAGTCAAATACCCGCGACGCCTTCCCTCACCGCCATGCCCGGGGAGAGTCCGACGCCGCCCTCGCCCATCGGTTTTTCCTTCTCCGCATAGGATGGGGAGACTTGAGCCGCTTGGGAAGCGGTGAAAGGAGTTCAACGGAGTTGAAAGCCCGACAGGGCCGAACGAGCGGGCGCGAGCGAGTCAACGTGGTCGCAGGCCGGTGAGATGAACCACGGATGGAATAGCCGCAAAGAACGCAGAGAGCGCAAAGAAACCGAAGGGCTGAAAGCCCGACAGACAATAGCCCAGGGCAACGCCCTGGGTTAATCACCCAACAAGAACCCAAGCCCTGAAAGGGCGGCACAAATCCCCGCGCTTGTCGCCACCGTTCCGTTCCCGCTACTCTCACGGCGTTCGGAAAAACAAAACGACCAGAAACTTTTTACTAAACCAATTCGCGCAGCTTCGGCTGCTGTTCACCTCGAAACCTAGGAATTTCGACCAGAGGACAGCGCTTGAAGCGCGCCCCACACGGGGCGCGCTGAAAGCGTTCCTCTGTGGGGCCTCCTAGGTGCCTGAGGTGGGACGTAAGTAAGTGCGTCCCATTTCTTTTCAGGCACCAGAGTTCCCACAGAAGACAGTCACCACACAGCAGGCTGATTCGCGCGCGAGCGTTTCAGCCTGTGTATTTACCACCTCTTTTTGCAGAGAAGGTGGCGGCATCTTGCCGCTGCCCATGTGCGCGACTGCCGCGCCGTAGAACATCCACCACGCGCGCTCAGGCATGGACGCGCCGCCCTCACACGAGGAGGGAACAGTGGGCCTGAGCGTTGTTGAGTTCTGCGCGGGCGGAGGAGGGCAAGCTCTTGGTCTGGAGATGGCCGGTTTTTCGTGCGCGGGCGCAGTCGAGATTGACTCGGACTGTTGCACCACACTGCGCCTGAACCGCCCGCATTGGGATGTGCGGCAGGACGACATGCGCCAAGTGGACGGACAGCGCTGGCGTGGCGTGGATCTGTTCGCAGCAGGTGTTCCATGTCCTCCTTTCTCCATCGCTGGAAAGCAACTCGGCGCAGATGACGATCGGGACATGTTCCCGACAGCGCTCCATCTGATTGAGCAGATTCAGCCTGCGGCGATACTGCTCGAAAACGTGCCGGGATTCGCCGGCGCGAAGTTCCAAGACTACCGTCGCAGGCTTTTGGCAAAGATCAGCAGGCTTGGTTACGAGGCCGAAGGGCTTGTGATTCAAGCAGCGGACTACGGAGTTCCACAGCTTCGCCCACGGTTCATCCTCGTCGGACTTCGTCCAGCCAACTTCAAGTTCTTTGAATGGCCGGAACACTGCCGAGAATACCGAACCGTCGGCCCAACTCTCAAAGACCTCATGGCGGTGAATGGTTGGTCAGGGGTCGAAGACTGGATCCAAAAAGCCAACCGGGTTGCCCCAACTATCGTTGGTGGATCGAAGAAGCACGGCGGACCTGACCTCGGCCCCACGCGAGCAAAGCGCCAATGGCGTGAGATGGGCGTGGACGCAATGGGCGTTGCCGATGCAGCTCCAGATCAGACGTTTCCACGAGATGAACTGCCCAAGCTGACAGTTCGCATGGTCGCCCGAATCCAAAGTTTTCCCGACGAATGGAAATTCAGCGGACGAAAGACAGCGTCGTATCGACAAGTTGGCAACGCTTTTCCGCCGCTCGTGGCTCGCGCGGTCGGGCTCGCCATAGCAAATGCCCTCCACAAACGCCGTGTTCCCATTGCGAAGATCGAAAGTTCGGACGAGGGAATGCGACTTCTTGAGTCGCCTCCGAAATGGCGCGCATCCGCTAAGTCGTCAAAGCCCAAACCATCCCACTCATGATGATCAAACACGCACTCATGCAGGCAGCACGCCGACGTTTTCATCAGCAACTATTCGAGCACTTGCTGACCGTTAGAGACGGCATACCCAGCATTGCGGACAAGAAGAACGGAGCAAGCATCCGTATCGCAAAGGCCATCGTGGAACAGTTGGGACAAGCTGTGAACGCCGACAAACTTGCGGCCCAGACCGCTGGAAACGAATTCGAGTCCATCTGCGCTGATTTTCTTGAAGCTACTTTTCTCAAGCTCCAGCACATCCGGCCCGGTGATTGGGAAGTAATTCGCATCGGCCAAGGCGACCGGATCGGCATCGCGCGATACGAACAATACGGCCACTTGTCCGCGATTGCCGAAGCTTGCAAGGGGAACACTGTCCTTGCGACGACACTTGGCACTGACTACTTCATCTGCCCTGACATCGTGATCATGCGCCACCCGGAACCGGACGAACGTATCAACGAGCCCGAAGTTTTAGTGGATGACTCGATTGCGCGTCACACGGGATTGCGAGCGCGGAACGGCGGGCTTCCGCTCATCCATGCCAGCATCTCCTGCAAGCTGACGCTCCGCAGCGACCGCGCGCAGAATGCCCGCTCCGAAGCGTTGAACCTCATCCGCAACCGAAAGGGCCGGACTCCCCACATCGCGGTGCTCACTTCAGAACCCTTGCCGAGCCGCCTTTCATCGCTGGCGCTGGGCACGGGAGACATCGATTGCGTTTACCACTTCGCCTTGCCGGAATTGCAACAAGCGGTTGAGGCGGAAGGAAACGAGGATTCACAAGAGTCCCTCAAAATCATGGTCGAAGGCAAAAGGCTTCGCGACATCGCAGACCTGCCTCTTGATTTGGCCGTGTAACGCCCCTACAGGGCTTGGAGATTTTTTGGGGACGTGAACCCAGGGCGGCGCGCACTTCGTCTCGCTTGCCCTGGGCTATTTTCTTGCCGCACCTACGGCGCTCCGGCTGTGGCACTTATTTCCGGAGCGTGAGGTTCACCTGCCGGACATCCATGACACTTTGGCCGGGTATCTTCAGTGCGCGCAGCGTGAGCGGGCCACGGCCTTTTTCCAGTCGCATCGTGCCGAGAGCCAGCGAGCGGAACTCCTTCATCTTCGATTCGCCGGGCGGGCGCGCGATGGTGTCCTGATTCGTGTAGAGCGGCGGATTCCAGCCGGGGGTGACGGTGCCGGTGAGTTTCGTGCCGTTGAATTCGAGTTCAATGGTCGAACCGGCGTCGGCGACGGGACAGGTGTAGAGAATTTCCACGTCGTAATTGCCTGTGGTGTTCACTTCGATGTCCCACGTCATCTCGTCGTCGAGGTTTGTCCAGTTCACGAAGTAGGAGCAGTTCGGTGCCCCGGCGCTGCGCTTGATGCTGCCGTGCGGAACACCGTCGCGCGCGGGCAGTGGCGTGCGTGGGAACTGGGAGAAGCCGACGGGATACGGGCGGTCGTCCTTGGACTTGGGCAAAACCTCCGCGCGCCAGTCGGCCACGGCCTTCGTCATCTGCGTGGCGATGTCGGGCTTGTCACTCGCGATGTTCTTCGTCTGGCCGGGGTCGGCGATCATGTCGAAGAGCGCACCGCGATTGTCCAAGCGATATTGCTGTGAGCGCGCGCTGACGTTGCCGTTCTGGTGGGAAAAAATCAGGCGGTCTCGCCATCCCGCGGATTCACCGCGCAACAGTGGCGAAAGGTCGCGGCCGTCGAGCGGCTTGTCGCCGACACGCTTCACGCCCGCCAGCGCGGTGAGCGTGGGCAGCAGATCAATGGCTCCGGCAATTTCCTTCATCACTGTGCCCGCATTGATTCCTCCGCCCGGCCAGCGCATGAAGAACACGGAGCGCACGCCGCCTTCGTCCGTCGTGCCTTTGATGCCCTTCATCCCGCCGTTCCAGCGCCACGCATTCGGGCCGTTGTCCGAGAAATAGATGACGATGGTGTTCTCACTCAGCTTGAGTTCGTCGAGACGCTTGAGCACGCGGCCCGCGTTCGCGTCGAGGTTCTCCATCATCGCGAGCGCACAGCGGGTTTGAGCCAACTGTTCCTTGTTCGCATCAGTGCCGCGCTGAGAGATGGGTTTGTCTTTGAACCGTTGCCAGAATTCATCCGGCACGGCCCACGGCGAATGCGGCGTGTTGAACGGCACGTAGCAGAGAAACGGCTTCTCGCGATTCTTCTCGATGAACTCCAGCGCGCGACTGGTGAAATCATCCGCGACGTAACCCTTGCCGCGCACGGGTTGGCCATTGTGTTCCAGCGGCGGGTCAAAGTATTCGCCCCAGTGCCCGGACGTGAACCCGTAATACTCGTCGAAGCCGCGCGCGTTCGGATGATACGGCCACTGACTTCCGTTGTGCCATTTGCCGAACGCGCCGGTCGCGTAGCCCGCCGCCTTGAACGCATCGGCCAACGTCTTCTCGTCCGTGTTCAACCGTTCCTGTCCGGTCGAGACGCCGCGCACGCCGGTGCGCGGATGATAACGCCCCGTGAGAAACTCTGCGCGCGTTGGCGAACACACCGCGCACACGTAGAACCGATCGAGTGTTACCCCGCCTCGCGCGATGGAGTCGATGTTCGGCGTGCGCACCTGCGTGTTGCCGCTGATGCCGTAGTCGCCCCAGCCCGAATCATCCGCGAGAAAGATGACGACGCTTGGTTTCACAGCCCCAAACACGGGGCCGCACAGAGCGCAGAGCAACGCCAACCATCGCCAGAGTTTCATCGGGAACAAGCGGTCATTTCGGGATGCGGCGACGCTAGCACTGCGGGCGGGACGAGTCCCAGATCAATTCAGACAGCGCCCGGGCCGTGCGCCCGTGGCAGGCGATGCTGGCCTCCAGATCCCGCACTCTGGTAGCCTGCGTCCGAACCGCAGCGCGAGATGCACCTGCGCTGATGACTCGGGTCTGTGAGCTTGATCAAAAGATGTTCGGAGTGCCGTCGCGCGCTGCCGGAGGGTGTCGCGGCGGGGCTTTGTCCTGACTGCGCCAGTTTCCTCGCGGCGGACGGAGCGGGGGCGGGCGCGGTGAAGGCGGCGGCGGAGACTATTCGGTTGCACCGGATCGAGGACCTCGGGGCTGCGAGCCCATCCAGCTCGAGCCAGGTCTTTGGCGATTACGAATTGCTCGGAGAGATCGCGCGCGGCGGCATGGGCGTGGTTTACAAGGCGCGGCAACGATCGCTCAGCCGCGTCGTGGCGCTGAAAATGATCCGGAGCGAGCTGCTGGCGGGCGCGGATGAAATTCGCCGCTTCCAGGTCGAAGCCACTTCCGCCGCCCAGCTCAATCATCCCAACATCGTGGCCATCCACGAAGTCGGGGAGGTGGAAGGCCAGCACTTCTACTCCATGAATTTCGTCGCGGGCCGGAGTCTTTCCGACCTTGCCCGCGACCACACCCTGGCTCCGCGCGAGGCGGCCCGCTACGTGGAGAAAATCGCCCGCGCCATTCATTACGCGCATTCCCGGCAGATTCTGCACCGGGATCTCAAGCCCGCCAACGTGCTCATCGATCCGGAGGACGAGCCGCAGGTCACGGATTTCGGACTGGCGAAAGTCATGCAGACCGAATCCGGGGCGACCTTGAGCGGCACGGTCATGGGTTCGCCCAGCTACATGCCGCCGGAGCAGGCCCGCGGCGACATTCACGCGGTGGATGTGCGCAGCGATGTGTATGGGCTGGGCGCGGTGCTCTACGAATTGCTCTGCGGCCGGCCGCCGTTCCGGGCGGAGACGCCGGTCGAAACCTTGCGGCAAGTCTTGGAAAAAGATCCGGTTGCGCCGCGCCTGCTGCACCCCAGGCTGCCGCGCGATCTGGAGACCATCTGTCTCAAGTGCCTGGAAAAACCGCGCGACCGGCGCTACTCCACCGCGCTCGATCTGGCGAATGAACTGCACCGGTTCCTGAACAATGAGCCCATCTCCG
Source organism: Pedosphaera sp. (assembly GCA_031414955.1). GTDB lineage: Bacteria > Verrucomicrobiota > Verrucomicrobiia > Limisphaerales > SIBH01 > JANNGC01. The sequence continues at coordinate 73,787 of JANOQV010000105.1, read as the reverse complement.
CGCGACCGGTCAGCGCGCCGGAGCGCGTGTTCCGCTGGTGCCGGCGCAAGCCCGCGCTGGCCGGCGTCGGCCTGGCGGCCTTGCTGTTGCTGGTCGTGGTCGCGGTCGGCTCGCCCATCGCGGCCTTCCGGATCAACCGCGCGCGCATCCTCGCCGAGGAGCGCGAATTGAAGGCGCGCCGCAACGCCTACGGTGCGGACATGGGCCTCGTCCAGCAGGCCATCGATCAACGGCGCTTTAGTTACGCCCGGCAGTTGCTCGCCTCGCACCGCCCCGACACCGGCCAGATGGATGTGCGCGGCTGGGAGTGGCGCTACCTCTGGGAACAGTTGCGCGGCCCGCCTGCCACGCCGCTGGCCCGCCACGCCACCGGAGTGACCGGGCTTGGTGTATCCCCGGACGGTCGTTGGATCGCCTCGCAGGACAAGGCTGGCACGTTGAAGCTTTGGAATGTGCCCGAGCAACGTGAGGCGTTGGAACTCCACGGCTGCGGCGAGCCGGCTCCCGCGCTGTCGGATCAACTCCTCGCCGCCTTCGACAAAAAGGGCCTGATTCGTTTCTGGTCGTTGACGAACCTGGAAAGCAGCGGGCCGCCCATCCAGCATCCCGGCGCATTAACCTCGATGCATTTCCATCCGGACGGCGAGAGCCTGATCACTTCCGGCGGCAAGCACCTGCGGATTTGGGACGTGGTCTCGCGCCGGTTGCTCCGCGAACACACCGTGCCGCGCGGGACGGTCACGGCCTGGTCGCGCAACGGCTCGACGCTGGCCGTGAGTTCCGGTCAGCGGGAGATCACCGTGTGGCGGGCGGACACGGACAAGACCACGGTCTTCCAGTCCGGCCACATGTTCACCGGCCATCCGCTGGCCCTGGCGCTCGCCGGTGACGGCAAGACGCTCGCGGCAGCGGTGGCGTTTGGCGTGGGTACGGATTACCGCGTGCAAATTTGGAACCTGGAAACCGGCCTCCAGACGACCAACTTCGCGGCCCATCTGGATCAGGTCACCTGGGTCAAGTTCTCCGCCGACGACTCTCAACTAATCACCATGAGCTACGATCAGATGATCGAAGTTCGGGAGAAGGGCACCTGGCGCACCGTCGCCATGCTCAAGTCGAGCGAGTCCCACCTGACCATCACGGTGCTGCCGAAGGCCGGCCTGCTTTTAAGCGCGCGACCGGACGGGCAAATCCTGGCCCGCCCCCTGGGAAGTGATTTTCCGTTGCGGGGCAAAATGCGACTGGAGCTGGCGTCGGAAATTGTCTCCGAAAGAAACGGCGGCATCGCGCCCGACGCCTCGGCCCTCGCGGCGCTGCGAGCGGACGGCACCGGCGTGCTGATCGATCCGCGGGCCGGGCGGGTGCGGAAGGAACTGGCCCTGCCCGTTACGAACGTGACCAAGGTGGCGGTCGGTCCGGCGGGCCGGCTGCTGGCCATCGACAGCGGCGAAGGGCTGGGCCTTTGGGAAACCGACGGGACGACGCGCGCGGCCTTGCTGAAGCCGCCCGGTTCCAACCAGATGTCCAGCCTCGTGTTCTCAGCCGACGATCGCTGGCTGGCCGGCGTGGCGAAAGACCGGTCTTTTTACCTCTGGTCGCTGGAGCCGGCATATCTCGCTCATCACTGGAAAGAAACTCCGGTGGAGGCCGTGACCGGACAATTCTCACCCGACAGCAGGCAGATCGCCTTCAGCCACCGCGGCGGAAAAATTTCAGTCTGGGAAGTTGCCTCCGGCCGCCGCCTGGTGGATCTGGCCGGACACGATGATCCGATCAACCGCGTGGCCATCTCGAGCGACGGCCGGCGGCTGGCCTCGACGAGCTGGGACGCCACCGTCCGGGTGTGGGATCTGGCCACGCGCCGGGAGATCGCGCGCTTTCGTGGGAGCCGCACCAGTTTTTTCCGGGTCTCGTTTTCGCCGGACGGCAAGCGGTTGTTCGTGAATGAATGGAGCGATGCGCTGCTCTTCGATCTGGAGGCGAACCGGCAGGTGGCCCGCCTGCAAAGCTTCACCCCGATCTTCCTGGATGCGGACACTGTTCTCGGCTTGAGCGAAAAAGATCTCTGGCACTGGCGGCCGCCCAGCCTGGAGTCCATTGATGCCGAGAACGTGGGGCAGAATCCATAGAGTGAGTCGATGTTCGGCGTGCGTAACTGTTTGTTGCCGTTGATGCTGTAATCGCCCCAGCCCGAATCATCCGCGAGAAAGATGGCGACGTTTGGCCGGTCCGCCGCGGAAAGCATTCCCGGTGACGCCGCCAGCGCCGTAACAAGAACGAGAGATTTCAGAATCAACGCCAGAGTTTTCATGGTCGGCAAAGTTCGTTCCCGGGCGTGCTGATCATTTGTTCGCCGCCTTCGCCTTGAGTTCCATCTCGATCACTTGCGCCACCTGTTGGGCGAGGGCTTTTGATCCGGAGGTAGAGAAGCGGACATTCTTCGGCAACTGCAGCTTCTCCAATTGCGGTGTGCAGAAGGCGAACAGGTCATTCACCCGGATGCCGTGCTCCTTCATCACCTCCAGCGCGGTGGCGTTGTAGCGGGGCGGGGCGTCGGGTTCGCGTAGCGGACTGGCCGTGCCCGGCGCAACGGGCGTGGTGGTGGCAAAGACCGGTCGCGCGCCCGTGGCCTTCAGCTTGGGAACAATCGCTTCGAGATTCTTGCGATACTGCTCCACGTCCGCCTGACGCGGATCCGGGGTCTTGCTTGTGGCAGTGTCGGCCCCCGGCTTGGCCACATGCTTCAAGTCGTGCAGGCCGAAGTTGAAATGAATCACCGCCCATTTGCGGTCGCCCAGCCAGCAGTCCACCGCCTGGACGCCCTTGGTCGTACCACTGCAATTCTCCGCACTCTTCCCGTCCGTCGAGATGGGGCGAAAAACATTGGCCTGGCCCGCCAGCAAGGCTCGCACCTCCAGCGTGTAGCCGATCGAGATTGAGTCTCCGAGGATGAGCACGTCGGGCAGTTTCGGATCCGGAGTGAAGGTCCACGTTTGCTTCGCCACTTCAGCCGCGGAACCTGACTCTGGCTTCGCGGGTGCATCGGCGGCGGCGAGTCGGGCTGCGGGCACAGTCCCCACGGCGAAGGCTGGGAGCAAAGTCAGGCGCGCAATGGGTTCATGTCGCGAGCATGAGCAAGGACCAGTGTCCGTTCAACCCCAGAGACTGGTCCGCTACGGCTGCGCGTTGAACTGAATCCAGTCGAGGTTCATCAAGCCGCCTTTGCCGGGATTGGTGAAGACGACGAACACATCGCCGCGAGTCGCCGGCTTGAGCGGAGAAGTGAGTTCCACCCATTTGTCCCAGCCGCCGGTGGATTTTACCTCGAAGCTGGCGAGCAGTTCGCCGGTCGCTGAACCCGAACGCACTTCGATGACGCCGCCCACGTTGCCGGATGAGGCCCGCACCGTGGCGTTCGTTGAGTCTGAAAGATTCAACGCGGCGAAGCGGAGCCAATGGCCGTGATCAATCGCCCCGACGCTGCTGCCGAGAATCTTCGCGCCGGTGATGGTGTCGGCGCGCTCGGCTTCGAGGCGACGATGACGGAGCTTCACAGTCGTGGAGCCAGCGAGCGAACCAGCGGGCGCGCGTCCGCCGTCGGTGTAGCTGGCTTCGAGAATGGCGGTGCGCATCTTATCGTCCTTCGGCGCCCTCAATTCGCCGCGCAGGCCGCGGATAAGCCCCGCGCCGGCCTTGCCCGGCTCCAGGCCGTAAACCCAGCGCACCATCAGTTGAATCTGGTCCGCGCTCATCGATTCATGCGGGAGCATCGGCACCTCGCTCCAGACCTTGCTGCTGCCGAGGCGCACGCGCTGCACGCTGGCCTCGAACGCGCCTGGCTGGCCGCGATACTTCTTCGCCACGTCGAGGAAAGGCGGGCCGACGATCTTCGACTCGACGGCGTGGCAGTTGAAGCAATCGCTCTGCTTCATCAGCGCGAGACCCGGTTCATCAGTCTGTTCCTTGCCCTCGCCGCGGCTCCACTTCGCGCTGACGTAAACGCGCGCGTCCATGAACTCGTCTTCATTCTCGGAACGGCCGTCCTCGGCGTCGCGCACGGCGACTTCGTAGCCCAGTGGTTTGCCCGGCGTGAAGAAATCGCCCTCGTGCGGTTCCTTGAAGGCGACTTGGGGCGGCGTGTTCCCCACGGTCAACGGCAGACTGGTCTGGCCCCTCGCGCCCTTGCTGTCGGTGACGATGAGTTCGAGGACGTAATTGCCGGGTTGGTCGATGATCGCCCGCGCGTTCGCTTCCTTGGCCAGTAGTTTTCCGCCGGGGTGCAAGCGCCACTCATGGCGCAAGGCGTCGCCCTCATGATCCTTCGAGCCAGCGGCGGAAAGTGCAACCATGAGCGGTTCGCGTCCGGCACCCGGAGTGGCGGTGGCTTTGGCGACAGGAGCAAGGTTGCCCCACTGATAAGAAATCTTCACCAGCTTGGCGTCGGCGTTTGCGCCCCACGTCTCGCCGTAGTCGAGCAGGTAGAGGCAACCGTCGGGACCAAACTGCGAATCGACCACGCGACGAAGGACGTATTCGCCCCGCTGCTCGGCGGCGTTGATTCTGGTGCGCTCGTTCATCAACGACACCGCACTCGTGAACGGCTCGATGCCCTTGAGGTTGGAATCCTTGTCCAGCCGCGCCCACTTCATGAACGGCCGCTGCCAATCGTAAAAGAGCAGACAATTGTCGAAGTGCTCGGGAAAGCCGCCGGTCTTCTTGAAGCTCGATTTGAAGTGAAAAACCGGCCCCGCGCAGGCCGTGCGCCCGCCTTCACCGAGCATGGGGAAATCCTTCGACGCGCCGTAGGGCCAGTAGATGAACGCGGGGGTCGCGGGCGGCAGCACTCTCGCGCCCGTGTTGTTGCGCCCCTCGTTGAGCGGACGCGCCGGATCAAACTTCTCGCCTACCTTCTTCGTTTCAAAGTCGTAGCGCGCGTAAGCGGAGTTGCTCCCCACGAAAAACGGCCAGCCGAAGAACCCCGGCTTCTTCGCCTGATTGATCTCGTCGTAACCGCGCGACCCCCGCGAGCCGTCGCCGCCCGCATCCGGCCCGACCTCGCCCCAATAGACGATCCCCGTCTTCTCATCCACGCTCATGCGCCACGGATTGCGGCAGCCCATCGCGTAAATCTCCGGGCGACCCTGCGAGCCGTCCTTGGGAAACAGATTGCCAGTGGGAATCGTGTAGCCGCCGTCGGCCGTCACGCGAATGCGGAGAATTTTCCCGCGCAAGTCGTGCGTGTTACCCGGGCCATCTTGCGCGTCGTACTCGTCGCGGCCGGGCCGCTCGTCCATCGGCGCGTAGCCCGCCGAGTCACCGCCGGGATGCGTGTTGTCGCCGGTGGAGATGAACAGATTTCCATCCGGCGCGAACTCCACCGAGCCGGCATGATGGCAGCAATCCTTCCGCTGCTCGGGAAATTGCAGCACGGTCTTCTCGCTCGCCGTGTCCAGCGTGTCGCCCTTCATCACGAAGCGGCTCAGGCGCTGACCGGTGTGATTGGTCGGCGAGTAGTAGAGGAAGATGTGACCGTTGCGCGCGAATTTCGGATCGAGTGCGAAGCCGAGGAACCCATTCTCCTGCGCCGTAAACACCGGAATCTTCCCCGCCTCGAACAGGCCCGCGCCCGGTTTCCAGAGGCGCAGCTTGCCGTTGATCTCGTTGAAGAAGATGCGCCCGTCGGGTGCCAACTCCAGTTCCATCGGCTGCGCCATGCCGGTGGCCAGCGTCTCCGCCTTGAAGCGGTAGTCCGGCGGGACTTCGGCCCCGCGCGAGCACGGCACCCACAGCGACAGCACCCACACCGACGCCGCGCGACTCAAACAATTGCTCCATTTCATGAAGCGGAAATGGACTGAGGCCGGCGCGGGAAGATTCATGGTGTCTGCTCTGAATCCGAACTCTGAAATGGGAAAAAGTGGCCCGGGCTACCCCGGCGGCTGCGCCGCCGCTGCTTCGGAGTTCGAATTCAAAGTTCAAAGTTTTTCCCTGCCCTGCACCGGAAACTTTGAACTCTGAACTTTGAACAGTTGAACTTTGAAATGGGAAATCGCCCACCCCCACGCCAGGCACCGCCATACGATATTGGCGCTTCCGCACCCCATCGGACCGCGCCGACCGCCACTCGCCACGCCTCCCGATCCAGAGTTGATCCAAAAATAGGACACGCCCGCGCCGCCCGACCGAGTGCCGACGCCAAAATATCAACTGTCCGTCGCTCCCTATCAACTGACCGCGCCAAAATATCAACTGGCGACCACTCCCGACGGGGTTTTCGAGGAAAAAAAGCGGCCCCTGTCCCGTCCTTGGAAAACGTGGCTCAGAAATGGAACCTCCTGCCACCGCCCCACGGTGGTCCAGGCCAGGTCCACCTTCGCCCACTCAGTCCGCACCAGGCTCGGCCGACCCACCTTCCACCCGCCGCACCACCGCCTTACGCAAGGAGGCAAAGACCTTGGACAACGAGACCGGCCGCCCATCCCCCGGCCACTTGGCCCCGTTCATCCGCACGAGGAAGTGGCGGCTGAAAGGGACGCGCGCGAGCTGGACCTTGAGGGTTTTACCGCGCGCAGAATCCTTTACAGAAATGCGGAAGTCGGCTTGCATCGGACCATTGAAAACAAAGGCTCCAGTGGAAATCAACCTTGCACGATGCCGTGCAAGCACTGCGGCTTAATAACAATGTTAGGCGGCACCCTGTTACGCGCATGAAGTATTTCACGCTCAAATGGTGGGAAGGCAAAGTGAAGAACCAGATGGCTGTAAACGACAAATACTGTCGCTACATGGAGTCGGTTCAGGCATCTCTCCCAGCCGACCTCAAGCGGCTTCATTGGGATGTCAGTTTGCACGATTCTCATTTGCGCCGGCTACATTTCATGGACGGCACACTTGAGTTGCGACTTGATGGTGAGCGCAGAGACAAAGGCAAGTATTCTCCCGGCAGCCGTGAGTTTCGGCTGACTTACCGAGATGTTCGCTCGCTCACCAGCACTGCCGACCCCAAGAAGGGCTTGGGTGGGCCGCATGGTTACGGCGATTTAGGCTATGACGAGATTGAGGTCATCTCGGCTGGCCTCTTCGAGCATCGTATTCTGTTCTCATCCGGCATTGAGTTGCAGATTCGATTTGCTGACTTTTCACTTTGGTATGAAGACGATGCCGCCTAATCACCAAAGGATTGGAAAGGACCGGAGCGCGGCGGGGAGGATGGTTTGGAAGTGGGGTGTGGTCGCGCGCAGCGTCCTTTCCATCCGGGGTTGAACCCGGGCCGACGCATCTAAATCGGCGCGCCACGAGCCTCCGAAACCCCAAACCCCAAGCACCAAGCACCAGAGAAACCCCAAGCTCCAAACCTCAAAGCGCCCCGGAGCCTCCAGGCCATCGGCCCAGTCGGAGCCGCCACCGCTTGGATCTTGGGGTTTGGAGCTTCCCTGGTGTTTGGGGTTTGGGTTTTCCCCCGTGGGATCTCACCAAATTGAGATGCGTCGGCCCTGGGGGTTGAACCCGCCCGGCACACGGTCGGAGGTCGCCGCCACCTCCCTGGCCTTTCGCTTTTCCGTCTCTCTTCCGGCGGGGCGTGGGCCGGGTGGCCTCCAAACTGACCCTGACCTCAAGGCCGCGCCACCCAGCGGCGCGGGGTCATCCAGTTGGTGGTGCCGAGTTGCTGGCCGAGGAACGCGCCGCGCTGGACGATTTGCCGGCGCAGCAGGGCGACGAGAGCGTCGTGTTCCTCGGGCGGCACATCGTGGCCGGCCCCGAGCAGCGGACGCACGCGGGCCGCGAGTTCATCGACCCGGCCCACCAGCACCTCGGTCTGATAAGTGTTGGTGTAGAGCATCGCGACGTGTTCCTGGTACAGCGCCTGGCCCTCGGAGGTTGCCATGAATGCATTCGCCACCAAGCCCTGCCACACCGGCACCATCGGCATGGTGGGGCGCGCGAACATCTGATCCATCCCGTGGGGCATGAAGAAGAGCCGGTCGGAAGCTGGGTCGTGATAGAGGCGGTAATTATTTTTGTACATCGCGTAGCCGTCCCAGTTGGCCGTGAGCACCTGCATGGCCAGGTAGCGCGCGAAGTTGTTCGTGTCGAGCGAGCGCGTCAAGCGCTCCCAACGCTGCGTCAGGTCGGGCGTGCGCGCGGCGGCGGCGAGCTGTTGCAGGTCGGCCCAGTCGTGGGGCTTCTTGCCCGAGAGTTTCTCCAGCGAGGCGTTGATGTCCTTGCGGAAACCGCTGTCGTAGAGGTTGCCCTTGGTCTTCTCGAAGTAGCGGCCCAGGAATTCCTCGGTGAATCCCTCGATGGCCGCGTAGGCCCCGAGGTCGCGGCCGTTCAACTTCGCGCTGGCGTGCGTCACGCGCGCCACGGACAGACCACCGGCAGCGAACATTTCCGCACTGAGAGCTTCGCAGAGGAACGAGGGGTCTTCCTTGCCGTTGTTGAGATGAACCTTCTTCAGCCCGTGAAAGCGTTGCTTGGGGGCGAACTTGCTGAAGTTCAAGGTCAGCGACGGCTTGTCGTCGATGGGGCGGAAGGTGGCCACGCCCTTGATGTGAACGCCGACGTTGGTGTAGCTGAGGCCAGCGCAGCGGACGGTAGCCCGCACGTACTCGCGCGGTTCGCGGCGCAACGCGACGAGGTTCGTCCAGGGGATCTCGATCTCGAAGGCGTGCGGGACGCGGTTGGTGAAGAAGGATTCTCCCGGCGGACTGGCCTGCGCCACGGCGGCCAGCAGCAGTGCTCCAACGAAGCTGTTTAAGCGGACATTCATGCGAGCACGGCGAAGTTCCTGTCCGCCGCGCGGACTGGCAAGCGGAATCAATCCACCGGTTCCGTGGCGGCCGCGGGTTCCTCGCCGGTGGACTTGGGCAGCAGCAGCACGGCGGGAATGGCGAGGAGGAAGAGGAAGCCGGTGTAGAACAGCGTCTGTCGGAAGTTGCCCCCGCGCGAAATCTGCGCGGCGAAGATCGTGCCGGCGGCGGCGGCGATACGGCCGATGTTGTAGCAGAAGCCCGCGCCCGTGGTGCGCAGCAGGGTCGGAAAGAGCGGCGGCAGCAGCATGGTGAACAGTCCGAACAAGCCGCTCCAGAATCCCACCGCCGGCAGCCAGAAGCGGGTCAGCGCCGGCAGCGGATGCTCCGGGCCGAAGGTGGCGAGGAAGGTGACGAAGAATCCGCCGAACATGATCACGAGCGCGGTTTTGTAGCCAAATCTTTTCGCCAGCGCGCCCGCCACGAAGTTCCCGATGATGGAGATGCTGATGATGAGGGCGAAGGTGACCGCGACCAACCGGTCCCGCTCGCCCGCGCCCATCGCGACGACCTCGGGCAGGCTGCGGACGTGTTGCGCCTGCCAGAACATGAAGGCCCACCATCCGGTGAGGCCGAGCGCGCAGATCAGGATGGAGACCAGGGTGATCCGGCGCGTGGGGCCGCGAAACAAATCGCCCACGCTGGGTGGACGCGCCTTTTTCGCCGCCGCCGCGCTCCAGGCTTCCGGCTCCGGGACATGGCGGCGAATCCAGAAGACGAGCAGCGCCGGCACCACGCCGATGAGGAAGATCCATTTCGGATGACGCCCCTGGAGCAACACGCCCGCGAGGCAGGCGACGAGCACGCCGAGGTTCACCCCGGTTTGCAACACGGCCGCCGTCCAAGGCCGCCAGCGTTTGGGCCAGGTCTCGGCGAGCAACGTGGAGCCGACGGCCCATTCACCACCAATGCCAAGCGCGGCGAGAAAACGGAAGATGAGCAGATGCCACCATTCTTGCGCGAAGAACGAGAGGCCGGTAAACAGTGCATAAGTCAGGACCGTGAGGCAGAGCGCGCGGCTGCGTCCGAGCAAATCGCCAATGCGCCCGAAGAACGCCCCGCCCAGCGCCCAGCCGACGAGGAACGCCGCCTGAATCCACGAGCTTTTCTCCTTCGTCGCCTGATCGCCGGTGTGGCTGCGCGCGGCGAAAACTTCATGCTCTTCGCGCGAGACGGTTCCACTCCCATCTCGATCCGCTTGAGCGAACTGTTCTGCGCCGGCCCATTCGAGCATCGTGATCTGGCTGTTGCCATCCGCGTCGAGCTTGGAGAACTCCGAACGGAAGCTGTCGCCGTTCAGAAGAATCGCGACGAACGCCGTCGCCACCAGCGTGTAGATGTGCATGTCCAGCCCGTCGAAGAGCCAGCCCAGCCACGCGGCGGTGCCGGACTTCCATTGCTGGGGCGAGATCTCGCGGAGCGTCTCCGCTTCGCGCGCGGGCGCATCGGAGGAAACCGCGGCGGTCGTGTTTGCGTCGTTCATGCCTTTTGGAATTCGGCGCGAGCGTAGGGATGCGCCGGGGCGGGGCCAACACCAAACTCCACTTGCGGGCCGTGCGCCGCTTCGGCTTAATCCGCGCATGAAGCACTTCACCTTGTTCGCCGTTGTAGGTTCAACCGTCCTGGCCGCGCTGCTGTTCTCCGGCTGCGCCAGCGCTCCCACTGCCGGGACCGGCGCGAGTTTCAAGGGGCCGATTGGCCTCCAACTCTACAGCTTGCGCGCGGATTTCAAGAAGGACGTGCCGGGCACGATGGCCCGGGTTGCGACCTTCGGCTTCAAGGACGTGGAACTCGCCGGCACTTACGACATGAAGCCGGAGCCTTTCCTCGCCCTGCTCAAGTCCAACGGGTTGAATGCGGTCAGCGGCCATTTTTCCTACGACATGTATCGCACCAACGCCCACGGCGTGGCGCATCTGGCCGAGGAACTGGGCTTGAAGTTCGCCGGCTGCGCGTGGATTCCGCACCAGGGTGACTTCGATGAGAAGGAAGCGCGCGACGCAGCGGCGGTGTTCAACGCAGCCGGCAAGGCGCTGGCCGAGCACGGCATCAAATTCTTCTACCACACGCACGGCTATGAGTTCCGTCCGCACGGCAACGGCACGCTCTTCGACCTCATCATGGCTGAGACCGATCCCAAGCTGGTGAGCTACGAGATGGATGTCTTCTGGGTCGTCCATCCCGGCCAGGACCCGGTCAAGCTGCTCAACAAGTACGGCAGCCGTTTCGAGCTGATGCACGTCAAGGATATGAAGATCGGCACCAAGGGCGACCTCACCGGCAAGTCCGATGTGAACAACGACGTGGAACTCGGCACCGGCGTCATGGACTGGCCGGCCATTCTCGCGGCGGCGAAAAAGGCGGATGTGAAATGGTACTTCATCGAAGACGAGGCGGATGAGGCCGCGCGGCACATGCCGGGCAGTTTGAAGTATCTCGAAGGTGTGAAGTTTTAGCAGGACAAGACGGGTGCAGTTGCGCGTGGACTCGACACTGGAGCCGCAGAGCGGCGTTGGAGAGTAGCCCACGGCGTCAGCCGTGGGATCAGCGCACGAGAAGGCTCAAGACCCAGCGGGGCGCAAGATAGAGACTCCCATCGGGCCAAAGTTCTTTCGCCCCGCCGGGGCTGAAATCTTTGATGACTCGTGGCCCACAGTTCACGCTGTGGGCTACTTGCTGCCGCGGCTTTGGCGCTAAGGTTTCTTCGCCTCCATCTTGCGCCACACGCGCTCCCATCGCTTGGTTTCTGCGCGCAGCAATTCCTCGGCGGACCAGCCGCGTTGCTGGGCCATTTCCACCGCGGCAAAGAGCGCGCGACTGACATCCTGACGTGAGAACTTCGGTCCGCCCTTCAATTCACCAAACACCTTCGCCTTGCGCGCCTTCTTCACCAGTTTCTCGGCGCGGAGCAGGGCGGGGAGGTGTTTCGGGATGCCGTCGAAGGCCGAGGGCCGGTCATGTTTCGTGCCCTTCTTCTCGGCCCGCTTGATCTGCTCCCAGTTGGCCCAGACCTGGGCGACGTTCTTCACCTTCACGTCGCCGAAGACGTGCGGGTGGCGGCGGATGAGCTTGTCCGTGATGATGCGCGCCACCTTTTCGAAGTCGAACGCGCCGCGCTCGCGCGCGAGCTGGCAATGAAAGACGACTTGCAGCAAGAGGTCGCCCAGTTCCTCCGCCATCTCGTGATCGTCGCCGGCTTCGATGGCGTCCATCAGTTCATAGACTTCCTCGACCGCGTGAAAGCGCAGGGTCATGTGATCCTGCTCGCGGTCCCACGGGCAGCCCTTGGGCGAGCGGAGTTTTGCCATGACGGCGAGCAGGTCGTTGATGGCGGGGGATTTCCTTTTCACAGAATTACCAAGTCATCCCGATGCACGACTTCACCGCGCGCCGCCTTGCGCTCGCTGATCTCCGCCGCGCCGCAGCGTGCGATGCCGCGCGCAAACTCCAGGCCGTCGCCGTCGCAGATGCTCACGATGTCGCCGGCGGCGAACGTGCCTTCACAGCGGGTCACGCCGGGCGGCAGCAGGCTGCGGCCGTTCTCGACGAGCGCGCGTCGCGCGCCTGCGTCCACGATGACTGCGCCCTGCGGATGATGAAAAAATGCGATCCAGCGCTTGCGTCCGCGCAGTTTGCCAGGCTGCGGTTGGAACAGTGTGCCGACATCTTCGCCTGCCATGATTTCGGCGAGCACTTTCTTGCCACGTCCCGGTGCGATGATCAGCGGGATGCCGCTGCGGACGACAATCTTCGCCGCTTGAATTTTCGACTTCATCCCGCCCACCGCCGTCGCGCTCGTTGTTCCGCCGGCTATCGATTCGATCTGTCCGTCGATGGACTCGATCACGGACAGCCGCCGCGCGTTCGCCTTGCCAAAGTGTTCAATCACCCCGTCCACGCTGGTGAGAATCACCAGCAGATCCGCCGGCAGCAGCGCGGCGATGAGCGCGGAGAGCTTGTCGTTGTCGCCGAACTTCAGCTCGGTGGTGGAGACGGCGTCGTTCTCGTTGATGACGGGGATGACGCCGCGGCGGAGCAGGGTGGTGAGAGTGTTGCGCGCGTTGCGATGGCGTTGCTCGTCCTGCAAGTCCGCGTGCGTGACCAACACTTGCCCGACGTGCAAACCGTAGTGGGCAAAGAGCTTCTCGTAAGTCGCCATGAGCCGCGACTGGCCGACGGCCGCGCAGGCCTGCTGTTCCGCGACCGAGCTGGGCCGGTCCTCGTATCCGAGCACGCCCATGCCTGCGCCGACCGCGCCGGAGGTGACGATGACGACTTCCTTCCCGTCTTTGCGGAGTTGAGACATTTGCGCCACGAGCTGCCCCATTTGGGCGAGGTCGGGCTGCTTGTGTTGGTCCGTGAGCACGGCCGTGCCGAGCTTCACGACGATTCGTTGGGCGTTGTTCAATTCACTGCGCATTGAGCGCGCCGTTGGTAGCAGAGGAGGTTCAAGGTTGGAAGTTGAGAGTTGCCGAGATCGTCAAAGTCGGTGCATCTGGAAAGTCTCAACGACCCGTGCCGGCAAGGTGGAAATTGTCTCATCGCCACCAGTGCGCCCCGCCCCGCTGGCTAACCGGCCACCGGGCCGAACAGCACGCGCAGTCATTCTCCTCGCGCCTTCACCCTTGAACTTTGCCCGGTGAACCCGGAACGTCCGCGCCAATGGCGGGCAATCCGGAATCACCTCTCGACAAACTTTGGCAGGAGTACGCGAACGTCTTCAAAGAGTTCGACGACTTGAAGCTGGCGCGGTGGATGGCGCAGACGCTCGGCCAGTTGGAAGGCCGGACCTGGCGTCTCTCGCACCCGTTGCTCGGTGCCTACCGGCTCGCGGCGCAAACGGCGCATGACCGGGGACTCTCATTGCGACGGTTGGCCACCCTGCCGGCCGCTTATCTCGAAGCGGAGTGTTGCCGCGCGCCGCTGGTGCCGTTGCTGACGCGCGATGTGAAGGAGTCGGGCCTGGGCTGCACGCATTGCGGCGGCACGGCCGTGGCGTTTGAAGACATTCCGTCCGCGCTCCAAACTGAGCTGGCCCAATGGGCTGACGACTACGCGCCGGTCCACGGCGTGGCGCATTGGGAGAAGGAGAAGCAGAAGCGAGGCGGCGGTTATCAGGACAAACTGGAGGAGGCCGCGCAGACGGCGGAGCGTCTGCTGGCCACCGCTGGGCAAACGCTTGCGCCCAGGTTGCTGGAGAGTTACGCGGCCGTGATTTGGGAGGATCAGGATGAGTGCCTGGAAGTTCGGCCGGAGGACATTCCGCTCTGAAGGTGACAAGGAGATGCGACCAACCGTTGGTGTCCTGGACTTCGGGGCCGGGGCCATCGGCCTCGGGACGGCCATCGGTCAGGATTGTGGACCAAGTTACATGAGAACGATTCTACGCTGGATCATCCGCGCCACCGTCACGCTGATTTTTAGCGGCGTGCTGCTGGTGGTGGCGTTGGTGCTGCTCAAGGACGTGCTGGCCAAAACCCTCACGGAACGGAACCTGCGCGACGGCACCGGCATGGACGCGCAGATCACGAGAATGGAACTGGGCCTGGCCACCCCCACGATGAACATGCAGGGCTTGAAGATTTACAACCCGGCTGGCTTCGGCGGCGGCAGCCTGCTCGATCTGCCCGAGATGCGCATGGAGTACGACATCGACGCGGCGGGCCAAGGGAAAATCCGGCTCAAGACCCTGCGAGTGCATCTGGCCGAACTTCACCTCGTGAAGGACAAGAACGGTGTTTCCAATCTCGACTTGCTGGATAAGCACGCCCAGGAGCGCAAACGCCGGAACAAGGAGAAGGACCCCAGCGCCGGGGACAATTTCGACGGCATCGACACTCTGTATCTCACCATCGACCGGCTCAGGTTTACCGACCTCGCAGACGCCCGGAAGAATCAGGTGCTCAACATCGGCCTGAAGGACGCCGTGATGCAGAACTTGAAAACGCAAGACGACATCACGGGCAAGTTGATGTGGGCGCTGCTGCCCGTGCTGTCCACGAACGAGGTGGTGCGCGAAAATCTGTTTCCTGCCCTCGGCGACATTTTCAAGGCGTCGAAGAAGGCCAAGCGCCCGCGCGCTGAGGCCGGATCTCCGGTTCCGGCTCCGGCCCGATAAGCGCAAGGGTGCTTCGGGCCTCGACCAGACGCAGGATTTTCACTTCACCGCTTCTTCTTCAACTCCGCCTTGGTCTCCTCCGCCAGCAGGTCGATCTCGGCCCGCACGTCGGCTTTGTCCTCGGTGGTCATGCGGTCGATGAAGAGAATTCCCTGCAAGTGATCGAACTCGTGTTGGACGGCCTTGGCCAGCAGTCCGCCGGCCCGGAAGGAATACGTCTCGCCTTGGTTGTTCATCGCCGTCACGTCCACTTCGGCGGGTCGGATGACGTCGGCAAAAACTTCCGGGAAGCTGAGACAGCCTTCCGGGCCTTTGACAGTGTCCGGGCCGGGCTTCAACTCGGGATTGATCAGGACCAAAGGCATGTGGGCTTCGAGATCAACCGGTTGGCCAGCGATGTGCATGGTCGAGGGACGATCCTTGATGCCCCGCACGTCGATGACCGTGACTTGCAAAGCCTGGCCGACCTGCTGCGCAGCCAGGCCCACGCCGCGCGCGTCGTACATGGTGTCGAACATGTCGGCGACGAACTTCTGGATCTCGGGAGTGATCTTCTCGATCCGCGCGCCTTTGCGCCGGAGGATCGGATCGCCAAATTTGTGGATGGGCAGTTTCACGATTCTTTGCTGGGCCAGTGCCGCATCATGTCGGCGAGATCGGTGAGGCGCGGGCTTTGCGCGTTGCGGACGTAGAAGCCGCTCGTGGTCACGCCGGCCAGCAAGGACATTTCGTCGTCCAGGCCGAGGGATTTGCCGAGGCAGAAGCCGGCGTTGAAATGATCGCCGGCCCCGGTGGTGATCAGCGGTTGGGCGATGAACGGGCCGTCCACGATTTCACAATCATCGCCCGTGACCGCCACGGCGTAAGTCACCGGATGCACGACCAGCGTGTCCACGCCGGTCGTCTGCCGGATTTTGCGAGCCAGGCTGGAGAGAGCGGCGCGCGAACTCGTGTCCTCGCCGAGACCGAGCACCGCGCCCAGTTCCCTCGCCTCCTTTTCGTTCAGCCCGAGGATCACGTCGAAGTAGGCGCGGAATCCTTCGATCAATTTCAGCGCGCGCCCGATGTCCTCCTGGGTCCGCTTCTCGGGATCGGCCAGGTCGAAGAAGATTTTCCGCCGCCGGACTTTACTGGCCGGGCAGAGTTCCTTTTGCACGGCTTCCCAGATGTCGCTCATGAACGGGATCATGGTCCAGTTCACGAAGGCCACGAGGTCCGAGCTGAAGAATTTATCGGCGAACCATTTGCGGCCGACGCGCAACTGGATGTTCTCCCAGGTGATTTCGCCCAGTTGCACGGTCTTGCCGATCATCACCTTGCCGTCCTGGAACTCATAGGCGTCAGTCAGTCCCGGCGGGGCGATGGAATGCACCTCGGCGCTGGCGGCGAAGTCAGCGAACACCGGATGCAGGCTCGGATAACCGAGCGCGCCGACATAAGTGACTTTCACGCCGAAGCGGCAAAGCGCATTGGCCATGATGGGTCCGTTGCCACCGAGCTTCACGCGCTGGGTCACGGCCTCGAGGTTGGTGCTCTGGCCGGCGGCGCCGGCCAGCCGTTCCGCCAATCGCGCGATGGTCGGGAGGCGCTCGAACTCGGCCGCGTTGTGGCGCACATCGACGAGATGGAGGATCTCATCGACGAAGCCATCCAGTCCGACGAAGGCCGTGAGTTGGCTGGCTTTTTCTGCCGAGGCGAGCAGTTGTTTGGCGCACTGCTCGCGCAGTTCCTGGGGCAAGGCAAGCATCAGTCGGGTTTAACTCCAATGACGTTGAGGATTCGATCCAGGTCGGCTTCGCTGTAGAACTTCACTTCGATGGAGCCTTTACCCTGGCGGTAGCGCAACTGGACCTTGGTGCCGAAGCGCTCGCGAATCTTGTTCTCCACCGCGACGACGTGCAGGTCACGAATGGCTGGAAGTCCGGCCGGCATCGGGGTGCCGGACGTCGCTGCGGGCTGGTTCTGCAAGTGCGAGACCAGTTCCTCAACCTGGCGCACGGTCAGACCGTTCTTGAGCACGCGCTCGGCGGCGAGCTTCTGCTGCTCGCCCAGCGCCAGGGACAAGATCACTTTGGCGTGTCCGACGGAGAGGCGGCCATCGCGCACGTAAATCTGAACCTCGGGGGCAAGCTTGAGCAGGCGCAGGGCGTTGGCCACGGCCACGCGGCTCTTGCCCACTTTGGTCGCGACATCTTCCTGGCGCAGTTGGAATTGCCCGATGAGTTGCGAGTAACCGAGCGCCTCCTCCATCGGGTTCAGATTCTCGCGCTGCAGATTTTCAATCAACGCCAGTTCGAGGACCGAACGATCGTCGGCCTGGCGCACGATGACCGGCACGTCGGCCAGCATGAGCAACTGCGCCGCGCGCCAGCGGCGTTCGCCGGCGATGAGTTCGTAGTGCGTCTTTTGATCGCGCACGATGAGTGGTTGCACAATGCCTTGCTCCTTGATCGAGGCGGCCAGTTCCTGCAACGCCTCCGGAGTGAAATCTTTGCGGGGTTGGAGCGGGCTGGGCTTGATGCGGTCGAGCTTGACGCGCAAGACACGATCTCGGTCATCGACCGGGGCAGGGGGGGGATTGGCCGGCATGGCGGGTGCCACGGGCGTATTCCCGAGCAGCGCGCCGAGTCCACGGCCAAGAGCGGGTTTCGACATGGAACTAGAGTGCGGAAAGGGTGCGCGGGCTGTCAATTGAAGTCATGCCGCCGAAATGAATCGAAGGAGAACGGGAAAAACTGCCGAGGTTTACCGTCCCTGATTGATGCCCGCTGGCAGTCCGTGCTCCCAGCCGCGCTGGCCGTTCCAGGGACGCTCGGAAGCGTTCTCCGGCTCCGGAGAGGTCTTGCATCCCGTGCAGGCGGCAACGACGGCGGCACAGAGAAAAATTAATCGGAACAAGTTCATTTCAGTAAATGACCTGATCGCCTTCTTCGATTTCGCCCAATTGCCAGCCGGGCATCACCGTGGCCACGCAGCGGTCGGCCTGCACTTCGCGGATGCGGACCTTGCCGACGAGTTGGCTGTTGCGATGCACCATGAGGACGCCGCCTTCGAGCATTTCCTTGTTCTTGCCGAGATCGACCACGACGAAATTCCACTTGGGATCAACCGCCATAATGTTGCCTTTGGTGTTGGCCGGGAGTTTGACGACGAATTCATCGCCCCCCAGGAGAATGTCGAGCCTGTTTTGGAGTTCCTTGGCATTGCGCGCCAAAATCAACTTCTCGTCCTCCAACGCGGCGATGGCATCCTTTTGCGCTTTTTCCTTTTTGCCTAGTTCCACCACCTGCTCGGGGGTAAGCCCCAGCGAGCTCCACTTGGCCAAGTCAGCCTCGGCCTTCTTCCGGCTCTCTACGGCACCGGCCAACTCACCCTTCAGTTTGCCGATGCTTTCCTCCGCGACGACGAGACGCTGCTTGGCTCCGTTCAATTCCTCCTCGGTCTTGGCCAGGGTGTCTTTGGTCTGAGTGAGAGTGTCCTTGGTGGAGGCCAGTTCCTTCTCGGCTTTTTCCGCGCGGCCCTTTTCCTTCGCGCGGCCTTGAATGTTTTCGTCCCGCACGGTCCGGATGCCGTTGATGTGCTCGCGGGTCTTGGTGTGGATGACCGCGATCGTGCCGAGACCGGCCAGGATCGCCAAAATTAAACTGATTCGCAGCAACATGACTTCAATCCAAAGGGTTTAAGTGACGGCGAAAAGTATGCCGCGTCCACCTGGCTGTCAACGGCGCGCTCGGCCTTTGCCATTATTCCTTTTCGGCCAGTTGGTGGGCACGCTCCAGCAGATCCACGGAGCGTTTGTCCAGTTCCTCACTCAGCATCCAATGGTACTTCCAAATCAGGTTGTTGGTCTGGTTGGAGTAAGGATCCACCAGCAGCAGGGTGCGCTGGAAGTCATCCAGCACTTCCTTGTCGGAAAGCTTCCCGGTGTACTTAGGCACCTCGATGACCAGCTTGTCGAAGAGATGCCGCGCCTCCAGGGTGTAGTTGCGCATGAAGAGCAGGATGAAAGCCTCGCGCATTTCGACATGCTTGGACTGGCGAATATTCATCTGCCGGACCCACATCACGGTGCAAAAGATCAGCAGCAGAAAGAACGCGACAATGAATCGATACTGGCGCAGGAAACGCATGGGTGTGACTTACCGGAGAGGCTGGTCACGGGCAATCTTCAATTCCTAATGGGGTACGGAAAACGGGCGCGCTTCAGCCGTGATCGGCCGATTGTCGCCGGGGCCGCTCTCTATTCAGGGGAGAGCCAATGGATCAAGGTTGATCCGGACGTGTTCGACCAGGGTGAAGTCTCCAAGCACTCCACGCTCGTCGAACCTCATGATTAGTTTCCCGATGTCTGGATCGCTCCAGTTCGATTGGCGGGTCTTGAGGCTGAACCAGACGAGCACTGAACCTTCAGTCTGATCAAAAGTGTGCGAACTGGGCCTGCCGAGCCGGTCCACGGCCTCAGAGTGCGTCGTGACGCCGCGCTGGCAAAAGGCAGTCGATGCGGACGTCAGCACCGGCCCAGCTGAGAACCAGGCGTTGGTCCGGTAAATTGGCGTGAGGCTTTCATCGTATAGCCGGCGCGTGACAACCTCCTCGGGGCTGTAACTCAGCGTGAGCGTGCGGAAAAGGACGAGGCCCGGCTCGAAGCGCCGACGGTGGTGGCTCACATCCATTGAGCGTTCAAACTCATGAAAGAAATATCTCACCACCCTGGTGCCATTGGTTCCCCGGACGGTTTCGCTGGGTACACCGAGACGTTGCTCCACTTCTGGGCGCGTCGTGGACCCAGGCTGGATTTTTGAAACCGTGACCGCTTCCAGGCGCTTCGCGAACGAAGCGCAGCCGACGATAAGAAACCCCAAACCCAGCAGCAGGATTCCCGAGGCGTTGGTTTTCACCGGCCGTTACTGCAGCTTCAGCGGCATCTGGAAGATGCGATCGTAGAGCTGCGAAAGCATCTGGCCGGTCTGCTGGGTGGAGACATCGTTGCCGAGGGTGATAGTGCGCGTGGGCATGACCTTGTTCAGCAGGGCGCAATACTCCCCGTTGACCATGACGCCGATGAGGTCGCCGGTCTTGGTCAGGACGAAGTCGCCGCGCGAGGGGTTGAACTGTCCGAACAAGCCCTTGAGCAGGCTGCGATCGACCTTCACGTAGTTGGGCGTGCTGGTGTCGATTTGGAACTTGCACTCGCCGTAATAGCCTTCGTTGGCTCCCACGATGACGGCCTCCTGGAATTTGAACGGATCGATGCCGGCATTGTAAATCTTCACGCCATATTGTTTGGCCTGCGCGGTGCCGATGGGCACCACTACCACGCGTGGATCTTGGGCGAGGAACGACAATCTCACGCCAGAAAATGCGACTTTTCCGTGCTGCAGGACTGTGGTGAGGCTGCTCCAGTCCGTGCCTGGATTCCAAATCGTCAGCGGCGTGCTGTCCACATGGAACAGGGCGAAGGTCTGCGTGCCCTCGGTGAACAGCAGGCATTGGCTGCTCTTCTCCTTGGCCACGTCGCGACCGAAGAGGCCGCTGCGGGCCGCATCGAACCTGGCCGTGATACGGTTGCTGAGGAAGCCGTTGAAGATGGCATTCGGCGAGAGCGGCCGGGTGTCGCGAATCTCCTTGGTCAGTTCACCCGATTGCTGGGCCAGGGTGGAGAGATTCGTGGCCAGGGACGAGGCATGCTCCTGAAGCTTCGCCTTTTCCTGGCGCTCGGTGGCGACGGTGCCGCGCAGTTCGGCGACTTGCTCGCGGGTCAGGCGCTTTTCGGCTTCGGACACTTGAAGCTGCGCCGAGATCTGCTGCTTCTCCGCCAGCGTGGCCTGCGCGGCGCGCTCGGTCTCGGAGAGTTTCGCCTGGAGCACCTTGGCTTCCTCTTCACGTTTCTTCAGATCCGCCTGGAGTGAAGCGAGCTTTTCCTGGGAGACAAGATTCTGCGCGCTGACCGTGGAGAGCTTGCCCTGCACATCCTGCAAACTCGACTGGGCGGCGGCCGCCTGCTGGGCGAGCGCGGACCGTTGCGTTTCGATTTGCTTGGCCTGCTCCTCGGTGCGCCGGAGGCTTTCCTGGAACTCCTTGATCTTCTGCTCGCGCTCGGTGGCCGCCTGCTCCTGCGCGCGCAAATCAGAGGTCAACTTCTCGCGCGTCTGCTTCTCGTCCTCGAGGGCGAGTTGGAGCGTGCCCATCATGTCCTGGTTGCCGCCGATGCCCTTGGGCGCCTGGGCGATGCGGGTCTCGGGCTGCTCCAGCTTGTCGGTGTCGAAGTTCGAGAACGCCACCAGCGTGACGAGCAGGAAGTCGCAGATGACGATGAGGATCGAGCGGTTCATGGCTGCTCTTCACTTTCGAGGATCAGCTTCCGGCGCAGCGGGCGGAGATGAAAAATCTTCAGCACCGAGACGAAGATGATGCCGAACGAGGTCGAGGAATACGCCATCATCGTGCTGCCTTTGCCGAGAATGTTCAGCGCCACGAGGATGAGCGAGATGACCGTGCCGGCGAAGCCGATGTAGAGGCCGGCGTCGAAGAGGTGGTCTTCGTTCTCCAGGAGGCGCAGCTTCACGCGGGCGCTGTTTGGCTCGCGGCGGATCTGCGCGATCTTGGCGAGACACCAGACGTAGATCAGCGCCTGGATGACGAAGAACACCGACAGTGAGACAAGGCTGAGTTGTTTCATAAATGGTTGATGGATGGTTTGCGGATTGGTGGCGGCGGCGTCCCCGAAGCCGGGGAATTGGATGCGAAAAGGAAGTTCCGTGATTTGGGCGGGCAGCCCGACGAACGGCTCGACCGAGAGCGCGACGATGAAGGCGATGGCTGCGGCCAGCACCAGGTCGGCACCGAACCGCACGCCGAAGCGATGGCCGACCGGCGGAACGATGAACCCGATGGTGCGGGCGATGAACAAAGCGGCAAAGAGCAGCAGGGCATACTTTAGAAACAAGGCGCCGACATGGGAGCCAATGGCGGCTGGCATCAGGCCGTGGAAGAACGCACCAAACGGATCATACTTGACGACCTGGCTGCGAAACTGGCCGGCGGAATAAATGCGCTGCTGCTGCTTGATGAGCAAATCCACCGCGCCGCGCCCGTGGCGCAGGGCGAAGTTGACGTCATTCATCCCGGTCTCGGAAAAGGTGTCGAGATACTTGGCCACGCCCCGGCCGTTGCCCGACAGGGCGACGGCCGCGAAGATGTTCGGCATGGCGTCCTCGTGGGAGCGCACCGCTTCGGCGAGGTCGCGCAAGGTGGCGATGCTGTCCACATGTTTGACCAGTTCCGTCATGGACACCCAGTCGAGGCGTTTGCCCACGGAGAGCAGATCGAGATAGACCAGTTCGAGTGCGCCGGAGTTCTCGCCGCGATTCGCGCTCACCGCCAGCCACTCCAGCGCCTCGCGGAACGATGCCGTGAAATAGTCGCCTTGAAACAAGAGGCCGGCGGTAATGATGGCTGCTTCCAGGGCCTGACCGGAGGAGGACGTCGCCGCAGGAAAGTGAACCGTCCGGGTGAGATTACGGTTCTTGAGAATCTGCAACACGGCGGGCCGGCGCGATTGCTGCAAGGATTGCAGCGCCTTCTCGCGCGCCGTGCGGCGGGCCAGCAACTCCACGATCGGACGCGGCTCGGTCAGCGCGCCCAGAGCCAGATCCACCTTGCTCAAAACCGGTTCCTCGCCGCCCAGTGCCACCTGAGCGGGATTGTCCTTGGCAAACTGGGCGACCGCCGCCGCCAGCACCTCGGCGCGCGGCACACCCTCCGATTGAGCGGTGCGCAAGAGCATCCGAGCCGGGCCGAGTTTTTCCACGCTCAGGAAAGTCAGACCTTCCTCAATCAAAGTGGGGGTGGCCGCGCCGGCGCCTCCCCGGCCTGCGCGTTCGACCGCCGAGGCATCCACCGCGCGCCAATGCACCGGCACGAGCAGTGCGCCGCCCAACAGCAGCGCGCCGCACACCAGACATAGAATTGGCCAAACTTTCTTCATTGAAGACTGCTCACACCGGCTCCCCTTGGGAGCGAGAGCGTCAATTTCTCCGAATTAAACCGACGAGTGGCGAGAAGAAAAATTCTGAGGAAGTTCAAACCCAGGCAAAATATGTCTCCCGATGAGCCTGGGGTCGCGCGCCTGCGCTCATTTCTCTTGCACCCGCCGCGCGCGGCGACTGTATCGTCGCGCGTGCTCAAACGCGGCAAGACCCCGGCCCAGTTTCCCGGCTGGCCCCAAATTCTCGAGGTGGTGCGAACGCATCTGCGCGCCGAGATCGGCGGGGCCGCGCTGGTGCAGGGCAATTCACTGGAAGTGCTCGACGCCATGCACGAGAAATTTCCCGACGGCTGCTTCGACTGCATCTTCGCCGATCCGCCCTACTTCCTCTCCAACGGCGGCATCACCTGCCACGCCGGCAAGATGGTCAAGGTGGACAAGGGCGACTGGGACAAGTCGAAGGGGCCGGAGCTGAACCACGAGTTCAACACCGAGTGGCTGCGCCGCTGCCAGCGCGTGCTCAAGCCCAACGGCACGATCTGGGTCACCGGCACGCAGCACGTCATTTTCTCCGTCGGCTACGCCATGCAGCAGCTCGGGATGAAAATCCTGAACGACATCGCGTGGGAAAAACCCAACCCGCCGCCGAACCTCTCCTGCCGTTACTTCACGCACTCGACCGAGACGATTCTCTGGGCGGCAAAGAACGAGAAGAGTAAGCATCTTTTCAACTACCAGGACATGAAGCGGCTGAACGCGGGAAAGCAGATGAAATCAGTCTGGAAAATTGCCGCTCCGCCGAAGCGCGAAAAGGTTTTTGGAAAGCACCCCACTCAAAAACCCATCGCGCTTATCGAGTTGTGCCTCAAAGCCTCTACAAACAAGGGGGCGATTGTGCTGGACCCGTTCATGGGCGCGGGAACGTCTGGTGTCGCTTGTGTTCAATTGGACCGTGACTTCATCGGTATCGAGTTGGATGAAAATCACGTTCGGGTTGCCATCAAACGCATGAAGGAGGCCTCAATACTCCACCCTGAGCTGACAGGTGAAGGCAAAAAGGCGATATGACACTCGGATCTGACCATCACAAAGCGTTCGATTTTTTGCACCAACGCTGCATCACTCAGGAGCCGTTTACGCTGGATGAGTTTCGTGCCGCGACGGGGTTCAGTCGGAGTTCTTTCGACACTTATCTGTCAAAACAATTCAGGTCACTTCTTGAGCCACGCCCGGGGAACACGTTTCGGGTAATTCTAGCGTTCCGGCAATTCACTTGGCCGAAATTTCGAGACGAGATTGCCACGCAGAAGCGCCGCTTCCGGCGCAAATACCAGGCCATTTGCTACAACCATGTCCTGCTATTTGAATTCTTCATGCCATTACGAAATGAGGAATGGCTTAAGTCGGCTCTCGATTCTTTGTTCTTCAAAGACGCAGTTGTTCCCCGGCTAAAAGCTATCGGATTCGACAAGCTCGAAGCTCAGTTTCCTCGGAAAGACGAAACCAATGACGAATTCCTCGAACGACTATGCAAGTGGATCTCCGACGTTTTCGGCGGGTATTCCATTAGTCACGTCAGCGGTCGTTTCAAGGTTGGAAACCTCAAGAGCAGAAGGGAAATTGTGGAAGCGGAAGCTGTTGGCGTTAATCGGTACCTGGTTGATGAAACCACGGCAGTTGTAAGGTTTATTTTTCCGTGTGGGAGCGGAAAAGACATGAACGAAGCGGAATGCAGGGCAGCACAGATTCGCTGGTTCTTTGAGAAATTATTTGTTGAGACGATCCTCGAAGTTGTTAACGGAGAGGATGAGATTTGGTTGCTCGAAAGTGGGATGAGGCACCAGCTTCATATTTTCAGAGCGGAAGACTGACATGGCCGGACGCGCGCTTGCAGTTCAGAATGGAGACGGGCTGGCCAAGGCCGTGGTGGCGCTCGGCCAGGAACTTGGACTGGAAGCGCGCGAGCAGGTCCGGGTGGCCCGCCGCATCTGGGGCGCGGTGCGCCACATCGACGTGGTGCTCATTCATCCCGGGTCACGCAAGACACTCGGACTCGAATGCAAATTCCAATCCGTGGTCGGCAGCGCGGAGGAAAAAATCCCGGCCACGATCAAGGACATCGAGGCCTGGCCCATCCCCGGCCTGGTGGTCTTCGCCGGCACGGGTTTCTCGGACAACATGCGCTCGTTCCTCGTCTCCACGGGCAAGGCGGTCGAGTTCGAGGAACTGGAGCCGTGGCTGCGGCTCTACTTCGGGCTGCCGCTGGAGTAGTCGGAAATGTGAAACGGCAAGGGATGGTCTCGCGAAGGCGGCGAAGGAATTGAGGAGGCGGTGTCGGAAAACTTCACTCGTTCAGTTGCGGGCGCAATCAAGGAGGACTTTATTTTCTCCTTCGCCTCCTTTGCCGCCTTCGCGAGACCCTGTTTTTCTCCGGCTGCCAACGCCTGCTAAAACCCGCGCGCTACGCAGATCTGCTCCAATTCCCGCCACGGTTTGCCCCGGCTGAAGTTCGCGGCCTCCTCCACCGGCATTCCTTCCACCAGCACCTGATGCACGCCGAGTCGCTTGATGCGTTTGCCGAGCGGGGCGTGGGCGCGGTTTTCCTCGGCGATCATGGCGGCGTATAGCGTGGCCAGCAGCACCTCGAGGTCGGTGCGCAGGGGGGCGGGATACGATCCGGCCAGTTCGGAAATGCGTTCGCTGACGACGGGATCGATTGCCTTCCCGGTCGCCATGAACACGGTGATGAAGTCGTCGTGCAGCCCGGGGTGTTGCGCGTGCAACTGCTTCAACTCCGAGAAGTAATCGACGTCGCGCGGCGCGCGGCGTTCGCCTCCGGGCCGGCGCACGTAAACGCACCAGTCATCGAAGCGTCCGCGACCAAATTCCACCACGCTGCCATCGGCGCAGCGTTTCACGAGACGGGAAGCGGCGGAGACAGCGGGCGGCGCGGAGGAGCGAAAAGCCCTGCCTCCCAACCAGGCGCGCAGCCGGTCAATAGCCGTCCACAACCAGCCGCGCGGACCGGCTCTGCGTGGAGCCGCGCGGCGTGGTGACGCGGCAGGAGTAGAGTCCTGAGTCGCCATGAGTCACGAGATACAACACCAGCGAGGCATTCGTGGCATTACGAAGATCGACATGATTATACTGCCATTGGTGGCTCGCGCCGGTGGCGTTCAACGCGGCCACGCGGAAGCTCACCGTCTCGGCGTAGGAGGCGAGTTTCCCCCGGGGCTGCACCGTGATGAGCGGGGCGCGATTGGTGGAGAAGTCGGCGCGAATGGTTTCGTTCTCGACCACTTGCACCCGGATGGTCCGGCGGGTGGGGTCGGAGGTCGTGTCCCAATAGTTGAAGCGGTTGCCCCGGCGCGGCCGGGCCGTGAGCGTGACGATCTGGCCGGCGGGATATTTGCCGTCCGGGCCGGGCGCGGGATCGGCCAGGATGACGCCCCGTCCGGTCGAGAGCACCTGTAGGTCGAGCACGTAGCGGTCAAACGACGGATAGAGGCCGCGCACGCCGCGGATGTCGTCGGTGGCCAGGGTGTCGAGATCGGAAATGGTGCTGTTCATGATCGCGACGCGGATCTGCCGGGCCTGATCGGGATGGTCCAGCCCGAGCGTGTGACCGAACTCATGGAGGGCCACGCGGCGCAGATCCATGCTGCTGACGCCGAGTTCGCCCCGGTAGGAGTTCCAGTCGATGGCAGTGTTGAAAATGGTGTCCGCTTCGACGCGCGCGCGGCCGACGCGCCAGACCGTGGTCACGGCCAGCACATCCCGTCCGAAGGCGTGCCCGTAAATCGTGGGGCTGAAAAAGACCTCGTTCTTGCGGTTGCCTTGGCCGTGCGTGTTGTCCGTGAAGGTGGTGAATCGCACCTGGGAGAGGCGCGCGTTCCAGAGTCCGAGGGCCGACTGCGCGACGGAATTCCACGAACTGCGGCCATCGCGCAAAGGTTCCGGCGGCTGGGTGGCGTTGAGTTGCAAATCCATCGCGATGCTGCCCGGCTCCCACTTGAGCGGGCGCAGGCCGAGGAAGTCGTAGCCGTGCGCCACGCGGGCGGAGCACCCGAGGAAGAGCAAGGCGATGACAGCAAGCTGTTTCATGGTCAAGGGCGAGGCGCGGCGGCGACGCGGGCACGGACCACGGTGGAAAATTCGTCGTGTGACAGGGCCGGGCGGGGCGCGGACGGTGCTTGCTTCACCGCCTTGTCCTGGCCCGCGCCGCTGGTTTCGGTCAGCGGTTCACCATCGTGCTTGAGCACGATCTCGCGGCCTGAGTCATCGCGCTTCAGCGAGAAGCGTCCGTGATAAAACCCAATCACCGGGCAGGCCGTCACCCCGTTGCCTTCGACGAAGAGCACGGTGCGTTCGCCGGTCTTGAACCTTGGCATCTCCGACACACTCAAAGTGATCTCGCCCATCGTGCCGCCGAGGAATTGCAACGTGACCACCGCCGGGGACACACCCTTGTGCCAC
Source organism: Pedosphaera sp. (assembly GCA_031414955.1). GTDB lineage: Bacteria > Verrucomicrobiota > Verrucomicrobiia > Limisphaerales > SIBH01 > JANNGC01. Next base: position 46,396 of record JANOQV010000105.1, on the reverse strand, counting down.
CTTTCCACGCCGAACGACACCAGCGTGACGATGCTGCGCCGCCCTTCGAGGACGCGCCACTCGCAGTGCTGCGAGAGCATCTGGCCGGTGAAGATAAGTTCGGCGCGATCCACCAGCGCGTGGAAGCCCGGAGCGCGCACGCTGGTGGCTTGAAGTTTTGGAAAGGCCAGGAGAATGACGCCGAGAAACGCGGTTAGGAACACGCGGCGAAGATGAAAAATTTGCTGGCCCGGCACGCGCGCAGGTTAGCGAAAGACCGCCGCGCTGCAACCCCGGTCTCGGCGTAGGGGAATTGCGGGGCCATCAGGAACCAATGGCCCGCCTCGGTCTGGAAAGCAAAACGCCGCGCCCCGAGGGGCGCGGCGTGACGAAGTGGTTGGTCCCAACTGGGTTGGCTAGCTTATTGCGCGTTGACCCGATACACGCGCGTGCCGGTCAGCGAAGCCGGGCCGAGATCGGTGAAGGTCTTGAGCGTGCCGTCGCCGGGGATGGTTTCCAGCCAAGTCCACGGGACCAGGTTCAGGTCATCCTTGTATTCCACCGTGTAGCTGAATCCATTCTGCGTCTGGAAGGACGAGGTGAAGGTGCCGACGCCCGGCACCGAGTTGGTCAGCATGGTCGGGAGCAGCACCGGTACGATGGTGAAATCGCTGAAAGTGCCGGTGACGACCTTGCCGTTACGGTGCGAGACCACGCCGACGCCGACGCTCATGGTGGGACCGAACACCGTCGTGGCCGTGCCGTAGGTCACCCAGTCCGTGCCGTTGGTGCTGTGGTAGGTGGTGAAGGCGCTGCCCACGCGGCGGATGCGCAACCAGGTGTTCGAGGTCGTGCGCGGGACGCTCGCGCCCAGCGAGTTCGTAACGGCGGCGATCGCGCCGCGGAAGTTTGAGACGATGTTGTTGTCTCCCGGAGCGGCTGGCGTGATAAAAATGTTCACCGCCGTGGAGTTGTTGGCCGTGGTTTCACGCGCGGTGAGCGCCGCCTTGGCCGTGGTCTCGAAGTGGTCGTTGGTGCCCACGAACGAGACGACCCGCACCCGCGCGTCGAAGGGACCGGTGATGTTCTTGTACACGAAGCGAAGGAAGTCCGCCGTGCTGGCCATGTCCAGACCGCCGCCGGTCACGCTGAAGCTGTTCGCGTCGCAGGCCACGTTCGCGCCCACGGGATTGAGCACCCCGACATCGACGCCGGTCAGCCCGTAATTCGTGGCCGTCAGGGTCACCGGATCGGCGGAGAAGTTGCCGTTGTTGTCGCTCCGCGCCAGCACGTCCACCGTGGCCGTGCTGCCCATGGGGCTAAGCAGGAGCAGATTCACCGAGCGTCCGTCGGGGCGCATGGTGGCTAGGGACACATCCGGTCCCAGGCCGCCGTTGATCTGGTAATTGCCGGCGTCGCCGGCGGTGCCCGGCTGCACCAGTTCATTGTAACAGACCACGATGTTCAGGCCGTCCAGGCTGGCCGCGCCCAGCACCAGGGGCGCATCCGTGTCGGCGGTCACCGTCAGTGTCACCACGTCGCTGGTCGCCATGATCAGGGAGTTGGAAACCACGGCTTGAAACTGCGCGCCACTGTCCGTCAGCCCGGCTACAGGAATCTTTAACGTGGATTTGGTCAGCACGCTCTCCGTGTTGGGAATGTTCGTGAAACCGCCCACGCCATCGCCGCGCTGCCAGAAAACGAGCCGCGGAGTCGCGCCGGTCGCAGTCACGGAGAAGGCGGTCGCGGTGTCCTGCGGCACCGTGACGTTGGCCGGTTGGCTGGAAATCCCCGCCGGGCCATCGTTGGTGGTGGGGGCCACGCCGCTGTTCAAGGCGATCTCGATCGAGCGCAGGAAAACCCTTTCGCCCGTGGGCGTGAGATTCTCGCGGCCGGTGTAGAGCGGAATGACGTTGAGGGCCGTGGCCGATTCGCGCGTGCCGCCGCCCCAAAACATCCGGTAGGCCGGGAGGACATCAAAACCGCCTCGCACCACTGTCCCGGCCGGGAAACCGACGATGACGTTGGCATTGGTGATGATGGCCAGATTGTCCTCGCGGGCGAACGTGGCCGTGGCGATGACCAAAGCCCCGGCGACCGGAGGATTCGCAATCAGGCTGGTGTTGCGGTCCATCGGTTCCTCGAAAAGCTCGGTCGTGTTGGTCCCGCTGGTCGGGACATCCTGGAAGATATAATCAATCACCGGATGGCCGGACAGGCCAGGAGTCAAAGGCGCAGGGGTGGAGTCGGGCAGGACGCCATTGCCGCCGCCAAACCAGCCGACGCGATTGCCGTCGGTGCGCACCAGATAGGGACTCATGATGACGACCGGCCGGGTCACATCGCGATTCCAGTTCGTGGCCTGGTTGTTTTGCCACCCGGCGCTGCCCGCGGCGCGGCCCACGATGATCAGGTCATTGGTGTTCATGGCCGCGAGTTCCGCGACCGTGATGTTGGTCGCTCCGCTGTCCGGGGTGTTCATGCGGTTGACGTTGTGCCCGGCGTCCTGGAGCAGTTTCACAAAGCCCTGATCGGTGAAACTTGTGCCTGGCCCGGAGAACACGCTGTTGTTCGCGGTGCCTGGAGGCGCGTCGCTGACCCACAGGATGTTGGCCGCACGGGCCGTTAAGGAAGCCGCGCCGAGCGCCAATACGGCGAGCAGTGTGGCGGTGATTTTGCGAGGGGAAAAGGATGGCCGCGTTCGGCTCCATCCCAAGGGATGCATGGACGTTTTCATAGCTTTCGAGTTTTTGCACTGCTCCAAAAGAGAGTGCGCTGAGAGTCAGAGCACGGCTTCTGGAATGTTTGGGTTCGGTGAAAGGTTACGAAAATGTGTCGGACAAGGGAAGTTTCTGTTACGCGGAACAAGCATGTGAAGCCAAGGTTTGAGTTCTATACCCCAGCGAACATCGAAGTGGATCGGGGGCAGAAGTCTGAATTCAGTCAGAGAGCCGGTCTGAAAATTCGGCCCCGGAGTGCGCCCGTCCTCGGGCGCAGCCAGGTGATGACGCCGAGCGCGTTGGAAAAATCCACACCGTCCGCCTTGGCCAAGTGGCTGCGCCCGGGGACGGGCGCACTCCGGGGCCAGTGGCCTGCGCCGCCCAAACGATTTTTCAGACAGGCTTTTAGAACTACGGCTCAATACTACGTCGCGAATCTTTCCCCAACACCGGACGAGCGGACTTGGACTCTGATCTTCCCGGCTCCAGGTTAATGGCGTGCTGGAGTCACTGCGGCCCAAGAGGTGCCGAGGCGGAGTTCATCCAGGCTCCAGGCGGCGCGCGAATAGATCATCAGGTGGCTGGCGGCGGTGAGATCGAGGTCTTCTTTCACGAAGCCGCCGGCCGGCTCGGGTTGGCCGGGGGCAGGGTTTACCTGAAGGGTGAAACGGTCCGGGCCGTCGCGGAACTCGAGCTTGACCACGAGGAACACCGTCTGCCCCACGATGACTTCCTGATCGGAAAAGACCCGCCCCGTCCCGCCCCGTTGCGAGAGGTGAAACTGAGCTCCGGAACTGGATTTGCCCATCGAAAGCTCGCGTCCCTGGCCCGTTCCGAGCACGAGGGTGCCATACCCGCCTTCGCCCAGGGGACGGTAGAGGAAGCTGAGATAATACGTGCCCCCGGCCGCAGCGAGGTCGGAGCCAAGCCGTCGGGCCAGTCCGCAGATGGAGGCATCGCCTTCCGGCGGCGCGTCGATGCGGAGATGATTCGCGCCCGTGGTCGCGAGGTTGGAGAAGGTGAGCGCACCGGGGTTGATCTGGATGACGTCGGATCGGGCGACGTTGAAACCACCTGGTTCCCACGGGCCGGCAAAACCATGCCCGCCGCCCTGGCCCTCGAGGAGGGTGTCGGACGGATAGTCGAACGGTTCGTAGGCGATGAGGGAGCGCGCGGCTCCGGCGGGAAAGAGCGGGCGGGCCAGCCAACGCTGCCCCAGGAGGATGGCCACGAGCAACAGGCTGTTCGCAGCGCATACGATCAGGAGTGCGACGAGTGCGATTCTTTTTTTCGACCAGGCCATGAGCCAGTGAAGCGTTTGATCGGCCCCATGGCAACCACTGTGCAGGGGGCGAGGACCAGCGCGTGAGTGGGAACGCGCCCGTCGCAAGCGCAGGAGGGAAGGTAGGGTGTAGTTCAGTCCAAGGCTAGAGGTCGGAAGGGGAGAGCCACCGCTGGAGACAGAGAATCATGGATGAACTCAGCCGCGGCTGGAACGGTTTCTGCCGGACCCAACTGCGGACGTTCCAACTCAGAGCCGTTCCTTCCCGTCGGCCTCCAGGCGCGTTGAGTTGTGTCCAGGCACAACTCCATTTCAACGATCGGATTCAGTGCCGCCGTCGTACCGCCGATGACTGTCCAGGGCAGACAATTGAATTTGTGGACTGGACGAAATTCATCATCCCCGGCGAAAAGGCGGGCCGGCTCGGAGTGCTCCGCTTCAAGGTGCTCTTCACCGCCATGCTGGTCGCCTTCGTGATTTACGCGATCCTCCGCTGGGTGCTGTGGCCGGTGAGCATACTCGGCGACAGCATGGAGCCGAACTACCACGCCGGTGAACGCCATTTCATCAATAAGTTCGCCTACCGTGCCGATCCCCCGCAGCGCGGCGACGTGGTAGGGGTGCAGGTGTCGAGCGAGAATATCTACATCAAGCGCATCATCGGGCTGCCCGGCGAGGAAATCAGCTTCACCAACGGCCTCGTCCACATCAATGGCGCGCGCCTGGAGGAGAAGTATGTCGAGACGCAAGTTCCCTGGCCAATTGAGGCCGTGGTGCTGGGATTCGAGACCTATTACGTGATGGGTGACAACCGCGCGGTCTCGGTGCTGGTCAAAGTCCGCCTCGACCAAATTCTCGGCCAAGTGGTCTTCTAGTCGCGCAACTTAGGCCAGCTCCAGTCCGCGCATCGTGCCCGTGGCCGAGGCAAATTTCTCCGTCTCCAATCCCAAGCGTTGCAGCATGGAGACGAAGAGGTTGGGCAGCGGGTAATTCCGCTCCGTGTCGAAGGCCAGATGCTGGCCATGCCGGAAGCCGCCGCCGGCAAAGAGCGTCGGCAGATTTGTGGTCACATGGGTGTTGGCGTTGCCGAGGTTCGAGCCGTAGAGAATCATGGTCTGGTCGAGCAGGGTGGAGCCGTCCTCGCGCACGGCTTTGAGCTCGGTGAACAGGTTCGCCAGCAGCTTCATGTGCCATTCGTCGATGGCTTTCAACTGCGCCAGTTTCTCCTTCGATCGTCCGTGGTGCGAGAGGTTGTGATAGCCGTCGGTGATCTTCACGTCGTCCACGTCGATGGCGGGTGAGTTCACGCTGTCGAGCAGGAGCGAGATGGCGCGGGTGGAATCCGTCTCGAAGGCCAGGCGGGCCATGTCGTACATCAGTTTGACCTTTTCCATGTAGGCCTTGGGGCTGGCCGGATCGAGCGGGACGGAGGCGGTCGTCTTCGGCTTGGGCTGCCGTTCCCATTCGCGCGACATCTTCAGCCGCTGCTCCAGATCGCGGACGCTGGTGAAGTATTGATCAAGGCGGTCGCGGTCACGCGCTCCGGCGTGGCGCTGCAAATCCTTCGCCTGTCCGGCCACCGCATCGAGAATGCTTTGCCCCGTCTCCAGCTTGCGCACCTGCGCCTCCGTCTCCGCTCTGGTGCCCTGCAAAAACATCCGGGCGAAAACATCCGCCGCCTTTTCCTCGCAGGGAATCAGCACGCCCGATCCGGTCCAGGACAGACTGCGCGATCCCTGCTGCACATTGACTCCGAGCGTGAGGGACGGAAAGCGCGTCAGGTGCCCGAGGCGTTCGCTGATGTACTGGTCGAGCGAGATGGTGTTCTTGAACCCCGCGCTGCCCGGATGGGGCGCCGCGGTGAGAAAGCAATTATCGGCGGGATGCCCGCCATCGACCTCGGGATGTGACACTCCGCTGAAGACGGTGAAGTCCTGGCGATGATCCTTGAGCACCTCCAGGTAAGGCGAGAGCGGATAGTCGCGCCCGTCCTGCTTGGGGAAAAAGTTGTCGGGCAACAGGCCAAGATTGTTGCAAATGCCCAGCACGCGGCGCGGCGTGCCGCCGGGCCTGGCGGTGGCGGACTTCCGGGTGACAGCCGCAAAGGCCGGCACCATCGAGTCGAGCAGTGGCAGCGAGAGGGCGATACCAGCGCCGCGCAGGAAGGTGCGGCGCGACATGGCCCGGCGGGTCGAAACAAATGGTCCAGTGTTTGTCATAAGCCGAGTTGTTTGTTGCCGGGAATGGACGGAGCAACCGGGCGGTTTGTTTAGAAAAAGTTCAAACGATGGGAAAGCGGCCAGGCTGGGGCAGGAGAGATGGATCTGGATCCTGTGATCCTCATCATGCGGGCGCTCCAGTCCCTTTGGCCCAGGCGTCTGGGCCTGGCCGCTTCAAATGCCCTCGCCCAGGCTGGTGGGCATGTCGTGCGTGACCGAAACTTCCGAGGTGAGAGAGTCCGCGTCCGTGCCCAGCACTCGGTACTGACGGATTTGGAACGAGACGGGGACGCCGTCGCGCAGGCCGAATCGTGCATATTCCTCCTTGGTCAGGCGCGAGCGCACGAGCAGGCCGCTGGGCAGTTCCACCTCGATGCGGAGCAGGATGCCGAGAAAATAGGTGCGGCGCAGCACGCCCTGGTAGCGATGCGCCGTCAGGTCCGTGGAAACCTGCACGGAATAGGGCCGGAACCCGAGGCGCAGCTTCTGCCCGTCGGCCACGCCGTGCGAGGGGAACTCCAGTTCGTTGAGCCGTGCCACGCCGCCTCGCACCTCGCACTCGATCACGTTCATCACGCCGATGAAGCGGGCCACGAACTCGTTGTTCGGCTGCTCGTAGACTTCGCGCGGGGTGCCGATCTGTTCGAGGTTGCCCTGGGAGAAGATGACGATGCGGTCGGAAACCTCCAACGCTTCCTCCTGATCGTGAGTGACAAAGAGCGTCGTCACGTTCAGGTCGTGATGCAGATGCACGAGCCACTCGCGGAGTTCCTGGCGGATCTTCGCGTCCACCGCGCCGAACGGCTCATCAAGCAACAGAACATCCGGTTTGGGCGCGAGCGCGCGGGCGATGGCCACCCGCTGGCGCTGGCCACCGGAGAGTTGGTGCGGCAGGCGCTTTTCATATCCCTTCAGCTCGAGCAGCTCCAGCAACTCGGCCACGCGCGCTTCGATCTCCGGCTGCTTCCATTTCTTGATCTTCAGGCCGAAGGCGATGTTCTTGAACACGTTCATGGTGCCGAAGAGCGCGTAGTTCTGAAACACGAAACCGATGTTGCGCTTCTGCACCTTCACGTCGTTGACGCGCTTGCCTCGAATGTAAATGTCGCCCTCGGTCGGCTGTTCCAGCCCGGCGATCATGCGCAGCACGGTGGTTTTGCCGCCGCCGCTCGGCCCGAGGAGGGCGATCAACTCGCCGTCCTTGACCGAGAAACTCACGTTGCTGACGGCGGCGACGCCGCCAAAGCGCTTGCTGACGTTTCTGACTTCGATGCTCATGAAAAATGACTTTTCGTCGTCGGCACGTCGATGGCGTGCTGCGCGGCTTCCTCTTCCTTTTGCGCGCGGTACTCGAGCCAGGTCTTGATCCCCAGCGTGACGAGGGCGAGCAGCGCCAGCAGGCTGGCCACGGCGAAAGCGCCCACGGCGTTGAATTCCTTGTAAAGCCGCTCGACCTGCAACGGCATCGTTTCACTCATCCCGGCGATGTTGCCGCTCACCACGGAGACCGCGCCGAATTCGCCCATGGCCCGGGCGTTGCAGAGGATGATGCCGTAAACCATCCCCCATTTCACCGAGGGCAGGGTGACATGCCAGAACGTCCTGAACCCGCCCGCGCCCAAGGTGAGCGCGGCCTGTTCCTGCGCGGTGCCGGCGGCCTGCATGACCGGGATCAACTCGCGGGCGACGAACGGGAAGGTGATGAAGATGGTGACGAGCACGATGCCGGGCAGGGCAAAAATAATTCTGAAGTCGCGCTCGTTCAACCACTCGCCAAAGTAGCCCTGCATGCCGAACAGGAGCACATACATGAGACCTGCCACCACGGGTGACACGGAGAATGGCAGATCGATGAGCGTGGTGAGCAGTGACTTGCCGCGAAACTCGAACTTGGCGATGGCCCAGGCCGAGGCGAAACCAAAGAGGACGTTGCACGGCACGGTGATGGCCGCGACGAGGAGCGTCAGCTTCATGGCCGCCCACGAGTCGGGATCGGCCAGCGCGTGGAAATACGCGCCCAGCCCTTTGCTGAAGGCTTGCGCAAAGACGTTCACCAGCGGCAGCAACAGGAAGACGAGCGAGAAGGTGAGCGCCACGCCGATGAGCAGCCACTTCACGAACGGCGATTCTTCCGTGCCGCGCCTGGATGCGCTCGTTGCTCCCTTTCCGCGTTTTGCGTAGCCAGCCATGTTATTTGGTGAGGCGTCCCGCCCAGGCCTCAAGGTAGTTGACCACGATGAGGATCACGAAGGAGATGACCATCAAGACTGCGGCCACGGCGGTGGCGCTGAGGTAATCGTAGTTTTCCAGGTGCTCAAAAATCAGCATGGGCGCAATCTGGGTTTTGTACTGAATGTTCCCGGAGATGAAGACGATGGAGCCGTATTCGCCGACGGCCCGCGCGAAGGACAGCGCGAAGCCCGTGATGATGGTCGGCGCGAGACTCGGACCAATCACTTGCAGGAAGGTGCGCATCCGTCCCGCGCCGAGCGTGGCGGCGGCTTCCTCCAGGCCGCGATCCAGATTCTCCAGCACGGGCTGCAGCGTGCGCACCGAGAACGGCATGCCGACGAAAGTGAGCGCAATGACAATGCCCAGTTGCGTGTACGCACCCTCGATGCCGAGCGGCACGAGGTATTGCCCAAGCCAGCCGTTGCCGGCGAAAAGGCTGGCGAGGGTTAATCCGGCCACCGCCGTCGGCAGGGCGAAGGGGAAGTCCACCAGGGCATCGATGAATTTGCGGCCGGGAAAATGGTAACGCACCAGCACCCAGGCCAGGATGGTGCCGAACACCGCGTTGATCAGCGCCGCGATGAGCGACGCCCCAAAGGTCAGGCGATACGCGGCCAGCGCGCGCTCCGTCGTCACCACGCCCCAGAAGTCCGCCCACGAAAGCTGGAAGGTCTTGAGGAGCAGCGCCGCCATCGGGATGAGCACAATCACGCTGAGATAGAACAGCGTGAAACCCATGGTGAGGCCGAAGCCGGGCAGCGCGTTGAATTTTCTGTTCAGCATGGGCGAGCTATCGAATCAGAACCGTGTGGGACAGAGAAACTTTTTCTCCCGCAGAACAACGAGCGAGCCGGACCATTGCCGACGTTCCCAGCAGGCCAGAACGAGCCTCCCGTTCCCCGTTGCGGGCAGAGTGTGACCGAAGCGCCTCGTTGGTCGTTCATCTTGTTCAAATGTTCTGCGCCACCGCCATCAGGTAACGGTACTCGGTGAGGATGGTTTGCAACGCGGCCTGGCACGCCCCGACCTGCAAGTGCAGCGGTGCGGCCTGCGGGGTCTCCAGCGTAATCTCGCAGGCGGCTGGCTCAGGCCCGCCGGCGACTTCAGCACGCCGCCGTAGCAGGAGTAGATCAGCCCGCGCCGCGCGGGGAAGCCGTCGATGGTGCGGCGCCGGTTGCGCGGCAGGGAAGTCTCCGCCGATTGAAGCGCCGGCTCGAGCAGATGCTCCGAGAGGACCGCGCCATTCACGAAGCCATCCAGGCCGTGGCTCGTGTCGTCCGAGTGCAGCGTGATGATGCCGTGAAATGCGTGCGTCCAGATTTCGGTTTCGAGTGCCCGCACTTCCGGTTCCGGCGATTCTGCCCAGAACTCACGGTTCAAATCCTTGCCGCTGTGCGAATGGCGCGTGTTGTCCTCGAACCCCGCGGGATTGCAGATGGGATAGATGAACAACGCGTAGCCTTCGGCCAGTTCAGGAGCCTTTTCCAGCGCAGCGAGGAAGCGCGCGAGCGCGCCTTCCGGTTCATCCCCATGAATGGTGGCGAAGCTGCCGATGCGGATGATGTCGCCGCCGCCTTTGGGGCCAAGCCACAGGTAACGCGGCACCGTGTATTTCCGGCCGCGGCTGTCGAACTCGACCAGCGGCTTCGCCACGACGCTCGGCGGACGGGCCGCCAGGTCATCGAAGGGTGCGAGGAGTTTCTCCGCCGAACGCTGGTCGGCGACAATCTGCTTCCGGGCGACTGGTGTCGGAGCTTCAACAATGGTTCTCATGTCGTGTGGTCGTGTTGAATGGCCGGCCCGGCCGCGGCGCAACCTGGCCCGCCTGGTTCATCGGTTGGCGCGCGAAATCTGATCAAAAGTGCCGCCGTCGCTGAAGTGCGTCTTCTGCGCCCTGGCCCAGCCGCCGAACACTTCATCAATGGTGACGAGCTTCAATCTCGGAAATTTGCCGGCGTGCTTCAGTGCAATGGCCTCGTTGCGTGGACGGTAGAAATTCTTCGCCGCGATTTCCTGGCCCACGTCGCTGTAAAGGTATTCGAGATAGGCCCTGGCCACGGCCTCGTTACCATTCTTGCGCGCCGCCTTGTCCACCACGGAGACCGGCGGCTCGGCAAGTATGCTGATGGAGGGGTTGACGATCTCGAGTTTGGCCGCGCCGTATTCCTTGACCGCGAGATACGCTTCGTTCTCCCACGAGATGAACACGTCTCCGATGCCGCGCTGGACAAACGTCGTGGTCGAGCCGCGCGCTCCGATGTCGAGCACCGGGGTGTTCTTGTAGATCCTGGCCACAAACTCCTGGGCCTTCGTCTCATCCTTCGTCCGGATCAATTCGTAAGCCCACGCCGCAAGATAATTCCACCGGGCGCCGCCGGAGGTCTTGGGGTTGGGCGTCACCACGGCCACCCCGGTCTTCACAAGATCGTCCCAGTCTTTGATGCCCTTGGGATTTCCCTTTCGCACCACGAAAACGATCGTCGAAGTGTAGGGCGAGCTGTTGTGGGGCAGCCGCTTCTGCCAGTCGGCGGGGAGCAGCTTGCTCCGCTCGGCGATGGCGTCGATGTCGTAGGCCAGCGCCAGCGTCACGACATCGGCAGGCAGGCCGTCGATGACCTTGCGGCTTTGTTTGCCCGAACCGTCATGCGCCTGCTTGATTTTAACTTTCTGCCCGGTCTTGTCTTCCCAGTGCTTGGCGAAGGCCGAGTTGAATTCCACATACAACTCGCGAGTGGGATCATACGAGACATTGAGCAGCGTGGCCGGCCTGGCCGCCGCGAAAACGGTCACGCCAGCCAGGGACAGCGCCAATATGGTCAGTAGTTTCTTCTTCATGGTTTGCTCCGCTTGTTAAAAGACGAACTGCACGCGGGCGAAAATAGCTTCCTCGTCCTGCGCCGTCACTTCACCTTTGGCCCGGCTGCCGCCTTTGAAGTCCGTGTGCAGATAGTTCGCGCTCGCCTTGATGTTCGAGTTCAGATGCCAGTTCAGTCCGACGCCCCACTCCTTGGCCTCACGGGCGGAATTGTCCGTGGCAAAGTCCGGCCCGGCCACCGCATCGCGATCCCGGAACACCGCGTCATCGACGGAGATCTGCCCAATTCGCGCGGCAATCTCCCATGCGCCCCAGCCGCTGCCCGGGCCAAAGCCAAACGGACGCTTCGGCGTCACCACCCCGAAGGAATTCTCCTCGCCGGTCAGGAAATAGCTGGCCGAAATCTGCCAGGCGCGGTTGTCGAATGTCTCGTGGCTCGTCTGCCCCGGGGCTGCGCCGGCTTTGAGGGCTACTTCATGCGAGGTAATCACATATTCGCCATAAAGGCCAAAAGGTCCCCAGTAGTACCAAGCCTGCGGCGTGAAACGATCCGTCGGCCCATCGGCCGTCACATTCGGAGCCGCTGTCGTGCCCGCGCCGGTACGCCAGCGAAACCAGGTCTGTTGTCCCGAGGTCGCGTAATTGCGCAACGCGCCGACGTGCGTGCCATGTGTGACCGCAACACCGAGTCCTAACTTCTTCAGCGGGTCAAGGCCCGTCCGGTCAAACGGCTGCACAAACAAACGAGCCGCCACGTCCTTGCCGTCATCACTCACTTCGATGTCGCCGCTGCCGCCATCCTCCACGCCGTTGAAGTAGCCGACCTGGTAGGCCAGCAAGTTGCCCCAGAGCTTGCCATGCAATTGCGCGCCCACGTCACGGTTTGGCACGAGCTGCGTCGGCAGACTGCGTTCGATGAAGAGGAGATTGCGGCCCGACTGCAACCGCTCCAGCCCCACTGGCTCCTTCATCTTGCCCACCTGAAGCTGCACTTCGTCCCAGTGATGGAAGTTGACGTAGCCGTCCTGGAGAAAAGCATTGTTACCCGTGCCCGACGTGATGCCGGTGCCGAAGTCGAGCATGAGGCGATACTCGAAATCCTTCCAGACCGAGCCTTCGATGATTGGCCGCACACGGCGAAGCCCGAACGTGTCGTTGCCTTTAATGTCTTCGCCGCCGATGAACGTCCGCGAATCCGCCTGCACGTAGCCGCGAATCTTCATCACGAAGTTTGAGTCACCCGACGTGGCGATCAACCCGCCCGCGCCGAGGCTCACCGTCGGCAGCGTCTTTGCTTTCGCGTCCGCCACCTCGGCTTCGAGTTCGTTGCTGCGTTCCAGAATTCGCACTTTTTGATCCAGTTCCTGCAATTGTTGTTTCAGCCGCTTCAGTTCATCACTTTGATCCTGAGCCAGCACGTAACTGGTCTGCGCGCTCAACAGCGCCACGACCACCATCCATCGAGTTAATTTCATTTTCTGCTTTCATTTCAGCTCTCCTCCGATGGTTCGGTCGGTTCACTTTTGCTTGGTCCGTTGGCCGCCAGTTCGACTGGTAGGCAAAATCTCAGCGCGCTTCCTTCCGCTCGCTTTGGTCGAGGCGCACTTTCTCGGTCTTCTCGATCTGCACCACGCGCGATTCATGCACCGTGATTTGCACCACGCCGAAGCGCAGCGACTCGATCTGCTTGACCAGAATCCCGACCCATTCGGGCGAGATTTCAATTTCGTTCACTGGTGCGCTCATATCGCTTAATTTCTTCTGTTGGCGACGATAACTAATTTAATCCCTACTCAGTCAATAGTGTTTGGAAAAAATGTTTTCCTGAATGAAAATGGGTAAATTCTCACGCTGGAACAAAAACTTGATTGAACAACTGTAGATTACTACGGTTGGCCGCAAATGAAGCTGTCCACTCGCGGCGAATACGCCCTGCGCGCCCTGCTCGTCCTTGGGCGCGATTATCAGGAGGATGACTCGGTGGTCCGCATCCAGGAAATCTCCGAGCAGCAGAATATCCCAAAGCGGTTCCTCGAACAGATTCTCAACGACCTCAAGTCGGCGCGTGTAGTCGAGAGCAAACGCGGCGTCGCGGGCGGCTATCGCCTGAGCCGGCCGCCGGAAAAGATCACTCTGGCCGAAGTCATCCGCCATGTCGAAGGGGCGCTCGCGCCGGTGAGTTGTGTAAGCGAACGCTTTTACGAAAAATGTTCCTGCCCCGACGAAGGTCGCTGCGCCATCCGTTCCGTGATGAAGGAAGCGCGTGACGCCGTGGTGAAAGTGGTGGAGCGCGTAACCGTGGCGGAGATGTGCGAGCGCGCCCGTAAACTGGAACAGGAACCCATCAGCGCGGCCGATTTCGTGATTTGAAAGGGCAGGGTAGACTTCATGCACCGCCAAACACTTCCCTCCAGAAATAATTGCCGCCATCGCCGATGCCATCCAACTTGGCGTGGTCCCGGCGGGGGGGGCTAGTGCCGGGGTGATTTTGCTGCTCAGTTCGGTGGAACTGAATGCTGCGCGGGCACCACGAGCGATTCCGCTAACGTGAGCATCAGCAGAATCCATCTAATTGGGCTATGCACTTAATTCCCCTTCCCGGTGGGAGCGGGCACCGGATGCAAACCGAAAGCGGTGGTAGAAAAATTGATGGCAAAAACATGGGCGTTTTATTTTTCCGCCATCAATCTTTCTGCCCACAGTTCCGCGTTCCGCCGTGATGGGAATCAAGTGCATAGCCCTACCATCGAAATCCAAACTTCCTCCCTGATTCGCTAAACGTAAGCTGGCGGTTTCAATCGTCGCGAGTCTGCTCAGTCCGCATAGACCTCTGCCAGCCATCCGCTTGGAACAAGTTCCAATCAGGCCATGATCGGAGTTCACAATCAAAAAAATGGCGCGAAGCATTTCTGCCCCGCGCCGTATGAATTTTCCCTGGACTAGGTCAGCACGATGCGGTCGCCCTCTTTCAAGGTGACGATGGCTTTCTTCCAGTCGTTGGTCTGACCAGCTTGCGCGGTGCGCTTGCGGCGGGCTTTGCCGCGCACGTTCAAAGTGTTGACCTTGATGACCTTGACTTTGAACAGCTCCTGCACCGCCTGGCGGATCTGCACCTTGTTGGCGCGGGGATCAGCGACCACGGTGAACTGGTTGAGCTTCTCCCCCTGACGGGTGCCTTTTTCCGTCACGCGGACGGTCTTGATGATGTCGAAAGCGTTCATGTTACTTTTGGAGACGTTCTTCGAGTTTCTCGAATGCGCCGCGCGTGAAGACGAGCTTGTCGCTGCGGAGCAACTGGTAGGTGTTGACGAAATCGCTGGTCGTGACCTCGATCTTCGGCACGTTGCGGGAGGCCAGTTCAAGGTTCTTGTCCGCGAGGTGCGTTACGAGCAGGGCGGTGTTCTTGATGTCCAGCGCCTTGAGCACCGTGATGAAATCCTTGGTCTTCGAGGTGGCGAGCTTGATGTCGTCCACCACTGTCACGTCGCCTGCCTTCAAGCGTTCGGTGAAGGCCTTGCGCAAGGAGAGCTGCCGGGTTGTCTTCGAGACTTTCTTGGAGAAATCACGCGGACGCGGACCGAAGACCACGCCGCCACCCACCCAGAGCGGGGACTGATGGGAGCCGGCGCGCGCGCGGCCGGTGCCCTTCTGGCGCCACGGCTTCTTGTTGCTGCCGGAGACTTCGCCCACGTTCTTGGTGCAAGCCGTGCCACTGCGCTGGGCCGCGCGATATGCGACCACCACGTCGTGAACAGCCTGGGTGCCCTTGCCGCCCTCGACGAGCGGGAAGCTCGTTTCCATCTCGCCGCTGGCTTTGCCTTTGATGTCTTTGATTGAGATTTTCATGTGGGTTTACTTTTTGGCTGCGGCCTTGGCGGGAGCGGGGGCTTTGGATTTCTTGGCCGGCGCGGCCTTGGCTTTTGCCTCGGCAGCGGCGCGTTTCTTAGCCACGAGTTCGCGGGGCATCTTCTTCGCTTCACGGATGATGACGTAATCGTCGTTCGAGCCGGGAATCGCGCCCTTGATGAGCAGAATGTTGTCCTCGGGGCGAACCTGAATCACTTCGAGGTTCTGGGTGGTGCGGCGCACCTGGCCCAGATGGCCGGGCATCTTCATGCCGCGCATGACTGTGCCGGGGAACAAACGCTGTCCGATGGCGCCGTTGCGGCGATGAAAGCCCTTCGCTCCGTGCGTGCTGTCGCCGCCACGGAAACCGTGACGGGCCACCACGCCCTCGAAACCGCGGCCCTTCGTCACGCCGATGGCGTCGATGAAATCGCCCACGGAGAAGAGATCCGCCCCGACCGTGTCACCGCTCTTCACTTCCTTGGAGAAGTTGCGGAACTCGGCCACCTTTTTGAAGGCCGGCACGCCGAACTTCTTGAAGTGACCCAGCGTCGGCTTGGCGACGCGGCTTTCCTTTTGCTCATACAGGCCGAGCTGCACGGCGTTATAGCCGTCTTTGCCGCCCTGCGTCTTGACCTGAATCACGCGATTCGGTCCGACATGCACCACCGTCACCGAGTGCATCACGCCGGTGGCGTCATACACACGGGTCTGGCCCAATTTTTTTCCGAGAAGTCCGAGAGGCATAAAAGTCAGATTTTGATGGTGATATCCACGCCGGCGGGGAGGTTCAGTTTCTTCAGCTCGTCCACTGTCTTGGCCGTCGGGTCGAGGATGTCCAAGAGGCGCTTGTGGGTGCGCTGTTCGAATGTTTCCTGGGATTTTTTGTCCGCGTGGGGTGAGCGTTGCACGGTGAAGCGTTCGACGCGAGTTGGGAGCGGAATGGGACCAGCCACGCGAGCACCGCTGCGCTTCACGGTTTCCACAATGTCATGCGCTGATTGGTCGATGACCCGATGGTCATACGCCTTCAGGCGAATACGAATACGTTGTCCAGCCATACAAAGAACAATTGTCTGTTAATGGTTAAAACCTTCCGCTTTTCCAAAAGCGGAGGCGGACTGTAGCAATCGGAAATTCTCGTGCAACCACTATTTTCCGAAAAGAGGGAGGATTGGAAATGGCGGCCCAGGGCCGCAGGCTGGAGGCCACAATCTCGAGTTGCTCCGAGCCTTGAGTCACCGCTGTAGTGGTTGATTCTTGCGTCGTCGAGGCGCGGCCAACTCTGGGCCGGGTCTTCATCATTGCGGGTTCACCAATGATTTTGCTCGCATCGGCTCACGCCGTTTTGAGCGTGGGCGCTCCGCCTTGATGGTGGTCGTCATTTTGTTAGTCTCAAAGCCGCAAGAGCGAGGTTCGCTTGTGAATTACGATTTATGATATTCAAACAGTTTGGCTTTCTTCCCCGGTGGCTTGGCTGGAGGAGTGAACTTGCAGTTCTCCTCCTCCTCGCGCCGGTTTCGTTGCCGTCCGCCGTCCTTGCCGCCCTGCCGCATGGCTTCGCCGTCAAGTTCACGGCTGCGGATGGAAAATCCTCCGACCTGATGGTGCTGCCAAACCTCTGGCTCTACGTCGAGTCGGGGCAGGCAGCCACGCCATTCCTACCGCCGGGGAAGTTCACCGCCGTGTTCGAGGGCAGCATCAACGGCGACTTGCGTTCGAGTTACACTTTCCAGGCCGAGGAACTGGGCGGCACGCTCAAGCTTGAGATCAACAGCCTCGTGGTGCTGGACACGAGCGTCCCGGGTGCCTTGAGCAAGCCGGTGCAGATCAACAAAGGCCCGAACGCGCTGCGGGCCACATTCACTAGCGCCGCCATCGGCGGTTCCGCGTTGCGCGTCGGCTGGACGGAGAAGGGCACGAACGTGAACCCGATTCCGCATAGTATCATCACGCACGCCAGCACGCCGGAGTTGCAGCAAGCGGAGACGCTTTATCTCGGCCGCGAGTTGTTTCTGGAGAATCGCTGCGCCAAGTGCCACATGGAGAAGTTCGCGTCGCCCGTGCCGGAGCTGGCGATGGATGCGCCGGCTTTCGACGGCATCGGCGCGCGACGGAATCGCGACTGGCTCGCGAAGTGGATTCTCGATCCGAAGTCTACGCGTGCGTCGGTCCACATGCCGAAGCTGCTGCATGGGCCGCAGGCGAAGGAGGACGCGGAGGCGATGGCGGATTACTTGAATTCGTTGACCACGAATGTTGTCGCCCGGACGGGGGCATTAAAGGTGGCCGAGATCAAATACATCGTGACCGAGCTTGACGACCCCAACGCCATTCAATCTCCGCGTCACTTCAAGGCGCTCGGAGAAATTGCCAGGCGCTCCGGTGTGAGCGCCAAACCCTCGGCTGGCGACGGCAACGAGACGCCCGCCGATGTGAATCAGGAGAGGAAACCGATCTTCGAGCGGCTGCATTGCATCAGTTGCCACAACGCGCCGGATCAGTCGGCGGCGGAAGCAGCCAAGATTTCACTCAAGCACGTCGCCCAGAAATTCAGCGAAGGCAAGCTGGCGGAGTTTCTCACGGCACCGGAGCGGCACTTCACCTGGATTCGGATGCCGAACTTCAAACTGGCCGAGGCCGAGGCGAAGGAACTGGCGGCGTTCCTGTTTAAGAATGCCGACCAGCCGCAACCGCCCCAGGTTCTCGACAAAAAATCGAATGCTTCCCGTGGAAGAGAACTGGTGCAGAGCACCGGTTGTTTGAACTGCCATTCGGCTGCGATGGAGGAGAACAAGTTCAGCACCGTGGGTCTAGCGAAGCTGGCGAAGGAGACGAAGGGCTGCCTCGCGGAGAAGCGCGATGAGAAATCGAAAGCGCCGGACTTTGGGTTCAACGCGAGGGAACGGGAGGCGCTGGTGGCGTTTGTGAAAACAGACTTTGCCTCGCTTTCTCGCCACAGTCCGCTGGAGTTCGCCGCGCGCGCGACCCGGCTGCTCAGTTGTGCCGCCTGCCACGGGCAGATTGATCTGGTGCCGGCCCTTGATGTTCTGGGCGGGAAATTGAAGCCGGAGTGGGCGGCGGCCTTCATCGGAGGCGATCCCTTCAAGGTCCGAGCCGACCTCCATCCCAAAGGCGAGTTGTGGGTCGAGGCGCGAATGCCGGCCTTCAAGTCGCGCGCCAAGCTGCTCGCCGGGGCGATGGCCATGCAGCAGGGCTACGCGCCAACGTCACGCAACGAAGGCCCAATTGACGAGGCGGCGGCGAAGGTCGGCCACAAGCTCGCCGGCATGGATGGCGGGTTGTCGTGCGTCAATTGTCACGCGGTGAATGAATTGTCGGCGACCGCCGTGTTCGAGAGCGAAGGTCTGAACCTCGGACTGACCGGCGTGCGCTTGATGAAGCCGTATTTCTTCCGCTGGCTTCGGGCTCCCCTTGCCGTCGACCCCGGCTCGAAGATGCCCGCCTATTTCGAGGATGGCCGCAGCGCACTGACGGATTTCTACGAGGGCGATGCGGAGCAACAGATCAACGCGCTGTATCAGTACATGCGGGCCGGTGAGAAGATGGCAGTCCCGGTGACGGGGCTGTGAGTCGAGTTTGCGCCGGGCGGTTCCTCCACGACCATTTTCGTGCTGGCATATTTTCCCCGCCTCGAAATGATTTCCGGCATGAAATCCTTTTCCACCCTGTGCGCCTTGCTGGCCGCGTTTGCCGTGCCGGCGGCGGAACTCAATCAACTCACCGCCGAGGAAAAAGCCGCCGGCTGGAAGCTGCTCTTCAATGGCCGGGACACCAGCGGCTGGCGGCAGTTTCGCAAGCCGACGCCACCGGGTGCCGGCTGGAGAGCCGAGGAAGGCATGCTCAAGAAACTCGCCCAGGTGAAGGGCGGCGACATCATCACCACCAACCAGTACGAGGACTTCGAGCTGGCCTGGGAGTGGCGCGTCGCACCCGCAGCCAACAACGGTTTGAAGTATCTCGTCACCGAGGCCCGGGCCGGTGCGCCCGGCCACGAGTACCAGTTGATCGATGACACGGGCCACCCCGATGGCAAACTGAGTGCCAGGCGGCAGACCGCCGCTTTCTACGATGTGTTGCCTCCGGCCGGAGGCAAGCCCCTCAAGCCGGTTGGCGAGTGGAACGCCTCGCGTATTCTCGTTCAGGGCAATCGCGTCGAGCACTGGTTGAATGGCGCGAAAGTGCTGGAGTACGAACTGGGCAGCCCAGCGGTCAAGCAGGCCGTGGCGGCCAGCAAGTTTAAGAACACGGCCAAGTTTGGCGAAAAAGTCCCCGGCCACATCATGCTCACTGACCACGGCGACGAGGCATGGTTCCGGAACCTGAAGATTCGGGAATTGAAGTAACGAGAGGCCGGGACGCCGATGTGCGAAAGGGCAGGGGAGAGGCCGCTCGAATCCCAGACCCGTCGAGGGGAGCAGCCACATCTACTTGATGGCTGTCGATTCCCCTGCCTTGGACCGTCAGGATTCCCCGCCCGGTGCGATGGAAAGCAGTTGTCACGGAGTGCGCCCAACTCGATCCGATCAACGTGAGCAGTCCGCCAGGCTGCGCTCACGCCGGCGAACAGACCCCGCCAGCGAACTCTCAATCCCTTTACGTTCCCACCGCTGCCAGATCCTCCCAGCGAGCGTAGAGGCGGGTGACTTCGGCCTTGGTGTGATCCAGTTCGTTGATGAGTTGGGACGCCTCGCGGCTGCGGGTGGCGTAGAAGTTTGGATCGTTGAGCGTGGCTTCAATCTCGGCGGCGCGGGCCTCGGTGGCGTGGATGGCGGCTTCCATGCCGTCGAGTTCGCGCTGTTCCTTGAAACCAAGCTTGCGCGGGCGAGTGGATTTGACGGAGGTCGGAGTTTCTTCAAACCGGGTCGGAGGCCGGCCCTCCACCGGCGCGTAGGCAGACCGGCGAGCGTCGCGCTCCTTTTTCTTTTCCAGATAATAGGAGTAGTTGCCGGGTTGGACGAACAGGCCGGCATCCTCGAAGGCGACGATCTGATCGCAGATGCGGTCGAGGAAATAGCGGTCGTGGCTAACGACGAGCACGCTGCCAGCGAACTCGACGATGGCCTCTTCCAACATGCGGAGGCTGGGGAGATCGAGGTCGTTGGTCGGCTCGTCGAGCACGATGAAGTTGCCCCCGCGCTTGAGCACCTTGGCCAGCATGAGGCGGGCGCGCTCGCCACCGGAGAGTTTGCTGATGGGTTCGTTGGCCCGATCGTCCGCGAAGAGGAAGCGGCGCAGGTAGCCACGGGCGCTGATGTGCTCGTCGCCGAAGAGCACGGTCTCGCCACCGTCGGCGATCTGCTCCATCACGGTCTTGGTGTCGTCGAGCTGCATGCGCGCTTGATCGACGTAGTTGATTTTGACCTGCCGTCCCATCTTGGCGGTGCCTTCGTCGGGTTGGCGTTCGCCGAGGCAAAGGCGGAGCAGCGTGGTTTTGCCCACGCCGTTGCGGCCGACGACGCCCGTGCACTGGCCGGGTTTCAAAATGAGATCCAGGTGTTGGAAGAGCCAGCGTTCGTCGGAGCCTTCGCCTACTTTTGCGCCGACGTTTTCCAGATCAATGAGGGTGTTGCCCATCGGCGGGGCGGGCGGGATGAGCAGATCGAGTTCGCGTTCCTCGGGCGGAGCCTCCTGCCCGGAGAGCTGGTAATAGGCCCGCATTCGGTGCTGTGCTTTGGTGCGCTGGGCGCGCGCGCCGGAACGCACCCAGGCCAGCTCGACACTGAGAAACCGCTGCCGGCGGCGCTCGGACTGCTCGGTGATCTGCTGGCGGATGGCTTTCGATTCAAGATACGCGGTATAATTGCCGGGATGGGAGTAGGCGCGGCCCTCGGCGATCTCGACCACACGCGTCGCGATGACGTCGAGGAAGTAGCGGTCGTGGGTGACGAAGATGACGGCCCCGGGGAAATTGCGGAGACATTCCTCAAGCCAGCGAATGGTCTCGGCATCAAGATGGTTGGTCGGCTCGTCGAGCAGCAGGAGATCAGGCTGTGCGGCGAGGGCGCGGCAGAGGGCGACCCGGCGTTTTTCGCCGCCGGAAAGTCGCGCGACGGGGAAGTCGAGGGGCGGGACGCCGAGCGCGGTGGCTTCGGCCTTGATGCGTGAGTGGAAGTTCCAGCCATCCGCGTGCTCAATGTTGTGGAGCAGTTCGCCCAGTTCGGCTTCGCTGCCCTGACCCGACTCGTAGCGGTTGAGCCACTCGATGAGATCGGCGGCCCCAGCTTCGATATTCTGAAGGATGGTCCGGGATTCATCGAGTTCGAATTCCTGAGGGAGATAGCCGATGCGCAAGCCGCGTCGCCGGGAAACTTCCCCGGCGTCGGGATTGATTTCCCCGGCGATGATTTTGAGCAGCGAGGTTTTGCCGCAGCCGTTGCGTCCGACGAGGCCGACCTTTTCGCCGGGGGCAACGGCCAGGGTGACGCCTTCAAGCAGTCGTTGGTGCCCGTAGGCGAGCGAAAGCTCATTGGCGGAAATCAAAGAGGGAGTGGCGCTCATGAGCGGGGGGGGGACTGCGAAGCCGCGCGGGGCAAGGAATCAGAATGGGGCATGAATTTTTGGCAACAGAAGTCGTTGACGCTTCTAAGCATTTGGCATTTTTGGGGTTTAACTCTGAAAATAAAACGAGGCCCGGTTTGACCCGGGCCTCGTGCGAGAATCAGTTGGAATTAGTAACGGCCACGGCCGCCACCGCCACCGCCGCCACCGCCGCCGCCGCCGCCGCCGCCGCCGTATTCACGACGAGGGCCACGACCGCCGCCACCGCCACCGCCACCGCCGCCGGGAGGACGGTCTTCGCGCGGACGCGCAACATTGACCGTGAGGTTGCGACCATCCACCGGAGCGCCGTTGAGGGCTTCGATGGCCTTCTGCGCTTCTTCGGGGGTGCCCATCGTGACGAAGCCGAACCCGCGCGGGCGGCCGCTAACGCGGTCGACCATCAGGTTCGCTTCCACGACGGTGCCGTGCGCAGCGAACATATCCTGGAGATCATTCTCCGTGGTGTTGAAGGAAAGATTTCCAACAAACAGTTTGTTACTCATGTGATGTTACTGTCTTAGACTAACCCTTGTTGTCTCCAGACTGTTCCCGAACCACCGGGTCTAAAATCATCACTGAACCGAGTTCACCTGAGGATTTACCATGCCTTGGATCTGACAAGCGATCTACAGACGGGAGGCACCTTGAACAGTTCCGCGCAGATAGCAATAGCTTTTTTTGGGGAATTTTCGGGGTCCGGGGCGTGCGCGAAGGTTCAACGGGGACCGGACGGAGGCCAACTGCGCGGCGTCGGGCTGACTCCGGCGGGTCGTCCTTCGAGTTGGGGCAGGAGCCAATCGAGGCCGTCCAAGTTGTCGCGCAGGCGGGACTCGGCGTCTTCATCGGTGTGGTTCAAGATGCCCAGCGGGCCGTGCCAGCCACTGTCGCGAATCGTCCTCAGCAGCGAAAGGTCGAGATCGCCTTGGCCCAAGGGCAGAATCTTGCGCCCGGAGCGTTCGCCGTCGCGCACCATCCCGTTGAGGTTCAGCACGTAGAGGTGAGGCTTCATTTTCTGGAGCAGCGCCGGAAAGCGGTCGAGATGATCGTGGCCGTGATGGAGATTGTAAACGATGCCGACGTTCGTGATGCCGCCAGTCCGCAACTTTTCGATGACGGCGATCTGATTCTCCGGCTCGCCGAACCAGGAGCCGTGGTTGTAGAGGCCCACGGTGCAGCCGATTTTCGCCGCGGCCTCGGCGATGGACTTGAGGCGTTTTGCCTCAGACGCAACGAGGGCCTGCTGTTCCTCGGGCGTCTTCGTCGGAGCGCCGCCGCCCATCACCCAAAGCTGCGCGTGGATCTTGTGGCGTTGAAGCACACCGAGAATTTGCTGCGCCTCGGCGTTGAGTGAGGTTGGAAACCACCAGGCGAGCAACCGCACCCGATGACGCTGGAGCGCCTCGACCTCGGCGTCGAACGTCGGGATGTGTTCGGCGCGATAATCGTAGGCGAACATCCTGAAGCCAATTTGCTCCAGCATCGCCGCGCGATCCTCCGGCCCGCGCTTCTTGGCGTCGAACGGGACGATGCACCACGCCACCAGATTGGTGCGGGCAAACAGTGAATACCCGGCGGCGGCGGGACGCTCGGCGGCGCGGAGGACACTCGCGAACGAACACCACGCGGCCAGCAACGAAATGAAGATGAATCTTTGCATGAGTCGGCGGCATCGTTGACCGGGAGCAACTCGGCGGCAAGGACGCAAAAGCGACTGGATCACGAAGCGGGAAACACCTTGGCCGAACTCAGTTCGCCCGCTATAACGCTCTGGCTCAGCAAACACTCAACGCCACAAACTATGAACGACGGCCAGCAACCAACCTCCGCCCCGGTGGGCCAGACCCAGAACGGACTCAGCATCACCAGCCTCGTGCTGGGCATTCTCTCTGTGCTGGGGTGCCTGTTTCTCACTGGCATCCCGGCCATCATCACCGGCCACATCGCCCACGCGCGGGCCAGGCGAGATCCTCAAACTTACGGCGGAGCTTCGATGGCTTTGACCGGTCTGATCATGGGCTACATCGGGACGTTGCTGGTCACCGTCATCGCCGTGCTGGCCGCGCTGCTCTTGCCGGCACTGGCCAGGGCCAAAGGCCACGCACAGACCAGTTCTTGCACAAGCCACATGAAACAAATCGGGCTGGCGGCCCGCCTGTGGTCGAACGACAACAAGGACATTCTGCCCATGGATTTCATTTCCATGAAAAACGAGTTGGTCACGCCCAAGATTCTTATCTGCCCCGCCGACAAGTCGAAGAAGCCCGCTCCGGACTGGTCGCAGTTCGACGCCTCGGCCAATGTGACCTACGAATTCCTGTTGCCCGGGGCCAAGGAGGCGGACGTATTCAACCAGACCGTGTTCCGTTGCCCCATCCACGGCAACATCGGGTTGGGTGACGGCAGTGTGCAGCAGGTGCCCAAGGGCGGACGGCGATAATTCTGGTGCCTTGGGTTCGCGCGGACGGGTCCAACCAAACTGCCAGGGCAGGCAGCGGTCTGCCCGATGAGCGATGGTGAATCTGGAGCAACCCCTGCGCCTCTGTCGGTCCGAATCCACACGCCTCCTTGCCCTCACTCCGGGCTGCGGGCACACTCCGCGCCTCGATGCGCGAGCAGATTCGGATGTGGACGGAAACGGTCGAAACCGTAGTCCTGGAAATCATCAGCGGGCAGCGGCGCGGCAAAGGCGCGGCGCTGGCCCGTTTCATCCTTTTCCTAATGTCGAAGGTGTACGCGCTGGCCGTGCGCTTGCGGCGCATTCTTTACAACTTCCGCATCCTGCGCGACTCGACACTCGGCGTGCAGGTCATCGCCATCGGCAACCTCACCGTGGGGGGCACGGGCAAGACGCCCGTGGTGGAAAAGTTCGCCCGCGAGTTGAAGGAACAAGGGCGCGTCGTCGCCATCCTCTCGCGCGGCTATCGTTCCAAGCCGCCGCCCTTGAGCAAGCGGTTCATCGACAGAATTTTATTTCGCGACGATCGCACCCCGCCGCGAGTTGTGTCGGACGGCAAATCCTTGCTGCTCGATTCTGAAACCGCCGGCGACGAACCCTACATGCTCGCCTCGAATCTCAAGGACGTGATCGTGCTGGTGGACAAGAACCGCGTGAAGAGCGGCCGTTACGCCATCGAGAAATTCGGCTGCGACACGCTGCTGCTCGACGACGGCTTTCAGTATTGGAAGCTGGCCGGACGGCGCCGCGACATCGTGCTGGTGGACTGCCAGTCGCCCTTCGGCAACGAGCACCTATTGCCGCGGGGCACTTTGCGCGAACCGGAGTCGCACCTCGCGCGGGCCAGCGTTTTTTTCATCACCAAGAGCGATGGCAACACGGCGGCCTTGCGGGCGCGCATGGCCCGGAACAATCCCACCGCACCTATCATCGAGTGCATCCACAGCCCGCTCTACTTCGAGGATGTGTTCACCGGCGAACGACATGGGTTGGAGTTTCTCCAGGGCAGGAAGGTCGCTTCCTTCAGCGGCATCGCCCAGCCGGAGAGCTTCGAGCAAAGCCTCGTCAAGCTGGGCGCGGAACTGGTCTACGCCAAGCGCTACGCCGACCACCATCGCTTCACCCAGCAGGAAGTGCTGAACGCCATCAATCGCAGCAAGAAGCGCCAGGCCGCCGTGATCCTGACCACGCAGAAGGACGCGGTGCGCTTTCCCAAGATTGACCGCCGTGACCTCCCCATTCTATTCATGCGCGTCGAGATCAAGATTCTTAGCGGGGCCAAAGACTTCCACGAGTGCGTGCGGCAAATCTGTTTCCGCTGACCAGCACCGGTTAAACATGTCTCAGTTTGAAAAGATTCTCGTGCGCGGAGTGAACTGGCTGGGGGACGCCGTGATGACCACGCCCGCGCTGCAACGCTTGCGCGAAGCCAGGCCCGGCGCACACATCACCTTGCTCACGCACGAGAAGCTGGCCGGCTTGTGGCACGGCCATCCGAGTCTCGACGCGGTGCTGACGTTCACGGCGGGCGAGAGTGTGTTCAGCGTGGCGCGAAGGCTGCGCCCGGAGCAGTTTACCTCGGCCATTGTGCTGCCCAATTCTCCACGTTCCGCCCTGGAAGCTTTTCTGGCCCGCATTCCCGAACGTACCGGGCTGGCCAGGTCGTGGCGCAATTTGTTTCTCACGCGCACGATTCCGCCGCGTCCCGGCGGGCCGGCGATGCGCAAGCGTTCCGCCGCCGCAGTGCGGCGGCGCATTTCCGCCGGAGCCAGCCGCGACGTTTTTCCCGCCACCTCGCACCATGTGCATGACTATCTGCGCATTGTTGCCGCGTGCGGCGCGTCCGCCGAGCCGCTGCCCCCGCTGCTTTTTGTGAGCGACGCGGAGGTGACGGCGGCACGGAAGCGATTCGGACTGGCCGGCGACGCGCCGCTCTTCGGGCTGAATGCCGGGGCCGAGTATGGCCCGGCCAAACGCTGGCCTGCGGAGCATTTCGTTGCCGCTGCGTCCGAGCTGCACTACGAGACACGTTGCCGATGGTTGCTTTTCGGCGGCGGCCGTGACCGTGAGTTGGTCGCCAACCTGGCCGCGACTCTGGCCGCGCAGATCGGCGGCCTGAACGTCATCAACCTTTGCGGCCAGACTTCGCTGCGTGAGCTGTGCGCGGCGTTGAAAGCCTGCGAACTCCTGCTGACGAACGACACTGGCCCGATGCACGTTTCCGCCGCCGTCGGCACCCCAGTTGTCGTGCCCTTTGGCAGCACCTCCCCTGAGTTGACCGGGCCAGCCCCCAGTCCAGGATCGCGGCATGAAATCATTCTGGGCGTAGCGCCGTGCGCACCATGTTTCCTGCCGACGTGCCCGGTGGACCTCCGCTGTCTGAGGGGCATCACGGTGGGGCGGGTCGTGGCCGCTGTGCGGCGGATGCGAGCTGGCCAGCCCTCCTCTGACCGATGAATTTCCACGTAACCGTTCCGTCGAAAAGGCCGTCAGTCAGAGTCAGTCAGGCTGCGGTCAAACAGTTGGGGCGGGCGGAGGCCCTCTGGCGGTTCCGAGGCGGGAAAGAATTTATCAGCGCCGAGTCCGGCGTTTGCCTGGAAGTCCAGATGCAATCGAAGCGGATGAGATTCCAGTCTTCAGCGCTGAGTCAGTAGAGGTCGTCTGGAAGCGGCCCGGTAAAACAAAATAGTAGTATGAAGAAAATCACATTGCTCACGCTGGCCGTCACCATGATTGCCGGGCTCACCCTCTCCGCTGCCGATGACGCGGCACCGAAGAAGGGCAACAAGCCGACCGCCGAAGAGGTCAAGAAGTACGACAAAGACGGCGACGGCAAGCTCAGCAAAGAAGAGCGCGCCGCCCTCAACGCGGACAAGAAGAAGGAAAAGAAGGACGCGGCTCCCGCGAAGTAATCCTTACCGCCTCGAATCAAAGGGCCGGCCACGCAAGTGGCCGGCCTTCTTTTTTGCCTGGTCGTTCTACCGGTTCGCCCGGTCCGCCTTACGGCGTGGGGATCGGTTCCTGGATGCGAAAGAGATGCTGCGCCGTGCGGATGTAGATGTCCGCATCATCCAGCGCATAGGAAGCGAGCGTGCGTTCCTGCAAATCATTCTTCGCCAGCACTTCAAAAACCTTGCCCGCCTTCAACACCGTGCCAACCCCTTCCTCGCTTTGCACAAAAATCCTGCCGCTGGCAAAAACCGGCGAGGCGGAATAGTTGCCGCCCACTCGTTCCTGCCAATGCACGGTGCCCGTGCGGGCATCCGCGCAGGTCATGATGCCCGCGTCGGAGACAAAATAAATCTCCTCGCCGACCAACAGCGGCGAAGGCGTGTTCGGCGCTCCCTTGTTGATGCTCCAGGCGATGTGGGTGTCCGTGACATCGCCCTTCCCGTCGGGACGAATCGCATACACCACCGGACGATCAAACGCGCTGGAAACATAAACCAGCCCATGTCCGAAGACCGGGCGCGGCACCACGGAGTAGCCTTCCGCATAGCGGACGCGCCAGATTTCCTTCCCGTCGCGCGGATCGTAGGCGAGGACGCCGCCGCTGGTCGGGCTGATGACTTGCGGCTTCCCATCCACCATGATCGCCAGCGGAGTGCTGAAGGAAAACGTCTTCTTCGGTTCCGTGCTGCGCGGCGTCCGCCAGAGCAGCTTGCCACTCGCCTTGTCGAGGGCGGCGATGAACGGATTGCTCTGCCCGTCGCAACTGAACACGAGCGCGTTCTCCACCAGAATGGGCGAACCCCCGTTGCCGTGAACCGGCGGGTACTTCAGCTCCGTGTTGCGCCACGCCACCTTGCCGTTCAGATCGAGCGCGGCCGTTCCGTACTGGCCGAAGTGAACATAAAGCCGCGCGCCATCCGTGACGGGCGTGGGGCTGGCGTGACTGTTCTTCTGGTGCGCCCCGACGCTCGTGACGGAGAAAACCTCCGTGCTCCAAATTGTCTTTCCCGTGGGCACCTCCAGGCAGAGCGCGCGCAAGGACAACGCACCGCCCTCGGCCGGACGTACCGCCGTGGTGAGATAGACCCGACCGTTCTGGAGAATTGGCGACGACCAGCCCGCGCCGGGAATCTCCCGCTTCCAAACCACATTTTTGTTCGGACTCCAGATCATCGGCAGTCGGCTGGCCTCGGCGTGGCCTTGTCCGCCCGGTCCGCGAAACTGCGGCCAGTCGTTGCCGCCCGCCCGCGTGGCGGTAAGGACGACGAGGGCGGCGAGGGAAAGCATGGTGTTCTTCATAGGCGAAGGCGGTGCTATTGGGACGGCGCATCCTGGAAACGCCAGGTTGATTTCGTGTCGCGGGTCAGCGGCAGGTTCAGCATTCCAGCGCGGATCAGTTCGATAGGCATCGAGTTGTAAGTCAGCACGGTATCGTTGAACTGCCGGTCGGTCATCTTCATCGCGCCGACGATTTCCTTGCGCAGCGCGTTCAACTGCATCCCGCCAATCATGTAACCGCATTGGTAGAGCGGAGAATACGATCCTTCGATGAAGCGCCGCACCTCACTCGTCGCGCCGAACTTCTCGTGCCCCACACGCTCGACCAGAAAGTCCACCATCTCTTTCGGCTGCATCTGGCTGAGATGAAACTTCAGGCTCACGATGATGCGCGCACTGCGGTGCATCCTCCAGAACAGCATCCCGATGCGATCCTCCGGCGTCTGGCCGAACTTCAAATCCCACAAGCGAATCTCCCAGTAGAGCGCCCAGCCCTCGGTCAGGAAGGGCGTCGAAAAAAGACTGCGATACTCGCGGTTCCGCGCCGCCACGAAGCTTTGCAAATGGTGCCCTGGGATCAACTCGTGCGCCGTGACGATGCGCGTGTAATGACGGTTGTTGCCCCGCATCGACATCAGCTTGTCCTCGTGCTTCATCTCGTCCTTGGCGTAGGCCACCATCACTGACTGACCGCCGTAGGCCGCGTAGGGCAGCGTCTTCTGACCTTCCGGCGAGACCATCGAGATGCGCCAGACCTCGGCGCAAAGCGGCGGCACCGTCACGAGATCTTTCGCCTGGAGAAACTCGATCGACTCGCGCGCGAACTGCGCCACCAGATCATCCTGCTGGCCCGGCGGAACAAAATCCGACTTCACTCTCGCCAGCGCCTTTTTCCAATCCTGCTCGCCCATCTCCTTGGCCGCCTTCCGCATCTCCGCCTCACACCAGGCAAATTCCTTCTCTCCGATGGCGATCAATTCCTCCGGGGTGTAGGGAATCATCTCATGGGCGAGATCACGCAGCAGCGATTCGCGGCCGATCGGATCACCGAGCAGCGGGTCTTCATCCTTGCCCTTCAACTCCGCGACCTCCTCCTTCAGATACTTCGCGTAGCCCTCCAGCGCCGTATTCGCCTCGTCGTAAGGCTTCTTCAGCCACCACGAGAAATCCGGCTGATAGCCGTCGTAGAACGAATACCAAGCCTTCAACGTGCCCTTCACTTCGTTGACCGCGCTCGCGGTGCGGCGTGCCATCGTGGGCGAAACTTTCAATGGCACCGCCTCCGGCTTGTCTTTTGATTCCTTGAGGGCTGCGGCGGTGGCGCTCTCATTGGTTCGCTCCGATTTCTTTTCATCCTTCGCCTTGCGCCCCTTCTCCACCCGCTCTTTCAACTGCTTCACTTTTTCCGTCAATTGACTCAATTGCGCGGCGGCGGCTGGCGGCTCCACGGCCTTGCGTTGCGCGCGCGCTGTTTCCAAATCCTGGATTGATCCGCGGAAGGACAACAACTCCTCCATCTCGTCCAACCGTTGCCGTTGCAACGAGAGTCGATCCAGTTCGGACCCGATTTCATTGCGCAGCAGGATGTAATCAAGGCGGCCCTGCTGATTCAGTTCCTTGAAGTCCAATGACGGCAGGCGCTGCTGCCAGTCCTGATAGAGCTTCTCCAACCGCTCGAAGCGCGCGCGCGACCAGGCCATGTCATACGCGCGCGCCACCGTGGACTGGTCCGCCACGTAATGGCGGATGGAGTCCTGCATCTCGGACGGCCCGGCGGCCCGGGTGCTGCGTTCGAGCAGGCCCAGCGCGGCAAGCAGCAACGGGGTGGCGCGGCGAAGAAAGGTCAGGAAATTCATGGGCGCGAGCGTCGCGAACTCGGAACGGGTCGTCAACCATCGGCACCGAGCGGGAAGCATTGTGGGTTGCGTCGGCCTGGCCGCGATTTGCCCCGCCACCCACGCTAAGAAGCTTTTTACTGCAAAACTACTGCTACCTTCCATGCTTCGGCCCACGCCCGACGTCGCCTCGTCGCGCCCGGTCAAGGCCACATGCAGTGACTGGCGGCGCGAGGATTGTTCCGGCTTTACGCCTTCTTCACGAAGCAGGCTTTGAGGCCGATGGCGATTCCGTCCATCTTGCAGGAGATTTCGTGATCGCCATCCACCAGGCGGATGGGTTTGGACTTCGTTCCACCTTTAAGGGCTTGCGAAGAGCCTTTCAACGGCAGGTCTTTGATCAGGATGACGCAATCGCCCTCCACGAGCACGTTTCCATGGGCATCTTTGACCACGCGCGGCCCGGCGGGTGCATCCGGTTCCGGCGAGCGTTCCCACTCGTGACCGCAGGTGACACATTCCCAGCGTTGAGGATGATCCAAGACTTCGGTCATCTCGCACATCGGGCAGGCTGGTTTGCTCATAAGGAAAAAACCTTAAGCGGTTCCAAAAGCTGAACTCAATGGCGCACTTGGCCTCGGTTGCGATTGAAAGTAGCGGTCACGGCGTGGATGGAGTGCCGGTCTGACCGCGTGGCCGCAATCGCATCGCGGGCCAGAGCGTGGTGTGCCGTCTCACTCCTGTCAGCTTCCGGAGTGAGAGGGCGGGGCGATGGGAAACACCCGCCCGCCGCGCGAAGGCCGTTCCTCTCCACGAGAACTCGGTCAGGGGCAAGGTTTGAACCGCTGGGCGGCGGTCCGCCAACCTCGATTCCATCCGAAGTGATGGGCAGGCTTGCGCTCGCGCGGGGCAGCGCCTAGCTTGCGCGCCGTTTCGTTTCATAACATTCAAACAAGAACACCAACACAGCACATGAGCGTCCTTATTGTCGGTTCCACGGCCCTCGATTCGATCAAGACTCCCGCTGCGGAGCATCCGCGCCTGCTCGGAGGTTCGGCCAGCCATGCCGCCGTCGCGGCCAGCTTTTTCTCGCCGGTGCGGCTGGTCGGCGTGGTGGGTAAGGATTTTCCGAACCGATATATTTCCCTCTACCAGAGCCACCAGATCGACCTAGAGGGGTTGCAAATTCAGGAAGGGAAGACCTTCCATTGGAGCGGCGAGTATGAGGTGAATATGAACAACCGGCGCACGCTGCTGACCGAGTTGGGCGTGTTCGAGAAATTTACGCCGCACTTGCCGGAGGCCTACAAAGAATCAAGCTTCGTGCTGCTGGCCAACATCGCGCCGGCCTTGCAGCACCACGTTCTCGACCAGATGAAGAAGCCCAAGTTCGTCGTCGCCGACACGATGGATCTCTGGCTGAACATCGCCAAGGGCGATGTGGTGAGCCTGATCAAGCGCGTGGATGGTTTCGTGTTGAATGACAGCGAGGCGCATCAGTTGACGGAGTGCGACAACGTCTTCGCGGCCTTGCGCAAGATTCACAAGATGGGGCCGAAGTACGTGATCATTAAAAAAGGGTCGCATGGGTCGATCCTTTCCGGGCCGGCCGGCTACTTCATCTGTCCGGCGTATCCGCTGCACACGGTCAAGGATCCGACGGGGGCGGGCGACAGCTTCGTGGGCGGGATGATGGGCTTCCTCGCCACCGCGCGCGGCGGCATCGACTCGAACATACGGCGCGCGATGATCTACGGGAGTGTCACGGCCAGCTTCTGCTGCGAAGGTTTCGGGCTGAAGAAGACCACAACTATTCAGCGCGGCCACATTGAGCAGCGCGTGAAGGAGTTGGGGAAGCTGACCAAGTTTTAAGCCCGGCGGGGCAGGGGCAGTCGAGGCCGGATCTCAAATATCAAAGTTCACCGGCGCGCCCTCGCGCTCTTTCCGGCTCAGGATTTTCATCTTCATCTCGTCGGGCACAACCAGTGAGTTGGGCGGGACGCTCTGGTTGAGAAACACGTTCGCGCCGATGGTGCTGCCCGCTCCGACGACCGTGTCGCCGCCCATGATGGTCGCGCCCGCGTAAATCGTGACCCGATCCTCGATGGTCGGGTGGCGCTTCTGTCCACGCAACGCCTGCCCTTTGGCCAGCGAGCGTGCCACCAGGCCCACGCCCTGATACATCTTGACATGATTTCCGATGGTGGCGGTCTCGCCGATGACCGTGCCGGTGCAATGATCGACGAAAAAGTGCGAGCCGATGGTCGCGCCCGGATGCAAGTCCATGCCCGTGCGGCTGTGCGCCCACTCGGCCATGATGCGGGGGATGAGCGGCACATCGCGCCGGTAAAGCTCGTGGGCCAGTCGATGCACGGCGACCGCCTCCATGGACGGATACGCGACGATGATCTCCTCCTTGCTCAAGGCCGCTGGGTCGCCGTTGAAGGCGGCTTCGGCGTCGGTTTGGAGGAGTTCGCGCAAGCGCGGCAGGTTGGAAAGAAATTCGAGCACCGTGCCATGCGCCAGCGGACGCAGGTCTTTCTTTTGCAGCCCGGCTGGCGTGCGATACTCGAGACTTTTGTAAGTTTCATCCTCCAACCGACCGAGTACGGAATCAATCAGCGCGGTGGTCTCCACCTTTAATTCCGAGGAGTGAATGATCTGATCGTGGAAGAAGCCGGGAAAGAGCAGCCGGAGCAAGTCCACCGTGATGGAGCAGATCGCGCTTTTGCTGGGGAGATTTTTGCCGTCGAGGTGGTTGATGCCTCCCACGCGAGCGTAGGAGGCAAGCATTTGGTCGGTAAGTTGGGTGACGGTCACGTTCACCGGCGCAGTTTTACCGACGGCTCGCGGGGCGCAAAGAGAAAATGCGGCCGGAGGTTCGAAGGGGCGCCTTTTGCCAGCATCACCAAAACGAGACTGGAAAGTCTCGTCACCTGCCGGCTGGAAAGCCGGCGCTACGTCGCACTTCAGTGGCGGTGGAAAGCGGCGCGCGGGTCGTCCTTAAAGCAAAACGCCCGGGCCATCGCTGGCACCGGGCGTCGTGAAATTTCTGCTTTGCTCAGACCTTGACCGCAGCCGCGCCTTCCATCGTGACCTGCACGCTGGTCTGGGGACGCTGTCCCTTGTGCCACCAGAGCACGATGGCGCTGGCGATGTAGATGGACGAATAGGTGCCGGTGATGATGCCGATCAGGAAGGTGAAGGCGAAGTCGTTGATCGCGCCGCCGCCAAACAGGTAGAGCGACATGGTGGCGAGGAACACCGTGCCGGAGGTGATGAGCGTGCGGCTCAGGGTCTGGTTGAGCGCCTTGTTGATCAGTTCGCGAAACGTCCCGCGCACGCCCAGTTTCAGGTCTTCGCGGATGCGGTCAAAGATGACGATGGTGTCGTTGATGGAGAAGCCGATGATGGTGAGAATGGCCGCGATCATGGTGGAATTGATCTCACGCCCGTGGCCCATCAGTCCGGTCAGGGAGTACCAGCCGAAGGTCATCAAGATGTCGTGCAGAATGGCCACGATGGCGGCGACGGCGAACGAGAACTCGTAGCGGAAGGCGACGTAGATCAGGATGCCGAGCAGCGACACGAGCAAGGCGACCACAGCGGTGCGGAGAATCTCCTCGCCCACGGTCGGACCGACACGCTCGGAGCCTTTCAAGACGAAGCCCGCCTCGGGGAAGGTGCTGGTCAGGGCGGCCATGATTTTGTCGGCGCTGTCGAAGTTGGCCGTGATGCGCAGTTTCTCGGTGGTGCCGAGCACTTCGCGCTGGTACTGAATCAGCGCCTCGCCCACGTTCAACTGCTTGATGGCCTGGGAAAGTTTGTCCTGCTCCACCTTCTGCTTGAACTCGATGTTCAGGTTGTCACCGCCGAGGAATTCAAAGCCGACCATGCTCTTGCCGCGGGAGAAGCCGTAGCTCACGCCGACGAGGATCAAGGTCCAGGAGATGATAAAGGCGGGCTTGGCCAGCTTCATGAAGTCGATGTTCGGTACGCGGATGATGTGCAGCATCGGCATGGTCTTGATCAGGTTGAACGAGATCATCGCATCGAACACCAGGCGTGTGACCACCAGGGAAGTGAACAAACTGGCCGCGACGCCGATGGTCAGCGCCCAGCCGAAGCCTTGAATGGTGCCCGTGCCCATGAAGATCAAAATGATCGACGAGATGAGCGTGGTGACGTGCGAGTCGAAGATGGTGCCGAAGGCCCGGCTGTAACCGGCGGCCAGCGCGCCGCGCAAGGACTTGCCCTTGGCCATTTCCTCCCGAATGCGCTCGAAGATAAGCACGTTGGCATCGACCGCCATGCCCGCGGTCAGCACGATGCCAGCGATACCAGGCAGAGTGAGGGTGAGACCCTTGCCGCACATCACGCCCAGCAGGATGATCAGGTTGAGGACGAGCGCGAAGTTGGCCACCATGCCGGCAAACAGATAGTAAACCGCCATGAACGCGGCCACGGCGACCACGCCCCAGATGGCCGATTGAATGCCGCTGTTGATGGTGGCGGCGCCCAGCGAGGGATCGACCTTCGTCTCCGTCTCGATGCTCACCGGAGCTTCGAGCGGGTTCTGCATGATGGCCGCGATGTCGGAAGCTTCCTTCTCGGTCATGCTGCCGCCGGAGATTTCGCCCGAGCCTTCGGTGATGGGCGAACGGATAAACGGCGCGGAGTAAAGTTCGCCGTCGAGGACGATGGCCATTTGCTTGCCGATGTTCTCCGTGGTGAGCTTGGCAAAGGCGGCGGCACCCTCGGAGTCGAAACGGAAGGCGATGCGCGGGTCGTTCAAATTGCCACGCGTGAAGAAGGCGTTCTTCACGTTCTTGCCGGTCAGGCCGGCCACCCGCTGTTTGCTTACGATGAATGCCGTCACACCCTTGGTGCCATCGGGGTTGGTGCGGACTTCTTTCAAGACTTCGTAACCGGGCGGCGTGATGCCGTCGCGGAGCAAGGCCGGGCTTTCTTCGTGAACCATGCGGAACTCGAGGAAGGCCGCCTTCTGGATGGCGGTGCGCACGCTGTTCATCACGTCTTCACCCAGGCCGGGCATCTGAATGAGGATGCGGTTGTCGCTCTGGGGCTGGATGAGCGGTTCGGCCACGCCGAACCGATCCACGCGCTTGCGCAGCACTTCCACGGCGTTATCGACCGCCGCCTGCTGACTGACGTTCGTGGCCAGCTTGCCCGTCTCCAAGCGCACGAGGAAGGACACGCCGCCCTGCAAGTCGAGGCCGAGCTTGATCTTGCCGGCGGCCTTGCGCTGCAAGTCGTTCAGGATGGTCTGGGTCGGATCCTTTGAGCCTTTGGTGTCGGTCTCGAAGTGGCGGGAGATGTCGTTGGTCCCGATGGCGTTTTTGAGGTTGTTGTATTCGGCCTGGGGGTTCTGCTTTTGCAACACCGCAAAGCTTTCGAGGATGTTGCTGTAAGCGCCGTCGCGCTTGCCGACATTTTCCCGGAAAGCATCAATCAGCGGCCGGCTTTTCGGCGGCATCATTTCCGACGCGCTCCAGGCGACGACGAGGACGATGATAAGGAGCTTCCAAAGGTGACTGCGATTCATGGGAGGATGGGGCTAGGGCTACGCTTGCGCGGCATCGACGCCGGCTTTCTCGGTGATTTCAGAAATGGTGGACTTCAGCACTTCGAGCTTGGAGTCGGCGGAGCGGAGGGAAACGGTCTTGTCCTTCACGCTGATGACCACGCCGACGATGCCGCTCGAGGTGAGGATTTTATCGCCCGCCTTGAGGTTCCCCATCAAGGTATTGAGCTGCTTCTGGCGGCTACGTTGCGGGCGGATGATGATGAAGTACATCATGAATCCCATGATGACGACCATGCCCACCAGTTTAACCATTTCCCCCTTGGGATCGGGCGTCGTCGCTTGAGCCAGCAATGCAAATAGACAATTTACGGTCATAGTTTCCAGATAAGAGCGGCCCAGACTACGGAGGAGCGATCTTTTGGCAAGCAGGAGTTTGGGTTTTTTCGGCGGGCCGAACCGACTGCCGGACGACTTTTAAGAACGCGCCCAGAGGGCGGCCCCAGCCGTCGCCCGGCCGTCTGGACTTCCAGCTTTCTGGATTCAGTCCCAGCTTCCGAGGGCTGGAGAACCGGACGCTGCGCGCTACTTGGATTTTGCAGGGGCCGCCGGGCGCACATGTTTCTCCAGATCCCCAGGCTTCATCTCCACCCGTGCTCCGGCCCGCGGCACCTCCACTCCGGCGCTCCACAGAATTCCATTCACGACGAAGCGGCGCTGGCTTTCGAGTTCCCAATTCTTGTGCAGGTCAATGCCGGTGAAACAAAACGCCCGCCCACCGCCCTCCCGCTCGTACGCCCAGCCGATGACTTCGTCGCGACCGATGTGTTCCTTCGCATCAGCGGTGGTGCGCGACTTGTCAGGAACCGCGCCGACCAGCAGCGGCGTGAATCCGGTGTCGTTCGCGAAATGCAAATTGTAGAGCCAGCCGTCGCCCTTCGCCGTGAACGGCTTCACGCCGCGCAGCACCGGATGCGCGCCCTTCGGCTTCAAGTCCATGTCCCAATGCCCGCGACAGCCGATGTCCGCCTGCCACACGCCGCCGATGGCGGCCTGGGCACCCTCCGCGTGCTCCTGGGGAATATCGACCGCTTGATGAAACGCCGCGAAGCCGATGCCCTTTTCCGCCAGTTCGCCGAGTTTCTTCTGTCGCGCCTCCTCGATGAGCGGATGCTTCGCGCCGCCATCCATGAGCGCGACGATGCATTTCGCGCCGTCGAAGATGGCCTCGTTGGTCGGCCACGTCCGCGCCAGCACCGGCCACACGCCGGGCGTCTGCTTGAGCCAATCGTATATCAGCGCACAGTCGGCAAAGTATTCGTGCTGCCCCGGCTTGCCGCTCGGCTCACCCGCCAGGATGACGATCTTGATGAGTTCGGAACTCTTGGTGTCGAGTTCGAGCGGAATGGCCGGAGATGCTGGTTGCTCCGCTGCATGACTGATAGGAATTTCAACGAAGCTGGCGATGAGCACAGCCAGGAGCCACGCTGCGTTGTTGTTCGAAAGCAAGTTCATGCACGGAGACTGAGTGAGCGAACGGGCGTTGGCAATCACGCACGCATGATGGAGGAACAAGATCCTGCCCGTGCGAATCTTGCTGCGAGTTGAAAGCTCGCGCTCCATCGCAGCCTCCCTTCGACAACAGCTGGAGCAAAGCCTGGCCCTCGTTCGCCAACGGAAAATGCCCCGGCGGGACTTCCCGCAAGGGCGCTCCACCGCGCGAAGATTTTTTCCCGCGCCCGGCGTTACAGCTTGTTGAGTTGGAAGATCGTCGTGGTGCCGCTGATTTCATTGGCGATGACCAGCAAAGGTTTGCCGTTCGGGCTGTCCGCCGCCTCGATGAAGGTAAGCCCTTCCGGCCCCAGATCCTCCGTCGTTGCGAAGTCGAAGGGGTTGGAAAAATTCCGGTTGTTCACGTAGTCCAGCATCACCGGCTGCGCCGGGTCGGAGATGCGGATGCTGGGATCGAGCACCGTGTCGTTGAATTTCGTGAAGGTCGCGGTGCGTACCGTGGCCTTAGTCACGCCCTTCTTCAGGTCAATGATGCTGACCGAGCCTTCCGGATCGATGCTTGGCCCGTTGGTTTCGCTGCCGAAATTGTTGTAGGTGTTCGGCTCGCCCTCATTCGCCACCAGCACCCAGCGTCCGTCGGGGGAGAAGGTAAGCATGTCGGGCAACGCGCCGACCAGCACCGTGTTCTTGTGCTCCAGCTCGCGGTTGAAGAAGACCACGCTGCCGGGGTCCGTCTTCACCGCCGCCTCCACGGCCACGGCGATGAGTGCGCCGTCCACGGCCACGCTGTTGACCACCGCACCGTAGGGCAACAGATCAATTACGCCGATTTTCGTCGGGAGGGCTGGATTCTGAATGTCGAGCACGTCAATGCGGACGCCCAGCGCGTTGACCACGTAAAGCCGCTGCGACTTGCGATCATGCGCGACGATTTCCGCGGCGCTGCTGTTGAACGGCGGCCCGTTCACATGCGTGCCGATGGGCGTGAGTTGAAGTGTGGCCGCCGCAGCGTGGCCGGCCATCAGCAGCCCCACACTGCACAGCAGCGCGGAGCGGATGAAACATTTGGATGGGGTGGTGTTCATGGTGATAACGGTTCCTGTTTTGGTTCGGTCATTCGGTCGTTTTTTCTCCAGGCCAGTTCGCCGGGTCTGGCTGGCGACCGCTAGCCCTTCACCCTGCAATGCGCCATCGCGATAGGAGAAAGGGACAGGAGATCGGAAATATTTTGGAGGAGCCGCCCTGGGGTGCCGCGCCGTTTCAGACGGGGACGGCATGCGGGCTACGGCTTGGTCAGCCGATAAAACTTTGCGCCGCCGGAGAACGTGTTGGTGACCGTCCATTGCCCGCCCAGACGAGTCGGCGGATTGGTGACATCCAGCCAGATTCCGGGATGAGCTAATTGAATCGTCGATTGCAGAGTGAACCCGCTCGCATTGGTAGGCCAAGTGAGAATCAGTTCACTGCCGCTGCGCCGCGAAGTCAAAGCGGGCCGCAACGGCACGCCGCCGAGAAGCGCCACGACGTGAGAACTTCCCGCCGCTATGGCCGTGACTCCGCTCTGCGCCGCCGCAGGCACCGTCGTTGAGCCGCCGCAATCATTGCATATCCACAGCACCACACTCCCGTCGCTCTTCAACGCCCCGCGGTAAACCTCTCCCACCGCAATGGCCGTCACATTGCTCAAGCCGGAAGGAATGTTCGTTTGAGCAACATTGGCATATCCCCACGCCACGATCGTGCCGTCGCTCTTCAACGCCACGGCACCAGCCCCCGCCGCAATCGCGATCACGCCGCTCTGCGCCGCCACGGGGACATTCGTCTGGCCGTTGCCCCACGACACGACCTGACCGTCGTTCTTCAAGGCCAGGGTGAAGGCATCGCCCGCCGCAATGGCGATCACTCCGCTTTGCGCCGTCACGGGCACGTCCGTTGGGCCGTCGCTGTCTCCCCACGCCAGCACGCTTCCGTCATTCTTCAAGACCACGGTGTAAAATGCTCCCGCCGCAATCGCCGTCACCCCAATCTGCGCCTCCACGGGGACAGTCGCTTGGTGGTAGTAGTTGCCTCCCCACGCCACCAGACTCCCGTCGTTCTTCAAGGCCACGGTGTGATTGTATCCTGCCGCAATCGCAGTCACTCTGCTCTGCGCCGCCACGGGTACATTCGTTATGCCGGAGCCGTTAACTCCCCACGCCAGCACGCTCCCGTCGTTCTTCAACGCCACGGTGTGAAATGCTCCCGCCGCAATGGCTGTGACTCCGCTCTGTGCTGCCACGGGCACATCCGTTTGACCCACGCCGTTGTATCCCCACGCCACCACCGAGCCGGGAGGTGCTGCGTTCACCGTCAACATAGCCGGCGCACTGGTCACACTGCCAAGGTAGTTGCTCACCACCACGGTGTAACTGCCCACGTCGCTAAACCACGCGTTGGCCAGGCTGTAGTTGGCGTCCGTCGCTCCGCTGAGGTTGGTTCCGTCCTTGCGCCACTGGTAAAACATCGGAAAGCCCGGAGCCACCACCACAAAGGTCGCGCTCTGCCCCGCGTTCACCGCCTGGCTCACGGGCGGTGCGGCCATGACCGGCACTGCGGGAACGACGAGTGCCACGGTGTGAGAACCTCCCGCCGCAATGGCGACCACTCCGCCCTGCGCCGTGACTGGCACCGACGTTTGGCCGTAAGAGTTGTCTCCCCACGCCACCACGTTTCCGTCGTTTTTCAAGGCCACGTTGTGAACGCTTCCGGCCGCAATCGCCGCCACCCCGCTCTGCGCCGCGATCGGCACCGTTGTTTCGCCGGAGGCGTCGCGTCCCCACGCGATCGCGCTGCCGCCCGCTTTCAAGGCCACGATATGCCTGAGTCCGCCCGCCACCGCCGTCACGCCGCCTTGCGCCGCCAGAGGGACATTCGTTTGGCCCCAACTGTTGTCGCCCCAGGCCACCACACTGCCGTTCGCCTTCAAGGCCACGAGGTGTTCCCAGCCCGCAGCCAAGGCCGTCACTCCGCTCTGAGCCGCCGGCGGCACCGTCGCCAAGTTGCAACAATCGACTCCCCACACCACGATGCTGCCGTCGGTCTTCAAGGCGGCGCTGAATTCATAGCCCGCCGCAATGGCCGTCACGCCGCTTTGCGCTGCTGCCGGCACGGTCGTTTGTCCGTAAGGATTGTAACCCCACGCCACGACGCTCCCGTCAGTCTTCAAAGCCAGCGAGTGAGCACCTCCTGCCGCAACGGCCGTCACTCCGCTCTGCGCCGATATGGGAACCGTGCTTTGCCCACCACCGTCATCTCCCCAAGCCACCACGCTGCCATCCGTTTTCAAGGCTAAGGTATGACTGCCTCCCGCCGCCATCGCCACCACTCCGCTCTGCGCCGCCACGGGCACAGTCGTTTGGCCGGAGTCGTTCCATCCCCACGCCACGACCGCGCCGGGAGTGGCCGCCTGAGCGGTGTCGGTTCCGAGCCAGGCGCACAGGAGAATCAACCTGGCGCAAGATTTAGAGAGAAAAAGTTTGGCGGGCATAGTCCGCTTCAAGGTCGGCGGCGCAGACTGGCGGCGGGCGGTCAGAATGAGAGACAAGCTTCGACATTTCTGCCTTCCAAGATCGGTGTTCGGGCCACTTGATGAGATGTCCATTCACCTGCCATGCGCTTTCGCGGCAGGAGAAAGGGACAGTGAAATGGAACTATTTTCTGAAACCCGGCTGGAGCGAATCAACGGCTCGACGGGGTGACGGCTCGGGTTTCGAGTAAAAGGGCGGAAACTGCGTCGTCGCCAGCAAGCCGCCGAGAACAAGGACGACCAAACCAATCACCGCCAGCCTCCGCTCGTCATCCCAGAATTCAACGATGGCCAGCAACAGCACTCCCGCCAGACCCGCCTGCAATGGACGGAACCACGCGCCGCATGTCTCCTCCAGCCGGGCCTGGCCGAAATACACATACAGCACACCCAGCCCCAGAAAGAGCAGTTCCACCGCGAGGAAGCACGGACGCACCCACGGTTGACGGGGACGCTTCACCTTCGACGGCGTGCCCGCGCGACGTGTGGTTTGGCGTTCACCGTAATCAGGTTGATTGGGCATAATCCGGCAGATTCGCAGCCACCTCATCCGCCGTGCGGCAGTGCCGCAGCGTGGCGATCACATTCGGCAGTGCGTCGGCGAAGCGTGTGGGAATGTCCATCTCGCCCGGCAGACGCGGCGTGAAGGCCAGGCGCTCCATCGGCGGACAAAACTCCGTGGTGAGGCCCGCCTTGTCGCCGCGCGGATCAACTCGATGCCAGCCGTGGCGTTCGAGGAACACCGCCACCAAACCGTGCAGACAAAACGCGCTGCCCCGCTCGTCGAGCGCGAGTCGCTGGTAACACAACGCCGCCGGAATGCCGCGCGCTCGGAGCAACGCCGCCAGCAAATGACTCTTGGCGAAACAGAAACCAACGCGATGCGCCAACACCTCGGACGCCGAACAGGTCACGGTCGGAATCTCGCAGTCGGAACTGTGCCGCACATTGTCCCGCACCCAGAGAAAACACCGACGCGCCACCGCTTCGTCGTCTGCCGCATCCCGCGCCAGTTCAGCGGCCAAAGCCACTACGGCAGCCGCATCGCTGTCAATGACGACGGTCGGTTGGAGAAACTCGTTCATCAGAGCGACAGGTTGCGACACATCGTTGCCGAGGCCGAGAATCCTCATGGCGTTTCTGGTAAGCTGAGTTCTTTGCCGCCAGTTGATTTCTCTGCCCTGTCTATCTCGCCCCATGACGGCGTGCGCCAGAGGTGAAGGATCCCAGACTGGTTCATGGAGCCAAGAATGTTCCCATCTGGAGAGAACGCCGACTTGAAGAAGGCCGAACCCTGGCCTTCCAACGTGAGCAACTGCTGCTGGCTTTCCACGTCCCAAAGTTTGATCGCTTCTTTCCCGTCGCTGCCGGTCGCAAGGCGTTGACCATCTGGTGAGAAGGCAACCGAGTGAACTCCTTGCAGAAAGTCTCGAAAGGTGGCGACTTCCCGCAACGTAGATGTTTCCCACAATTGGGCGAAGCCGCTGGAACTGGCCGCAGCCAGAAGCCGTCCGTCGGGTGAAAAGGCCGCCCCCATTCCCTGTTTCATGGTCAGATTCACGTTCGTCGCAGGGATACTGGTCATGTCGTGCAAACTCATGCTCGCAACCCCGTAACCGAACGTGACGCAGAGCCGTTCATCAGGAG
Source organism: Pedosphaera sp. (assembly GCA_031414955.1). Classification (GTDB taxonomy): domain Bacteria; phylum Verrucomicrobiota; class Verrucomicrobiia; order Limisphaerales; family SIBH01; genus JANNGC01. Next base: position 3,950 of record JANOQV010000105.1, on the reverse strand, counting down.
AGAAAGTCGCACCGCTATCAGGGCTGTGCAGTGCCGCACCCGGCCAGACCTTGGTTCGCTGCCCCGTGATCAGATTCCATTCTTGGAGCGAGTCATCGCGCATGTTAGCGACGACCAGTTTTTCCCCTTGAGCCAGAAATCCGCTGGGCCAGGGAGAACCCAGTCCCGAAAACTGGCGGAGCAGCAAACGCCGGTGCAAATCCCACACCTGGAGCGTGCCGTCCGTTGAGCCGGCGGCCAGCCACCCGGCATCTTGAGAGATGAGCGTCCACCAACTGAAATAATTCGTGCCGATGTCCATCAGAGGTTCCATTTGCTGAAAACCGGTTCCGCTCCACCGAGCCACGCGGCCTTGCCGATCCAAAGTCAGGACAGACTTGCTGTCAGGTGTGAAGCGCCAGGCTGCCATCGCCGCTGGCAAGGTGGAGCGCACGGGCGCGGGCCGGCTTTCCGCAGTGTTCCAAACGCAAACCGAACCATCCTTGGAACCGCTCACCAGAGTCTTGTTGTCCGGGAGCAGCAGGAGCCGCCACACTTCGAGCCGATGACCACGAAGTATGTTCAGTGAACGCCCGTGCGCCGGGTCAGTCACGTCCCACAAACGGATCGTTTGATCGGCACTCGCCGAGGCCAAGGTTTTCCCGTCCGGCCAGAACACAAGCGACGCCACCCAACCCCGGTGGCCTTCCAAATGCCCGATCTCTTTTCCCGAGGCGACATCCCACAGCAGGATTGGTGAAGGACCATAACCCGAACCAGAGGCCAAAATCTTCCCGTCGCCTGAAAATGCGAGCGTCGTGATGTGCTCGTCGTCGGCTTGCGCCGTCCAACGCTCTTTTCCAGTGGACAAATTCATCACACGAATTCGGCCGCCAGGCATGCCATGAGCCGCAGTGCTCAGGTCACTGGTCGTCGCAAACGCAATTCCAGAAGTGTCCCGGACCTGCGGTGCGGAATACGCGGCAAGCTTTCTTCCGTCTGAAACTCGCCAAATGGTGATTTGATTGTCTGGAGCCGCTGTGGACGTGGCCAGCATCTGACCATCGCTGGAGAAGACCATTCCTCGAAACCGTCCGCCGAGAGGAAGCTCGACCAAAGTCTGTCTCCTTACCACGTCCCACAGCCGAACGGCGGAACGACTGTTGGTGGAATTCATGCCCGTCTCCGTTGAGAAGGCCAGCAAGGGTTCACGGGGAGAGAAGGTGCAATGCACAAGTCTTTCGCCTGCGGCCAAACGCAAGATTTCTGCTCGTGTCCCGAGATCCCAGATTGAAATCCCGCCGCTTAGGAGTTCACCAACCGCAAGCCATTTCCCATCATGAGAAATCGTGAGCGAGTTGATGTAATTGGACTTTTGGCAAAGGGTAAACAGGGCGTCGCTCTGGGAATGTTGCCACAGGTAGCGCCACTCCCAGCCGCGAAGGTCGTTTTGACCGGATTGAGGTCGTTGGCGGTTCAACAGTTCCTGCGCTCGACCGAGGTTGTTCACCGTGAGTGCGTGTTGGAGAAGGTTTATATCCGAGGCATAGGCTTTCTGGCGGGCAGCCAACTCTCCATTCTCCGCTCGTTGGCGTTCGTGGTTGATGCGCCACGCGGCAATAGGTGAACCGACGCCGACGGCGATCAAAAGAACGATGGTAGCGAGTCCCAGACTCGCGATGGCGGGTTTGCGGCGGCACCAGCGCCAGATTTTTTCCGGCGCGCTGACGGGGCGTGAACGGATGGTTTCGCCGCCCAGGAAGCGGCCCAGTTCCTCAGCCAGTTCTTGCGCGGAGGCAAAGCGTCGGGCGGATTCTTTCTGCAAACACTTGAGGCAAATGGTTTCCAAATCCACCGGCAGGCCGGGCGCAAGCAGACGCGGCGCGATGGGTTCCTGGTGCTGCACTTGGTGCAGCGTGTCGGCGACCGACTGGCCCACGAAGGGCGCACGGCCGGTGAGTGTGTGATAGAGAATTGCCCCCAACGAATAAACATCACTGGTCGGCCCCATCTTCCCACGGTCGCCCAACGCCTGCTCCGGCGGCATGAAGCCGGGCGAACCCATCACTTGTCCGGTCAATGTTAGCTCCGACTCGTTGCTCAGATTCTTGGCGAGGCCGAAGTCGGTGACGCGAGGTTGGTCGTTCGAGTCGATGAGCACGTTCGAGGGCTTGAGGTCGCGGTGCAGGATGCGCCGCGTGTGCGCGAAGTGAATCGCCTCCGCGATGGTCTTCACGTAGCCCGCCGCGCGCTTGGCCGTCAGCGGTCCGTTCCGGACGATCTGGGCGAGGTCCGGGCCATCCACGAAATCCATCGCGAAATAATGCTGGCCCTGATGCACGCCGACTTCGTGGATGGCCACGATGTTCGGATGCTGCAAACTCGCCGCCGCCGAAGCCTCGATACGAAACCGGTGAATGAATTCCTCGCTCGCATACTGGCCGAGCAACAGCAACTTCACCGCAACGATGCGGTCGAGGCTCACCTGCCGCGCCTTGTACACGATGCCCATGCCGCCGCGTGCGATTTCCTCCAGCAGTTCGTAGTCGCCGAAGGTTTTTCCCTCACCCCCAGCCCCTCTCCCATCCGATGGGAGAGGGTGGCCGGAGACCGGAGGAGGCGCGACGGTATCTCCCACGCCACCGAGAAAGCGTCCCGCCTCCGCATCGGCGGCGAGCAGTTCTTCGACTCGTTGGCGCAAGTCCGTGTCCGCACCGCACGCCGCCGCGAGGTAGTCTGCCCGGCGCGGCGTGTCCGCGATTTCAACGGCCTGGTTGAAAATCTTCCGCAGCGGTTGATTCGGTTCGTTCATGAAATGTTCACCGTGCTGGTGTTTGCTGGCCGTCGCCGGGTCGCTCCTCGCGCAGCCGCTTGGTCATCGTCGTATCAGAGAACAAGCGTCCATCAATTTTGAACATCTCCGCCACCTCACCCACCTTCACAAATCCGGATCGAAGGTAGAGCCGCACGGCAGGCTCATTGGCGGACATCACCTGGAGATCAAGCCATTCGAGTCCGTTCTGCGCCCGCGCCCACTCGATGGCGTGCGCCAGCAGCGCCGCGCCCACACCCAGCCGACGGTGGTCACGCTGCACGCCCAAGCCGAGCAGGCAGCGGTGCGCGGCGAAGCGTTCCGAGTGGGACCGGAGATCGACATGTCCGGCAATCTGGCGATGGGCGGCGCGCGCGACCCAGGATCGTCGCCAGCCAGGAGAGCCAATAGGAATGATCAGTCCGGCGCGGAAGCACTTTTCCTTGTCCGGCGGAACGCCTGCTTCGTTTTGCGACCGAGGCAGGAAGTAGCCGGTGGGCGCCTTGCCGTTGTCCGAGGAATGGTCGGCGAAATACGACATCAGTTCGTCGCACTCCGATTCACCGACTGACTCAATCGTTATGGGCAAGGTGTGTCGCGTGACGTTGTGTTGGCGGGCTGGCGAAGTATTCATCCGTGAAAATAATCTTTTGGCATAGCCCACCCTATTTTGCCGCTGGAGTCTGCTGCCGGAGAGCCTCGTCGAACTGTCTTAACTTTGTGTTCCACTCCAGCGCCTTCTGCATCTTGCCGGTGCCTGGAGCCTCGACCGCCCAGTCGGTGTAGAATTTTCCAAGCAATTCAATCGTTTCGCGCTGATCTGCGGGATCAGCTTTTCGATCTTGTTGCATGATCTCGTTCACTTCCAGCACCAGCGGTTCCGCTTCGAGGTGTCTCCGTTTGGCGATGTAGATTTCGGCCAATGCCTTCAACGCCTGCAGCGTGTCGGGATGCTTTGGACCGAAGGCCTTGCGGCTGACGGCGAGCATTTCTTTCCGCAGTTCAATCGCCTCGTCCAGGTGGCCGTGCGCTAAATGGTAAAGCGCGAGGTTGCCCATTGCCATGAGCGTCGTCGGGTTTTCCGGGCCGAGTGCCTTTCGGGAGAGCATCAGCATTTCTTCCCGCAGTTTGAGCGCCTCGACGGAGCGTCCCGCGTCCG
>JANOQV010000104.1:0-3234 GCA_031414955.1 Pedosphaera sp. | reverse complement strand
AACACCATCGTAGCCGTGGACAGCCTGGGCGCGGGCATCAATGAACTCGTGCTGTTCTGCCAAGGCAGCAGCGCCCGCCTCGCCGGCGGCATGAAAGACACCCCGGTGGATGCTGTCATCATCGGCATCGTTGATTCCGTGGACGTGCTGGGGAAAGAGATTTACAGCGCGAGGAGCTGACGAGCCAAGATGAGCGACCTACCACCAGAGCGACGCATCGCGCTGTTTCAGCGGAAGGAAATCCGCCGCGTCATTCACAACAATGAGTGGTGGTTCGTGGTTCAAGATGTCGTGCTTGCCTTGATCGATTCCCGTGATCCCAAGCAGTACATCCAACGGATGAAACAGCGCGATCCCGAGTTGCAGAAAGGGTGGGTACAATTTGTACATACCCTTTCCGTCCCGACTGAGGGCGGCCCGCAGCCGATGTTGTGCGCCAATACTGAGGGGCTGTTCCGAATCATTCAATCCATCCCCAGCCCGAAGGCCGAGCCGTTCAAACGCTGGCTGGCCAAGGTTGGCTATGAGCGCATCCAGGAGATTGAAGATCCGGAACTCGCGACCAAGCGCACGCGCGCGATCTACAAGGCCAAGGGCTACTCCGACGAATGGATCGAGAAACGGATGCGCTCCATCGCCATCCGCGACGAACTGACCGACGAATGGAAGAAGCGCGGCGTAAAAGAGCAACGCGAATACTCGATCCTCACGGCGGAGATTTCCAAGGCGACGTTCGGCCTGACACCGTCCGAATACGTCGAGTTAAAGAAGCTCAAGCGCGAGAACCTGCGCGACCACATGACCGATCTCGAACTCATCTTCTCGATGCTGGGCGAGGCGGCGACGACGGAGATTGCGCGCAACAAGGACACGCAGGGATTTGATCCAAACAAACAGGCGGCGCAAGCGGGCGGCACGGTCGCGGGCAATGCGCGGCGCGAACTGGAGCAACGCAGCGGGCGCAAGGTGGTGACAAACGAAAATTACCTCGCGTTGGCGCAATCCACGAAGAAGGCGAAGCGGTTGAAAAGCTGAACTAAAAATTTATGAGCGCAGTAAATGAAACTTTGATCCGTGATGTGGTGGCCGAGGTGCTGGGCCGTTTGGGCGGCACCGCGCCGGCCCCGAAAGCCGCGCCCGCTCCGGCGGCGAAGACCGACTGCGGTTGCAATGGCAAGAGCCACTCGGCCGCCAGCCCGGCACGACGCGGCAATCTTGGTGTCTTCGAGGACGCCAGTGATGCTTGTGCCGCCGCGCAGGAAGCCTTCCTTCAACTCCAGCAGAAGGGCGTCGCGGCGCGCGTGAAGATTGTCGAGATCGTGAAAGCGATGGCGGAGGCCAACGCGGAGACGTGGGGCAAGCTCGAACTCGACGAGACGAAGATTGGACGGCTCGACCACAAGATCGCGAAGCTGGAAATCATCAAGCTCGTGCCCGGCGTCGAGTGGCTCCGACCAGATGCGCGCAGTGGCGATCACGGTATCACGCTCGAGGAATACACGCCGTTCGGCGTCGTGGGCGCGGTCACGCCGAGCACGCATTCCATTCCCACGTTGAGCGGTAACATCGTAAACATCTGCGCGGCGGGAAATGCCGTGGTGTTCAATCCGCATCCTGCTGCTGCGCGTTGCGCCGCCGTGGCCATTCGCGCTTACAACGAAGCCATTTATCGCGAGACGGGCATCGAGAATATCGCGACCATCATCTCCAAGCCCTCGATGGAAAGCTTCGCGGCCATGTGCAAACACGAGGCCGTGCGACTGCTTCTGGTCACGGGCGGGCCGGGCGTGGTGAAGGCGGCGATGCAGACGGGCAAGCGCGCCATCTGCGCTGGCCCCGGCAATCCGCCGGTCTATGTGGACGACACCGCGTGCATGACGCGCGCGGCCAAGGCGATCATTCAAGGCGCGAGCTTCGACAACAATTTGCTCTGCATCGGCGAGAAGGAAGTCTTCGCACTCGACCGCATCGCCGACAAATTGATGGCGCAGATGGAGCAGAACGGCGCGGTGAAACTCACCAATGCGCAACTTGACGCGCTGACCAAGGCGGCGTTCACCATCACGCCCGGCCAGGGCGGCGGCTGCGGTCACGCGAGCGTGAACAAAGATTTCATCGGCAAGGATCCCATTGTGCTTGCGAAGGCGGCGGGTCTGAACATTCCTCCCGGCACGCAGCTTCTTTTCGCCGAGACCGGCGCGGATCATCCCTTCGTCGTCGAGGAGCAGATGATGCCGTTCATCCCGATCACGCGCGTGAAGAATCTTGAAGAGGGCGTCGCCCGTTCGCTTGAAGCCGAGCATGGCTACAAGCACACGAGCATTATTCATTCGCACGATCTCGAGGCGCTCACCGCGATGGGCCGCGCGCTCGACACGACGTTGTTCATCAAGAACGGCCCGTCCATGGCCGGCCTCGGTCTCGGCGGCGAAGGCTATCTCAGCTACAGCATCGCCACGCCGACCGGCGAAGGCGTGACCAACCCGAAGACCTTCACGCGCGTCCGCCGCTGCGTGATGGTGGACAACTTGAGGATTTACTGAGCGTCATGCGAGCGAGCGAACAACGGAGTGTTGGAGTGTTGGAGTGTTGGAGTGTTGAACTCCGGCCTCGCATCACTCCACTTCTCCATCACTCCATTGCCCCATGCTCCTAGCTCGCGTCGAAGGCAATGTGGTCGCCACCCGGAAGCATCCGAGCTTCGAGGGCTGGCGGCTCGTCATCTGCCAGCCGATCAACAACGCGGGCGAACCAGAAGGCGCGCCGCAGATTGCCATTGATGCCCACGGCGCGGGCATGCATCAGCGCGTGATCATTTCCAGTGATGGTTCGGAGGCGCGCAAGGCGGTGGGCGATCTGAAAAGTCCCGCGCGCTGGCTCGTGGTCGGCATTGTGGATGAGTTGGAACCGGGGGTGCCGGTGTGAAAAATCCAAATCCCAAATCCCAAATCCCAAATAAGCTCCAAGCTCCAAATTCCAAGGGGACGTTCGGAGTTCGTGGCGGCATTTTGGAATTTGAATTTTGGAATTTGTTTGGAATTTGGGATTTGGGATTTGGGATTTCCACCGGAGGTGACCTGTGAAACTCGGCTCCGTCATCGGTCGCGTCACCTTGAGCAAAGCGGTTCCCGAATTGACCGGCGCGCGCTGGCTCATCATCTCGCCATTCACGCGCGAGCATTATCAGAACGGCACCGTGACGCCCGTCGGCCTGAGCAAAGACCCGAGCCTGGT
>JANOQV010000103.1:0-2436 GCA_031414955.1 Pedosphaera sp. | reverse complement strand
CCCGCTACGATGCATTGAACGAGGACCTCAATCGCATCCGGACCGACAAAGAATCAGTCGGGATGAAACGAACGGATCGGGACGTCCTGTACAACTATTTCAACCTCTGCGCTGAGGAACACTTCTTCCACTTGCAGGGGTACATCCCGGAGAAAGTGTGGCGATCTTGGTGTGAGGGCATGCGGTATTTCTTCAACTGCACCCGCATTCGAGCCGAATGGGATGCTGACCCCAACGGCAAAGCTTACTACGGTTTCGTCCCCCCCGAACTAGACGCAAACACCGCAACTTCGGAAGTTTACTCAAACGCCGTTCCGAGCGGTGACAACTCGATTCGAGCGAGCGTGACCGAACTCACGATTTCCAGCGACGGAGAGAACCGACAGCCATGAATAAGCGTAACCTCATTCTTGGTGTTGTTCTCGCCTTTGTGTTGGCCGGGCAATCACTCCATGCAGCCGTACCCGAATTTGATCCTACAAAGCCTTTTACCATCGTGGAAGATCCGGCGGATCGCGCGCGGCTCGACGACCTACGTGCCAAGGCAAGAAAAGGAGATACGAAAGCCCAGTTTGAATTGGGTGGTGCTATCCGATTTGGCCATTTCGGCGTGGTAAAAAATGAAGTTGAGGCGGTGGATTGGTACCGCAAGGCGGCTGAACAGAATTACGCCGAGGCTCAATCCGAACTGGGTGCGTGCTACGCACATGGATGGGGCGTGGCAAAGAATGAGATGGAAGCGGTGAAGTGGTATCGCAAAGCTGCCAATCTGAATCACGCTGAGGCTCAATACGAACTTGGTGTCTGCTACGCTGAGGGCGATGGGGTGGCTAAGGATGCGGTGGAGGCGCTGAAGTGGTTTCGGAAAGCTGCCGAATCTGAACCCGCTTTCTTTTTTTCCGCCTCGGCTCAAATTCATCTGGGTCTCTCCTACGCACATGGCCAAGGCGTCGCGAAAGACGAAGTGGAAGCGGTGAGGTGGTATCGCAAAGCCGCCAGCCAGGGCCTATCCCGAGCTATTGATGTGTATGCTGCGCAATACAATTTGGGCATCTGCTACGCCAAAGGTGAAGGCGTAGCAAGGGATGAGGTGGAGGCGGTGAAGTGGTATCGCAAAGCTGCCGAGAACGATTATATCTCAGCTCAATTCAATCTGGGCCGCTGCTACGCGCATGGCCAAGGCGTAGTGAAAGACGAAGTGGAGGCGGTGAAGTGGTATCGCAAGGCGGCCGACAAAGGCGATGCCAACGGGCAAATAAACCTTGGCAAACTCTATCTGGATGGCAAAGGCGTGAAGAAAGACGCCGCCGAGGCCGCGAAGTGGTTTTGCAAAGCGGCTGAACGGGGTGACGCACATGGCCAATACAATCTTGGGCATTGCTACGCCAACGGCAACGGCGTGACCACAGACTACGTAAGAGCCTACCAATGGTTTAACCTCGCATCGGCTCAGGGGGAGGAAGCAGGCAAGATAGCTTTAGCCATCGTGGCAAAGGAAATGACGGGAGAGCAAATTGCCGAGGCGCAAAAGCTGGCACGGGATTTCAAGCCGCGAACGGCATCAGCCATTGGGGGCGATGGTTCAAGCAAGGGTCTCGCGCAGACGCGCCCGACGTCTTCCGGCACCGGATTCTTCATCACAGAGGATGGATATTTCATCACCAACGAGCATGTGGCCGGGAACGGGGCGGAGGTGCGGTTGGTCACGGCGTTCGGCCTCATCTCCGCCAAGGTGGTGAAGGTGGATGCGGCCAATGACCTGGCGTTGCTCAAGGCGGAGGGCAGGTTCGCGGCGTTGCCGGTGGCGGCGAGTCGCGGGGTGAAGCTGGGCGGCACGGTGGCCACGGTGGGTTTTCCCAACATCGGCCTGCAAGGGTTTGCGCCCAAGCTGGCCAAGGGCGAGGTCGCGTCGCTGTCCGGCGCGGGGGATGACGCGCGGTATTTCCAGATCAGCGTGCCAGTGCAGCCGGGCAATTCGGGCGGGGCGCTGGTGGACGAGCGGGGCAACGTGGTGGGCGTGGTGGCAGCCAAATTGAGCGCGCGGGCGGCGCTGGCCGCGAGCGGCGCGCTGCCGGAGAACGTGAATTACGCGGTGAAGAGCAGTTACCTGCTGGGCTTCCTGGAGTCCATGCCGGACGTGGCGGCGAAGTTCAAGGAGCCGGAGACGAAGGAGCGGAAGTTCGAGGAGGTGGTGAAGTCCGCCGAGCGGGCGGCGGTGCTGGTGTATTGATTTTGTAGGAGTCGAGGTGACGAGAATCTGATCAAATCGAGCGACTTTGGCGGATGGATAGTTTGAGTCTAGTCACCTCGACTGCTACTTCACACCAGAAGGAAGTGCCGGAGAGCGTGAGTGACCCGGTGAAGACTCTGATCCAATCGGAACGTGAACGGGTCGTGAACGGGTCAGTTTCTAGTCTGATCCCTGCTTGACCCGCC
>JANOQV010000102.1:0-87773 GCA_031414955.1 Pedosphaera sp. | reverse complement strand
GTCGAAGTAATCCCACTCGTTCGGCAGGTGGTGCTGCTTCAAGTAGGCTTCCATCTCCGCGTCGCTCCAGTAAAAGACCGGGCTGACTTTCAGGGAACCAAAATTTCCGTCGTGGCTCACGATGTCGAGTCCGGCGCGGTTCGGGTTCTGCACCTTGCGGAGCGCGGTGATCCAGACGGTGGGCGCGAGTTCCTTCATGCCGCGCTGGAACGGCTCCAGTTTCATCACGGTGCTGAAGGCTTTGATGCGCTCCTCGTTCTCCGGCGTCGGCTCCGGCATCCCGCCGTGGACGGCGTCGTAATGCGCGGCGGTCAGCTTCGGGATGTAAGCGTGGATGTTCAGCTTGAGCTGCGCCTTGAGCTGCTCGGCGTGCTGGTAAGTGGCAGCGCGATTGTAGCCGTGGTCCACCCAGAGCACGCGAATGTCCGGCTGCACCTGCGTGACAAGGTGGAGAATCACCGCCTCGTAAGGACGATAATTCGTCGAGACGATGGCGCGGCCATTCGCCTGCGCGACGGCCCACTTCACGATGTCGAGCGCGGACTTGTGGCGCAGCTCGGCGTTGGCTTGGGTGATTTGTTCAGGAGTCATTTAATTTTTACTTCTTCTCTTTGTCGCGAAGATGTTCCGCCACGATTTCCTTCACGTACGCAGGGATGTTTTTCTGAAGCTGAATAGTCCGCTGCTTCAGCCGCTCGTAGTCTTCGATTTCCTGCCCGGTCCACAAGAGGTCGGCGCGTCTCGCCTCTCGCATCGCGATGTGGGTGTAACTGTCCGGGTAGGCCCAGTAGCAGCAGCGGCAAATCTCCGGCTTCTTCAGTTCGATCCAGTTTACGCAGTGCTCGCACGACCATGACTTCGCGCGGTTCGCCGATCCACAGAGCAGCATGTAGTCTTCGGCCTTCTGTGCGGTGGTGCGGGCGTCGCCGAGGACTTCAAACGGCACGCGATGATCAATCTGCAACTCGCGTTTGGGAAATTGCTCTAAATAAATGGCGCACCGCACGCCGTGCAGTTTGACCAACTCCTGTTTGAGTTCCTTGCCCAAGGCCGTGCGTCCGGCCTGTTGTCCGACGCGCAGGTTCTTCGAGTCGCCGAAGCGGTAGGCCGCGATCTTCCGTCCGTCACCGCCTACCACGCGAAACATCTCGATGGGGATGCCGTGCTCCTTCACGTCGCGGACAGCGCGCGGCGGATGGTTGTAGCCGTATTTCTCCTTCAAGTCTTCCGTCGTGATGAAGCCGTGTTTGAGGACGTGATCGATGACCGTCTTCGGACGCTTCGCGGTCACGGCCCGGCACAGTTTCACGAACGCGGCGGGCAGCTTGGGCTTGCTCATCGCTTGCCCTCCATGAGCGCGAGTTGTTCGGCAGCGCGGCGCGGGTAACGGCGGCGCAGATTCAGCCGTGCCGCCAGCGCCGGAGAAATGTAGAGCGACTCGACGGTGACTTCATCTCGGCCCAGCAACGTCGCTTGCGAGGAACGGCCCGCGTCCAGTTCCACCAGTTGCAGGCCCAGCCGCGCCGGGAGCGGACGGCCATGCACCCGCGCGCCCGTGCGCCCGTCGTAGCTCACGAGATAGCTGATGTCCCGCGCGTTCAACGATTCCAGCACTTCGACAAATTCTTCGAACAGCACGGCCTTCAAATAGCGCGGGTCGCGCTGGCCGCAGACGCCTTGATATGGCGGGTCCATGTAGATGAGGTCGCGCGCCGTGGCCTGCGCGACCACTTCCTTGTAATCGCGCGACGCGCACTCCGCCCGCCCTTGCAGCAGACGCGCCACGCCGATCAGATTCTCTCGCATCGTGGCGGGGAGCATGCCGGTGCGGCGATTGTCCGGGCTTTGATTGAACTCGCCATTCGCGTTGTAGCGCACGGCGGCTTTCACGCACCGCGCGAGCAAGTAGAGCAGTCGGTCGGGCTGGCCGCGTCGGTTGAACTCCTCGCGCACCGTGACGTAAAAGCCGCGCCGGTCATCGTGCTGCGCCTTCCACAACGCCTCGTATTGCCGCGCCAGTTTTTCCGGCGCGTCGATGATGGCCCGCCACAAATCCATCAGCGGCTCGTTCAAGTCGTTGATGACGAACCGCTCCGCCAATTCCTGCGCCGCCGCATTGAGCGTGATGGCCGCCGACCCAGCGAAAGGCTCGATGAGCGTCGCCACGCCTTCAGAGAAATAACCCAGGATGGCCGGCGCGAGATGGCGCTTGCTGCCCTGGTAGGGAAATGGCTGCGGGACTTTCATCAAGCGCGATCAGTTTGCTGTCGTCGTTTGTTCCTTCAACACCACCCGGTCGCACCAGTCGCCGAAACGCTCGCCGCTGTTCCGCTCCTTCCCGAAGCGCGTGAGGAGAGGGCGCAGTTCGGTTTCCACGTCGGCTTCCTTGATCACGTCTTTGAAGACGCGGTTGAGGCGGGTGCCGGAGGCGTTGCCGCCGAGCCAGAGTTGGTAGCGGCCGGGGGCTTTGCCGACGAAGGCCATCTCCGCCATGTAGGGGCGCGCGCAGCCGTTCGGGCAGCCGGTCGAGCGGATGATGATTTCCTCGCCCGCGAGTCCGGCCTCGACACAGAGCTTTTCGATGCGGTCCACGAGTCCGGGCAACATGCGCTCGGACTCGGCGAGCGCGAGTCCGCAGGTCGGCAGGGACGGGCAGGCCATCGACGCGGCGTGGAGCACGCTCGCCTGAGCGTCGGTCTTCACGCCGTGCTCGGCGAAGACGGCATTGATGGCGGCCTTGTCGGCTTCGGCGACGTTGGCGACGAGGACGTTCTGGTTCGCGGAGAGACGGAATTCTACGTCCGCGAACTGCTCCGCGATTTTGCGCAGCGCGAGTTTCTTCGCTTCCTTGATGCGGCCGGTCTCGACGAAGAGTGTGAAGAACCACGAGCCGTCCAGCGCCTTGTGCCAGCCATAGACATCGCCGGTGGTGGTGAAATGGTAGTCGCGCGCCGGGGCCAGTTTGATTTCCGCGCGCTGGTTGACCTGCTCACGGATAAATTCTACACCGCGCTCGGCCACGACGTATTTCAGGCGCGCGTGCTTGCGGTCGGTGCGGTCGCCGAAATCGCGATGAATGGTCAACACGGCTTTCGCCACTTCCACGACGTGTTCTTTCGGGAAGTAGCCAATCACGTCCGCGAGGCGCGCGTAGGTTTCCGCGTTCCCGTGACTGCGGCCCATGCCACCACCGACGCAGAGGTTGTAGCCCACGAGTTTCCCATTCTCGACGATGGCGATGAAGCCGAGATCGTTCGTGAAGATGTCCATGTCGTTCACGGGCGGCAGCACGAACGCCGTCTTGAATTTGCGTGGCAGGTAGGTCTGGCCGTAGAGCGGATCGACGAAGTCCTTGTTCTCCGCGTCGTCGAGTTTCAACTGCACGTTGTCGATCCAGATCGAGTGATACGCCTTCGTCTTCGGCGCGAGCGCGTCCACGATGCGATGGCAGTCCTTCATCATCTCCGCACGCGCTTCGGTTTGCGAAGGCGTGCAGGAAGCCGTCACGTTGCGGTTCACGTCGCCGCAGGCCGCGAGCGTGGAGAGCAGCGACTCGTTGATCTTTTTGATCAGCGCGCCCAGCCCCGACATCACGACGCCGTGAAATTGGATGCTCTGCCGCGTGGTGATGCGCAACGTGTTGTTGCCGTGAGTCGTCGCGAGATCATCGAAGGTGATCCACTGCGCCGGCGACATCACGCCGCCGGGAATGCGCCCGCGGATCATCATCATGAATTTCTTCGCCGTCTTGCGCAGGTCGCGGTCGTCCTGCTGATAGATGCCGTGGAACTTAATGAACTGCTGGTCATCGGCGGCGAACTGATCCGTGCCGCTCGCCACCGTGGCGGCGATGTTGCCGGCCAGCGTGGGGATGGCGGCCTTAATGACCTCGTTGTGGGTCGGTTTCGGTGTCTCGACGGTCGCGGTGGTCTCGCTCATATTTAATCTCCCCGGAAAGGCGAGGGTAACGACGACCCACTTCAGGCCAGCGAATCCATCCAATCCGGGACGGGAATAGAAACAGATTGCACCGCTGGCGCAACCGGGAAAAAGCCGGAATCCCGTGTGAGTAAGTAGAGTTTTGGCATCAGCCTGAGGCTGGACGGAAGTGGGCGCCAAGGGGCGACGGGAATTGCATGTCCCTGGTTGACCGCGCTCGCCCCTGCGGCTGCCGTCACGGACTCAACGGCAGCGTGTCGTTGCGGTGATGAAATTCGTCTGGCACGAGCGGGTAGTGCGCTCCGAAGTAGCGGTTAAAAATCACGCGGAAAGTATTGACGGGCGTGATGCCGCCATAGACCCAGTCGCGTGAGCCACCGGGCAAGTGGTAGGCGTTCAGGATCTTCCGGGCCGACTCGTGTTGATTCGGTGCGGGCAAAGCCCGGAAGCCGTGGTCGCCCTGGAGCACAATGATGGGCGGCGACTTGGAGCGCGCCCGGATCGTGGCGATGGCGTTGGTGGTGAGGTGATTCACGTACTTCAATTGTTCGAGATACTCCTGGGGTGTGCCGGTATTGGAGACCAGACCAGAGCGCTTCCCCCCGGCATGGAAGACGTAAGGGTAGTGCGGGGCCAGGATGTGCGCATAAATGAAACGTGGCCGGGCCGGGTGGGGGACGGCGGCGGCCTCGGCCAGTCGCTGAAAAATCTTCAAGTGCAAATCAGCCATGTGCTGCCGCTTCCACCAGCTTTCCGCATAGCCGAAAAGGGATTTGAGGCGCATCAAATCCAGCAGCGAGAGGTAATCGATCGGGGCGTTGTTGTAGAATTGCGGCTGGCCGGCGACATCGAAGAGCGAAAGGTTCACGATCTCATAGCCGTTTTCCCGCAGCTTTTGCGGGGCCGAGGCGAGGTCGATGATTTCGCACATGCGGTTGACCCGGCCCCATTCGCTCAGGCCCTCGGCCGGCCTCTGGATGTGCGCCATGTTCAGCGCGCTGGCCATGCAGCGAGGAGTCATGTCGTAATTCGCCTGGGCATCAGGCACCACGAAGAATCCGTTCGACTCCAGAAACGCGGTGAAGCTGCTATTGTCATAACCCCAGAATTTTTTCAGGTTCTCCGTGCTCGTGTAGCAGTCGAGGACGATGTAGTAGATGTCGGGACGCTGGTTGATTTGGGTGAACGGGCCGTGCTCATCTACTTCGCGCGGTCGATCGCGGCGGGAAACGAACTGGGTGGGAAAGAGATGCAGCAGGAGCACGGTCGCGAGGATCATTCCGGCCAAGAAGACGCGGAGTACCGCCTTCAAGCGCAGCAGCGGCCAGCGCGTGCGCAAGACCGCCGCCGCCGCCACCCCAAAGAGCGTCAGCAAGACTGGCGCAAGGAAGTGAGCGTGCGCCAGCGCCGGCCAGCCGCACCCGTTCACCAGTCGTTTCAAGCTGTGGTCGAAGTCCCCATAGAAGCAGAAGAAAAGCACCAGCAGCACGGTGAGCAACCCGGCTTTGCGGATATCTTTGACGAAACAACACACCAACCGGAACCCGGCGTAGGTGATGGCGAGCGCCAGCGTCCACACTCCGAGCAATTCCTCCCACTTCACGAAGGGCTGCAATTCCCGATGGTTCACCAGCACGAAGAAGGTGCTGACCAGGAACGGCGTGAGGGGCGGAAGCTTGTTCATGAGGCCGCCCGGCGTGCCATCTGGTAGAGGACACGATTTGAGTTCGACATCGCCTCAGTCTGCACAATCGTGAAGCAAGCCGAGAAGGCCCGCTCAAACTCCTGCTGGGTGTAGTCCGGGAAAATGTCCTCGCGTACGCGCAGGAGCT
Organism: Pedosphaera sp.; assembly: GCA_031414955.1. Taxonomy (GTDB): domain Bacteria; phylum Verrucomicrobiota; class Verrucomicrobiia; order Limisphaerales; family SIBH01; genus JANNGC01. Next base: position 82,002 of record JANOQV010000102.1, on the reverse strand, counting down.
TCTGCGCGTTGGAATCGTTCTTCGGCACGAACTCGATGATCAGATTTGAACTCAGCCCGGCGAAAAAGCGGGCGATGCGATCCAGCGGCAGATTGTTGCCCAAGGCCAGATGATGGACCAGGGCCAGGGCGAGCACAGCCTCGGGCTGGCCGCGCCCGACGAACGCCATGCGTTCGGTATTTTCCCAGCCGAGCGCGGGCGTGGGGTTGGTCAGATCCATCAGCAACGGAAGCAGGTTGTGAGTGCCGTCCTGGCGCGCGGCCTGATAATTCCGCTCCACGCACGCGGCATCCGAATCAAAGGCAATCGTGTTCACACCCTGCGCGGCGGCCAGACGGCTGAATAATCCCGTGTTGGCTCCGAGATCCCAGAGCGAACGCGGTTTCATTTCCTGCAACCATTGCCCGACCAGCCGTTGCTTGTGCGCGACGTAATCGCCGCCGGTGACCGTTTCGTCGTAGTAATTTGACCAGACCCGGCCCTCGGCTGGTTCGGGGAGGTCTTGCACCGCCTTTTGTAAACTGGCCACCAGTCCGCGCAGCGCATTGGCTGAATAGGATTTCTTGGCGGCTTCCGCCCGCGTGGAATGTTCGAAGCGCCGCTCGCTCGCGGCGTGCCAGTGCAGATGCACCCGGAGCCAGAGACACCAGCGGCTTCGCCAGGGCAGCAGCTTGCTGGCAAGGTCCAGCGGCACCCCGTCCAGGTGCGTCTGGAGCAGTCGGCCGAGCCTCACGTCGCGATAACTCATCAAGGCCAGCGGGGCGAGGAAGTGGCGGCAGAACTGTCCGTAGGCCGCCCACGGCCGTGGTTCGCCCAGCGTTTCGAAGGACAGCGTGTCGATCAGCTTGGGCCTGCCCTCGACGAACTGGAGGTTGAAGGCGCTGGCATCCTTGAGGGTCAGGCCGCGCTCGAGGGCGAGTTCCTGAATGCGCAGCGTGGCCAGCGCGGCGTCTCGCCACTGGCTGAAACACCATTCGTACGGATACGAAATGAACGGCACCTGCTCGGGGCGAAGCAGCTTGTAAACGTCGGGCGTGGCCTGGGCGGGGAGCTCTCCATGCGCCACGATCAGGTTTTCCTGAACCAGTTCCCGGTGCAGGCCCGAGGCCATGAGGCGGTCGTAGTGCGGCTGATAGGCGGGCCGAACTAGCCTCAGATAATCGCGCCCGTCAAAGACCACGCCACCGGACGGATCGCGGAACGAGGAAGGAACCGGCGTGAGTTCACGCCTGTGTTCGAAGGCGGTGGAGGCGGAAGAGTTCCGGTCGGTCTTAACTTCAGACATCGCGCGCCGTCGCCTTGTCCTGTGGGAGTGGTGCCGGTCCGGCGCTCGGGCGGCGGCGGAAGAGCCATTGATAACCCGCTCTCACCTTCCGCCGGATGCTGCCAAAGAAAAACGCCAGCGCCGTCAGGCCACCGATGAGGAGTTGGAACAGATAGCTGCTGCTCCCGGGGTCGATGTAGGCAGCCGCCTCGAACGGAGAGGCCAACCATACGCCCAGCGCGATCACCCCAATGTAAAAATGACTTCTTCCGATCATGCCAGTTTAGTAAACAGGCTCTTGCCTTCTAAGGCCCGCCCGTTGAAATAGAAATGCCACCCGGTCGCAACAAAACTGTGGGAAGAAATGCGTCTCGGCCAATTCCTGTCCGTGGGTTCGATACCAGTTGGTCGGAGATTCCGCGGGGCAGAAACGAATCTGCCCCTGCCGAACCTTCAACTTGCAACCTTCAAGCTCGAACCCGCAACCTTTCCGCGCATGAGCTGGTCTTACCGCCGCCTGATTCGCCCCGCCCTGTTTACGCAGGATTCGGAGTGCATCCACAACCGTACCATCGCGAGTTTGGCCTGGGTGAGCGGTTCGCCGCCCCTGTGTCGGGCGCTCTCCATTCTCTACGGCTCGGCCTTGCTCCCGATCGATTTGTTTGGCCTGCGCTTTCCCAATCCGGTCGGACTGGCCGCCGGCATGGACAAGCACGCCGCCGCCGTGCCCGCGTGGGAGGCGCTGGGTTTTGGTTTTGCCGAACTGGGCGGCGTAACCTGGCACGGGCAGCCGGGCAATCCCGCGCCGCGAATGTTCCGCGCCCGGTGCGACGAGGCGCTCATCAACCGCATGGGTTTCAACAATCCCGGCGCGGAAGCGATGGCGGCGAAGCTCCGCCAGTGGCGCGACGCGGGCCGCTGGCCGAAACACCCGGTGGGCATCAACCTCGGCAAATCCAAAGTCACCTCCAATGAAAACGCCGCCGAAGATTACGCCAGTTCTTTTCGATTGTTACGCCCCCTGGCCGACTTCTTCGTCGTGAACGTCAGTTCGCCCAATACGCCCAACCTGCGCCGGCTCCAGGACCGGGCCGCGCTGGACGAAATTCTCGCCGCGCTCCAGGAGGTCAACGCTTGCGATCCCAAGCCCCTGCTCGTGAAGGTCGCGCCCGACCTGGACTTCGCTGCCCTCGACGAGATCATCGAACTGGTGGGCACGCGCAAACTGGCTGGCCTAGTCGCCACCAATACCACCATCACCCGGCCCGAGCCGGGCGACGAAGCCACGCGCCGAATTTACTCCGAGTCAGGTGGATTGAGCGGCCGTCCGTTGCGCGCGCGCAGCACCGAGGTTATTCGCCACATCCACCGGCAAACGCGCGGCGCGCTCCCCATCCTTGGCGTCGGCGGCATCTTCAATGCCGATGATGCATGGGAGAAAATATCCGCCGGCGCGTCGCTGGTGCAGATTTACAGCGGGCTGGTTTACGAAGGCCCGGCCCTGGCCCGGCAGATCGTGCGCGGGCTGGCCCGGCGTCTGCGCCGTCGGGGCTTCACCTCACTCCAGCAGGCCGTGGGCACCGGAGCGTGACTGGATGATGGCGACGCCGCCAAACTCGCACGACCGTGTCAGCTCCGATCCTGATCATTCTCAGGTGCCCGAGCATTGCTTGCATCAAGATGATGCAACAACTGCCTCAGGAATTCTCCCCGCAGTTTGATTTCGACTTCTCGCCTACTTGGAAAAAGCGGTCGTGGACTGCTGAGATCGATCTGTGAAACCGGCTCACTACGCCTGCAAGACAGTGCCGAATGACTTCCGTCAGGAAAAAATGCCACGCCGATTATCATCCCAGTCAAACAAGGTTCAAATGGGGCGATGACACGTCGTGTGGCAAAGGCCCGCTGCTGGGCGTCGCCCTGAGCGATGCCAGTGACAAAAGTCTGGCCTGCCGGAGATGGTAAGTCGCGGCTCCGCCAGACCCGTGGTTGGGTGGAGCCGCTGCAAACACCGCTCTGGATTGAAGCCATGCGCCCCGGATCGGGAGGGCCGTGGCAGGCTGCAGCGTGGCGAAACCCTGCTTCCAGCCGCTGCCGGACAAACTCCCGGCCTAAGTCAGTGGCGAAGTCATGACTGGACTGGAGCAAGGCCGGGCACGCGGGGAAGGCCCGGTTCGAGAAACCGTCGTCTGCCAGAAGTAACACCTGCAAACCCACCGTGAACGGCCGGACTAAGGCCCGGCCAGTAAGAAAGGCAAACGTTCCGACAGCAGGGCGATGGAATCGACAGGCCGCAAGAACAAGTGCGCTGCTAACGGACGGGCCGGTTCTGGAGTTAAAGTGGCGACGAGGCCTTGAGGAGTCGGGGATTTTTTCGGCGGCATGGCCGAGGGCATCATCAGTTCCCTCACGCCCGCTCAGTCGCCCCGTCTCAAAACTGATGTGCGCACCCACGAATGATAACCTCAGGATGGAACTTGCGGTCGCAGCGGGGGCACTGGTATGAAGTGTCCACGTGCGGACGCGGGTGTGGTTCAATGGTAGAATGTGGCCTTCCCAAGGCTGAGACGAGGGTTCGATTCCCTTCACCCGCTCCAATCTGCCAGCCTTAATTGCAAGCACTTACACGGACACAAGCCGTGTCGACACCCCTTACCTGACAGTTTCCTGACAGTTGGGGCCGGAATTTTTCAAACCATCACGTTCTTGGAGGACGTATGGCAGAACTGAAATTTCCGCTGCGCGTCAAACGCGGTTCGTGCTGCGTAACCATCTACGCGACGCCGAGCAAGGGCTGTGAGTCGTATACGCTCTGCTATTACGACGCCGAGCGCAGGCGCGTCCGCCCGACGTTTTCAAAATACGAGGATGCCAAGGCGCACGCCGACGAGGTTGTCGAAAAGTTGGCGCGTGGGCAGATGGACGTGCTCACACTCAATGGACACGAGCGGGCCGCTTACGCACGAGCCATCGAGATGCTGCGTCCGCTTGGCGTCGGCCTCGACGTGGCGGTGCAACAGTTTGTGGAGGCCACCAAACTTCTGAACGGCGCTTCCCTGCTTGAAGCGGCCAAACTGTTCGCTGTTCAGCAGCCTGCCGGAATTGTCCATAAGCGCGTATCGGAGGTCGTGGACGAATTGCTTGCCGCGAAGAAGGAGAAGGGCAGGTCGGCCCTCTACATCAAAGACCTGCGGCTGCGGTTGACAAGGTTTGGAGACGCCTTCGCCTGCCCCATCGCCAACGTCACCAGCGCGGACATTGAACGATTCCTGCAATCCCTGAGCCTCAGCGCGAGGTCTACCAACAACTTCCGCCTCGTTGTCGGAACACTGGTCAATTTCGCCAAGAAGCGCGGCTACGTCGCGCAGTCGCACCGAAGCGTTTTGGACGTGGAAAAGGAGACGGAGGATGAAGGGGAGGTCGAGGTCTTCAATCCTGCCGAGATTCAGACACTACTTGCCTCAGCCAAAGAGGACTTGCTGCCCGCCGTCGCCATTGGTGCCTTCGCCGGACTGCGCTCGGAAGAAATCCGGCGCTTGGATTGGGCGGACGTGAAGATGCAGGAGGGCCACATCGAAGTTCGCAAGGCGATAACCAAGACCCGCGTGCGTCGATTTGTGACCATGCACGCCAACCTCAAGGCGTGGCTGATGCCACACGCCCGCAAGTCCGGCCCAGTCTGCGAATACGCAAATTACGGAAACCAATTGTTAAAGCTGGCGACAGTGGCAGGCGTGGAGTGGAAGCGGAACGGCCTGCGGCACAGCTTCGTGAGCTACAGGGTAGCTGAATCGGACGACATCCAGAAAACGTCCATCGAAGCCGGAAACTCGCCCAAGGTGATTACCCAGAATTACCTCAAGTGCGTGACCAAGGAACAGGCCGTGAAGTGGTTCTCGGTTCGACCCGATGGCCGGGATGATGTCATCGTGCAACTCGAACAGCCCGTCAAGGCACCCGCCGCTTTGAAGGGACACGGAACCGCTGGTCGAGTTCGAGCAGCAGGTCTGACATCCTGAACCTGACGGTGTGGCCGATACGGATGTAGGGGATGAGTCGCGCCTTCATCCACGTTTCAATCGTGCGTTCCTCGACACGGAAATACTCCGCCGTTTCCTGCTTCGTGAGCATCCTGTGCTCGAATGGAACAGCACCCACCGCGAAGGGCATAGGCGCGACCGAACCGTTCATGGCAAAACTTGCTTCAAAATTCACGGCCAATAGAACTGCGCCGATGAGGCTTGGAACGGTATACATTTGCAAGCCGCTGTGGCCGTCCCTATTTCGTCGCCGACGATTGAATTCAACCCCATCGCGGTGCTTTCCATGACCGCCGCGTGCGGCTGTAGCAGTGTCCAACCCCACCACGAGCCGAAGCCAACAGCCGTCGCTTGCTTTGCCCACAGCCCATCAGGTTGAGCAACGACTTCCTCCGGGTTCGACACTTCATGTGCGTATAGAGCCATCGCGCAACTTGTATACGCACATTTCTTCCCGGCCTTCATCACGGCCTGCGTTCTTACCGTGTGTAGTTAGAGCACGAACTTGAAAGGTTCCCATGAGTAGCAGTCAGCGAGACGACAATTTAGCCGCGCAGCCGTGTCCGCCTCCGGGCGGAGCCGGTGCTGCTACTCTCGGCCTTTCAACCGGCTGCGCGGCGACCTCTCCGCCGGAGTCGGTGAAGGGCGATGATGCCCCTCACAATGTCCAAGCCCCACATGTTGGCACGGCAGGAGCTAGTCTATGTTCATCAAAGGAATGTCCCCCCGCACCGTCCTCCACACTGCACTATGCGCTCCCTGACTGCGGTGACGAGGACGCGATGCTGGCCAAGCTCGCAGACCTCGACACGGAGACGGAGTTCTTGCAGCGGTCAGAGAAGAAGTGGCTCCGTGAGGCAGACGCATCAGAGGCCGGAGCAGACTGCCCGCTGCCACTGCAATGTGTGAACCGCTCGCGCTGGCACGACATCCTGCGGAACAAGAACCTCGACTTCGACCTGCGTGCTCGCCTGCTCCGCTTCCTCAAAGGATACAACTGGTCGAAGTGGATGCAGGGCCAGAAGTTCTACCGCGAGCGCATCGGCATCAGCCTGCTGTCGGAGACGTGGGGTCACGGCGAGCGCATGGCGATGTGTGGCGTGAAAGGCAACTTCTGCCAGCTACCCGACCACTGCATCCAGTGCGCCGACATGCTGCGTTACAAGCCCGCCGTATACGAATACGGGCATGTTTATGTGAAGGCTCCGTTCTGGTATGCAATCACCCTCAGCTTCCGCCGCAACCCTGACCATGCGGGCTTGCGTCTCGTCATCGAGAAAGCTGACCGGAAGACGGGGAAGACGGAAAAGGCGCTGCGCTTCAATCCCTACAAGGGGATGCCACGCGCAGGCAACCTGACCGTCCAGCATGGAGAAGCGGATGGCGTAGATAACCCCGTGGTCGCCTGTCACAACGCCACGTTCATCTTCACCGAGGAATACGTTAGCATCTTGAAGAGCGTGGGTATACACGCGGGCGCGTTGGCCAGCCGTGAAATTGCGTGGCACTTCCTGTCGCATCACATCACGCCGAACACGCACGACCTGTTCAACTCGTCCGAACCAATCGAATTCGAGCAGGCCAAGGCCATGTTTGCATTGTTCGAGCGTGTATACAGCGAGCAGCCGTGTGGCCGCTGCCTCTACCCAGACCTGCACATCGCGCCGCTCGAAAGCCAAGCCGCCGTCAACCGCTGGCTCTACTACATGTTCAAGCCGATGGACTACGTGACCGGCTACGTCAGGCTGGCCAACGGCGGGGCGGACATCGCCAAGTTGAACGCCGACCTCGACCACCATCTCTTCCAGAACGCCGAGGTCATCATGTCCGTCCGCAGCCCGCGTCGGTTTGGAAATCTCTTCTGCAACTCGCCCGGCTATATCGGCGCTGGCTCCATCACGGCTTGGCGCAAGGAGCAGAAAGCGAAACGGGCTGCTTTGAAACAGAAGCGCCAGCCGCAGAAGGAATCCACCGCCGAGAAGGTGCTGCGTGACGAGGTGCTGCGCCGGAACGAAGAAGTCAGAGGCGATGCCGCTGGCTCCGGTGCAAATGGATGACCGCATGAAGATTTTTCCACCGCGCAGGCCATCAGGCCAGTTCTTCAAGATGACATGAAATCTAACATAACCAACACACCGAAGCTGGCGCACCCCGTTGCGCCGGTAATCCAGAAAACAAAAGCAGCGGCATCGACCGCCATACCAACCGAACCCACGGGCCTTACCCCATCTGTTTTAGATGCGGCTCAAGCAGAATGGGCCGACAAAATAAACCAGCGACTTCGCAAGGGGCAGGAAGCAATCCTCGCGCTGGGCAACGAACTTATCGCCGCCAAGAAGGCGCTTGGACACGGCGGCTTCGGAGCGATGTTCAAATCAAGGCTTGTGAGAACCGACCAGCGAACAGCCGAGATGTTCATGCGTATCGCCGCGCACCCCGCGCTTTCAAATCCGAGCAACTGCTCGATTTTGCCGAACAGCCTTCGCAGCTTGGACAAGCTGGCGGCACTGGAAGTGGCGGTCATCGAACGGGGCATCAAGGCCGGGGAAATCACTCCCACAATGACCAGCGCGGATGCCGGGAACTTTGTGCGGTCGAAGCTAGACGCGCATCCCAAGAAGGCCACGAGGGCAGCAGCGGCGGCACCAGCAGATGCGCCTGAACCGGAGTCACCGTCAGTCGCGGACGACAAGACCTCGGCACCGGCAGCACAGTTCGACGCTCAAGTGTTCAAGGCGGCGCTGACGCAGTTCCTTGAACGTGAGTATGCGAAAGCATCTGGCGTTTCTGCCGTCGAGATGCAGGCAGCGGCGGCATCGGCCTGCTCAGAGTTTTTCGCAGTCCGCGTGGTCACGACTAGCGAGGGCGTCGAGTCGGTGGCTCTGAGCCTCGTAGGCAACAAAGAAACCGCAACCGAGGATGCAGCCCAATCGTCCCGTAAAGCACAAGATGGAGTCCGTGACGTTGAGCAGTCCGCTGAGAGCGGGCACGCCCCCGTCACTCAGCCTGCCGGACTGGCACTGCCCGTTTTCCGTAAAAAGTATACATTGCCTGACGCAGACCGGCCACGGCTTGAACAAGACCTCACTGCACTCCGCACTTCGGAGCCGACCTCTGGCGTATACGTCGCCGCGCTTCGGCACGTATTCCATACGGGGCACTACATGGCAGTCGCGGGCAACTTTGATGCCTTCTGTGTCGAGTTCCTCCGACGTGACGCCGCCGAAGTGAAACTGTCGCTTGAGAGTGAACAGGCCGAACCCGAAACGAAGCAGTCGGAGCAACTGCCTCCGGCACCCGTTCAGTTGGAGCCGAAGCGCCCGCTTACGTTGAAGGAGAAGATTGCCCTGAGCAAACAAGCTCTGCGGGTGACTGCGTGACGCCTTCTGACGACGAGCGCAAACTTGTGGTGAATTCAGGCAAGCGACTTGGCTGAGACTTGATGTGTTCAGTCTCCGGCGTCGACATCCATAAGTGCAGCTTCCCGTGGAACCGAGGGTGCCTTGCGTTGTCGGCCACGCGGTCGGGACACCGCGCTTGGCTGTGCGTCCCGTCGTCGGACGCGACCCTCGTAGTTATGTCCATGAGCAACGCATCATCATCACTGGCGGGACACGCAGGCGTCCCGGTTCATCAGCTCGCCACCATTCTCGACGCGCTGACGCAGGTCGCTGGACAACTTGAGGCCGTAGCTTGCGACCTCGATGCCGCGTCCCAGCCACGCTCCACCGCACCGGTTCGGCCTGAACATGAAAAGCTCGTGGAAGCTGAACTGCTCGCGACCTTTTGCAAGGGCAACGAGGGCTTCGCAGCTTCCGCAATGGCGGAGGGGCTTTGCGCGGTGCTCTCAGATGAAGGACATCAACTTTCCACCGCACAGGTGCGGCGGATGCTGCCGCCCATAATGCTCCGCCTCTTCGGGTCAAAGTTGTCGTGCTCGGTTCGTGGCGAGCACGGTCGTTTCGTCCGTGGCTACCGAGGTCTGAAATTTCACCCTGCACTGACGGAAGCCACAAAGTCCGCCTGACGCTTACCTGTTGGCCGTCCGCGAGGTCGTGAACCGGGGCGCACAGGACGCCGACCGTTGATTCTGCACGACTCAGCCTTGCGTGGACTTGGGCACTCACGTCGTCCCAGCTTCCTGCGACCAAGCGCGACCGCGCTCGAATTCTTGATGAGCCGGAGTTCGTGTTCGCGACGGCGCAGGATTTCGTTTTCATCCAGCCGCAGCACATCACCGACGCAGACGACCACAGTTCCCTTTAAGGAAGCGACGAGCCGGGCCTCGGTGCCATCAGGGAGTAGCACTGCCTGATGGGCACGAACCCGCTGGCCGTGCAGCGGCAGGATGAAGCGATGACTAAGCTCCCACCGGTGCGCCGCAAGCCGCTTGGCGGCTAGACCAACGTCCAGCGGAGCCACGGACTGCGCCTGATGCGGTGTGCTCTCGTTCGGCATCACCGCCGCATCGGGTTCTCGGTGTGCGGGGTGATTTACAGGCGCAGCAGGCGGCTCGATACGCTTTCGGTTTTCGAGCACCGGCACCTTGGCGTAAGCGCCAATTCTCGGCGCTTTTCGCATTTCCTTCCTGCGGGACGGTCGCCGTCCCACAGGCCGCAGCCGCGCACTCCCCACATCGCGACGCCACTCAGGGATGAGCGGCCCGACCCGGACGTAGTGGCGCTGCACGCGCTCGGCAATGCCCACGCGCAACATCATCTTGACCCGCTCATACGCGAACAGCCGCCACTGGTCACGTTGGCGACGGCAGCGCGGTTGCTCCAACGCGACGACCTTGCTGATGAGCGACCAGATGTGTTCTGGCTCGGTCTGATGATGAAGCCGATACAGAAGCCGGTAGTCGATTAGCTCAGAGCAGTGCTGGCCGAGACGCTGGCACAACGCCGGAGGCGGCTTCGGCTTGTTCCCCGTGGAACTGGTGGGCGATTGCTCCGGGCCGACAATGAAGGACATGACCATGATGTAAATACGTGCGCGGAGCTATGGAATCATGGTAGCGGGACGAGATGGCGTCCCACGTTCGGCATGACAGGGAAGTTTCGCTTTCGGGCCGAGTCGTCGCCGTGGCGCTTGCCTACCCCACGCACATTCTGAAAGCTCACAGGCAGCGATGCCATCCGGCCAGACACCAACGACGCTCGACGACCTGCTCGCGCAGGCCGAGGACTTCGCACTGTTCTCGATGCGGCAAGCTGGCCGCGTCCCGCCCACCGTCATGGCCGTGTCGCCAAAGGGCTTGTTGTTTTACCTGCCTGAGTCGATGGGCGATGACCGCGCCAAAAATAACTTCGCGAACACCGCCCGCCTCATCTGTATCGCCAACGACGCGACTGCCGTGGTCTTGATTCTGGAATCGTGGATGAAGATGGCCGCGCCGGGCGAAACACTCGACCCTGATGAAGCGCCGTCCGAGGCCATCGACCGCAAGGAGATTGTCGTGCTGGCCGGGGAAGCGCGGGGCGCAAAACGACAAAAGTTTCTGCCTATCATCCGCACGGACGTTGGAGGTTTCTTCGGCTTCGGCGTATCCGACATGCCGGAGTTCAGCAACTTCGAGGGAAGGTTCGCCGAAATCCTTCCGCCTCAAGCAGCGCCGCCCGCGCTCAAGGCGCAGGCCGGTTTGCTCTTGGCGGCGATGGGGATTGCTGACGACACGCTGAATCGCGGTTTGGGCTGGTCGTAGTTGCGCCCTCACGGCCCTGAAATTCCCTCTTTTTCTGTTCAGGGGTAGGACGGTATTTGACCGACCTCGCCTGCTAGGGTCACGGCGCGAATGAGTGCATCGAAGATGAAAAATCGAACGCGGTTCTCGGAACCGCCTGCTTTCCGAATCGGCTCTGGACACCGTTCTGGCCGCAGAACATCCTCACCCTCTGAAACCGCTGAACGGATGACCGCCACAACGCCATACCGCATTTCCGGGCACGAGTCTTTTGCGTGCCGTTACACTTGGTTGCCCAAGGCCGTGCGCGGCTTGCAGGCCAACCCCAAGCTGTTCACCGCCAAGGAGGAAGATGACACGATGGTCGCCCTCGGCGTGGGAAAGAACATGGCCCGTTCAATCAGGTTTTGGGCGCAAGTTGCGGGTGTGGTGACAACCACCACCAAAGGAACAGGGCACGCCGTAAGTGATTTTGGCCGGGCGCTGCTGGGCGAGGGCGGGCATGACGAGTTCATGGAGGACATTCGCACCCTCTGGCTCATCCACTGGAATCTTTCGACCGACGTAAAGAGTCCGTTGCTCGCATGGGACTACCTGCTCAACCGCTGGCAAGAGCCGGAATTGGTGCCCAGCGTCGTCATCAGTGCGATGCAAAAAGAGGCCGGGCGGCAGGATGAAACGCTCTCGCGAGTCACCATCGACCAGCACTGGGACACGTTCCTCCACAGCTACTTTCCGACTCGTGGACGGAAGGGTGAGGTTCAAGAAGACAACCTCGACTCCCCGCTCACCGAGTTGGGACTCATCATCCGCGTGGGCGAGCGTCCCGTGGACAAGGGTGAGGGACGCGCCGAACCCGTCTACGCTTTTCGGCGGGAAGAAAAACCTGACATCACTCCTGAACTTTTCGTCTACGCCCTCAACGACTTCTGGAACAAACGCCACGAGGCATCGGAGAACAGCTTGCCCCTCCGTGAAGTTGCCCACGGCCACGGCAGTCCCGGTCAGATTTTCAAATTGCCGGAGGACGACATCAGGACGCGGGTGGACGCACTGGCGCGGCAGACGAAGAACTTCTTCTCTTATGCAGAGTCGGCCAACCTGCAAACTGTGCGACGGCAGGGCCAGCGCAAGAATTCCGATTTGCTCAACGAGATTTACCGGCAGGAGGGATGAACATGGGCGAACGACGCATTGTAGACGTTTTCAACATCAAGAGCCGGTTCCTGCGTTCGGTTCAGCTTGAGCGCGACTTTCAGGACTCGGCTGCACTTTCCGGTTACGTGAAGACTGACTTTGTTCAGGAGTGCTGCGAGCGCATCAGCGACGGCCTTCGGCCAAAGTCTGGGCGCAGGGCGTGGCGCGTCACCGGCGATTACGGCTCCGGGAAATCCAGCTTCGCTCTGCTGGTCGCGAATGTCCTTGCCGGTCGTGACAACAGGCAAGCGCCGCAGATTGTGCGGGCTTTCGATTTCAAGAAGCTCGGCGTGGCGCGGCCTGTTTATCTGCCAGTGCTCGTCACCTGCTCCCGTAAGCCGCTCGCCACTTCCATCCTCACTGCTCTGCACAGCGCCATCGCGTCCGTCTACAAAAGAGGCGCGAACGCGAAGCCCGCAGAAGTGATTGAGCGACTGCTCAAAGCGAAGACTGAGCCGAGCGATGAGCAGATTGTTGAGGCCATCCTCGACGCGAATTCCCAAGTCATCGCCGATGGCAAGGGCAACGGCCTCCTGATTCTTGTAGACGAGTTGGGCAAGTTCCTTGAGTTCGCCGCGCTCAGTCCGCATCGACAGGATGTGTTCCTGTTGCAGAAGTTGGCCGAAGCAGCATCGCGCAGCGGCAACGAGCCGCTGTTCCTCGTCTGCCTGTTGCACCAAGGATTCAACGCCTACGCCGACCAGCTAAATCAGTCTGCACAGCGCGAGTGGGAAAAGGTTGCGGGGCGCTTCGAGGAAATTGTTTTCAATCAGCCGGTTGAGCAGGTCGGACATCTCATCGCCTCAGCACTCAACGTGCAGGTTGACCACATACCGAAGGGGCAGCAGTCCCCGTTGCGTCATGCGATGCAACGCGCCGTCGAACTCGGATGGTTCGGCGCAGCCCAACGACAGCCGCTCGTGGATTTGGCGGCACGGCTTTATCCGCTGCATCCCACGGTGCTGCCCGTTCTCATTCGCGTGTTCAAACGCTTCGGACAGAACGAGCGTTCCCTGTTCAGCTTCCTCCTATCAAACGAGCCGTTCGGTTTGCAGGCTTTCAGCGAGCAGCGTCTGCAAAATGCGGAGCCGTATCGTCTCAGCAACCTGTTCGATTACGTGCGAACTAACTTCGGACACAAGCTGACGGTTGCCAGCTTCCGAAGTCATTGGAGCCTAATCGAGTCGGTCATCGAGAGCTACGCGACCGAGGAACCGCTTCACATCCAGATACTCAAAACCGTTGGCCTCCTGAATCTACTCAACGATGACCTGTTGGCGTCCGAAGAGACAATCGTGTGCGCCGTGGCTGGTGAAGACCACACCCAGCAGCGTCAGGTCAGGGCCGCATTGGAAAAGCTGCAACGGGTCAAACGTGTGCTTTACGACCGTGGTCGTGGTCGCGGGTTTTGCCTGTGGCCACACACCTCAGTTGATCTTGAACGTGCCTTGGACGATGCACGACGCGCAGTGCAAACGCCTCGGCGCGTCGCATCAATCATCAAGCAGCACCTCGAATCACGCCCAATCGTCGCCCGAAGGCACTACATCGAGACCGGCAACCTGCGACACTTCGATGTGCGCTATTGCGCGATTGCTGAACTGCCGGGATTGGTCGCGGCGCAGGATGGCGGAGCGGATGGCGTCATCATCGTGCCCCTCTGCGAAACCGGAACTGAGCGCAGCGTGGCCCTTGAATTTGCGAAACAGAACGAGGTCGCCGCACGTCGGAACTGGCTTGTGGCGGTGCCTCAGCCATTGAGCAACCTCACTGGCCTGGTGCAGGAAGTTCAGCGATGGGATTGGGTCGCGACGAGCACGCCAGAACTGAACGGAGACAAGTACGGTCGCGAGGAAGTCTCGCGGCAGCGTCAGGCCGCACGAGCACAGTTGGACCGCCGCATTCAGGCGCAGGTCGGATTCAAACAGTTCGGTGAACGCACTTCGCTCGCGTGGTTTCATCAGGGCAAGACGCTCGAAGTCAAAGACGGTCGCCACCTGCTCGCTGAACTATCGCGTATCTGTGACCTCACGTTTGAGGACGCACCGCACATCCACAACGAACTCGTCAACCGACGCAACCTAAGTTCGGCGGCGGCGGCGGCGCGGATGCGACTCGTCTTCAAGATGTTTACGGATGGCAAATCGCCGCTGCTGGGCATGAATCCAGACAAGAAGCCGCCGGAGATGAGCATGTATCTCTCCGTCTTGTTGAACACGGGAATTCATCAGCAGCATGATGGCGGTTGGCGCATTGGCGAGCCACACGGCAACCGCGACAAGAAGTGCAACGTCTTGCCCACGCTCAGAAAAATTCGAGCCGTAGTGCAAAGCCAACCGGATGCCCGCGTCAAAATTTCCGAACTGTTCGCCGAACTGCGGCATCCGCCATTCGGCGTGCGCGACGGAATGATCCCCTTGCTGCTTACCGCGTTCGCAATCGCGCATGAACAGGACGTTGCCTTCTACAAGGATGGCAGCTTCCTGCGCGAGATGACCGGCGAGCACATGCTCGTGCTGACCAAACAGCCGGAACGGTTCGAGATTCAATACTGCAAGATTGAGGGTGTCCGTGCCGAACTGTTCGAGAAGCTGCTCAGTGTGTTGGAGGTCAAGCCGACTGGTGAACGGCGCACGGAGCTGCTGGATGTGGTGAAGCCGCTCTGCGTTTTTGTGGCCCAACTGCCTGCCTACGTTCACAACACCAAGAAGCTCTCGTCTACTGCGCTGGCCGTGCGCGACGCCATCCTCGCGGCGCGTGAACCTTCAAAGCTTTTGTTCAGCGACCTGCCGAAAGCGTGCGGGTTCGAGCCGTTCCCGGCCAACACCGCCGCAAGCAAGGAGGTTCAGGCTTTCATCCGTGGATTGAAGACTGCGCTCGATGAACTGCGGGCCGCGTTCCCGGAATTGCAGGAGCGTCTACGGAAATTGCTGCGCGAGGCGTTCGACCTGCCCGGTTCCTTTCAGCAGTTCCGGTCGGCACTGGCGCGTCGCTCAGAGCAGGTCGTGCTCGGCGTCAACGAGCCGAAGCTCCGGGCCTTCTGCCTCCGGCTGATGGATGACAACCTGCCGGAGTCCGACTGGCTTGAATCGCTTGGCAGCTACCTCGCGCTCAAGCCGCCTGCGAAGTGGCACGACGCCGAAGATGATTTGTTCGTTCAGGAACTCGCTCCGCTGGCCACACGCTTTCACCGTGTCGAGAGCATCGTGTTCGTAGACGGCAAACCGTCGAGGAACGGCGTGGGCATTCGGCTCGCCATTACGCAGGCCAACGGCACAGAGCATGAGCAGGTCATCCATGTCGCAGCGGACGAAGAGAATCGACTTCGGGAACTGCAAACTGAGTTTGAAGCACTGCTGACCAAGGACAAGCGCCTCGGTCTGGCCGCAGCATCACGCGCCATCTGGTCGAAGTTGGAGAAAGTTGAAAAAGCAAAACCATGAGCAAACTCACACGGCACATCCTCTGCATGTCGGGAGGCAAGGACAGCACTGCCCTCGCGCTCTACATGCGCGACCGGGTGAAGGACATGGAATACGTCTTCTGCGACACCGACAAGGAGTTGACCGAGACGTATGAATACCTGAACCGCGTCGAGGCGTTCTTGGGCAAGAAGATTGTGAGGCTCAACGCCAAGGCCGGATTTGACCACTGGCTCGACGTGTTCGGCGGCTACCTGCCTTCGCCGCAGATGCGTTGGTGTACGAAATTGCTCAAATTAAAGCCCTTCGAGGAATACGTCGGCGATGAGCCGGTGGTCAGCTACGTCGGCATCCGCGCTGACGAAGACAGGACAGGCTACATCAGCACGAAGCCGAACATCAAGCCGACGTTCCCGTTCAAGGAAGACGGCATCGGCTACGCGGGCGTGATGAAGATTTTGGAGGACAGCGGCATCGGGATGCCTCCGTATCTCAAGTGGGGCCGGACGCACTCCGGTTGCTACTTCTGCTTTTTCCAACGCCCGATTGAGTGGGTGCGATTGCTCGAAGCTCATCCCGAACAGTTCGAGGCGGCGATGAAATACGAGAAGGTCACGGACGACCCCGGCAAGACCTTCACTTGGATTCAGGGGATGCCGTTGAGCGAGCTACGCAGGCCAGCCACAATCGAGGGCATCAAGCGTCGCTACGCCGAACACGAGGAACGCAGGAAAGCCAACCGTGGCAACAAGCGTCTCGTCGAAGTGCTGGCCGGGATGGAGGAAGAGGACGACGGCCCAAAGGCGTGCCTGATTTGCCAACTCTAAATTACTATGAGCTTACCCAAGCACGAGGTATCTGCAATCTTCGAGGTTCCGCTAAAGGACATTGAAGTTAGTAACGACAATGTTCGCTTGTGCGACGCGACAAAAGACCTTGATGAACTCGCCGCAAGTATCAAACGGCATGGCTTGTTGCAGCCGGTGGTGTTGATGGGCGAATTCGGCAAACCTCCATACGAGCTTATTTCCGGGCAGCGTCGATTCTTGGCCCACAAGCAGATTCTCGAATGGCCAAAGATTAAAGCAGTCTTCGTGGGGCACCTGACACAAACCGAGGCAGTTGTCCGCTCGCTGGTAGAAAACATGCAGCGCCTCGAACTTGAGTATGATGACACAGCAAAAGCTGTGACCTATCTCTACAACAAGTTCGGGAAAAACGACCGCAAAGTGTCGCAAGAAACTGGACTATCGCTGAGGAAAGTTCGCGATTTCATTTTGATTGAAGCGCGGGCGACGACCGCAATGAAGGGTTGGCTCAAAGCTCACAAGGTTTCTCCCGCCGACGTGAAGAGGGCAATACGGGCAGCCCAAGACAATTTGGACAAGGCTGAGGAACTGCTGGAACTCATCATGGAGTATAAGCCAACTGCTCACCAAAAGCGCCGACTTGTCTTTTACGGAGAACGCGACCGCAAGGCATCGGCTGAGGACATTCTTGACCACGCGATGAAGCAGCATGTCGAGGAAAACCTTATCATCAGTCTGCCAGAGGAACTTCGCAAAGCACTCGTAAAGGCTACCAAGTCGATGGACATGGAGCCTGATGAGTTAGCCGCCAAAGTGCTGAGTGATTGGCTGACGAATCAAGGTTTCGTGGCATGAAGTCGCGTCCATCCGGAGGCAAGGCGAGCGAGAAGGAGCTAAATGAGGCCATCGCTGTGCTTATCGCCTCCACTCGAAGCAAGAAGCGTCCGTTCCCGCTGACTGAAATCGCCTACAAATTGGAGTTGGCGGTCGCGACGTTGGGAAGTCACGCAGCGGTCGCCGAACGGATTGGCCTCTCTGCCAAAATGCTCAAGCAGTTTTCCGCCGTTACACAGCTTTCCAAGGCAGTGCAGAAGCTATTTGAGCGCCGCGTGCTGGACAGTGTTGATGCAGCGGCGCATTTGGCCAAGATTTCGGCAGGCGACCAAAACGTCGTTGCGAAGGCTCTGGCTGCTGGAGAAATCGACACTTCTGACGTCCGGGCGATTGTTGAACTGAACCAAAGCGTCAGCGACTCCATGAAGGATGTGTTGGAGCGCGTCAAGCGGAGTAAGACGCAAAGGGAGTATATCGCCGAATTTGTCATTCGCGGTTCTCACGACGAGGCGAGCCTGCTTAGAGCGTTTCAAGAGCAGATACCGCGAGATGATATTCTCCGCGTCGAAGTTCAAGGCGCACTGGGTCGGCTAGTGTTGACTCGAAAGGGCAAGGAGGCGCTTGGCGAGGCGGCGAAGGAATTAGGCACTCCGGTCACCCATGTCATCCAGACAATTATTTCCTCATCGAAGAACGCATGACCCAAGTGGCAAAAAAGAAAGGCAGTCCAGCGCACAAATTTGGAGCGCACTTGGCTTACGGCAAATTCAACCAGCTTGCTACCGAGTTTCAAGGGCTTCGTCTATCACCGCCGGATGTTCGCGTCTCACCCGGAAAACGCGAAGGTGAAATCCTCCGCTTCGTGCGAGGGTTGCGCCTGTCGGCCCGCGTAATCTACATCCTTCGCGGGATGCTGTCCGGCCAGAATGTAGAAGTAAGCTGGGGACACCTTCTGAACAAGGATAGAGCCACATGCTCCCGCGAATGCGACATCATCATTCACGAAAAGGGATACGTAGATAAGTGGAACGGCGAGGAACACCCCGTAATGGATTTTCGATTCATCGACGCTGCCAAGGCGCATGCGATTGTCAGTTGCAAGTCTATCCTGACCGCTGTCGACACTGACTATCCGAAAGAGATGAAAGAGTTCGGCGTGAAGAACACCTTCCTCTTCGCGGAATGTTGCACCAAGGACGACTTCGATGAGTTGAAGAAGAAGTCGAAAAAGGCGGGGTATGCAGCTTTAGGCTGCCTTTACTTCACGTCAAAAAAGGCCCGTGGTTTCTCCACGGACGATTCCGTTCACCAACACTTTGCCGATGCCGTGAGCAAATGCGTGAGCCGGAGCTTGGATAAATGAGTAGCTGGCTGAAATTCCTTCGTCACTACGGGCCGGTGCCTCGGAATGACAACATGTATGACGAGACGATTCAGCGGTCGGCTCGTCGTCAGGGAATCGCCCCTATCGACTTTGAGCATCCGTATCAGAAGCGCATCGCAGACTCCTTCAATCAGGCTACGGCTGACCCCGTTTCGGTCATCCTGACCGGCACGGCGGGTGACGGCAAAACGCACTTGTGTCGGCAGGTTTGGAAGGCACTCCAAGGGAAGGAAGAAGACTGGGCATCCGACAACCCCTACCTGACCATCCGCTTCCACTATCCCAAAGACAGGGCCAAGTGGCCCGACTCCCAAGAACCCAGTCTGTACCGTTCTGTTCAAATTCACTTCATTCGCGACTTGAGCGGTTGGGCACCGCAGCAAGGAGCGGAGTGGGATGTAGACAAGGAGGCACTGCTCCAAAAGTTCTGCCACTCGTTGTTCAACGCCGAGGCGGACGAGATTTTTCTTATCGCGGCCAACGACGGGCAACTCATTGAGTCCTTCCGGCGTTTGAAGGACACCGATGACGTGAAGCGGGCGCGGCAGGTGTTCGAGGACTTATTGGTCGAAGACCGGCAGGAGCAACCCGGAGTGCGTCTACGATTTTTTAACCTGAGCCGCGCCAGTTCCGCCGAGTTGTTCGACCGCGCCATCGAGAAGTTCCTCGCTCATCCGGGCTGGGATGAACTCAAGCAGGGCGTGCCCGGTGAGAACGACGTGTTCGGGCCGAAGTGCCCCATCCGCCAGAACTACGAACTGCTCGGCACGCCGTTGGTCAAAGCGCGGCTGCGGTCGCTGCTGGAATTGTGCGACCACAATGGCCTTCACGTTCCAGTGCGCCAGATTCTCCTGCTGCTCTCCAACGCTGTACTCGGTCATCCTGATGCCAGCCAGCATTTGATGCTGCCAAGCGACGTGCCGAAGCTCATCGCGGCCGGCACCGTCTCCAAGGCCAGTCTCTAGAACAACATCTTCGGCGCGAACCTCTCGGACATCCGGCGGCAGTCCATCACCATCTTTGATTTCTTGGAGCGGTTTCAAATTGGCTACGAGACATCGAACCGCGTAGACAACCTGCTCATCTTCGGCGATGGCGACGAACATCTAGGCAGCTACTTCAAGACCTTCGTCAAGCAGGACAAGTTCTATGGTGCTGACGAACGGTTCTACGCCGCCAAACACGAATACATAGAGGGCACGAGTGAGGATGAGGACAAGGACAAGGCGTTTCTGCAAATGCTCGTGGCCCAGCGCCGCGGACTGTTCTTCAAAATCCCCAAGGAGGCCGAGCGCGAGTTGAAGCTGTGGGAGTTGACCGTGTTCCGATTCGCCGGCGAATACCTCGAAGAAATCGTAGACGTGCTGAAACGCAGCGCGGTGGTGAAGCGCCCGCTCGTGTCTCGCTTGGTCAAGGGGTTGAACCGCGTGTTCACGGGAATGCTCATCAATAGCGACCGTGAACTTTTCTTGGCGACGAGCGGCAACTACTCGCAGGCCAAGGTGAGCCGCATCCTCGTGGAACGCGTGTCGGTAGAGCCGAGCAAGGGCGAGAAAGTGATGCTGCGTTTTGACCCGCCCAGCGGGCGGGTGCTGCTGTCCGTCTATTTCACGCCGGACAGTTTCGCAGACTTCAACCTGACGCTCATCCGCTACGAGTTCCTGTCGCGCATCGCGGTGGAAGGCGCTCTGCCCGCCAGCTTCTCCAAGGAGTGCTACGAAGATTTGCTCGCGTTCAAGAGTCAGCTGATTGCCACCTACGCCAAGCGTCAGGCCAAGGAAGAAGCACCAGCGGGTTCCACGATTTCGCTCACGCTGCTATCTCTGACCGAGCAAGGAACGCCCGACCCACGGGCTGTTGAAATCATGCCATGAACGCGCTGCCACAAACCTTGCCGCCGCCGGAGAGCTTGGAGCAATCGTCCTCCATGTGGGTGGACGAGGCGATATGGGGACACCGCCTTTACGACGAGCAGTTGCCGTGGTTTGTGTTCCTTGAGTTCCTGAACGTGTTCACACACGAGGACGACAAGGGCCGTGCTTTTGACGAACAGGGCAGACCGAACGAGTTGAAGTATCGCGCTGCTCACCGGCTCTACCTTCGGAACATCCTCTTCAACAATCCGCATCTGCCAGAAATCAGGCTGGCGTTTCCCAACGACGCCAACCGTTGGGATGAATGGCTGCGGCGGATGAAGTCGGCGGCGACGGGACTCAATCACCCGGAGTTCGGCTTCCTCGAAGACCACTTCCACTCGTTCGAGGATTTTTGCGAAGTCGTGTCGTTGGTGCGCTCGACCAGCCTTGAAGTGAACAGCAACAAGCGGTGGACATCGAAGTTCGTTTTTCCGTATGGCCGCGATTGTCTCTACGAGGACTTGGACAACAACGCCTCGACCAATGACCGGCGCTTCTTCGGCAGGACGGGCGAGATGCTCTACTTGATGCTCTCCCGCACGAGCCGCAAGCAGGAGCTTCTTGCCGCTCTCAAAGGACGATTGGCGAAGACGGACAAGACATGGGATTCCATCATCCGGTGCCTGCAACCGACCGCTGACGAAGGCATCAGCAACGAACGCGCAAATGCGTTTCTGCCTTACGCAAGCCACCCGTGCTTCGATGACCTTGCCGACGACTGGCTGGCCGTGCTGCGGCTGAACATTCCGGGTTTCGACGTGTATCCGCATCTGGTCAATCTGGCCGGGCTGCACCTGCTGAAATACCAGTTGACCGTTTCACGACAGCTTCTCGCCTCGCCCACGCCGCTCACGCTCATCTGTGAAGTGGTCGCACCGAAGAAGACGCTCGTCAGGGAGGTTTCCTGCGAACTCTACCAGTCGAACAACTTGCTGCCCGCACAGGCCGTTGAGACTTTCATCAACAACATCGAGCAGTCCGGCGACTGGCAGCGGGCCATCACCGAGAGTGGAGCGTTCGAGAAGTGTAGACGGATTCTCAAAGAGCAAGTGCGTTGGGGTGAGGACTACGACGGCCCGTCGGATGCCGGAGAACTCATCTCGCGGCTTCGTCAAGATGCCATGAAGCGCCATCGCCAGCACGTTGCCAACATCCACCGCAACTACGGACGTGAAATCGGCCTCGTGTCAAAGCGCGGCACCGTGAAGCTGCGCTACGCACCAACGGACGCGCTGCTCAAGACGCTCCTGTTCGCCAACGTCGAAAAGCGCATCGAGCTTCATCAGTTCCTTGCTCGTCTACACTCGCGATACGGATTGGTCTTCGGGGACAAGCAGGCCGAGCAGGTGCTCTCGAAGGATGAGTTCGATAAGAAGGCATTTCAGGGCAACTCGCGTCGCCTTGAACAGCGGCTCGGCAGCTTGGGCTTGTTGCGCCGGTTGTCGGATGGCTGCGCTTACGTCGTCAACCCGTATCACGCGGAGGCCCGATGACCAGCGACCAACTCATTGGCAAAGTCGTCGCGAGTTATCTGCGCGACCGTCTCACAGAAGATGATTCGACCGGCGTCGCCCGTTACCAACTTGATTGCCTGAGCGCCGACCAGACGGCTGCGGTCGCCAAGGCCATCCTTGACGATGCTTCGCTCGCTGCGCTGGTAGACATCAAACTGCCCATCCACTTTGTCGGTGAACACGGGTTGCCCGCGCACATCCTCACGAATGAGCGCACGACGTATTTCCGAAACGCCTCATGCGCGAAATCCGCTCTGCTCGTAGCCAACACCGGCGACGACGAAGAGCAGTCGCTCAAAGAACTGGTGCCGATTGGCGCACCGGAACTTCTCGCACATCCTGCGCTCTGGGTGAACTGGGCTGCCGAGGGTCTGCCCATCCTCGACGACCATCAGCATTGGTGGGTGAAGGCGCTGGAAGGTCTGCTGGAAGTCCGTTCATTCGCCCTCGACCGGCTTGCCGCCTACATCTTGCAAACCCGCGTGGCCATCGAGGACGGTCAGCCCGTGCTTGCCGCGCTGGGCGTGGCCTTGCCCGCGCTGCAAGTCCCGAAAGACACGGCTTTCGCTTCGTCACTCACGCCAAAGAACGCCGGTCACACGTCCCGGTGGAAGGCGCTTTTCGCGCAGGTCATCAAGAAGCGAGCGTGCTTCCTTGTGAAGCAGACTCCGACGCAAGCGTTGCTGCTCGAAGACGATTTGTCGGAGTCGTTCGTGAAGGTGAAGGAATCCATCCCGGACGAGATTCACCCGACCATTCAAGCCTTCATCGCTGCCGCGAGCGGGTGGAACCAGCAGGCTGCCGACCTTGCTCACTGCGAGTGGGAAATGGTGAAGCCGTTGTTCGACGGCTTGAAAAAGGAGAAGTTCAACCTCGGCAAAGCCACGCTCGAATTTTACGAGGAGCGCGATGAGTCGCTCCTGACGGCGGACGAACGCGACTACCTTGAGCGCCTCCGGGAGAACAACCGCACCGAAGCGCAGGATGAGGACGAAGACTTTTATCGTCGGCACCGGAACGAACTCAAAGAGTTGGCGGCGCTCAAGTCTAAATGGGACAGATTCATCTTCGGTGCGCCCATCGAGACGGAGGATTTCCTGATTGGCCTCACGCTTTGCTTGGAGCGTCTGTTCGACCACGACGACGCGCCATCGTCCAAGCGTCGTCTGAAAATCACCTGCGACCGGCGCACGAAGAAAGACCTCAAGGAACTCAACGAAGATGCCGGACTGTTCTTCGCCCGCCGCTATCACGGATTGAAGGCGCTCTTTGGAAATCGTGTCTCATGGGACGTTGGCGACTTGCTGAACTTCGAGGCGTTGACCGACCAGTGGCGGAGAGCAACGAAGCCCTTCCGCAACGCATCCGCCGCCAAGGCCGCGTTGCAGTTGAAGTTCCTGATTGAACTCGAAGTCGAGCTTTCCACCGGGACGACGGACACCTACTTCAAGCAACTGGTCTGGTCGCATGACCCGAACTCCATCGCCAGCGAGTTTCCCGGTGATTGGCTGCGGCTCGCCGACCATCCGCTGATGCTCTGTCGCGTGAACCGGGAACCAGTGAGCGGCAAGGGCCGCTACCAGTCGCTCGACCTCCGCAACGTCCGCACGCTCTATCCCGCCTACGGTCAAGACCGTGGCTCGTTCGTCTCCACCTACAAAAAGGAGAACGACATCTCTCTGCTCTGGCCTGCGAATCTCATCAAGGCCCAGCAGGACGGACTCGTGTCCGAGGCGACTGGCGCGAAGCTGTTGGCTTTGTTTCAAGCATTCCAGCAGAGCTACCAAGCGGCGGTGAAGGGCTTCGCCGAGGACGGGCTGGCCTGCGCGGGGATGGTCAAGCAGGCCGAAGACTATGGTGTGTTGCTCGATGCCATCTGCCGGGACGCGAAGGGCGACCGCAACCGCGAGAGCCTGCTGCGTCCGTTACTGCAAATCGGCTCCGTCATTGTAGACGGCGGTCGTGTCACCGCCATCGTCGCGCCGTGGCATCCACTTCGGCTCTCGGCGATGGCGAACAAGGCGCTCCAAGTCTCATCGCTGCTCCGGTATTTGTTGACGGCTGAAAATGTTTTCTTCGGCGACGCGCCGCTGTTCTTCAATGAGCTTGAGGCGGAACTCGCGCATCCCTACTACCCGGAAATCGTCTTGGGCTGGCACGACAAGAAGCCGGAGATGCTTTCGCTGACCGACCATCATCTCGACTACAGTCTTCACGAGTCCCCGGTCATCAGCAACGACGGCTACGACGACACGAACGAAAGTCCGGCGGAGACATCCACGCTCATCGTGGATTTGACGAAGCGGTTCCTGTCCCTCTACCCGCACGAGCGGGCCAACCTCTCGGTCGTCCTCTACAACTGCGACTCGGCGCGGTTGCCGTATTCGCTCGTAGACAAGATGAACGAGCTTCACGAGGACGAGGATGACATGCGCTGCCAAATCATCCTCCGTCACCGCGATGGAGCGAAGCTGCGTGAACTCTACGAGAAAATCATCGAGTCCTCGGACGCGGACGTAGACTCGTTTGTGTCCAGCGAGGCCGCGAAGGATTTCATGGCCCGGCTCCGCATCGGCATCATGGCCGACCAAGCGCCTGTGCCCGACCCGAAGGACGGCCCTCCGGCGGACATGGTGTTCTTGCAGGATGTCATCGCCCGACACGCGGGCATGGAGTGGTATACGGAAACCTGCGTGCCTGTGGAGTCCGCGACCTTCATCCCGGCCCGCTGGTCACGGCG
This sequence comes from Pedosphaera sp., assembly GCA_031414955.1. Lineage (GTDB taxonomy): Bacteria > Verrucomicrobiota > Verrucomicrobiia > Limisphaerales > SIBH01 > JANNGC01. The sequence continues at coordinate 57,199 of JANOQV010000102.1, read as the reverse complement.
GCGTCCCTCGCCGAGCGACGACATGAAATCCGTCGTCTACCTGTGCTGTCCCGTGCAAATGAAAGAGGGCTGGTCGTTCATCACCGCGCTGACGACGTTCATCCGGGGCGACTGGGATTGCGTTGAAGGCAAGCGCCTGCTCCCGGCCCGCAAACTCGACTTCAACGACCCGCAGACCGCGAGCATCTTCAAAGAGATTCACAACCTTGGAAACTGGGTGGTGAACTACGATGAGCTTCTCGACCGCCGCCAACTGATGAACCAGAACGTGAAGGTCATCCGTTACAAGCAGGGCGCGACGCAGGGGCGCAACATTCTCATTTCTTCGACGGCTTCATTAAGTCTGCTGCGCTCGATGGTGCTGGGCCGCGTGAAGGACTTGAACCTTGAGTTGAGCGATGCCGAGTGCAAAGACCTGACCGAGAAGTTCATCAACGACGCGAACGAAATCTCCGGCGACATCGTGCTGCGTGCCGCCAAGCGTGGGCGCAATGCCAGTGAACTGATGGGCGTCGTCCTCAGCCGCTACATGATTCGTCACGAGCTTGGTGCGACGCGGCGCTTCGGTTGGTATTTCCTCGATGACTACGCCGAGTGGTTGGGCCAGCGCGAAGAACAGATTGCCGACATCCTCGCGCTCACGCCGGAGCAGACGCCGGATGGAAAACTCCAACTGGCGGTCATCGTGGCAGAGTCCAAATACATCGACCACGCCAGCCTCTCCGCCAAGCGGAAGGAGTCGCAGAAGCAACTGCGCGACACGGTTCGTCGCATCCACGACGCCATCTTCGGTGACCCGCAGCGGCTCGACCGTGACCTGTGGCTGTCACGCTTCTCCGACTTAATGCTGAACGGCATCCAGTTTCCGGCGAATTCGCCCATTGATTTGTCCGCATGGCGAAAGGCCGTGCGTTGCGGTGAGTGCGGCATTCACATGCGCGGCTACTCGCACGTCTTCGTATCCGGCCCATCGGATTCGCCGGAGTGCTCCGACTTCGTAACCGTGGCAGAGTCCGATGACTCGTGGCAGGAAGTCTTCTCGCGAGCACGGCTGCGCGAGTTGGTGTTGAGCTACGCGAAGGATGCGAACCCAACGGCCATCCGAAAAGCGAACGCAGGCAGCGACATCTGGACTGAGCAGACCTACCGCAAGCCATCAGACCGCATCCAGATTGTTCACCGCCGCACTGTGGACGTGGAACCGAACACTGGCGGCATCGCGCCCGGCTCAGGCGGCAGCGGTTCGTCGCAGCCGACAACCCCAACTACTCCTGCAATGCCCACACCAACTCCGGCACCCGCTCTCGCGTCTGCACCCACACCGGCACCTCAAGCCGCGCCCAGTGGCACATGGCCGTTCCCGCAGGTGGGCCAGCTCGTCGCCGGTTATCAGGGCGGTTCACAAGACAGCGCCGCCGACGAGGAATGGCTGCGTCAGGTTGAGAGCAAGTGCAAAGGCGCGTTGCAGCAGTTCCAGCTTCAATCGAAGTTGCTGACGAAGGCGCTTACGCCCAACGCGGCGCTGTTGAAATTCCAAGGCAGCGCCAACCTCACGGTGGAGCAGGTGCTCAAGCGGCGTTCGGAATTCCTGACCACTCACGGGCTGAACGTCATCTCCGTTCGTGCTGAACCCGGTATCGTGTCCATCGCCATCGCTCGCCCGAACCGTCGTGTGCTGCATCTGCCTGACGTGTGGAAGAACTGGAACCCGAACTGCACGAACGGTAATCACGACTTGCTGATTGCGGTGCGCGAGGAAGACAGCAGCCCGCTGTTTATTTCCCCGAAATCCAACGCGCCGCACACGCTCATCGCTGGCTCTACCGGCAGCGGCAAGTCCGTGTTGATGCAGAACATCATCTTGGGCATCGCCTGCACCAACACGACCGCGCAGGCGAGCATCGTGCTCATCGACCCGAAGCAGGGCGTGGACTACTTCGCGTTCGAGGGCTTGCCCCACCTGCAAGGCGGCATCATCGACGCGCAGGACACGGCCATCCAAAAGCTGAATGAACTCGTCGCTGAGATGAACCGGCGCTACACCGTCCTCAAGGAGAACAAGGTTTCAAACATCTTTGACCTGAACAAGAAGCCGACCGCGACCGAGCGCCTGCCTTTTCTCTGGGTCATCCATGACGAGTTCGCCGAATGGATGATGACGCCAGAATACTCAGATGCCGTGTCGGACATCGTTGGCCGACTCGGCGTGAAGGCCCGCGCCGCAGGCATCTCGCTGGTCTTCGCAGCGCAGCGCCCGGACGCCAACGTGATGCCGATGCAGCTTCGTGCGAACCTCGGCAATCGACTCGTGCTCCGCGTGGACGGCGAAGGCACGTCCGAAATCGCGCTCGGTGAAAAAGGCGCGGAGCGTCTTCTCGGAAAGGGCCATCTCGCCGCGAAGCTCGAAGGCGCACCCGAAATTATTTTCGGTCAGGTGCCTTTCGTAGACAGCGACTTCCTCGCGCAAGTCGTCGAGGCTTTGAAGCAGGCGTCGTCCTCCACACCTAGTTGAACATGGACAAGGCCGAGAAACCCAACGACTGGCTGACCAGCAAGGAGGTCGAGAGGGCGCTGGGTGTCGAGTCCTGCGAGTTGATGCACCTGCGGGTCGAAGGGAAGCTGCGCTTCACGAAGAATGGCAACGCCTTCATGTATTCGCGAGCCGACGTTACCAAGCTCCGTAGCAGGAAGGCGTAGACGAGGCAAACTGCGGAGTCAACGTCGATGCCCAAGTCACGCCCCATCACTCCAAAGGAACTGGCGGAAATCAAAGCCTCGGCGGATGCAGCCCAGTCATTCCTGTATACGAACTATGGACTGGCAGGGTCGTTCTTCAAGATGCTCAAGCGTAAGCGCCGGACGCCGCAGCAGGAAGCTGCGCTCCGGTTGCAGTGGGCCATCCAGTATGACCCGGTGCGCGACCTCAGAGGCTCGCCGTATCCAGAAGTCATCGCGGATGCAGTCAAGCGGAACGACCATGCCTTTTTCATCAGCCTTGGGCGGTTGCTCGCGGACAAGACCAAGGGCTGGGAAAGTCTCACTCGACCTCAGCATCCTGCCGTCGCTGCTTTTCTCGTCACCCACTGGGCCGAAGCCAAGGACGGACTCAAGCCGCTTTACTCGCTCTCGCAGGATTCTCTCCTGAAAGTCTGCCGGGTCATGCTCAACAACGAACTCTTGGAATGGGATGCAGTGGCCAAGTGGAGGCAGCGGTTGAAGCTCAAACCATTCAAGCGCCAGAAGCTCGAAGCGACGTGGACAAGTAAAGGTTGGAAGTTTGAGCCAGTGGACAGAAGGGCAAAGCCAGCCGCGTCCGTATACGGGACGAGGCGCTGAAATCCATCGCTTCCCACAAGTGGACAAGAATCCGTATACGAATCCTGTCCACGGCAACTCACCGCCCATGTGGTTTACTCACCACGTCACCAACGACAGTGGTCGAGTGCAGAGCGAGACGGCGGAGCAAAAGCCGGTAGATGAAAAGGACACCGAGCGTGTTCAGGTCAGCATCAAGTCGCGACGGCATGGCCTAACCGTGAGCACTTCAAAGTTGGGGACACGGCACCGGGGGTGAATTGCTCCCCCCGGTGCCGACACCTTGAAGCAAAAACCAGTAGACACAAAAACTGATTATGAAAAACCGCTCACTCAACGCCATCGTTACCAAGTCCATCTCTGACCAGTCCAACGACTGGTTGACCGGCAAGGAAGTTGTAGAGGCGCTTCGCGTGCCTTCGACCGAACTGCCGTTACTGCGGCTCAAGAAAAAGATTCGCTTTCGCAAGAAGGGCAGTGGCTTCAACTATCGGAAAGCGGACGTGCAAAGAATTCTTTCGGGACGGGAGAAATACGTGAGAAGCATGGTTGCCCTTCTGCGAAAGGAATCCAAGTCTTGCCCCACGGCTGGGCTGGTGCTGCGGATTCAGCCCACAAGACATCCGCTCACCGCCTATCCGCATCTGGTTTTCAATTTGTTTGAATCTTCGCTCCCACGCCTTCTCAAACAGGGCGAAGTGCTCGGCGTCGTGCGCGGGAGAAAAACAGAATCCGGCTGGATGCTTACCGCTTCGCCACTGCCACAATTCACTGGCGATACCGAAGTCGTCCGCTTCTTGCAGGAAGCTGTCGAAGAACACACGGCCAATCTGAACGTGAGAGGCATAAAAACTGTGGGCAACCGAGCAGACCTGAATTAGCAAGAAATCTCAGCCAGTCGGCTGTGATGCGACGATGCTGGCAAACCGACTTCTCTGGTCGGTCATGCCAGCATCGTCATGGATTCGCCCACGGAAGTTCGACAGCAGCCGCAGAGCCGTAGGCAACCACGCTCACGGCAGCCCGTAGTTTGGCTACTTTGCAATCGGACTCCCCTGTGTGCTATGGCAATCTCATGCTTCAAGAGAAACTCGGCACACGCATCGCAGAACTTCGCCGGGAACGGAAACTGACACAGGTGCAGCTTGCGAAGGCGGTCGGCTGCTCGGTGGAGTTCATCAGTCTGGTCGAGCGCGGCGTCAACGCGCCTTCCGTGGCCGGGCTGGAAAAGTTTGCCAAGGTGATGAGAGTCGAAGTTGTTGAACTGTTCACGTTCGGGCGACAGAAGCGAACGCGCCGCTCTGTCCGCAAGCAAGGCGTCCTTTCCAGTCGATGAAGCGCCGCACGCTAAAGGCGCTTCGTCCAAAACCTCAGCCGGAGCACCATCACAATGTCTACGTCGTGCTGCTCGACCCTGCTGCGGGCAAGCACAGGAAAGTGCGCGCCGCGAATCCCAAGCGTGACCCGAAAAAGTCGTGCGTCTACGTCGGCATGACCGGGTTGTCGCCGGACGAACGGTTTGCCAATCACAAGGCGGGCATCAAGTCCGCGTGGGTCGTGAAGCGTTACGGCCTGCGTCTGTTGCCGGAACTCTACGCCCACTTGAACCCGATGCCCTTCGACGCGGCGGTGCAGATGGAAATGGATGTAGCGGAAGACCTGCGCCGGGCTGGCTACACGGTGACCGGCGGCCATTGAGAAACGACTTCCGTAGCCGAGAAGCCGTGAACAGGGCAGGGCCGGACGTTTCTGTCAGTTGACACGCGGTTTAAGATTTCGAGCGTCATGGTCACCGACCTCATCGTCTACACATTCAGCCGGTCGAAAGTGGAGCGCGGGGACTTTTCTCACTTCCTCGGTTTGCACGCGCCCGACAAGCTGCCCACGGGCCGTCGACTTCGCGCCATGATGGGCAGCATGGTGCTCTGCGTGGACGGCTACGACGATGACCCGCGTGAGCTTCACTGCATCCCAGAGGTTCGCCTCGCGAAAAGCCGACTGACCCGTCACATGGGAATTGTCGATGCCGTTCGGTTGGCGGGCTTGCCGAAGTCTAAGCAGGAGCAGGAGAAATGGCGGAACAACTTCGTTTGGGAGGATGGTCGCGCCCCGTTGCTTTTTCGTGATGCCAGATTCAAGAAGGTCGTGCGGAGGTCGCTTGAAGAATACGACATCGAGTTTTTGTTCGGCTGGGAGCAATGGTCAGCGACAGAATCTCTATCCTTCGACAACCCTCAGATTTATGATTTCGGCCATGCCGAAACTTGACCTACGCCAAGGCGTCGTGACCGCCAAACTTTCCGAAGTCTCTTACCGGCCCGCCGAGGGCTTTGAGGAAGACAACACATGGCATGTTTCCGACGAATCGCTTTTGGCCGAGTCCGACACCAAACTTGCGAATGGCCCGGCCACGATTAAGCACGGCGGAATGGAATTCCCGGTCACCGTGACTGTGCTCGAATTTGAGCCTGACGAGGAAGATGAGGGGGGCGAGGAAGGTGAACCCGCCTGCACCATCGAGATTGGCTATGCCGAAGGTTTGCCCAAACTCGCGCTGGCCCTTGGCATTTTGCCCCCAAAACAAAACCCCCGGAGATGAGAACTCCGGGGGCTTGGGCCGAGCGCAAAGACGGCCTCCCGGAGTTGTTCCGCCTCACCGCCAGCGGACTGACAACGGTCTGCAACCACTGCTTGGGCAATCAACTCAGCGAGGACGCGGTGGTGAAGACGCGGCAACCCGGCAGGGCCGGACGTTTCTGTCGGTTGACACGCGGTTTAAGATTTCGAGCGTCATGGTCACCGACTTCATCGTCTACACATTCAGCCGGTCGAAAGTGGAGCGTGGCGACTTTTCCCATTTCCTGAGCTTGCACGCGCCGGAGAAGCTGCCCACGGGTCGCCGTCTCCGTGGCATGATGGGCAGCATGGTGCTCTGTGTGGACGGCTACGACGATGACCCGCGTGAGCTTCACTGCATCCCGGAGGTTCGTCGCTTCTACGCTGAGTTCCACAAGGCGTGGCCGCACTGGTTGTATTTCTGCACCCTCGAAACGGACACGCTGCGAACGATGGTGTGCTGTTGCATGAACAGCATCACCGCGCTCAAGGTGGACGACCGACCGCAGGTGCAAGTCGAGTTCGAGCCGACCGAGCTTCTGCACTACCTCGCCCGCGACTTTGGCCACATGAACGTGATGTGCGAGCGCGGCGGGGTGTTCGAGCAACTGGTTGAAGAGCGGACGCGGGCGGTGTTCCAGTATTTCGGCCTGCCCTACGACGCTGCCCCTCCGGCCTGACGTGACGCAGCCGTCATTGAGTTCACATTACCGGCGGGGGACGGCTTTCGTTTTGTCTACGCGAACGAGGCCGCGACCGGCCCGTGCGTGGCCATTGGCCGTGACTTTGACTTCCGCAAGCCGCTGCCTGCCGAGTTCGATGAACTTGGGCAGGAGTTCCACGCCGACGAACTTGCGACCGAGATTCAGTGCTGCAACACCGGTAGTGCTCACACCGGCAAACGGGTCGAGCACCGTGTCACCCGGTCTGCTTCCCGCCTTGATGCAAAGTTCAGCCAACGCGACGGGCATCACGGCGGAGTGCGGGCCGCGAAACTTATCCGTGTTGATGGCCCACACGTCGCGCCGGTTCTTCCCGTTTGGATTCATCATCGCGCCATACTCGGCTCGCGTGATGCCGCGCTTGCCGTTCTCGTAGCGACCATCTTTGTCGAACGGATTGTTGCGCGGCCTGCCGGCCACACCCTGCTGTTGTGCTTTCTGTATACAATCCAACGCCCACGGATTGTCGTGCGGTTCGAGCATGGCCTCGTAGTCGTAGAAATACTTTCGGCGCTTTGCGAACATCAGCACTGGTTCATGCGCCCGCGTGGGCCGGTCGCGAACTGCCTCCGGGGTGCTCGCCTTGGCCCAGACGATTTCTGAGCGCCAGAGCCAGCCCCGGCGTTTCATCTCAAGCGCCAGCATCCACGGGATGCCCGCAAGCTGCTTGTGCCAGTAAGTGTCGTCGATGTTCACCCAGAGAGTTCCATCCGGGGTCAGAACTCGGTGAACCTCGGAGAAGATGTCGGCCAGCCGGTTGACGAACTGCTCCGGTGTTTTCTCCCGACCTAGCTGTTCCGGGTGGTTGCCATAGTCGCGCTGATGCCAGTAGGGCGGCGAAGTAACGCACGTTTGAAAAGCCCGCGAGGGAAGCCGAGAAACAATCCGCAGAGCGTCACCTTCCAAAAGCGTGGTTCGGGGGGCAGTGTCCGTGTCGAAGGCGGCGGCTTCTCGCTCCTGCTCTTTGACGCGCAGCGCATCGAGCATCAGCTTTCGGGCAACCTTGTCTGGCGAGTTCAGCGTGTCGTCAATGTAGGTCGCAAGCTGCTGCTCTTCGCTTCCGGTAATGCGGAAGTTGATGACCGTCGATTTTTGGACTTTCACGGACACGAGTTGAACAAGAGGCGAGGGCGTAGACAAGCGCACGATTTCACCGAGGCGACGGCATCCTTGTTTCCAGAGCCAAGTGCGTATACAACTTTCCAGTGCCCCGATGTCGGGGCGGACTCACATCATGTAAACAAACACAGATAAATTTGCGTAGCTACGGCTACGGCCTCACGAGAAAACCGAGAATTTTCACAGTGCAGAGGCCCAGCCGCCAGCACGCGCCCATCGGGCGCGGCTTGGCGTGCTCTCTGCACTAGGCGCTTCTCGGTGCCTCTCGTGGGGGCGCGTTGAGTTCGCGCCCCTTCCTTTTTTGGCCGTGGTCATCTTGCTTCGCCAAGAGCCACGACCATGAAAATCACGACAAGACAATTTGCTCTCACCCTCCTGCTCGTCATCGCCACGTCCTCTGTGCGTGCCGGAGACGACGACAACTGGGACGGACGGTTTGCCACGAATGGATTGAACGGCCCGGTTTGGGCCATCGCCGTCAGCGGCAACGAAGTCTTCGTTGGCGGACAGTTCACTCAGGCCGGGCAGGTGTCGGTCAACAACATTGCCAGATGGGACGGCACGAACTGGTCGGCCCTCGGTTCCGGCATTGGCGGCGGTCTGGTCACGGCCATGACCATCCACAACGGGCGCGTCTACGTGGGCGGCGCGTTCACGTCGGCAGGTGGAGCACCAGCCAACAACATCGCCTACTGGGAGAGCGGCTCATGGAACTTCATGCAGGGCGGAGTGAATGGCTGGGTGCGTTGTCTCGAAGTCGGCCCCGACAATGGTGTCTACGCGGGGGGTGACTTCACCCGTGCGGGTTTGGGGTTTTCGCTTCAAGCGTCCTACCTCGTTCGATGGAGCGGCTCTGATTATGACACGTCCGCGCCGACGCCCGGATTTCAAGTCCTGTCACTCGCGTTCGGCCCCGACGCCCTCTATGCCCGCGTCAACCGGCAGGTAGAGAACTACCTCTGGCTTTTTCAAGGTGGGGTCTGGCCGGAAGTCCTGTCCGGCGGACAAGTGCCGGGAGCCATCAAGGGAGATGGTGCTTTCGTCTACGAATTTTCTCCTTGGCTCCGGCGACGCAATTCCGCGCTCGGCACGTCCACACTGCTGGGGACGCCGGTCGGTTCAATTTGGAGCGTGTGGCCGGACGGCGTGAACACTTACGCGGGCGGGTCATTCACCAGCATGGACGGCGTGCCTACGGCGAACATCGCCGTGCGCGGCACCAACGGCTGGTCGGCGCTCGGCAGCGGAGTGGGTGGAACGAATCTCGCCCCAGCCGTGCGGGCCATCGCCAAGAGCGGCGACCGCGTTTACGTCGGTGGAAATTTTCTGGCGGCAGGTGGAAAGCCCTCGCCCTACTTCGCCATCTGGCGTGCCGTCCCCGCTTCGTCCGCAGCTTTGAGGTCAGACTGCGTGCCTTCGCCGGTCGGCATGGTCGGATGGTGGTCGGCTGACGGAAATGCGATTGACATCCAAGGCGTGAACCACGGCACCGCGCAGGGTGGACTCGCGTTCGGCGCGGGCAAGGTCGGCTCCGGCTTCATCCTGAACACGCTGGGCAACTACGTTCGGATTCCGCACCACGCCAGCTTGGATTTTAGCAGCGGCAGCAAGTTCACCGTCGCGGTGTGGGTGCTGCCCCAGCCGGACGGGCGCTTCCAAGCCATCGCAGTGAAAGCCCCGACATCCGATGCTTGGAACTGGGGTCTGTATCTCGGAGCGGATGGCCGTTTCATGGCAGGCAATCAGAACGGGGAAGCAGTTCACTCGACCAACGCGGCGCAGTCAGGAGTCTGGCAACACGTCGCGTTCACCTACGACCAAGGAACGTGGACGCTCTACCGCAATGGCGCAGCGGAGAACTCAACCAGCGGCCCGCTGGTCACGCAGTCGAGCGGTGCGCTCGCGGTAGGTCGCAAGGGCGATTCGGCAGTCAACACCGACTACCTGCTCGGCGCGGTAGACGAACTTCAAGTGTTCAATCGCGTCCTGACTGCCAAGGAAGTCAGGGCCGTATACGCAGCGGGCAGCGACGGCCTGTGCAAGCGACCGGAGTTCGTCGGTATCGTTCGTGAGAACGACGGTTCGATGCGCGTGCGCGTCAAAGGCCAGACGGGGCACGACATCACGCTTTCGTCATCCACCAATCTGACCAACTGGGTGTCGTGGCCAAGCGTGCCCTACACCGGCGGCACGAATGACATCCCTGACTCGGCGACCATTGGAACTCCGAAGAAGTTCTACAAGGTGACCTCGCCATGATGACACGACCCACAAACATCATGCGCTGCCTGCTGTTCACGGTCGCGGTTGCGCTCGCGCTGACCGGCTGCGGGCGCTCACCAGACAAAGCGGTGAAGGAACCGCGCAAGGAACTTGCCGCGCTCAATCTGCAATACACGCCGCAGGACTTCGTGCGGAGCGCGGGCAACGGCGACCTGACGGCTGCGAAGTTGTTTCTCGACGCGGGCATGGCGGCGGATTCACGCGAGGCCACTGGCGTTACACCGTTGGCCGCTGCCGCGCTCGGCGGTCATCTGCGGGTGGTGACCATGCTTCTCGACCGTGGCGCGAACGTGAACGCGGCGGCGACGGACGGTTCGACGCCTCTGATTGCCGCAGCGGAGCGGCAGCAGGTCGCCGTCCTCGCAGCATTACTCGCGAAGAAGGCGGACGTGAACCTGACCAACACCAGCGGCAGCACCGCGCTTCACTGGGCTGTCCGTCGCGGGAACACCAACATCGTGGCCCTGCTGCTCAAGCAAGGCGCTTCGACTTCAATCGAAGAGACAAACGAAATGACGGCAGCCGACTGCGCGGTGCAGTTGATTTCGGAATCTGGCTTCGACGCCAAATCATCGACCAACGAGATGGTGGTTGTTCTTCGGAATCACGGAACGAGCTTCGCCACGCGCTGGCTGCTCGGCCAGTTCACCCTGTCCAGCGGTTCCTACATCTACAAGGTGCTCACTGCCGAGCCGGGCACGTTGACTGACGCACGATTCACCGACATCACGAACTATCTCGCCACATGCCGGGTCTGGCTTAATCGGCAAGGCTACGAACCAAATCGCGTCTACTGGTTTCAATCCCAGATGGCCACGGCTGTTCTCAAAGTGTGGGAGGATTCCGAAATCCCAACCGCCGAACCCGAACGCACCAAAGTCATTCAGTATCACCGCAGGCTCAATGCTCTGCTCAAGGAACTGAGGGCGGGGGTGCCGGAGGAATACCTCTACCGCTTTCCGAAGATGGATGACCCGTGAGGGCGCGATTCAGCGCCCACGGCACCGACACATGGACACGAACGAGGAAATCGACTGGACAGCCGACCCGGCAGACCCGGACGACGACACCAGCGCCGTGGACGCGCTGGTTCCTCACGGTGCGCTCAAACACTCCCTAGATGCCGCAGGCTTCGCGGACGTGAGAATCAAATGCGACCGAATCGACAGGCCGGTGCATCTGATGATGAGGCTTGGGCGGATTCCGCAATACGCTTCGGTGCGCGACGTGCGCGTGGCCGTGCAGCGTGTCGTCAGGAGCATCGGGTTCACGGTGCGCCGTGACGGGTATTTACTGCGGCTGCACACGGGCCGTGTGACGGCAAAGTTCCGAATTGCCAAGCGGCGACCGAGTTGACAGGCGTGTGATGATTCTTGGCCTATGCGCGTTGAACTTTTGAAGAATCTGTTGGCTGTGCCATCGCCCTCCTATCAGGAGAAGGCGATGGTCGAGTTCATTGTTCGCCACGTTGAACAGTTGGGGCCGCGCTCTGGTATTTGCTGCCGCGTCGATGAACACAATAACGTCTACATCACCAAAGGAGACTCCGAGTTTCTCCCGTGCGTGGCGGCGCACATCGACACCGTTCATCGCTCCGCTCCGGCCTGCATCGTTCAACACGGCGGGTTGCTCGTCGGCTTTGATGAAGCCGGTCGGCGCACCGGAATCGGCGGCGACGACAAGGCGGGGGTGTTCATCTGCCTCGAACTGCTCGAACGCTTCGACAACATCGCGGTCGCGCTCTTCGCGGCAGAAGAAGTGGGCTGTGTTGGCTCGCGCAACGCAGACCCGGATTTTTTCGAGCGTGTCGGCTACGTCATCGAGTTCGATTGTCCCGGTCGCGGACTCGTCAGCTACACGTCCGGCGGAGTGCGCCTATTTCCAAACGATGGCGACTTCATCACCGCCGCGCTGCCGGTCATGTGCCGTCACGGGGCGTTGAATTGGCAGCACCATCCGTTTTCGGACGTGAAGGCGATTGGGGGCAGGTTTGGCCTGTGCTGCCTGAACGTGTCTGCGGGCTACTACAACTGGCACCGCCACGACGAGTTCGTGAAGCTCGCGGACGTGGAGCACGCGCTCGCGTTCGGCACTGACCTGATTCACGCCCTCGGCCCGCGTCGCTACGATTTCGATAGCAGTGTGCCGGACTTGGCTGACCCTGCTGTGTCCGTCACCGGCCTCGACCTCGATACATTGATGAACCCACTCGATTGGAATTGGAAAACAAGCACGCCCTTCGACCCGGTGAATCCAGACCCGTGGCTTGAGTCACTCGTCCGCCACACCAGCGACCTGCCCGAAGCAGGGCAGCGTGCCTCGGTGATTGTGTTGCGCTCCGTGCTGAACGAAGACGCCTACGTCTGCAACGACAGTGAGCCGCCAGCCGACGCTCGACCCGGTGCGTGGCTGCCGTGGCACGTCCAGCGCGGTCGCGTTGGCGCTGACGAACTGGGCACACCCGGCGTGCTGCTTGTTCACGAAGCTCTGGCTGCCGCTGCTGAGGATGAAGCCTTCGTGGCGACCGCGCTTCGGGCGCGAGCGTTGAAGGACACCGGCTTCGACCCGGACGGCTTCTTCCGTCGAGCCGCAAAGTGACATCAGTGAGCGTGCGGCGCACCTGACTCATTTGCCCGATTTGTTGCCGTCGTTTACCCTGTTCGGATTCCGCTCAAAACCCGTCAAGCGGTTTATTTTCGCACTGTGCTGGCAAGGGTTTGCACCAATGGAACCAGCCAAATCCACCACTTTTCCAAAACGCCTCTGGTAAAATGTATGGATGATGAAGAACTGGTTTGAAGTTGATAAGCACGGGCTGGCGCGAATTCTTGAACGCAAGGGCAAGGAGTTCGTCCTGTTCGAGCTTGTCCAAAATGCGTGGGATGAATCCGGCGTCACCAAGGTCAGCGCGACGCTCGAATACCGTGGCCGCAACCGGGTGCTGCTGGTCGTCGAGGACGATGCCCCGGAAGGCTTCCACGACCTGAGCCACGCCTTCACGCTCTTCGCCGAGTCGGCGAAGAAGTCCAACCCGCAGCAGCGCGGACGCTTCAACTTCGGCGAGAAGCTCGTGCTGGCCATCAGTGATGAAGTGACCATCCGCACGACCAAGGGCGGCATCCGTTTCGATGCCGATGGTCGGCACACACTACGGACACGTCAGCCGGTCGGCAGCCGCATCGAGTGCCTGCTGCGGATGACCGAGGACGAGTGCCGCGCTGTCGAGCATCAGGTGAGGAAGCTGATTTGCCCGGCGGGCATCGAGACGGTGTTCAACGGCACTACGCTTGAACCTCGCAGTGAGTTGCAGCAGTTCACCACCACGTTACCCACGGAGGTCGCGAGCGCGGATGGATTTCTCCGCCGGGTGAATCGTGAGACGAGCGTGCGGCTTTTCACGCCGCAGCCCGGCGAGACGGCGATGCTTTACGAAATGGGCATCCCGGTCGTGGAGACGGGAGACAAGTGGCACTACGACATCGGCCAGAAGGTGCCGCTCACCATCGACCGCGAGAACGTGCCGCCGGGATTTCTCCGGCAAGTGCGCGTGGGCGTCTTCAATCAGATGCACGCACTTCTTGGCCCGGAGGACGTGAACAGCGAGTGGGCCGAGACAGCGATGACTTCACCTGACTGCACCTCCGAGGCCGTCCAGAGCTACGTGAGCCAACGCTTCGGCGAAAAGCGCGTGGCCTTCGACCCCTCAGACCCGGAGGCAAACAAGCTCGCGGTCAGTGAGGGCTACACGGTCGTCCACGGCGGCATGATGTCAGCGAGCGCGTGGAAGAACGTGAAGAGCGCCGAAGCCATCAAGCCCGCCGGTCAGGTGACGCCCGGCCCGAAAGTTTGGACAGGTGAAGACGACCCGAACGCCGCCGTGTTCCGTGAATGGATTCCCGAATCAAAGTGGACGGACGGGATGCGCGAGGTCGCCGTGTTCGCGCAGCGTGTGGCAGACAAAGTTTTGTCCCGCTCGATTGTCGTGAAGTTCTGTTCCACGCCTCACCATCTCGGCGGCGCGTCCTACGGCCCCGGCGGCGAACTGGTCTTTAACAAGTTCCGGCTCGGCGCGGACTGGTTCGAGCGCGGCATCACCGACGACGTGGTGCAACTCATCATCCACGAGTTCGGGCACAACGAGAGCCTCGACCATCTCAGCAGCGAGTATCACGAGGCGCTCTGCCGCATCGGCGCGAAGATGTTCGCGCTGGGGTGCCGTGGGGAATTGCGATGATTAGTGCGGACGGACAGTTGAGATGGGGCGTCCATCGGAAATGAAAACGCTCTTCGTGACGATGCCGACTGCGCCCGCAGATGCACCACGACTTTGCGTTTCAGTCATGCGTTGACGGTATACGTCGGCTGGCAACGAGATGACCTCGAACGCACCGTCGCCCTGCTCGAACGCAGCGATGATGGCGTCAAGACGGTCGAGCATCTGGTAAGTAACCCCGACACTCTGCGTCTTCTGTCCGGCACACTTTATGACGATGCGCTGCCCGTTGAAATCCGCTTCATTGCTCGCGCCGCCTCGCATCGTCGCGCCGATGGCTTGTGCAATCAGTGGCGCAGTCTGGCGACCGAAGGCGTCTCCTGCTGCTCCTGTTTCTTGGTCTTGGGGCATACGTCGTCTCTCGCTTTCGTAGATTCAACCAGCAAGTTCGCAGTCCACTTTCACATGGCCTTGGTCATCATTGACGTAGGCTTCCTTGCCGGTCGGCTTGTGCTTGAGCCAGTAATCCACGCCGCACCCGCTGTCAGGGCCATCGAGGAACTCCCATTCATCGGCACAGGTGCCCGTGGCCTTGCACAGTTCGTCGAGTGCTTTCACGGGCGCGATTCAATCACGGGTGAAGCTGATGCGCCAGTAGACGCTGCTCGTGGCTTCCCGGCGTGCAGCACGCGCAGCGAGAACCCGCGCCCGTTTTCAAACGGCTCCACGGTCGCGGTGACTTCGAGCACCGGGTAGCGCACGGTCGCCAGTCCGTAACTGCGATACGTCGGCGCGAAGAGTTCCGTCTCCACCATGCCCGTCCAGTCAGACAAGGTGAGGAACTTCATCGGCTCGCCGGTGATTTGATGGTGCGTGCGCTGTTCGATGATGAGGCCGCAGGTCACGACTTGCTGGCCGATGTGCTCACCGAGCCGGTTCACCGGGCAGTAGGTGTTCCACGCGATTTGGTCGTGGAGTTCGAGCGGATGACCGCTGGCCGTGAAGTCGAGCAGTTCGGTTTCCCACTCAAGACGTTGGCGGCGTGTCGGCTCCTGCAACGGCACCGCAGGCAGCCGGTCGGTCGCGGGCGGCGGCAGGAGCCAGCCCTGACCGGGCGCGGACGTTTCGCCGAAGGCTTGGTGCAGATGGCGTGATTCCCAAAACTGCGCTGTGCGCGTCTTGCCGAAGCAATCGAACGCACCGACCCGAATCATCGACTCCATCTCGTCCGGTGTCGGCGTGACGCGCCGGTAGAAGTCAGACATGGACGTGAACGGGCCACGGCCATGCTCACTCAAGAAGCGTGTGGTCGTGCGCTCGGTGAGTCCCTTCACGCGAGTCAGCGGCACACGGATGGATTGTCCTTCGACGGAGAACTGCGGGCCGGGACTGGTCACGCACGGCGGCAGCATCGTTATGCCAAGCCGGTGACATTCGAGGACGTAGACGAGAGCGTGGTAGAAGCCCTTGCCGTTGGTCAGCACCGCCGCCATGAACTCGACCGGGTGGTAACGCTTGAGCCACGCGCTCTGATACGCCTCGACGCCATACGCCGTGCTGTGGGCCTTGCAGAAGGCGTAGCCTGAAAAACCACGCACCAGATTCCAGACCTCGACGGTCTTCTCGTCGTCATGGCCGCGTGCCTTCGCGCAGTAGAAGAACTCGCGGCGGATTTCCTCGATGAGCGGCTCCTTGTATTTCGCCAGAGCACGGCGCAACACGTCGGCGCGACCCGGAGGAAGTCCGGCGAAGGCTTCGCACATTTGCAGGATGTGCTCTTCGTAGACCACCAGCCCGAACGTGCTCCTGAGACACGCCTCCAACGACGGGTGCGGATACGTGATGGGTTCGAGTCCTTGGTAACGCCGTGCGAATGACTGTTTCTTCCCCTCGTTGGCCGCGCCGGGCCGGATGACGCTGACGATGGCCACGAGTCCGTCGATGTCGCGCACGTTGCACTGACGGCAGAGTCCAATCATCGCCGGTGACTCGATGTGATGCACCGCACGCGAGCCGCCACTGGCCAGCATCTCCCAGACGTTCTTATCCTGCCACGGTTCCAGTCTCGCAAGGTCAACCTCGATGCCGCTTCGGGCGAGCGACTGCTTTGCATCGCGCATCGCTGCCAAACCGCCTTGCGCGAGCACGTCAATTTTCACCAGCCCGATGGCCTCGACCGCATCCATGTCGAAGTGCGTGGTCGGGTAGCCCTTGTTCGATGTGAACGTCGGCGTCAGTTCGAGCATCGGCTGACAGGAGAGCACGACGCCGCACGGGTGCATCTTCGGGTAGCGCGGCATCCCGTCGAGGAAGTCGGCCATGAGCAACGCCGTGCGGTAAGGCTCTTCGTCGAACGGGAGGTCACGGTTCTCCGGGCTGGCCTTGAGCATCTCCATCAGGCCCATGCCGCCGCTCGGAGTTGGCTCGTTGGGCACCCAGCCGCCGCCGAAGCTCCACGGGAAGTGGTCGGTGAACTTCCGCACTTCACGCTCCGCGACGCCGAGCACCTTGGCCACTTCGGCAAACGCCGACCGCGCTTGGAAAGTGGAGAAGCCGCCGACTACTGCCGCAAATTTACGACCGTAAATTCCAAAGATGATGTCCACCACGTCGTCCTTCCGGTCGTGGGCGAAGTCGATGTCGATGTCCGGGAGCTTCTTCATGGCCATGCGCTCCTTGTTCAAGAAGCGGCGGAAGTAGAGGTCGAACCGGATAGGGCACACGTCGGAGATGCCGAGGCAGTAGCACACGAGCGAGTCCGCCGCGCTGCCACGGGTAATCCACTCGATGCCGAGCCGCCGACACTCTTGCAGGATGTTCCAGACCACGAGGAAGTAGTCCTCGTAGCCGACCTCGGCGATGATGCCCAGTTCCTCGTCCACCTGCGCGTGCATCACGTCGGCCCGGTCGCGGTAACGGCGGTGCAGTCCTTCGAGCACGAGCTTCCGCAGGAAGGCGCGAGACGTTGAACCATCCTCCGGCTTGAACGCCGGGAACTGCGGCGCACCGAGCGGTAGCTCGAACGTGCAACGCTCGGTCAACTCGAACGTGTTCGTCAGCACATCGGGAAAATCCCGGAACAGCGTCGTCATCTCCGCCGGGGTTCGCAGATGAAAGTCGCCGTCGAGCACTTTGCCCGGATGCGCCTGCCGCAATAGCGTGCGCGTGCGGATGGACTGGACGATGTTCCACTTCCAGCGGTCAGCACTCTCGGCGTAGTGAACAGACAGAGCGGCAACGCAGCGCGAACCTCTGGCCAACTTCGCTTCGTCTACGTCCATCACTGCGCGATAGAACCGCTCACCGAAAACTGTAGACAGGCGCATGTCCGCGCTGACCGCAATCAGCCCGTCGTTCAGGCTATGCAACTCTTGTAGACGAAGACGCACATGGCGCGGCTCGGTGGAGTCCTCGTCGGATTCGGCGTGCGGCGTGGTCGTGGAAAGCAGACGGCAGAGGTTGTGATAGCCGGTCGTGTTCTGAACGTAGAAGTGTGCGGCCTGACCATCGACCAGCACAGTTGCACCGAGGATGGGTTTGATTCCTGCCTTCTTCGCTGCCTGCGTGAACTCCACCGCGCCGTGCAAGTTCCCGGCGTCCGCGAGTGCCACGGCGGACAGGCCGCGCTTCTTCGCCAGCGCAACGATGGCATCCACGGTGAGCGTGGAGTTCAGAAATGAATAGGCGCTGTGAACGCTCAGGGGCACGTAGCTGGTCGGTGTGACCCGGCGCATGGGCACGCGCACGACCGCACGAGGCTTCATCACGCTCTGCTGTTCCAAAAACTTCGCGGTGTCCATCGGCGCATCGCGTAACCGGAAGTCGTGCCCGCGCAGGATGACCTCACGCCCGCGTGTGCGACGAAGTTCGTCTACAACTTGGGCCACGCGCCGCCGGGCGTCGTGCTGGTCGGCTGACCGTTCGAGCGCGAGTTCAGCGCGGAAGATGCCGTCGTAGACATTCGAGAGCTTGAGCGAGACGAGCCGCAGGCTGACGCGCCGTTTCCACGCCTGACGGAAGAGAACGTGTAGACGACCATACAAATCCGTTTCGAGGTCGGTCGGTTCCAGCAGGCTCTCGCCGCACTGGTCTTCACCCATGTCGTTGTAGCGCACCTTCACGGTCAGCGTGCGGATGCTCTTGCCGTCCGCCCGCACCTTGGCCATCAGGTCATCGGCCATGCGCCGGAGCACGGCCTCGGCAAACTCTTCGTCCGTGATGTCCGCGTCGAAGGTCTGCTGCTGGCCGTAGGACTTGGCTGGTGCGCTCATCGGCATCACCGGGCGCTCGTCGATGCCATCCGCGTGCGCCTTGAGCGCGGGGG
Source organism: Pedosphaera sp. (assembly GCA_031414955.1). GTDB lineage: Bacteria > Verrucomicrobiota > Verrucomicrobiia > Limisphaerales > SIBH01 > JANNGC01. Next base: position 38,607 of record JANOQV010000102.1, on the reverse strand, counting down.
CCATGTTGCCCACCAGCATGTGCAACATGTCCGTGGGCGTCGCCGAGATGTGGCGGATGTAGGCCAGCCCGGCAGCATTAAGACGCTGCGCGGTCGCGGGGCCGACGCCGGGCAGCCACTTGTTCGGCAGTGGATGGAGGAATGAGATTTCGTTTCCAGCGGGCACTTCACTGAACGCGCAGGGCTTGGTCAGCTTCGAGGCAATCTGGCTGACGAGTTTGTTGCTGCCGACGCCCTCGCTGACAGAAATCTTGAGCGACTGTCGGATGGCCGTGCGGATGGTTTCCGCCACGGTCATCGGCGGCTTCCGCACGGCGCTCAGGTCGAAGTAGCCTTCGTCGATGCTGGCAATCTCCACGTCCGGCGTGAAGTCCTGCGCGTAGCTGAACATCCAGCGGGAGAAGTGCTCATACTTGTCGAAGTCGCCGGGCAGCACGATGAGCTTGGGACACAACTTCCGTGCCCGGACTGTGGGCATGGGCGTGTAGACGCCGAACTTTCGCGCTTCGTAAGAAGCTGAGGCGATGATGCCGCGCTTCTCACCGCCGACCGCGATGGGCTTGCCGCGCAAGCGGCAGTCGGCAGCTTGTTCCACCGACGCGAAGAAAGCGTCGGCATCGAGATGGACAATGACGCGGGGCACTCAGACTCATTTCCGTTTTCTAATGAGCGCGACCATGACGCCCTGAATCACCAACTCGTGCGCCGGGATGAGGTCGGGAAACTTTGGGTTTTCAGCGCGGAGGAACGGCTTGCTGCGGTTGAGCAAAAAGGTCTTGAGCGTGCTCTCGTTGTCGATGAGCGCGGCAACCACGTCGCCCGTGCGCGGCGTCATGCCGTGTTCGAGCACCACGAGGTCGCCGTCCATGATGCACTTCCCAATCATGGAGTCGCCCCGGACTTCGAGCGCGAACGTGCGTGGCGTCGGTTTGATGCCCAGCGTCTCGATGTCAATGGACACGCAGCCCTTCGCCTCCTGCTTCCGGTCGTCTGCGAACCCGGCGGGGATGGAGCCGTAGACAGGAATGTCCACGACCCGCTTACGGAGGGCGTGCAGGGGAGAGATAACGCGCAAGGAACGCGCTTGGCCCGGCTCGCCGCCGGTCAGAAAGCCCTTCTGCCGGATGAGGCGCAAGTGGTCGGCCACGGTCGTCACGCTGCGGAAACCAAAGTGAGCGGCAATCTCCGTGAGCGTAGGCGTGACGCCCCGCTTGTGCTGCTGCCGGTCGATGAAATCGACGATTTGCTGCTGTCGTTCCGTGAGTTCAGGCATACCGTAAGGGCTTACGGTATCCCTCGTTTTGGGAGTGTCAATCCATCCGTGGAACTCGGCTTGCGTTCCAAACGATGTCGGGGCAATTTTCGACCGATTTCCGCTGTTCACGGCGATGCCGTGCTGGAAGGAACCAGACTCGTATTTAACGTATGAATTTAGCCGCACGATTGGTGCAAACTCACCACAGAAGAAAAAATCCGCCGCGTCGCCGGAAGGGAAGCCCCCTGACAGTCGCCGCGACCTCCAATCTCCCAGTCAGCATCGCCAAAGACCTGACGCGGATTCAGCAAGCCATCACTTCTGCGGCCAGCCCGGCTGATGTCGTGGAACGGTTGCTCTGACCGCGCACCCCGCTTCAAGAAGTTGCGCTCTTGAGCAAGCCCATCGACTGGCAACGCTTGTCCCATGCCTCGTCGGTCGGTTCTTCAATCACGCCCATGCGGGCGAAAACCTCCAACTGAAAGTTTCTGGCTCCACGGCACAGGTGGGAGTCGTGCGGTTCCCCGTTGGCGATGCCGGTCGAATGACAGGTCTGGCTGCCTTCGTTGAGCACGCGCTGCATGACGCCGGTGCGAACTTCGTCCACGCCGTCCCTGTCTTCCCGGAACGGACACGTCGCGCACATCTCCGGCATGATGGGCATTTCGATGGGCTTCCTCTTCGTCTTCGGCATACGTCCGCGAATCAATTCTCGTCTACAGTTTCAGTGAGTCGTTGCAAGAAATCGAGTCAGACTTCGGCCTGCTCGACCATCGCCTCAATCGTGGCCAGTGCATTTCCCTCCATTCTGTTGTTCACGTAGATGAGCGTCTTCCGTTTTTCTTTTCCGGCGGCAGCGCCTCCCTTGATGAGCTTGGCCCCGGCGGCACGAACTTCGGTGTTCGGCTCTTTCACGCGGTCGTAAGGGCTGAACAGGTCAACGGCCTCCTGATACTTCCGACCGGGCCGCAGGAGAAACCTCGCGCCGCACAGATGAGGGTTCGTCAGGCTGCCCGCCATCGCCATCTGCTCGTCTACGGGCGGCATGTCGGCCCATGAATTGTAGACGTGGGCGACGGTGTGCTTGGCCAGCACTGAGAAGTAATCGGGATGCAGGAAGGTCTTGTTTCGGATTTCGACGCCGTAAGGCCAGCCCTTCGGAATCTTGCCGAGGAACTGGTCGAGCGCGTCTACGAAATCACGGCCACGGGCGAAGTCGGTCGGATAGAAATGACTGAACTCGAACATGAGCAGGCCGACGTTCTGGCGGAACTCTTCGCACGGTTTGACGAACGCAGCAGCGAACAAGTCAGCGTTCAGGAAGTGCTCGTTCGGTTTGCCTGCGCGGATGCCGTGGCGTGGCAGGTTGGTGAACCTCTTGATGGTGATTTCATCTGTGACTTTGAAGCCGAACAGGAAATCCGAAGGCACCTGCGACACCATGCCTTCGAGGTAGCGGCGGTCGGGAAATCTATAGTAGGCCGCGTCTACACAAACGGTCTTGAAGACCTCAGCATACTCGGCGAGGCACTGCTTCTCGAAGCGCGACTCCGCGACCTTTCCTCTGTAGACGTAGCGCGACTCGTCGTAGAGCGACCCGCGCCAGCCAGCATATTTCCACGACGACGTGCCGATGTAGACGCCGCGCTCGGCCAGCGAGGCGGCTGCCTGCTTCATGCGGTTCCGGTCGAAGGACATGCTCTCCCTATGTGTTCGACGCAAGCTCTGCGGTCAAGTCCCGCAAGCTCGGCCCGGTTTTCGATTTCGGTGGTGGACGCTGCACGGGCTGGGCAGATACCTTCGCCTCGTTGATTGTGACCGCACGCGCTTCATTTCACTCACGCTGCACGCCGAATACGGCGGGCTGGTGGGGTCGTCTTTTCGTCGCGCTGCTGTTCGCTTTCTACGTCAGTTTCATTCCCATCCATCTCGCGACCGAGAGGCATCTCGAAGACTCGCTGGCCTCGGTCGCAGACTCCGCGTTGCATCACGATGGACATGATGATGGCGACGATGACGCGGACTCTGACCATCACACACCGCACCGCGCCTCTGACCACACGCTGACTTTCACGGCGTCGGTGAAAGCGCCCAGTGCGTCGGCCCTCGCCGTCTTCGTTCTGCCTGCGGTCAATTCAATTCTCGTCTCTGAGCCGCAGCCGCAGCCACCGGTTCCTGTCTTCGAGCGCATCCGTCCACCGGGCGAATCACCGCCCGGCCCGCGACAGCCCCGCGCTCCGCCCTTCGCCTAATCCTTCCCCCTGTTCCGACACGCTGATTGCTCGGCGTGTGAAGCCCATTTCTGCCTGTGTGCCTTGCAGGCGGAGCCATGTTCCGGGCGGATTCCATCAAGGCGAGAAACCATTTTGCATTTGTGAATCGAATCTTTGTTCAACTTTCCTGCTCGCGCTGGTTGGTCGCCGTGTGGCTGACCGGACTGGGCGGCGTCTCAGTTTCCAACAGCGCGGAGCCGTCACCGGCCAGCACCAACGCGCCGTCCACCGCGCTTGAGGCGCTGGTCGCGGATGTCGTGGAGCACAATCCTGAACTCAACTTCTACCGCGCTGAAATCGCCGCCGCGAAGGGCGAGCGTCGCACCGCTGCGGCGTGGGCCAATCCCGAACTGTCCTCGACGCTCGGACAAAAGAGCGTGCGCGGCGGCGGACTGTCCGCCGAGGGCGTGGCGTGGTCGGTGAGCGTGCAGCAGACCATTGAATGGCCGGGGCGCATCCCGCTGCGGAAGGCCATCGCCAATCATCAGATGCAAGTGGCGGAACTCGGCCTCTCGCAGTTCAAGGCCACGCTGGCGGCGCGGACACGCACACTGGCTTACACTTTGTTCGCCGCTCAGGAGAAGACGGCGGCGGCGCAGGAAGTGGCCGACCGTTTCCAGCAGTTGCGCGAAGTGATGGTGCAACGCGACCCGGCTGGACTGACGCCGCTGCTAGAAACGCGCATCATCGAGGCGACGGAACTCACGCTCAAACGCAAGTCGAGTGAGGCCACGCTGGCGACGCAGGCCGCGATGCTCGAACTCAATCAACTGCGCGGCGTGCCGTGGACGCAGGCGATGAAAATTCAACCGGCGGGTCTGGCGTTCACCGCCGCGCCGGAGATGGACGCGCTGCTGGCGGCGGCGCAGACGAACAACTTCGAGTTGCAGATGCGCCGTGTGGAGTTGGAACAACAGGGCTTCAAGGTGTCGCTGGCGCAGAAGGAGAAGTATCCGGCGTTCACGGTCGGGCCGTATTTTTCGCAGGAGCGGGCGGGCGACCGCGAGCAGCAAGTCGGCATTGGTGTCTCGGTGCCGTTGCCGCTTTGGAACAAGAACAAGGGCAGCGTCGAGACGGCCACGGCGCGGCAGAAGCAGGCTGAGACTTCGCTGCTGGTCACGCAGCGCGACATCGAGCGGCGCGTGGTCGAGAACGCGCTCACGTATCAGACCAAGCTCGGCGAGATGGCGAAGTGGCGTCCTGAATCGGCGGATGAATTCCGCAAGGCGGCGGAACTGGCCGACCGCCACTACCGGCTCGGCGCGGTGCCCATCGCGACCTACGTGGAGTTGCAGAAGCAATATCTCGAAGCCGTCGAGGCGCTGCTCGACACCAAGCGCGAGGCGCTGGAAGCGGGTCAGAATCTTGAACTGCTCACTGGTCTGCCGCTCCCGCTGACCATTTCCGACAAGAAGGAGAAATGACGCCATGACTTCTTTTCAAAATTTGCTGACTAGCGGCCACGCTTGGCTGTTCGTTCCAAGCGCGGTGCTGCTGGGCGCACTGCACGGAATGGAGCCGGGCCACAGCAAGACGATGATGGCCGCGTTCATCATTTCCATTCGCGGCACGGTGCGGCAGGCGGTGTTGCTCGGCCTGTCCGCCACGGCGTCGCACACGGCGGTCATCTGGGGGCTGGCCTTGGTGGGCCTGCACTACGCGGGCCGTTTCAAGGTCGAGGATACCGAGGCGTATTTTCAACTCGCCACGGGACTCATCGTCATCGTCATGGCGGCTTGGATGTTCTGGCGTATCCGCCGCGAAAAAGGCGCACCGCACGTTCACCATCATCACGGCGATGAATCACGAGTCTTCGCCCTGCAAAGTGGCGCGGCGGAATTGTCCATCTTCGAGGACGGCATCCCGCCGTGCTTCCGCCTTCGCTTCCGAGACGTGCCGCTGCCCGCGCCGGAACGGGTGACGCTCGTCACCACACGGCCCGATGGGACAACGCAGTCGTTCGCCTTCCGGCAGCGGGAGAGCTTCCTCGAATCCACCAGCGCCATCCCGGAGCCGCATGAATTTTCGCTCACACTCGTCGTGCCTGACACCGAAGGCGACCGCACCTTGACGACAGTTTTCGCGGAGCACCATCACGCCGACGGTGAACCCGACGACGAACACGCCCGCGCGCACGCCGCCGAACTCGAACGGCGCTTCGCCAACCGGCGCGTGACCACATGGCAGATTGTGCTGTTCGGCCTGACCGGCGGTTTGCTGCCGTGCCCGTCCGCCTTCGCCGTGCTGCTCGTCTGTCTGCAACTCAAGGAGTTCGCCCTCGGCTTCGCGCTCGTGCTGGCGTTCAGCGTCGGACTCGCGCTCACGCTGGTCGGCGTCGGCACGCTCGCCGCGCTTTCGGTGAAGCACGCCACGAAGAAGCTGACGTGGCTCGGCCCGCTGACTCGCAGGCTGCCATACGCCAGTTGCGCGGTGTTGGCCGTCATTGGCTGCATTCTCGCCCTGCAAGCTCTGCGGCATCTGCCCAAGTGAACCCGAAACTTATCCACCGTTATGATTGACCGCATTCTTGAGTTCGCCCTACGCCAACGCGCCTTCGTTCTGTTGGTCGCCGTGGCTTTGTTTGGCACGGGCCTTTGGTCGGCGTTGCACCTGCCGATTGATGCCGTGCCGGACATCACCGGCGTTCAGGTGCAAATCAACACGGAAGTCCCGGCGCTCGCCGCCGAAGAATCGGAGAAGCTCGTCACGCAGCCCATCGAGCGTGAACTCGCCGGTCTGCCCGGCGTGGAAGAAATGCGGTCGCTGACCAAGTTCGGACTTTCACAGGTGACGCTGAACTTCGCCGATGGCACCGACATCTATCGCGCCCGCCAGCTTGTGGCGGAACGGTTGCAGGGCGTGGCGGAGCGTTTGCCCACCGGCGCGTCGCCGAAGCTCGCGCCCATCAGCACCGGACTCGGCGAGATTCTTTACTACAACGTCCAGTATCGTGCGGACGCGACGAACAAGCCCGCGACCGAGTTGGAGCAGCTCATCGAGTTGAGTGAAATCCAGACCTATCTCATCAAGCCGCTGCTCCGCACCGTGCATGGCCTCGCCGACATCAATGAGAGCGGCGGCTATCAGAAACAGTTCGTCATCCAGCCTAAACCCGAAGCTTTGGAAGCCGTAGGCATGACGTTCAGCGAACTGGCCGAACTCGTTTCGCAGAACGTCGAGAACGCGGGCGGCGGCATCATCAGCCGGGGCGGGCAGCAACTCACCATCCGCGCCGTCAGCCGCGTCACCAGCGCCGAGGACATCGCCCGACTGCCATTGAAGTTCGGCGCGGGCGTGAAGCCGCTGCTCGTCAGGGACGTGGCCGAAGTGAAGACCGGGACGAAGTTCCGCACCGGCGCGGCCACGCTCGACGGTCACGAGACGGTCATTGGCACCGCGATGATGCTCGCGGGCCAGAACAGCCGCGAAGTGGCCGAGCGGGTGAAGGCGCGGCTGGCCGAGATTCAAACCAAGCTGCCGGACGGCGTGGAAATCACAATTCAATACGACCGCTCCGAACTCATCGACCGCACCATTCACACCGTCAAAACGAATCTGTTCGAGGGCGCGGTGCTCGTGGTCGTGGTGCTGCTTCTGTTGCTGGGCAACTGGCGGGCTGCGCTCATCGTGGCGACCGCCATTCCGCTCTCGTTTCTGTTCGCGCTCACGGGCATGGCTCGCTTCGGCATCTCCGGCAACTTGATGAGCCTCGGTGCGATTGACTTTGGACTCATCATCGACGGCGCGGTGGTCATCGTGGAAAATATCGTTCGCCAGCTTGGCCAACGACAGCACCAGCTTGGCCGCACGCTCACCGAGGAAGAGCGCATGAAGACCGTGCTCGCCGCCAGCAAACAGGTCGGCACGCCGATGTTCTTCGGCATCGTCATCATCACGGTCGTGTAAATTCCGATTATCGCGCGGTCCGGCATCGAGGGGAAAATGTTCCACCCGATGGCTCTCACCGTGATGCTCGCGCTGGCCGGGGCGCTCTTGCTGGCGCTGACGTTGATGCCCGTGCTCTGTTCGTTTTTGCTGCGCGGCCACATTCACGAAGGGGACAACGTGATGATTCGCGCCGTGAAGCGGCTTTATGAACCGACGCTCATGTTCGCCCTCCGTCTGCGCTGGCTGGTGGTGGTTGCGGCAGTCGTGCTCTTCGCTGGTTCGCTCTGGTTGTTCACTCGGCTCGGCGCGGAGTTCGTGCCGAAGCTCGACGAAGGTTCCATCACTTCGATGCTCTACAAGCCGGTCGGGATGAGCATGGAGGAATCCCTTCGCACCGACATCGAAGTCGAGAGGATGCTGGCCAAGGAGTTTCCAGAATTGACCCGCGTCTTCACCCGCATCGGCACGAGCGACATCGCCACTGACCCGATGCCGCCGAACGAAAGCGACGTTTACATTTTCTACAAGCCGCTCGCCGACTGGCCGAAGACGCCGGGCCGTCCGAAGAACAAAGCCGAGTTGCGCGAGCACATCGAGGCCGCGCTCAAGAAAATCAACCCGGACTACAACATCCTGTTCGCGCAGCCCATCGAGATGCGGTTCAACGAAATGCTCGAAGGCACCAAGGCGGAACTGGCGGTGAAAGTTTTCGGCAACGACTACGACGTGCTCGAAATGCTGGCTGAACAAATCAAGGGCATCCTTGAGAAGACGCCCGGCGCAGCACAGGTCGAGTTCGAGACGGAAGGCCGCACGCCGCAGTTGCAAATCGACGTGAACCACGACGCGCTGCAACGCTACGGGCTGCAAGCGGCAGAAGTGAACAAGGCCGTCCATGCCGCGCTGGCGGGGCAGTTCGCCGGAACCGTGGTCGAAGGCAATAAGCGCCACGACATCATCGTGCGGATGCCGGAGGAACTTCGAGTGGACGACGAGCAAATCAAAAAACTGCCCGTGCGCGTGGGCGAGACGGGCCTCATTCCACTCGGCAAGCTGGTCGGGTTCTCGACGCTGAAAACCGTCGAGCCGATTCAACATGACGACGGACAACGCCGCGCCGCGTTGATGGTGAACCTGAACACCCGCGACATCGAAGGCTTCGTCCACGCCGCCGAACAGCGCATCAAGGAGCAGGTAAAATTCCCGGAGAACTACCTCGTCGAGTTCGGCGGACAGTTCCAGAATTTGCAGGAAGCCCGCACCCGGCTCGCCGTCGTCGTGCCCTCGGCGCTGGTGCTCATCTTCGTTCTCATCTTCCTCGCTTTCGGTTCGCTGCGGCAGGCGTTGCTAATTTATTCTGGCATCCCGCTGGCCGTGACCGGCGGCGTCCTCGCGCTATGGCTGCGCGGGATGCCGTTCAGCATCACGGCGGCGGTCGGGTTCATCGCTCTCAGTGGCGTGGCGGTGCTGAACGGCCTCGTGATGATTTCGTCCTTCAACCAGCTTCGCGAAGAAGGGAAGTCCGTCCGCGATTCCGTCATCGAAGGTTCACTCACGCGGTTGCGTCCCGTGTTGATGACCGCGCTCGTGGCCTCGCTCGGCTTCGTGCCGATGGCACTTGCGACCGGCGCGGGTGCGGAAGTGCAAAGGCCGCTCGCCACGGTCGTCATCGGCGGCATCCTGAGTTCCACGTTTCTGACGCTGGTGCTGCTGCCGGTGCTTTACGCTTGGGTCGAAAAGCAGAAGCGTGTGACCGCCACATCTTCCACCGGCCCCGCGCCGGTTGTGGAGTAAGCGTGCGGAGCAAGCATCTTCATGCGAGTATCACTGTGATGTTCAAAGGCGTTCTCTATGCACTGCTGGCCGCGCTGCTTTTCGGCGCGAGCACGCCGCTGGCGAAGTCGCTGCTCCCGCAGATGACGCCACTGATGCTGGCCGGACTGCTCTACCTCGGCTCCGGCGTCGGGCTGGCGGTGTATTCATTTCTGCGCTCGCGCCGCAGTGACACGGCTGGACGTGAAGCGGCGCTGACTCGCAAGGATGCGCCTTGGCTGGCAGGCGCGATTCTCGCCGGTGGTGTCATTGCCCCAGTGCTGCTGATGTGGGGACTGGCCGCAACTCCGGCGTCCAGCGCGTCGCTGCTGCTCAACCTCGAAGGCGTGCTCACGGCGTTGCTGGCATGGTTCGTCTTCAAGGAAAACTTCGACCGTCGTATCGCGCTCGGCATGGCGCTCATCGCCGCCGGTGGAGTGAGCCTGTCGTGGACTGGCCGACCGACAACGGGTGTGCCGTGGAGTTCGCTGGCCATCGTTGGTGCGTGCCTTGCATGGGCCATCGACAACAATCTCACCCGCAAAGTTTCAGCGGGCGACCCGGTGCAAATCGCGATGCTCAAGGGACTGGTCGCGGGCAGCGTGAACACGGGACTGGCACTGGCGCTCGGTGCGAAACTGCCCGCCGCGTCATCACTGCTGGCGACCGGCGTGGTCGGCTTCTTCGGCTACGGCGTGAGTCTGACCTTGTTCGTGCTGGCGCTCCGGCACATCGGCACGGCGCGGACAGGCGCGTATTTTTCCATCGCGCCGTTCGTGGGCGCGGCCATCTCCATTTTGTTCTTGGGCGACATGCTGACCATTGGCTTCATCGCCGCCGCCGTGCTCATGGCGCTCGGTGTCTGGCTCCATCTCACTGAACGTCATGGTCACGAACACCAGCACGAACCGATGGAGCACGAGCACCTGCACACGCACGACGAACACCACCAGCACGTCCACGGCCCAGATGACCCACCCGGCGAACCGCACACGCACCGGCACCATCACGAGGAACTTGTCCACACGCATCCGCATTACCCGGACATTCATCACCGGCACACGCATTGAAATGTGCCGGTGTGGATTCTCAGAAACCGACTCACTTCACGGACTCGACCTGCTGCTTCAAGTTCCCCAGCCCTGCGGCCATGTCGCCGCCCATGAGTTTGTCGAGCACGAGTCCGGCCCATCGCTTGAACGGGTTCGCGCCCATGTCCGTCTCGACGACCCACACAACCTTCGTCCCGTCGTTCGTCGTGTTGAACGTGATGCTGCCGTGAAAGAGTTGCGTGCCGTGCTCGAAGTCGAGGTCATACCCGATGCCCTTGGCTGGCTCGGCGCGGGTGATGGTCACGGTGCCGTCGCCGCTGCTCTTGCCCTCGGCCATCATCACCGCGCCCACGCCGGACGCTGCTCCTGAGAATTTTGTCCGCATGTCCGGGAAGCGGTTGGTCGTCCATGCTGTCCATTCGGGCCAGCGTGTGAGTGTGGCGACTCGCGGGAAGAGGACTTCAGGTGTCGCCCGGATGTTCAAGCCGCGCTCAACGCGGGCGCGTGACGGCAGGAAGAACCCAACCACCATCAACAGCACGACGAGGGCGAGCAGACCGAGCAGCAACTTCTTCCAGAGCTTCATCGCCAGACAATACACGGGGGCACCCGCCGGGGACGAGCTTGTCGACCCGAAGCAGCAGGTTTGTCATTCAGCCAGCGCATGGATACTCTCGACGACAACATGCGTGCGCTGGTCATTGAAGACGAAGCCAAGACGGCGGCTTATCTCCGGCAGGGGCTTTCGGAAAACGGCTTCACGGTCGAGGTCTGCTCGCGTGGCGACGACGGGCTGCATCAGGCGCTCACGGTCGAGAACGACCTCATCATCCTCGATGTGATGCTGCCGGAATGCGATGGCTGGTCGATTCTGACGGCGCTGCGAAGGGCGGGCAAGCAGACGCCCGTGCTGTTCCTCACGGCGCGGGAAATGGTTCACGACAAGGTGAAGGGGCTGGAATTGGGCGCGGACGATTATCTGGTCAAGCCGTTTGACTTCACCGAACTGCTGGCGCGAGTGCGGACGATTCTGCGGCGCGGGCCGGTGCGGCAGGCCGAGGTTCTGCGCGTGGCCGACCTGCAACTTGATTCGCCCCGGCGCAAAGCCTTCCGCGCCGGGACGAAACTCGACCTCACCGCCAAGGAATTTTCGCTGCTGGAACTGCTCGTCCGCCGCCAAGGCGAACCGCTTTCGCGCACGCTCATCGTTGAGCAGGTGTGGGATGTGAACTTCGACAGCGACTCGAACGTGTTGGAAGTCGCCATCCGCCGTCTGCGCTTGAAGGTGGACGACCCGTTCCCGCAGAAACTCATTCATACCGTGCGCGGTGTCGGCTATGTCCTCGAAGAACGTGCCGAATAACCTGCGCTCCCCGCGCCGCCACGCCCGCCACTGGTCGATTTCCCGGCGGCTGACGGTGCTCTACGCGGCGTCGAGTTTTCTGATGCTCGTGCTGGCCACGGCGTATCTGTATTGGTCGCTCGTGGGAAATCTCGACCGCGAGGACAACGCCTTCCTCGCCGACAAAATTCGCGTGCTGCGAACTCTGCTGCGCGAGCGCCCGCAGGAGACGGTGCTGCTCAAGGAGGAAGCCCAATCGTCAGGCGCAAGTCCGCGACCCTTGCAATACTACTTGCGCGTTCTCAACTCGAAGCGCGAACCGGTCGTCGAGTCGCCGGGGATGAGCAACCTCGTGGCAGGCGCAAGGTTCCCCCGTCCCGCGAGCGCGGATGACCTGCCACAAGAAGGCATCGAATTGAATTTGAGTGGCGGCAGGTCACTGCGTCTGATGTCGGCATGGGCCAAGGTGGGCACCGCTGGCAGCGAGCAGTTCCTCATCGAGATTGCGCTGGATGCGACGAATGATGAAGCGTTGATGGTGGGCTTTCGCCGCCGACTGCTGGCCCTCGTGGTGGTCGGAATGTTGTTCTCCTGCGCCGCCGGTGTGTTCATCGCGAGGAAGGGATTGCAGCCGTTGGAGGAAATGGCGCAGGCCACGGAGCGCGTGAGCGCAAGCCAGTTGCACGAGCGCATCGTGGCGGACGGCTGGCCCAAGGAACTTGTTGCACTCGCCACGGGTTTCGACCGGATGCTCGACCGGCTGGAAGATTCATTCGCACGGTTATCGCAATTTTCCGGCGACCTCGCGCATGAACTACGCACGCCCATCAACAACCTGCGCGGCGAGGCGGGCGTGGCCCTCTCGCAAACCCGCTCGCCGGAAGAATACCGGCGCGTGCTCGAATCGAGCCTCGAAGAACACGCCCGCCTGTCCCGGCTCATCGAGAATCTGCTCTTTCTGGCGCGGGCGGACAGCCCGGCGGCGAGCGTCTCCCTCTCCACATGCGACGCTCGTGCCGCCATCGAGGCCGTGCGCGAATACTACGAGGCGCTCGCGGATGACCGTGGCGTGCAAGTCACCTGCGAGGGTGAGGCGATGGTGGAAGCCGACCCCACGCTGCTCCGGCAGGCCGTGAGCAATCTGCTGGCAAACGCGCTCAACGCCACACCACGCGGCGGGACGATTCGCCTTTGCGCCAGCCCGCAGCGCGACGGCAGCGTTGAACTCACGGTCAGTGACACCGGCTCCGGCATCGCCGCCGGGCACGTTCCGAAAATTTTCGACCGCTTCTACCGTCTCGACCCGGCCCGGTCACAGCAGTCCGGCAGTTCTGGCCTCGGCCTCTCCATTGTGAAATCCATCATGTCGCTCCACGGCGGCACCGTCACCGTGCGAAGCGATGTGGGGCGCGGCAGTGATTTCACCCTTCACTTCCCTCCCGACTCCGCCTCCCCCAGATAACACGTTTGTTATCTGGGCGTCAGGTTGGCGACAGCCGCGCCCGCGCAGGCTGCTCTCCGTCCCGCAAGCGTGGTCAACCGGCGCACGTCGCGCCGAAGCACACGCGGGGTTGAAGCAAAACCTTGCACCGCTGAGAAATCGTCATGCGTAAATGGCATCGTTGGATTGGACTCGTCGCCGCCGTGTTCTTCATCGTCACGGCCTTCACCGGCATCTGGCTGGAATGCGTGCGCTTTTTTGGCGAGGAAGAAGCGTTGCGCGAGAAGCTGCGCGACACGGTTTCAAAAGTGACCGCGCAAACGCCTGCCGCCGAGTTGAGCGCGAAGCTGGCGCTGGCCCAAGCCACGGTTGCCGCCAAGACAGCCGACCAACCGCTCGACAAAATCCAATGGCAACTCAAGGGCGACGCACCCACCATCACCTTCTACATGGGCGGCACGAAGGAGAAGTCCGCCCGCAAGTTCGTCGTCAACGCCAACACCGCCGCCGTGGTCAAGGAAGACGACTACGACGACGATTCTTTCATCCTCAAACTTCACTCCGGCGAGGCGCTCGGCGATGGCGGGATGATTCTGGGCGTGGGGTGGGGCGTCGCGCTCATCGTGATGACTATCACCGGCCTTGTCGTTTACTGGCGGATGCGCCCGAAGCAGGCGACGGGACTCAGGAAGGTTTTCTGGATGCTGGCGCTCTCCACCTTGGCCTTCCACGCCCGCGCCGATTCCCCATTCTACACGGATGACCCGGAGTTCTCGCCGGGCTGGGAAATCAAGTATGGCTTTGCAGCCGAGCACAATTCGGGCGGCAACGTGTGGGCCGCGCCCATCCTCGATTTGAATTACGCCATCGTCCCGCAAGTGCGGCTGAACCTCACGTTGGCCGGGCGCATCCTCGAACCGCGCACCGGCCCCAGCGTGACGGGTTTTGCCGACACCGAATTCAAAATCAAATGGCGCTTCATCAATCAGGACACCAACAGTTGGTTTCCGGCTGTTGGCATCGCGCCCAAAGCATTCTTCCCCACGTCAGATGAAAGCCGTGGCTTGGGCGATGGCGTGTATCGGGCGCAACTGCCGCTGCAATTCGGCAAGAACATCGGGCGTTTCTACAACTGGGGCGAAGTCGGCTACCAGATGGCCTTCGACAAGAAGGCGAGCGACGTGGGCTACTACGGCGTCGGCACGCTCTACAACTTCAACAGCCACTTCGCGCTCGGCACGGAGATTTTTGGCTACACGCCCATCGACGACCGCGAGAACCATCAATGGCTGACCACGCTCGGTGCCATCTACACCTTCAACGAACATTGGGCGCTCAAGGCATCTATCAGCCGCACCCTCGTCGATGAAAAGCGCGGCGGGCCAAACCCATCCGGGCAGTTCTACCTCGTCTGGAATTTCTGAGGATGTTGCCAGTGTTCGCCCGGCTACGATTCCTGTCCGTCCTATTGCTGCTCGCCGTGTGGTGGGGCGGCTTCACCTTCTACGCGCTGGTGGTTGTGCCGACCGGACACCACGTTCTGCGAAGCAAGGTGCGGCAGGGCTTCATCACGCAGCAAGTGACGAACAAACTCAACGTGCTCGGTGCTATCACTCTCGTCGCGCTGGCATGGCAGGTCGTCGCCGTGCGCCGTGCGAAATCCCGGCGCTGGTTCCGTGTGGCGGCAATATCATGGACGGCGCTGGCCGTGACACTGGCGGTGTTGTTCTGGTTGCACCCGCAACTCGATGCGCTGCTCGACCCCACGGCCCGAAGCGTGATGGACGACGAGAAGTTCTACGCGCTGCACCGCTGGTATCTCATCGTGGCCACGGCGCAGTGGTTGGCCGGGATGGTTCACGCGGGGGCACTGCTGACTGAAACTCTTCGCATTCCTGATGCACACAGCAGGCGGGCCTGACTAACTTCTCAGCGCCATGAATGACCGGCGCACCATCACTGACTTCCTCGCGCTGCGGCGCAACACCCTGCTGCTGCTCGTGGCGCTCGTGCTGGCCGGAACCGGTGAACGTCTGTGGCTTGGCTTCGCACCGAAGTATCTCGAAACCCTCGGTGCGGGCGTGCTGGTCATCGGCCTGTTCGACGCGCTGCAAACTTTTCTTGGCGCGGTCTATGCCTATCCGGGCGGCTGGCTCACTGACCACTGGGGCCAACGCCGGTCGCTGCTGCTGTTCAACGCGCTGACGCTCGCGGGCTATGTCCTCGTGCTGGTCTGGCACCATTGGCTCGCGCTGGTCGTGGGTGCGTTCCTCTTCCTTGCGTGGAGCGCGTTGTCATTGCCCGCGACGTTCAGCGTCGTGGCGTCGTCGCTGGACAAGCGCCAGCACACGATGGGTATTGGCGTGCAGTCGATGGTGCGCCGGGTGCCGATGATGGTCGGCCCGCTCGTCGGCGGTTGGCTTATCACGCGCTTCGGTTGGGAGGAAGGCGTGCGCTACGCGCTGCTCGGCTGCATCGTGTTCAGCGCGGCCACGGCGGTCTTCCAGTGGTTCATGGCGGAGCCTCAGAAGGAGGCTGCGACCGACACGCAGAAGCCAAGCGTGAACTTTCTCAGCGTGGTGAAGGCGTTCAATCCGACGCTGCGCGAGTTGCTCGTCAGCGACATCCTCATCCGCTTCTGTGAGCGACTGCCTTACGCCTTCGTCATCCTGTGGGCCATGAACCACGGCGGCGTGAGCGCCAAGGAGTTCGGCTGGCTCGTGTCCATCGAGATGGTGACCGCGATGGTCTGCTACATCCCGGTCGCGCATCTGGCCGACAAATATGGTCAGCGCCCGTTCGTGCTCGCGACCTTCGTCTTCTTCACGCTGTTCCCGCTGTCGCTGCTTTGGGCCGACAACTTCATCTTGCTCGCCGTCGCGTTCGCCGTGCGCGGCTTGAAGGAGTTCGGCGAACCCTCCCGCAAGGCGCTCATCATCGCCCAAGCCCCGCCAGACCTGCGTGCCCGCACCTACGGCGCTTACTATCTCATCCGCGACTGCGTGGTCACGACGGGTTCGTTTCTTGGTGCGTGGCTGTGGAGTATCAGCCCGCAAGCGAACTTCATCGGTGCGGCGGTCTGCGGCGCACTGGGCACGGGTTGGTTCTACTGGTTCAGCTTCCGCCGCAGAGACGCACTTTGACGACGCGCACGGAAGTTTCCACGGCTGCCGGGCTGCTCGGCAATCATTGTCACCCTCACGCGAATGGAGCACGCCGCGTCGGCTTCGCTTTCCTTCCATCACCTGCGAGCAAGGCTCTTCGCTCTTCCAAGAAAACTCAGAGGGATTCCATCCGCAGCGGCGTAGTAAGGAGTGCTGTGACAAACAAAGTAACAACGAACAAAAATATGAAGACGATAAACACCCTCCTGCTCGCGGGCGCAGTCGCGCTCGGTTTCACCCTCACCACCACGGCCAAGGCGGACGAGCCTTTCCTCTCGCCGAAGGCCAAGGCCAACCAAATTCACCGCGTCTCCGGCGTGGACAACAGCCCGAACCTTGTCAGCGGAAACTACCTCGGCGCTGCGGCCAAGACGGAGTTCAACCGCGTCAAGGTCGTGCCGAGCGGCACGGTCACGCCGAACCTTATCAGCGGAAATTATCTCGGCGCGGGCGCGAAGAATCCGTATCCACGCACCGCGTCGTTTCAAGGCGCACCGCTCATCGCCAAGGACATGTCAGGCATGGTCTGCGTGGCCGGTTGCACGATGCCCTGTTGCGCGAAGAAGTAACTGACAGCCCCGGCCACGAGGCCGATTATCCCAACGCGGGCGGCGGGCCACACCGTCGTCCGCGTCACGAATTTTATGGAACCGAAATCTGACCACCCGGAGCCGCTCCGCAAAGTGATGCACGAGTGGCGCGTCACCGAGCCGCTGCCGCCGCGCTTTCAAGAAGGCGTGTGGCGAAAAATCCAGCAGGCCGAGTCGAGCGCAACGCCAGCGACGACAACCACGCTTTGGTCAGCGTTCCAAGCGTGGCTGGCGTCGGTGCTGCCGCGCCCCGCCGTGGCCGTCGCTTACGTGGCGGTGCTGTTCGCGGTGGGAACGGCGAGCGGTTACTGGCAGGCGCGGAGCCAGACCACGCGCTCGCATGAGCAGTGGGGCACACGCTACGTGCAGGCCGTTGACCCGTATCAAAAACCGCGCCTGTCGCCATGAAGAAATCCATCGCCATCCTGTGCGCGGGCCTGCTCGTCTGCGTGGCTGCGTTCTGCGGTTTCTACTACATGGGCACGGCCTCGCAGCGGGCCGTGGTGAGCAGCGCGACGCCGGAACTCATGTGGCTGCAAAAGGAATTCAACCTGAGCGACGCCGAACTCACACGCATCACCAAGCTCCACGACGCCTACCAGCCGGACTGCAAGGAGATGTGCCGCCGCATCGACGAACAGGGGATGCGGCTCAAGAAACTTCTGAGCGCCACGAATACGATGACGCCGGAAATCGAAGCCGCGTTCGCCGAGTCCGCCAAGCTGCGGGCCGACTGTCAGCGCGACATGCTGCAACATTTCTTCGAGGTCAGCCGCACCATGCCGCCCGCGCAGGGACGGCGTTATCTCGACTGGATTTCGGAGCGCACGTTTGCTCCCGCGCACGGCGACATGAGCGCGACGGCCCACTGACCGCGCCTCACATCCAGCATGAACGCACCGTCACCTGACGAACTCGACGCCGCCGACATGCAGCGTCTTGTTGCGGGCCATGACGCAGCGTTGAACGACCTCATGGAACGGCACGGGGAGCGCCTGTTTCACTTCCTCATCCGCAGCCTGCAAAGCGAAGACGAAGCCGCCGACCTCGCGCAAGAAGCCTTCGTGCGTGTCTATCAAAACCGCGCCAAGTTCGATGGGCAGCAGAAGTTTTCAACGTGGCTCTACGCCATCGCCGCCAATCTGGTCAAAGACCGCTACCGCTGGCGCTCGCGTCATCCACAGGTTTCGCTGGATGCCGAAAACGAACAGACCGGCCAAAGTCTCCGCGACCATCTGCCCGCTCACGACCTGACACCGAGCGAAGGTCTGCAAGCGGACGAACGCGCCGCCGCCGTGCGTTGCGCCGTGGCCGCGCTGCCGGAAGAACTTCGCACGCCGCTCATCCTCGCTGAATACGAGGAACACTCGCACGCGGAGATTGGCGGCATCCTCGGCTGCACGGCGAAGGCGGTGGAGACACGCATTTACCGGGCGCGGCAGCAGCTTCGAGCGAGCCTCGGAAAGTTTTTGGAATTTGTTTGAGGGATTCCGCCGCCGTCGGCGTAGCAGTCTGGCAGTGGTGCAGTATGACAGTCGGCGTCGGGGATGGGGTGTTGACCCCATTGTGTGAGCGCCTCGTTCATTCTTACGGTTAATCGTCAGTGAAATTGACAAGCCAGAGCAGACGGCGCAGGGTCGCCGCCAGCACAAGTCAGCATGATGCGTTCGCGCCAGACAATTTTCAGTCCGCTGCTCCGCTCCTTCGCGGCGGGGGCGCTGTTGGTTTGGGTCGCGGCACAGGTGCTCTGCTTCGCGCATTGCAATTTCGGCGTCGGTCATGGCAGTTCGGAGCAACCTTCGTGTCATGCCTCTGCTCCGACGCAAGCCCATCACGACGACGGTGATTCTTCCGGCCCGGCTCATCAGGACTCTTCCGCCAGCGCCGCGTGTTCCACTCTGAAATCAGCGTTGTTGGGCAGCGGTTCCGCCGCGCTGGTTCAGCCTGACCTTCATCTGCTCTACACTTTGGCCCCGCTCGCGCTCCTGCTCAACGTGACGGCTGCGGAGCCGACCGCCGCAATTTTCCGCCAAGCGAAAGCACGCGATTGGGTCTTCACGCCCAAAGTGTGTCTTGGCCCGGCGCACCGCAGTCACGCCCCTCCCGTCCTCAGCTAAGTTGATTCGAGCCAGCGCCCGCGTGCGCTCTTGAATCAATTCTCCCACTCGTTCCGTGTCCCTTTGCCACGGGAAACTATGTCCATCCGTCGTTGAAAAATTAGTCCATGAAAATCTTGTCCGCCATCGTCACCGCCGCGCTCGCGAGGGAACTGCATTCACTCGACAGACTCCGAGTTGCTGTGGCGCGTGGCGGAGGTCGGTTGCCCAATCCATGAAACACAAACTCAAACTCCTTGCTCCGTTGCTCGCGCTCACCGTGGCCGGTTGCGCCAGCACTCCAACTCCGCCGGACTCGTCGGACTCTCATCCAGCCAACGCGCACGCCGCGCAAAGCACCGTCCCGCCGCCGGTGCCGATGCTGATGAACGTGACCAACATGGTGATGGTGAAACCCGTCACGGAACCCGCGCCGGAACACCAGCACGGGCATGAACAGCGCGAAGCGAAACCCAAAACGGAGGAAAAGAAGTGATGACCCTGTTCAAACCCATGCTGCTCGTCGCCGCGCTCCCGCTGGCGTTCGTCGGCTGCACCAGCACGAACCCGAAGTCCGCGTTCGATGACGTGGGCCGACACGTCGCCGCCCGCACGGGCCAAGAAGTGCGCTGGATGCGCGACGACGCCGAGCTTGATGAAATCGAGAAAGCAGTTGCGGCGCTGTTGCAGACGAACCTTACCGCGCAGTCCTGCGTCGGCATCGCGCTGCTCAACAACCGCACGCTGCAAGCCGAGTTCGAGTCCATCGGTGTCTCGCAGGCGGAACTGGCGCAGGCGTCGCGGCTCAAGAACCCGGAGTTCGCGGGCGCTTGGCGGATGCCGACGCACGCAGTTCCCGGCCTCAACGCCGAGTATGCGCTCGCGCAGGATTTTCTCGACCTGCTCATGCTGCCGGCGCGAAAGAAAATCGCCGCACGAAATCTGGAAGGCACCAAGCTGCGCGTCGCGCATGAAGTGCTCAGGTTGAGCGAGGAAGCGCAGGCCGCGTTCTACACGATGCAGGCGCACCAGCAGTTCGCGCAACGACTCGCCATCATCGCCGAGGTCAACGAAGCCGCCGCTGACATCGCCAAGCGCCAGCACGACGCGGGCAATATCAACGACCTTGAGTTGCACAATCAGCAGGCCGTCTATGCCGTGACCCGGCTTGACTTGGCCAAGGCCGGAGCGCAGACGCGCTCCGACCGCGAACGGCTCAACCGATTGCTCGGCCTGTGGGGCAGGCAGACGGCGTGGCGTATCGCCGACGAACTTCCGTCGCTTCCTGACAAAGAACTGCCGCTGGAAAACCTTGAGGCCATCGCGGTCAGCCGCCGCTTGGACTTGGCGGCGGCGCGGGGCGAAGTGCTCGCCGTGGCCAGCGCGTTGAAGTTAAAGAAGAATTTTCGCTACCTCCCCGGCGTTTCGATTGGTGTGGATGCCGAGAGCGACCTCGACCATTCGTGGGTGGTCGGCCCGACCCTCGCGCTGGAAGTGCCGTTGTTCGACCAAGGACAGGGCCAAGTCGCCAAGCTCGCGGCGGAGTATCGCCGGGCGCAGCGCAATTTCGAGGCGCTGGCTGTGAACATCCGCAGCGAAGTGCGCGAGGCCCGCGACACGCTTATTGCCGCCCGCGATACCGCTGAATATCACGCAAAGGTTCTACTCCCGCAGCGTCAGCGCATCCTGCGCGAGACGCTGCTGCAATACAACGCGATGCAGAAGTCGAACCTCGAACTGCTCGCGGCCAAGGAGCGCGAACAACTCGGTGAGCGGGAGTCCATCGAGGCGTTGCGCGATTACTGGATGGCCCGCGCCCAACTTGAGAGCGCGGTCGGCGGCAGTCTGACGAGGGAAGTTCCTCCGCTGAATTCCGTCGCGCCGCCAGTGAAGCAAAACGAATCCAAGGAGCCACGCCACAACCACTGACCAGAACTGCATTTTATGAACCGACGAAACTTTTTCACCGGAGCCGCTGCCGCCACAGGCGGGGCGTTGCTCGCCCGCATGGTGCCCACGGCCCGCGCCGCCGAACCCGGCATGAAGGCCACGAGCACCGGCACCACCGCGCCCTTCGTTCCGCCTGCGGACTGGAAGGGCTACAAGCCGGTCATCACCCCGAACGGGCTGACGCTGCCGTTCAAGATGGTCAACGGCGTGAAGGTCTATCATCTCGTGGCCGAGCCAGTGACGCATGAGTTCGCGCCCGGACTCGTCGCGGAGTGCTGGGGCTACAACGACCGCGTTCACGGCCCGACCATTGAAGCGGTCGAGGGCGACCGCGTTCGCATTTACGTCACGAACAGGCTGACCGCGCCGACGAGCGTTCACTGGCACGGGATACTTTTGCCGAGCGGCATGGACGGCGTGGGCGGCGTTTCGCAAAAGGGGATTCAGCCGGGCGAGACGTTCAAATACGAGTTCACGCTCAAGCAGCACGGCACCTACATGTATCACTCGCACCACGACGAGATGACGCAGATGCAGTTGGGCATGATTGGCCTGTTCGTCGTGCATCCGAAGAATCCCTCCAAGCCGCCGCCTGACCGCGATTACGCTCTGATGTTGAGCGAATGGAAAATCGAAGTCGGTGCCCGCCGTCCCGACCCGAACGAGATGACGGACTTCAACGTGTTCACGATGAACGCCCGCAGCTTTCCCGGCACGCAATCGCTCGTGGCGAAGGTCGGCGACCGCGTGCGCTTCCGCATCGGCAACCTCAGCACGATGAGCCATCACGCGATTCATCTGCACGGTTACTACTTCAAAGTCATCGAGACGGATGGCGGCGAAATTCCCGAAGCGGGCCAGTGGCCGGAGACGACGGTTCACATGCCGACCGGCAGCACGCGCACGGTGGAGTTCGTCGCCAACGAACCGGGCGATTGGGTGATGCACTGCCACATGCTCCATCATGTGATGACGCAGATGGGGCACAACTTCGGCAATCTTATTGGCATCAACACCGAGGGGCTGAACAAAAAAATCCGCAAGCTCGTGCCCGGCTACATGGTGATGGGTCAGGACGGCATGGGTGACATGGGCGACATGGGCATGGCCGTGCCAAAGAATTCGCTGCCGATGGTCGGCGGGCCGGGCCAATACGATTACATCACGATGGGCGGCATGTTCACGATTCTGAAAGTGCGCGACGAACTGCCTGCCGATGGCTCCGACCCTGGCTGGTATAAATCACCGCCCGGCACGCTCGCCGAAGTCGCGCCCGCCGATGACCTCAAGCGCGACGGCATCGAGTTGCCCAAGGATTTGACGAAGACCGCCGCCGTCCGCCCGCCGCTCAAAGGCGAAGCATGGTGCGGCCCGGTGCCGCCAACGAAGCCGCCGTTGCTGGCAAAGAACGATGTGACAGCACGAATCAAAGTTCAGTGAACAAAAACAAAACACAAAAGGAACACACTACGATGAAAACGAAATGGATACTGCCCGCGCTGATGGCGCTGGCGCTCGGAGCCGCCGCGCTCGCCGTGACCGGCTGCAACAACACAGCGCACGAACACAACGACGGCCACGCGCATCAATACACCTGCCCGATGCACCCCGAAGTCGTGAAAGACGCGGCGGGCAACTGCCCCAAGTGCGGCATGAAGCTGGTGGAGAAGAAATGACCGGCGGGAGCCAAAACAATTTTGCCGCCATGTCGGCGGCGAATCACCACAAACAAAACAAAATCAAAACCATGAAGACACTGACCAAAATTCTCGCGCTTGCCGTGCTGGCTGGCGCGACCATCGTCATGTTCGTTGGCTGCGCCAGCGACAGCCACGACCATGCAGGCCATTCCCACGGCACGGCTGCTGCGAAGCCGTATCCACTGGCCAAATGCCTCGTCACCGACGAGGCGTTCGAGCACGGCAAGCCCTACACGTTCGTCCACGAAGGGCAGGAGATTAAACTCTGCTGCAAGGACTGCCTCGCGGACTTCAAGAAGGAGCCGTCGAAGTATCTCTCCAAACTCAACGCGCCCAAGTGACCCAACGCACAAGAACAATTTCCGCCGTCACGTTGACGGGAATCATCAACAACAACGAAAGCAAACAGTATGAAGTTCACGAAACACATCCTCACTGCGGTTCTGCTCACCGGCCTCGTCGCCGGAGTCCTGAGCGCCCGCGCCGCCGATAAACCTGCCGACAAAAGGGCCAAGCCTTACCCGCTCGCCAAGTGCGTCGTGTCGGATGAGAAATTCGAGGGGAGCGGGATGACGCCCCACGAGTTCGTCTATGAAGGCCAGACCATCAAGCTCTGCTGCAAGTCCTGCCTCAAGGACTTCAACAAGGAACCGGCCAAGTATCTCAAGAAGATGGAAGACGAAGCGAAGAAGACCCCGGAGAAAAAGTAAGGCGATTCACTGCTTGGCGGCGGCAGCGCGGCGGTGGGCGCTGCCGCCGTCCGCCGGGTCGCAGGTGCAATCAAGGCAGCCGTGCTTGCTGCACACCTTGCAACTTTGCGTTAGCTCGGCGCGGAGACGATGGCGGGCGCGATGCAGCCGGACGGTCAGATTGTTCGCCGTGAGGCCGAGCGCGGATGCGGCCTCCTTGGGCGATGCGCCATCGAGGTCAATGCGTTGCAGCACGTCTCGATACTGTTCCGGCAGGCCGGGCAGGAGCCGCTTCACGCACTGGCACAAGACTCGTTCAGAAGCGGCATCGGGTTGTTCGGGAAGTTCGGCTTGCAGTCGCTCAAGCGCACGGTCGCGGACATCACGCCTCCGATACAGGTCGATGATGGAGCGGCGCAGGATGCGGTAGAACCATGCGATGACATCTTCATCAGCAGCAGGCTTGCGGTCGGAGCGCAGGGCTTTTAGGAGGCTCTCCTGCACGACATCTTCGGCCAGATGCGGGTCGCCGACGCGCTTTCGGGTGAAGGCCACGAAGGTTTGCAAATTTTTCAGCAGCGGTTCTTCGATGTGCGTCACGGCGGTCAGCGTAGCTGCGCCCCGTGTTCGCAGCAACCCGGAGCCTGCACCGCGAAGATTGAGTGTAATGAAACTGCTGAGGCCGCGTTAGCAGTGGTGAATGAAGACATGTGATTGCAGACCGGACATCAACAAGAAAGAAACTCGTATGGCCAAAGACCCTATCTGCGGAATGACGGTGGATGAAGCGACGGCGCTCCGTGCCGAACGCGACGGAACCACGCACTACTTTTGCAGCGAGCACTGCCGACAGAAGTTCATCGGACAGGCGCGGCCTGCGAAGAGCATTCCGCTCACGCTGACTGATACCGGCAGCGGATGCTGCGGTGGTGCGAAAGCCGAGACTGCCAGCGGCTCCGGCGATTGCTGCGGCGGCAAGAGCGGACACGACGACCACGCTCACCACGAGCAAGAGCACGACGCGCAGGAGCACTCCTGCTGTGGCAGCAAACCGAGTGGCGATTCACACTCGCACCACGAGCACGGAGCCGCAGCGGTGAAGCCGTCTACTGCCGCGAAATACTTTTGCCCGATGTGCCCCGGCGTGGAATCGGACAAACCGGGCGATTGTCCGAAATGCGGCATGGCGCTGGAACGAAACCCGGCGTGGGTCGCGCCCGCTGCGGGCAAGGTCATCTACACCTGCCCGATGCACCCGGAAGTGCAGCAAGACCATCCCGGCGACTGTCCGAAGTGTGGCATGGCCTTGGAGCCGATGACGGTTGCCGCCGTGCCCGACGAAGAGAACCACGAACTTACCGATATGACGCGCCGGTTCTGGATTGGCGCAGTGCTCACGCTGCCAGTGTTCGTGCTCGCGATGGCGCACATGATTCCCGCGCTGCGTCACGAGGAATGGCTGACCGGCGAAGTGTCGCGATGGATTCAATTCGTGTTCTCAACACCCGTCGTGGCGTGGGCAGGCTGGCCGTTCTTCAAGCGCGGTTGGCGCTCCATCGTCACGCGGCACTTGAACATGTTCACGCTCATCGCCATTGGCGTCGGGGCAGCTTACGTGTTCAGCACCGTGGCGATGCTGGCCCCCGGATTATTTCCTCCATCGTTCGCGCATGGTGGAAAGGTGGGCATCTACTTCGAGGCGGCGGCGGCGATTATCGTGCTGGTGCTGCTCGGACAAGTGCTCGAACTGCGGGCGCGGAGCAAAACCGGGAGTGCCCTCCGCGCTCTGCTGAACCTCGCGCCCAAGACGGCGCGGGTCGTTTTCGGCGGCGAGGAAGTGGATGTGCCTTTGGAACAGGTTCGTGTGGGGCAGCAACTTCGCGTTCGTCCCGGTGAGAAAATTCCTGTCGATGGGGTCGTGCTCGAAGGGAAGACCTCCATCGACGAGTCGATGATTTCCGGCGAACCGATTCCCGTCGAGAAGGGTGTCGGCGACAAAGTGACTGGCAGCACCCTGAACACGACCGGGAGCATCCTCATGCAAGCCGAGCGCGTCGGCAGCGACACGGTGCTGGCCCGCATCGTGCAGATGGTCGGGGAAGCGCAGCGGAGCCGCGCTCCCATTCAGGCGTTGGCCGACAAAGTGGCCGGATGGTTCGTCCCGGCGGTGCTGGCCATCGCCGCGCTCACGTTCGTCGTGTGGTTTGTTTGGGGGCCGGAGCCGCGCTTCGCCTTCGCCATCGTCAATGCCGTCGCCGTGCTCATCATCGCGTGCCCATGCGCCCTCGGACTCGCCACACCGATGTCGGTGATGGTCGGCGTCGGACGCGGCGCTCAGTCCGGCGTGTTGATACGCAACGCCGAAGCCATCGAGATGATGGAGAAAGTGACTACGCTGGTCGTGGACAAGACCGGCACATTGACCGAAGGCAAGCCGCGCCTTACCCAAGTCCTCCCGGCCAAGGGCGTGCGCGAGGAGGAACTGCTGCTCGCCGCCGCGTCCGTGGAACAGAACAGCGAGCATCCGCTGGCCTCGGCGATTGTGAATGGCGCGAAAGAGCGCGGCGTGACGGCGCAGCCGGTGACGGACTTCACTTCCGTCACGGGCGGCGGAGTCGTTGGTAAGTTGGGCGACCGCGAAGTGGCGGTGGGCAAACCCGGTTTCCTCCGCGAGCGCGGCCTCCAAGGTCTGGAAGTTCTCGAACAGCAGGCCACGCCTTTTGAATCCGAAGGACAGACCGCGTTGTTTGTCGCCATCAACGGCCAGCCTGCGGGCGTCATCGTCGTGTCTGACCCCATCAAGGCATCCACCCCGGAGGCCATCGCGCAACTTCACAAGCTCGGTCTGAAAATCATCATGCTCACCGGCGACAACGAACGCACCGCACAGGCCGTCGCCAAGAAGCTCGGCCTCGACCAAGTGGAAGCGGGCGTCGCACCCGAACACAAACACGAGCGCATCCGGCAGCTTCGGGAGCAGGGTCAAATCGTGGCGATGGCCGGTGACGGCATCAACGACGCGCCCGCGCTCGCCGCCGAGCATGTCGGCATTGCGATGGGCACCGGCACCGATGTCGCGATGGAAAGCGCGGGAATCACCCTAGTCCAAGGCGACCTCCGCGCCATCGCAAAGGCCATCACTCTTAGCCGTTCGATGATGCGGAACATCCGCCAGAATCTTTTCTTCGCGTTCATCTACAACACGCTCGGCATCCCGCTCGCCGCCGGTGTGCTCTATCCGTTCTTCGGCGTGCTGCTCAGTCCCATCATTGCGGGCGCGGCGATGAGCCTGAGTTCCGTTTCGGTCATCGCGAACGCGCTGCGCTTGCGTCGGGTGAAGTTGTAAGGAGTGGGAAAATCAGCGGCGCACTTGGCTGGCTTCCACGACCGTCATCTTGCCGTAGCCCTTCGGCCACTTGGTTTCGAGTATGGTTTCGCCAATGAACTCCGTGTCGCCGAGCGTCGCGTTCCAGTCGGACTTGAGTCGCTCCTTCACATCGACGTGAACTTTGAGCAGGTAGCGGCCAGCGGGCAGGGAAGCCGGAGTCTGGCTCCACAGCCGGGCGCGTTCGGAGTTTTTCGGCGCGAGCAGCGCGAGACTGTGCTGCCACAACTTGCCTTTGCCCGACACGCCACGGTCGGACATGGCAATCGGTTCAGGCTCCCAAGTGTTCTTTGTCTTGTCCCAAGCGAAGATTGTCACTTGCAACAAACGCTCGCCCCATTCCGGCGGCGTGTTGTTGAGCTTGAGCCAGAGTTCCGTGCCGAACATCGCAGGGCTGGACTTGGGCTTCGGAAGTTCAGCGGCACTGGCGTAGCGGTCGCTCACGGTCTTCGCGTAATCATCCAGCCAAGCGCGAAACGCTTTGTAGGTCATGTCGCCCGGCAGCATCTTCTGTCCGCCGCCGTGTTTGATTTCATTGAGCGGCTTGAGCAGCAGACGGCTGCGTTCAGGTTGCTGGACGTTGAGGTTCTCCGAGTCGAGCAGGTAGCGCATTGTGGCGTCCGCCGTGTCCTTCATCCACGACACTTGTTCGCCGTGCTTCTCGACGAGCTTGGCGTTCTCCGAACCTTTCGGGCTGTGGCAACCGCTGCAACGGAATCGTTGCGACCAGATGTTTTCCTCAAACGACGCGAGCAGCCGGTCAGTGCGGGCGTAACGAATCACTTCCAGCGGGCGCGACGGCTTGGCGACCTCGGCAGGAGCGAGTTTCGCGGCGCTGCGAAGTTTCGGGTCACGGGCGCTGACCTGAATCCAGTCGGCAAAGGCAGCGAGTTCGGCTTCTCGCACCTTGGCGCTGATGAGCGCGGCTCCCTGATTCGTGCCGCCGCCCATCGCAATCAGCCGGAGAATTTTCGAGTCCGCCGGGTTCTCGACATCAATCAGTCCTTGGTCGCGCAGGGAAAGAAATGTCTTCTCGTGAGAGGACAGGATGTAGTTCTTCAAGTCCACGCCCGCCAGATGACATTCCGTGCAACTCGATGGATTCGGTGATTTGAAAATCGGCAGGATGCGCCGCTCGAAGACTTCTTTTGGGTCTGCGGCATGAGCCACGGCCATTGGGACAAGCAGTAGAACGAGAACGAGTCTTTTCATAATGTTGATGAGTTTCAAAGTCCAAGCGGTCACAAGGTTCAATCCACGCGCAGCCGATAAAACTGTTGCGCGCCGCCCGCGTTGGTGTGCGTCACGCTACGCACCGACCCGTTGCCGGGCAGCGTTGTCAGTTCCATCCACGCCGCCGGACTCAGCGAAGCGGTGCGTTCGATGACGTAGTTTCGATTCGTCGCGGTCGGAAAGGTGAGCGTGAAATCGGGGCCGGTGACACTCGCGTTCAGGATTCGCAAGGCGGCGACCGTCACCACGCGGCTGGCCGTGCTCACTCCGCCTTGCGTGTCGCGCGCCAGCAGCGTCACGGGAAAAGTTCCGCCGGTGGTGAAGGTCTTGGTCGTAGTGCGGCCCAGAGCGGTCGCGCCGTCGCCGAAATACCATTCCCAGCGCACGACCTTGCCATCGGCATCGGTGGAGCCGCTGGCATCGAAGGCCAGAGTCAAGGGAGCCAGCCCGTTCGTCGCGCTGGCGGTGAAGCTGGCCGTGGGCGGTTGAGGCGAGAGGGTGTTGACGAAGAACTGCACCGCCTGCGTTCGCGCGTTGCCCGCGTTGTCGGCAATGCTCGCGGTCATCGTGACCAGCAGGTTGTTCGAGAACGACAGCGGCGGCGTGAGGGCGGCGACGTAGCCGTGTCCGTCCTTGCGGAAAAACAGGTCGGTGATGTCGGTGCCTGCCGCGCGTCCACCAGCGGCGGGGTCGCCGAGCGCACGGTTGAACGAGACACGCAGACTGGTTGGATTGATGCCGCTGCCGCCGTCGGCGTAGTTCAGCACCACGCGCGCGTAGGCCGTCCAGTCCTGTATCGTCGGGCTGACGATTTCAAGCATCGGCGGAGTGGTGTCCGGCCCGACAGTCACAGGGACGCTCGCCGCCAGTTCCGGCGTGGGCACGCTCTCGATGTTCTCCGTGCCGACATGCGCGACGGTGTAGTAGTAAGTCACGCCCGGCAGAGCCGTGCGGTCGGTGAATTGCACTTCGTTGTTCGTGCCGACCAGAATCACGTCCGGGTCGCCGAGCGCGGCGGTGGTGGTGAAGCGCGTGAGGGGCGCGGCGAAACCTTCATCCTGATGGCGGCTGAGAGCGACGCGCTTGAGCACGCGGCGGTCGGTGGGCGCGAGTCCGGGCGCAGTCGAGCGATAGACTTTATACCAGCGCGCCACGTCCGCGTAAGCCGGGTGCCGCCACGAAAGGGTGACTCCGTTGGTGCCCGTCGCAATGACGGCGAAGTTGCGCGGCAGATTCGCGGCCAGACCATCGGGCGATTGATGGGTGTTGATGAGCGTCCGCACGTCCTGTCCCGCCGCGCCAATCCACACGTCGTAGGAGCCGTCGCGGTTGAGGTCGGTGACATCCGTATCCGCGCCGGTGCCCGTCGCCGTGCTGCCGCCAAAGAGGCGTGAGTCGTTCGTGCTGTAGGTGAACTGGCCCGTGCCATTGTTCAGATAAACTTGGAAATGCCGCGTGTCCCCTTTGAAGGCGAAGAAGTCCAAGTCGCCGTCGTAATCCACGTCCATCAATTTGCCGTTCGCGCCGGAGTAGAAATTCGTGCCAGCAACGGTGAAGCGCGTGGCCGTTTCCTCGACGAAGTTGCCCGCGCCATCGTTGATGAATACCGCGTGCGCCACGCGCGGATGCGGCGAGCCAGCGGTGTCGCGGTCGAGCGCGCACACGAGGTCGAGGTCGCCATCGCCGTCGATGTCGCCGAGGCTCATGCCCTGCGCGAAGCCAGAGCCGATGGGCCGGATGGGGGCCATCGCTACGGCGAAAGGAAGATTGGTCAGGGTGAAGAAGCCGCTGCCGTTGTTGCGCGCCAGCGTGATGGCGCGGGCAATGCCGTTAATCATCAGCAGGTCGAAATCGCCGTCGCCATCCACGTCACCCGCGACGACACCGACGATGAGATTCGTGCCGAAGTTGTTGGGGAAGCCGCGCGCGACGGTGACGTTGCTGAAGTTTCCGTTGCCGTCGTTGAGGAACAGGTTGAACTGCTTGGGCCAGGTGCCCGCGCAGTTGGTCTCGGCGCAGCCGTGGCCGCAGGCCACGTCCGAACAGAAGGAATGCGCGATGGCGAGGTCAACATCTCCGTCGCGGTCGATGTCGATGTTCACGATGTTGAGCGCGCTGACGGACGGAATCGGTTTCGTGGTGAAGCGTCCGAGGCCGGCGTTGATTTGCAGCGAGAGCGTTTCGCCGTTGCCGCCCTGGAGAATGTCGTAGTCGCCATCGTTGTCCACGTCGGCCCATTGCGCCGCGTCATTTCCGAGTCCGTCCTTGTCGCCGAATCGAAACGTGCCGCCGACAATCGTGTTCGCGGCGGGAGTCATGATGCCGCCGCCCGTGTTGAAAAGCAGCCCGTAGCGCGCAATCAGAGCGCGGTCATGCCAGCCGTCGCCATCGAAGTCGCCCATGTCGCCATCGTAATAGTTTTCGTTGCTGTCGCCGGCTGCGGGATTGGTCGTGCCCGTGAAGCTGATGTTCTGCGTGAGCAAGTTCGTGCTGAGATCGAGGAAGCCGCCCCAGGATGCGGCATGAGTTTGGTCTGCGCTGGCAGCGATTAGGCAACCCACGAGCAGCGGCAGCAGCGCCGCATTCTTGCCGGAGTTTGTGCGGAAACGATTCAGGGTTCTCATATCTGGAATGGGGAGTGGACGGTTTCAGTGTTCAATTCAACGGCGGACCTGTCGGAAGTGGGGACGCGCGTGGAAAACGAAAGGTCTCGTTTGCCGGCCGGCCACAGCCTCCGACTGCTCTGTCAACACCGGCGCGATGTTTTCCAAGTTTCCCATGATTGCTTTACCCTAATTGTCGGCGGGCCAGAGAACCGTACGGATTATTTTGCGCGAACCGGTGACGTTGAGGAAGGGCCGATAAACGTCCGTGCGTGCGCGATGCTTTCGGAGCCGTTCATATCACAGGAGATTGGCACTAGCACGTTCCTGGCCGGAGTGAGACGCGCGAGGATGAAGTCCCCTTGTTCGTTGAAGATAAAATCAGGCCCGCCGTGCGAAATGAAGCTGGGCTGGCCTGGCCGCGAAAAGGTATGGCCTTGATTTCGGAAGTGCCGCTTCTAATCTGCGGGGTATGTGGAATCGCGTTCACACCACCCGTCTCACGGCGCTGGCCCGGCAATTTCCCGCCGTGCTCATCCTCGGGCCGCGCCAGGTGGGCAAGACCACGCTGGCCCGCGCGGCTTTTCCGAAGGCTCCCTACCTCGACCTGGAGCAGCCCGGCACCCGGCAGTTGTTCGCCAGCGACCCGCTGTTCCAAATCGAAAGCCGCCTGCCCGGCAAAACCGGCGCGCTGGTGCTCGATGAGGTGCAGTGCGTCCCGGAAGTCTTCGCGGCGTTGCGCGGACTCATTGACCGCGACCGCTCCCGGCGCGGGCGCTTCATCCTGCTCGGCTCCGCACAGCCGACGCTCATCCGGCAAGTTTCCGAATCGCTCGCGGGCCGCGTCGGCATCCTCGAACTCGACCCGCTCACCGTCGCCGAGGTCGCGCCCGGCTCGCCGAAAAAGAAGTGGAGCGACGTGTGGCTGCGCGGCGGATTTCCCGACGCGCTGCGCGGCAGTTTCCGCGACTGGTGGGAAGCCTATCTCCGCACTTACCTCGAACGCGACCTGCCGCAGCTCGGCGTGCAGGCCGACCCGCTGTTCCTGCGCCGCCTGCTCACCATGCTCGCGCACGCGCAGGGCGGGATGCTGAACGCCTCGTCGTTCGGCGCGTCGCTCGGCGTGTCGCATCACACCATCGCGCGGCATCTCGACATCCTGGAGCAGACCTTTCTCATCCGCCGACTGCCGCCGTATTTTCGCAACGTCGGCAAACGGCTCGTCAAAGCGCCCAAGGTCTATCTGCGCGACTCCGGCCTGCTGCATCACCTGCTGAATCTCAGCACGCTCGACGAAGTGCGGAATCATCCCGTGCATGGCGCGAGCTGGGAGACCTTCGTGCTGGAGGACATCATCCGCCGCGAGAAGGTGAGGCATCCGCACGCGCAATTCTTTTTCTGGCGCACGGCGGACGGCGCGGAAATTGACCTCGTCATCGAACGAGGCTCGCAGCGCGTCGCCGTGGAAATCAAAGCCGGGCGCGGCGACAAGATCCACGCCGCCCGCGTGCTCGAACGCGCCATGACCGACGTAGGCGCGAAGACCGGCTGGATTCTCGACCAAGCCGAAGGCACCGACGCCCTGCGCCCTGGCCTCGCCCGCCGCAGCTTCACCGCCGACCCGGAATGGCTGCCGTAGTAAAGCCGCCCCACGTCCCAGCACGTCCGCGCCTGCACCACATCCACCGCCCGTAAGACCTGCTTGCGGCTCTCGGGGATGAACTCGCGCAGGTCACGCAGCAGTCCGTCGAAGCCGGGCTTCGCGGGCTGGATGGCTTTGGTTTTGGTTGGGCGTTTGGGTTTCATGGCTCGAACGATTCTGTTGTGTTCTCCGAAAAATACTTCTCGCAGAAGTGGTAGGGGTGCTTGCCCTCGAACTGACGCAGATTATCGAGCACTGTCACAATCCGGCATCGCTCGGTGCCACCGTTTGCCGGGCCGCGCAGTCCGCGTCCGACCATCTGCATGTAGCGCACGGGGCTAAACACCTGCCGAGCGATGAGAACCATGTCGGTCTTGGGCGCGTCGAATCCCGTGGTGAGGACGCTATGGTTGCAAAGCACGCGAATCTCTCCGCGCTGGAAACGGTCGAGGAAGTAGCGTCGAGCCGACGTGGGCGTGGTGCCACTCACTGCGGCGGCGGGAATACCCGCGAAGTGCAATCGCGCGGCCATTTCTCCGGCGTGTCTTACTGAGTTGGCGAAGAACAGAATGGAGCCTTCGCCAGCTTGTTGGATGCGCTCGACGAGAAGCTGGTTCCGCTTCTCATCCACGGCGAGACGCTGATTGATGGCTTCGAGAATGTTCTCGAAATCCAACCCTTCCCAATTGGTGAGCGCGCCGAGTTGCGCCAATTCAGCTTCAATCAATTCGGCTTCCGACTTCAAAGCCTCGTGGTCAACGTGTGACAGCACGCCTTGAGAACGCAGACGGGCGTGAAGCTCCTCTTGCTTCGTGGGAAACCAACAATTGTCGAATCGCCGTGCGAGCCTCTGGCTTTCTTCATCGTCCATGCGGAACGGCGTCGCGCTGAGGCCGAGGATAGGCGGCTCGTCCTTTGCCGGCTCTCCCGGCCTCGGGGCTTCGGCGTCCAGCCAGCGAAGAAGGTTGGTGTAGCTGGGCGTGATAGCGTGGTGGCACTCGTCCACCACGACGATGCCGGGGGTTTGCAGCCACTCCAGAGCCGCACTGCCCATGCGGCTATTCAATGTCTGGATGGACGCGATAACGACGATGGGCTTGTCCGGCTCTTGAATGGGCGGGCTGGGATTTCCACCCCACAAGCGAACGATGCGCAGGTCCGTCCTCTGCGCGCCGAGATTGACCCACACTTGCCGGAACGCCTGCACGGCCTGCTCGCAAAGTTCATCGGTCTGCGCGACCCAGACGACGCTGCGTCTTTCACCTTCCGGCTTGAGGACGAGCAGCACTGTGGCTTCCACAGTCACGCGCGTCTTGCCGCCGCCGGTGGGCAGGCTCACCACCGCGCGTCGCCTCGTGGTGCAACTAGCCACCAAATCTCGAATGCCGTCCCGCACCTCCACTTGAAAATCGTGCAGTAGAGGCAAATCGATGGGGCCGCTGATGAATTCTTCCGCTTCGCGACGGGATTCAGGTGAGGTGGCGAACTCGTCGGGAAAACCGATGCTGGCAACGAAGACTCGCGCTTCGGCGGTGTTCCAACGTGACGGTGGTTTCAAGCCTTCCTCCGCGAGCGTGTCTTTGAGGGCCGTCAGTGTAGCGGGACCGAGTTGTGCGAGCGTCAACTCCGCGAGTTGAAGCGGCGTGAGTTGCTGGATGAACTCTTTGCCCGCCAAGTCGCCGAGCGCCTTGCGCAGCGGCTCGTCTCTTCCCCCAACTGCGCGCAACAACCGCTCGGCCAGCGAAGCGCCACGGGCAACGTCCGCCCGCCGCTCATCCATCTTTGCATCGCCAAGAAGCCGTAAAGCCTCCGCTGGTTCAAACTTCAACCACCCGGCGGCAGCGACTTCGCCCAGCAGCTGCTTGAGCCGTTCCGCACGCGACAGTCGGGCGAGTTGTTCCGCATCCATCAGCAGGACGTTCTCCCACATGAGACATGGCACGGATTCGGTCGCTTCGGCGATTGTCAGCATCAACCCCGAAACCGGCTGGCAACGCGCCGTGTTCGCGGTTTCACTCCGCAAGACTACGCCCAGTTCGGGAATGACGGAAATGAGCAAGTCGGTGGGACCGGCATCCTCCGCCCATGCAGCCTTGATAAGTTCGGAGAGATTCCGTGCGCCGTTGCGTAGCCACAGCGTCAGCGCAGTGTCATCCAGCGTGACGACGAGGGAAACTTTGCTTCGCGCGCGTTGGGCGAGATCTGGCGAGCCGGTTACGAAAATCTGCGACAACGGAACTTCGCCGGCTTCCACGCGAAGCGAAGCGGGAAAAACTCCGTCTTTCGCCGCGCCCGCCCATAGTTCTTGCAACGAATCGTCCGCAAGGGCAGAGGGAGTCGCCAGCCACTTGATGAGAGCAAGCCACAGGCTGCGGAAGTCGGATGGTGTTGCCGGAGTAGCACCGTCAACGGTGTCCAGGTTTTCCAGCGTCGGCAGCAGCGTTTGCCAGTCGGGAATCTTTGTCAGCGCAAGTTCTTGCCGCTTTGCCACGATGGCCGCCAGGCGGACGGTATCATCGCCGACCTGCACCGTGCCGTGCTTGAGCACAAACCACGGCAGCGGATGGGGAGCGGAAATCGTGGGATAGTTCGCGACGGTGCTGTGCTTGAAATCCAACGGCTCCAAGAACTGACCGCGTCCAATCGCGTCGAGCAGACGCTCAGTAATCTTCGCGTTCGGTTTGCCCGTGAGCATCGGCGCGAACAACCAGCATTTGGGCAGAGTCAATCCGACCGGCTTGAGATAGCCCCACATCGCAGCGGCGTTCACGTTGTTCTGATAGTGAGTTCTCCACCGGCTCAACCACTCGCCCAATCCGCCGTGTCCCTGGGTGACATCTTCATACCTTCCCGGCCCGGAGATTCCTTCCGGGAACTCGCTCACGCCGAGTGTCGTCAGCGATTCTCCATCCTCGTTGTGCATTTCGGCATCAACGAGCACGTCTCCGTTCGTAGAGGTATCGTCGGCGGACACCAAAGCGCCGGGCAGAAGAACCGCATCAGCCAAGACCCAAACTCCGTCGCGGCGTCGCACACGAATCTGGCGTTTGCACTCGGCGATGAAACGCTGGCGGACAGTATCGGGAGCGGCGCGCAGCTTGGCCCAAAACGCACGCCACCCGGCGTCGCGCGCTTCCTCTGGATAATTTGGGATTCCGTTGAGTGATTGGCGAAGCACGTCGCCCCACACGCTCTCGTCGAGCGGCTTCACCTTCATCACGTCCGTGAGGATGCGCTTCGCCTCGGCATCGTCGCACAGCGCCTCAGCCACCGCCGACCTGTCCGGAACAGTCACGCCCGTTGGAGCGAAGACCACCCTTCCAGTAGTCAGCAGTTGGCCGTCGTGCGATGGGATGATGGCAAGGAGCGGGCGAACTGGATTCCATTCCTGCGGCTTGCAATCCCTCTCGTATGCCTCCGCCAGTTTGAGGGCTTCACCGGCCTTCGACGCTTCGACGGAAGCCACGTTTGCAAACCACGAAGCGGCATCGCGCTTGCGAAGATTCGGGCACTGCGGCTCTCCCGTTGCCGGCTTCAGTCGTTCTGCCAAGACATTCAAGCGGCTGTTGCGCTGCCGCTCCAGACAGGAAGGATGCACCACCAACGCGAGCGATTCAAAATCAGCAAGGGCTTGCCACAGCCGGGCGAGTTCCGCGCTGTCCCGAGGATGCCGCCACAATTCACGAGCAGGCCGGAGCACGCCCGACGCATCGGGAACCACGGCGGCTTCTTCGAGAACCTTCCAGAGTGACTGCACGAGTGGCGCTGCAATTTCATCCGCCCGTTCCATCTGCCGAGGGAACGCATCCAAGACGCGGCCGGGGTCGTCGTGGGTGGCGAGTTTCGGCAACGTGTCCGCGATGAGCCGCGCCGCTTCACGCATCAGCGCCGTGTTCCACTCGCCGCCGATGATGGCGTTGCGGTCGCTGTTCAGTTTCCACGGCGCGTTCAGGATGCCGGGCAGATACGTCGGCGTGTGCGTTGGGAAGGCAAACCAGAACAGTCCAGACTCCTCGCGCTTTCCTTCAAAGGGAACCGCCCAAGCCAACGGCACTGAATCGCGGGCGTGGATATGAGTCGCGTCACTGATTGCCCGTGGGTCCGTGATGGGCACATCACGCTTTACAACGCGCCAGCGCGACCTCTCGCCGCCCGCCACCAGCACGCGTTCGTCGCCGTCCTCCTCGACTCGCAACTCACGTTCCGGTTCCGCACCGTCGTTGAGTTGCAAGACGACCGGCACGGGCTGGAACAAAACGAACTCGGAAGGGAATGCCCGAATCTCCTGACGCAAATGCTCCAACAAGTCCGTCGCGTGGACTTCGGCCCGAACAATCGTCTCGGCCCAAGACAACGCGCGAAGAACTTCGTCACCTTTTCGGTCGGCTTCTACCAACGGCCAAGCCAAGCGAAGACCGGGCGCTTCCGACACATTGAACGTCTCCATCAATTCCCGCCGGCAACTCTCAGGGTCGAAACGGATGCCTCCCGATTTCTTCGTGAACAGGTCAATCTTCCCGCCTAGTCGGAGCAGCGACTTGAAACCCAAGCCGAATCTCCCGATTTGATTTCCGCGTTTCGGCGACGAATGCGACATGAGCAACGCCTCGATGCCTTCTTCACTCAACGGAGCGCCGGTATTCGCCACATAAAGTTTGGAGTCCCGG
The DNA here is from genome assembly GCA_031414955.1 of Pedosphaera sp. Classification (GTDB taxonomy): domain Bacteria; phylum Verrucomicrobiota; class Verrucomicrobiia; order Limisphaerales; family SIBH01; genus JANNGC01. The sequence goes on along the minus strand of JANOQV010000102.1, from coordinate 1,825 downwards.
AGAATGACGTGAATGCGGCACCCATTCGCTAGCGGCAGGCGATCTTCGTGCGCTTCCAAAATCGCATCTGCTCCATTCTGAACCAACTCAAGCACCTGCCGGTAGCCATAGCCTCCCGCCAGCACCGTTTGCTCGATGCCATGATGCTCTCGGATGTCAGCTTTGAACCTCGCGTAAGCCTCAAGCCTCGCCGTTCGGAGTTGGTTAATCAGTTCGTGCATTCGTTGCAGAGGTTGCCTTATTTCGGGCGAATCATGAATTGATTCTTCAACATGTCATCCGAATTCCCCCAGCACGCCCGTGCTGCTGCCGAAGGTGCCGTCCTTGATGCCGGTTTGGCGGGAGCACGCGGAGGTAGGGTTTCGAGAGCGTCTGGTTGTCTCTGCGGTCAAAGGCGAGGTGGCCTTGGTGTTTCAGCCCGCCGCCCACGATGAAGGCGAGGAGATTGTTGGAGTCGTGCGCGCTGGGGTGTTGACTATGGCAAGACTCGGATTCGGAAAAAGTGTTGCATCAAAATTGTGTTCGTCTCGGTGATGACTTGCTCCGCGCCGCCGCCCGGAACACTGCCCAGCGGGTGCCAATTTGCGGCGGGCAATGTGTCCGTGTATTCGCCGAAGTAGCTTTTGCCTTTCACTGTCGGGAAGAAGAGGGAAAGCGCGTTGCCCTCGCGGCGCACTTCATGGATGGCAAGCCGCGACCAAGGGTTCGTCGGGTCAGTGCCAGCGAGGAACTCATCCCGGTTGCTCGCGCCGTCACCATCGAGATCGGTCGTGGCATCAGCGGACGAAGCTGGGTTCAACCCGTGCAACTGTTCCCACTGGTCTGACATGCCGTCAGCGTCGTTGTCGGTCGCTGCATCCACCAGCGAACCATCGAGCGAAAGCAAATAGGCGATGAGGTCGGTGAGTTGATTTGTCGAAAGCATCGACGTGACGCCGTGCTGGTCTGCGACGTTCTTGGTGGTCAATACATCAAGCAACGTCGCGGCGCTGCCGTCGTGCAGATACGGCACGGAGTCCCACAGACCCAGCAGGCTCGGCGCATCCAAGCCGTCAAGTGGGCCACCCAGACGACTGCCGCTCGCGGGCGTGAGTGTGCCCACATCATGCCGCACGAAATTTACCGGGTTGGTCGTGACCACGCTGTCCGTGAAGCGCGGCGGGACATGACAGGACGCGCACTGCAACGCCGGGCTGAGGAACAAAACTTTTCCGCGCCGTGCCGACTCCGTGAGCGTGCCGTCTGTCTGTCGAAACGGAGATCGTGCCGCCTCGCTCAACGACGCCACGTAGGCCGCAAGGTCGTCGAGGTCTGCGCTGCGTCCGGCGTTCGATGTGCCCAAAGGCGGATTGGGCGGCTGGCCGTCTTGCGCCAGACCTGTGCCGCCGAAGAAGCGCACGATGTCGTTCTCGAAATCCTGAATCTCGTCGAAGTTGCCAGTCCAATGCACCGGCCCGTGCGCCATTCCACCGCGCCCGCGCAAGTCGGTCGTGTTCCGCACACCCTCGCCGCGATTTGTGAAATCCCACGAACGTCCGTCGTGTCCGCTGCCATCCGCATGGCACGAAGCGCACGCGATGTAATTCGCGAACGAATGACGCGGCTCGCGGCTGCGATAGAACAGGCGCTTGCCGTTGGCGACGGCAGGCGGGAGCGGCTCAGTCGTGGTGGGCACGGTTGCCAGCACCACGGGCATTCGCGGATTACTCAAGTCGAGCACCTGCACGTCGCGCGAAAGATAGTTCGCCACGTAACCGCGCCGCCCATCCGCCGACACGACGATGCCCTGCGGCGCGTGTCCAAGGTAAATGCGCGCGGCGAACGA
>JANOQV010000101.1:0-7273 GCA_031414955.1 Pedosphaera sp. | reverse complement strand
GGGCCGGGGCTTGGGCGCGGGACTGGGTTGACTTGGGGGCGATGCTTTTTTCATGTGACGACACGACAGCCATGTTCTTGTTTTTGCCGGTCGAGGAACCGTGACCACCTCACTTTAAGAACAGTGTCAAGATGCACCCGGGCTTTCCCACCCGGTGGAAAAACGCTTGGCGCATACCCACGTTTGCCTAAAGTCACCGGCGTTGAACCCGACGCAAACCATGGTCTTTTGCCTGATCGCATTCGCATCCAACCCTGAGCATTAACCAGTTGTGGCCAAGTTCTCCCAATCCACCCGGCACGCGCGAATTGACACGCCGCTGGGTGACGACGTGCTGCTGTTCAAGAGCATGACGGGCACCGAACGGCTGGGGCGGCCGTTTCAATTTGAACTGGTTCTGCTCAGTGAGGAGCCGGAGATCGATTACACCCAAATCATCGGGGAGAACGTCACTGTCTCGCTCCGGAAAAAGGGCGGCGAGCCGCGCTTTTTCAACGGCTACATCAGCCGCTTCGAGCAGATTCAATTCGAGGGCGAGCTAAGGGAATACCGCGCCACCATGGTCCCGTGGCTTTGGTTTCTGACCCGCTCGTCCGACTGCCGGATTTTTCAGAACCTGACCATCCCGGAGATCATTTTGCAGGTGTTCAAGGAGCATGGCTTTGAGAACGTGAGCAACCGCCTGCATGAGCAATACCCGCCGTGGGAATACTGCGTCCAGTATCGGGAGACGGCGTTCAATTTTGTCAGCCGGCTGATGGAGCAGGAGGGCATTTACTATTATTTCAAGCACGAGGACGGCAAGCACACGATCGTCCTGTGCGAATCGATCGGCTCGCACTTGCAATTCGCCGGCTACGAGTACCTGGACTACCGGCCGCGCAGCGTGGGCCAAGCTGAGACTGAGCGGCTTTGGGGCTGGACGGTGCAGCGGGAGATTCAGGCCGGTGTCTATGCCATCAATGACTTTGATTTCGAGAATCCGAAGAAGGATCTCCTGCGGAGGCATGTGGTTGATCGGCCCCATGCCAGCTCGGGTTTGGAGCTTTATGATTACCCTGGGGAATTCAAGGACTCCGTGCAGTCGGAGCGCCAGGCCCGGCTGCGCCTGGAGGAGTTGCAGGCGCAGCACCAAATCTTCTGCGGCCAGGGCGACGCCCGCGGCTCCTGCACCGGCGTCCGCTTCACCCTGCGTGGGCACTCGGGCCGCACCTTCGAGCGGGAGTACCTGACCACCGGCGTTGACTACAAGGTGGACGGTGGCAGCTATCTCAGTGATGCCGCCGCGGATCAGAAATTGAAGTTCGAGGTCATCATCTGGGCCATCGACAGCGAGCAGCCCTTCCACTCCCCCAGCACCACTCCCAAACCCGAGATCCGGGGGCCGCAGACCGCCCTGGTCGTAGGTCCGGCGGGCGAGGAGATTTACACCGACAAATATGGGCGGGTGAAATTGAAGTTCCACTGGGACCGCTACAGCAAGGCCGACGAAAACTCCTCCTGCTGGGTGCGGGTGGCGCAGGCCTGGGCCGGGAAATCGTGGGGTTCCATCTACCTTCCACGCATCGGCCAGGAAGTCATCGTCGAGTTCCTGGAAGGCGATCCCGATCATCCGATCATCACCGGCCGCGTTTACAACGGCGGGGCCATGCCGCCCTACGCTCTGCCGGGGAACAAGACCATGTCCACCCTCAAGTCGAACTCGAGCAAGGGTGGGGCGGGATTCAACGAGATCCGCTTCGAGGACAAGAAAGGCGAGGAACAGATCTTCATCCACGGCGAGAAGAACCAGGACATCCGCATCAAGAACGATGCCTATGAATGGATCGGCCACGACCGGCACCTGTTGGTGAAGAACGACCAGATCGAACAGGTGGAGAATGACCGCCAGGAAAAAGTCACCCGCGATCATGTCGAGGAGATTGGCCGCGACCATCACCTGGCCATCAAGGGCAAGGAGGCCATCAAGATCACCGGCAGCCATTCGGTCACGGTGGAGGATGACGTCATCGAGGTCTTCAAGAAGAACCAGTCCACCCAGGTGACCAAGGATCTCTACATCAAGGGTGAGAACATCGTCATCGAGGCCACCCAGAACATCACCATCAACGTGGGCGGCTCCTCCATCGCGATCGAGAGCGGTGGCATCAAGATCGCGACCAACGGCGACATCGTTCTCGAAGCCAAGGGGAATATCAAATTGGAGGCGACGACCAATGCCTCCATGAAAGGCACCGCGGGATTGAAGCTGGAATCTCCCGCGCCGGCCGAACTGAGCAGTGGCGCGATCCTGACCATCAAAGGCGCACTGGTGAAGATCAACTGAGCGATGAGGGCGGCGCGATGAACAAGAAAAGCGGCACGGCCGGAACACCGGTGGAACCGATCGCCCCCAAGGCGCCATTCGAAGCCGACGCGGCCGACCCGGGCGAGGTGTCCAAGGCCAAGGCAGAGCAGCTCCAGACGAAGAGCGGGAAGTACGGCTCGGTCCCGGCCAAACCGTTCAAGCAATCCGCCGAGGACGGCAGCGCCGCCGCCGGGAGCAGCACCGAAGAGCAAGCGAACAAGAAGAGTTGGATCGAGATTGAACTCGTGGGGGAGGACGACAAACCGATTTCGGGAGAAAAATACCGTCTGACCTTGCCCGACGGCAGCGTGGATGAGGGCACGTTGGATCAGAATGGCTGGGCGCGGGTGGCCGGATTTGAGAACGGCACCTGCAAGGTCAGCTTTCCCGAACTGGATCAGGAGGCGTGGGAATTCATCAGCTCGACGGGAGCGAAACAAGGAAACGCCTGATGCCGGAGAATTGCACAGTGCGGCCCGGTGATTGCATCGCCAGCATCGCTTTCGAGCGGGGATTCTTTCCCGACACCATCTGGAAGGATTCCTCCAACAAGGATCTCAAAAGCCAACGGAAGGATCCTGATGTCTTGATGGCGGGAGACGTTGTGTCCATCCCTGACCTACGTTTGAAAGAGGTGGAGAAACCATCCGGGCAAAAGCACCGCTTTCAACGCAAAGGCGTGCCCAAGTTGCTGCGACTCCGCCTGCTCGAATCCGATGAGACGCCCGTGGCCAATGCCACGGTCCGACTCGATATCGACGGTCGGCTCGTGCAGACCAGGACCGACTCCGACGGTTGGATCTCGCAGCAGATTTCGCCGGCGGCACGCCAGGCCATTGTCACCTTGGGAGACGGCACGCAGTATTCATGCAAACTTGGTCACCTCAGCCCTATTGATACGTTGGAAGGTATTCAGCAGCGATTGCACAATCTGGGGTACTATTCCGGTCCCATCACTGGAAAGATGACGGATGACGTGTCTGAGTCATTGCGCCACTTCCAAGGGATTCGCGGCTTGACGGAAACCGGCACGGCGGACGAATCCACACGCGTCGAGCTTTTGCGGCTGTCAAACGACTGATTATCAACCCCATCGCGTGATTTATGAGCGGAATAAAAGTTACCGTCTTGAACTACCCAGGAGCCGCGGCCGGGAGATCGCTTGAAGGCGATGGGGGCGGAAGGGATGTCCAGCAAGTGCTCTCGGACGTAATCCGTGATTTCCATGATCCAGATGTGGACGGCAAAGCGCGCGGCCGAAACATCCGTTACGACATGCCGATTCAATTGCGGGGCTATCTGGCAGAAATTGATCTGCCCCAGGTTGAAGTGCGGGTCAGCAGCAATCGAAATCACCCGGATCTGGAGCGTGGCCAGAGAGCCTCGGACGCGGGGCAAATGGCGTTGGCCACCACTGAGCAGTGGGCGGAACATAATAGAACCCACCTCGCCGTGAACGCCAATTTCTACAAACTGCAGACAGGACTGGATCTTTACAAGATGAGCCATGCTGCTACCGAGGGGCTGAGCCTCAGTGCAGGACATCTCGATCAGCCCCCGTTTACCACTCCCAATCCAAGCCAAAATCCGAAGGGTTGGGTGGCACTGCTCTTCACGAAAGGGAATGAGGCCCACCTGATTGAGAACTTTAACCCCACGCAGTCATTTTCCATTTCGCGGGACGAATCTACGATAAAGATAAAACCTTTCCTCCACGGCGTCGCGGGAACGTGGCTGCTCAAGGCAGGGGGCATCCCGGATCAATTGGAGCCGGAGTCCGACGCCCGGCATGCGCGAATGGCGATCGGCACCGATACTGAGTCGCCCGCCAGCAAGCTCTATATCGTGATGTTCGAGTTGCAGACCGCCCTGCCTCGCTCGCCGCATTATCTGTTGGGAGAAAAGGATTTTGTCGGGAGCCCGACCGATTTCCCGTTTCTTGATGCGAGATCGTTTGCCTCTGATACCGCCTATGAGCAAGCCGCAACCCGTCCGGTGCCGGAAGCACTCCATTGGGTTATCGATGCCATCAACGATTTGGCGGGTTATACCGCCAACGGCCCTTTGCGCCGTGAGCTATGCAAGATTTGTCCCACGGTGGAGGATGAATGGCAAAAGCCGGACGAGAAATCAGCCGGTCCGCCTCTGAGCTTTGCGAGTCGCACGTCGGTCATCAAGAATGCCTGGAAAATTCGCGGTCGCTCCCCGGACGAAGAATACGTCGTTCGACTAAAGAGCGAACCCCTGAAAACGCCCCGGCTCGTGGTTTATTGGAAGACTCACTTTCGTGATGGTCACCAGCGGACCCGGGGGCATGACGTTAGTGTCGGTCTTACGCTATGGGAACTTGCGCATTTCATGCTTAGGCTCGGCGTGAAAAATGCGGTAAACCTTGACGGTAGCGGGTCGGCCGCGTTCGTGTACACGCCGCCGAGCGCCCCCGCCAATGAGATCAGGAGTGTTTACCACGACGGTCGTCCTGCCTCTGATGATCCAACGCGGGCTAAGGCCGAGGCGGGCGGTGAGGAAATGGAAATGTGGTCCTCGCCGAGCAATCCCTCCGGCGACATTGGGAGTGGAAGCGCCACCGAGCTTGTGACCTCGGGCGAGCCACGACCCAGAGGGACAGAATTGGAGAAACCGGGAACGGAAATGTATCATCTTGAACAGCACCTCCGGCCACGGCCCACGGCCAATCATATTGGTTTTTACGAACGGTCGTCCGGTGCTGGTTGATAAGATGCCTCGTCCTCTTGCCAAGCCTGTCGTCTCATCGAGGCGAACCCAGACCGGATTATTACGTATGCCAAAACTCGTCACTGCCGGCGCGATGATGACGTGCAGCTTCGGCGCCGCGCCCAGCGCGCTGGTCGTCACGCCCGAGAACCAGTTGCTGGCCGGCACCCCTGCCGCCACCATCATGGACAACATTCCGATCAAGAACATCCCGCCCTTCGCCATGTGCTCGTCCATCGCGAATCCCACGGTCGCCTCTGCCACGGCGGCCGCGCTGGGCGTCCTCACTCCCATGCCGTGCATGCCGGTCATCCCTGCTCCGTGGGTGCCTGGCTCGGTCACGATCCTGGTGGCCAACAAGCCCGCCTTGCATGATGGCTGCAAGTGCATGTGCGCCTGGGCCGGAGTCATCCAGTTCACCACGCCCGGACAGGTCACGACCGACGTGCCTTGAGATCCTCCCGCCGAATTTGTGCGCGCCCCGCTGGAGCTTTCTTACTGCATCAACAGCGCCCCGTGCGCCAGCCGGTTGAGGTTTGTCTCCAACTCCACTCCCATCTTGCCGCGAATGGCCTGCCGTTCCGACTCCGACGCGTGGGCCGGGGTGACCTCCTTGGCCAGGGCCTCGGTGAGCTGCGCGTGAGTGCGTGTGCCGTCGAGAAGTTGAACCAGACGCCGGATGAGATCGCCTTCAAGCTGCATCACGTCGTGGCGGAGCGTGGGCACCTTGTTGCTGGTTTCCATTTGCAGCCGGGCCAGCGGGCTGGCGCAGGGCGTGGCTGAGACCTCCGTGGTGAACGCGCCCGGAACGCGGTGCAGATCCGCGAACCCAATCGCGTGGGTCGCGAGGAGAAAACGCGCGAGGGCGAGGCGGTGCGGTTCGGCGGGTTCGCCGGAGTTGGCCGCCGCGCGTTCCAGCAGTTCGCCGAAGGCCACGCGCTTCGGCCACACATTGCCGAGGTGGTGCAGGGCGGCTTTGAACAGAGGATGTTGCGTGGCGATGACGGCGTTGCTGGCCGCGCGAAATTCCAGCGCCTCGCCAGAGGTGACGTCGTAGTCCGCATCGGCGGGTCTGGCGGTGGAGGCGATGAACATTTCAAAGACAAGTTCCGGCTCCGGTGCATAGGCGCGTGGCGTGCCCTGGCGGCAGAGGAGGGTTTGGCGGAAGGCGCGCGCCTTGAAGAAGTCGAGATATTGCTCGCGCGCGACCGTCTGCTGCGGGCCGAACTGCTCCAACACCCGCACGCCCTCTGGCGCGATGCCATCGGTCTGCGTGTCCGTGATGTCAGCTTCAGTGAGGTATTGAAGTCCATGCTTGGCGGCGGCGGCGACAAACTCATGGAAGTAGAACGCGCGGTTGTGTTCGCTTAAATCGTCGTGGAAGACGGCCGCGGGCGGATAGCGTTCGACCCGTTCCAGTTCTCGGCGCAGAGCCTCCTGATAGACCGGTCCGCCCGCTTCATTTGCAGCCATGAACTTGAGGATGGCGATAGCCTGGTGGATGCGTTCGTCCGCCGGGCCGGAACGGGCGGTGTGAAAACGCATCAGCCCTCGCGCCAGTTCGCGGAGATGGTTGCCCGGCTGCGCGTTGTAGCTGACGTAGGCGACGCCGTGCGGAGCCAGACACTGCGCACAGAGGGAAAGGATTTTTTCACGCACCACCTCCGGCACCCACGAGTAGAGCCCGTGCGCAATGATGAAATCGAACGGGCCGAGATCGCCGCTCACTGTCATCAAGTCCTGCGCGGCCAGCGAGACGTTCGACAAGCCCAGCCGCCGGATTATTTCGTTGCCCTGTGCGATGGGTTGGGTGGCCAGATCGATTCCGGTGAATTGTGCGAGCGGCAGGGCCACGGCCACGGCGATCAAGTTGAGTCCGTCGCCGCAGCCCAGTTCCAGAACCCGGCACGAGTCGGCGCGGGGCGCCTGCAATCCAAACAGGGTGGCGAGGGTGCCGAGCCGGTCTGGGTGAGTCTGGGGATAGACCGCGCTGGGATAGGGGACATCATCGTAGGTGGTGCGCGTGTCAGCCATAGGTGCGGCGCAGTTGGGTGCATCCGTACACCGTTCTTAATTAGGCGGGTTGCCAGAGTTGATCCCAATGGTGGTTGCGGCGGGCTTCGTCGAGGGCGAGCAGAGCGCGCAAGCCGGGCCGCGTCCAAAATTGCCCGGCGCGCTTGAAGCGGCACT
>JANOQV010000100.1:0-37420 GCA_031414955.1 Pedosphaera sp. | reverse complement strand
CTTCAAGGTTTACAACATGACCATCATCGGGTCCGGGGCGGCGAACACGGTTTCGAGCGGCGGCAACAACGCGGCCATCGGACTGCGTCCGTGGGTGGGGCCGAAGATCTACAACTCGATCTTCACGGACTTCAACGAGCGGGGGATCGTGGTGGACACGCAGAACGGAGTGAATGCGGCGCAGGCGGTGACGGGGGGTTATGCGCAGTTGCACAACACGCTGTGGTGGGATTTTGTGACTGGCTCGGCCACGGCCAACATCAACAACACGGCGACCAACCTGGGCCGCAACACGGTGGCGACCAACTACTGGACCGACACCAGCCTGACCAACTTGATCAGCAACCCGCAGCTTACCTTCATCTCCCGCACCAACGTCGGGCTGTTGCTCGACCCGCGTCCGCAGGCGGGCAGTCCGGCGTTGAATGCCGCGAACGTGGCGGCCGCCCCCGGCAGTCTCACCTCGGCCGGCCACCTCGGCGCGTTTGGCAGTGTGAACTGGGCCAGTGATTGGACGGCGTTGGGTGAATACCGCATCCTCACCGGCTCGGGCGGTGGCAATCCTCGCGCCATCACGGTGCAACCTCCCACCCCTGGCCAGCCCACGCTGGCGGTGGAGCGCGGGGTGGGCCTGATCACGATCAGCTTCGTCTCCGAGAGCGGAGTTCTGTATCAACTTCAATCCGCCACCGACGTGGGCACGTTGCCGGCGGGTTGGGCCAACGACGGTGTGCCCCAGGTGGGTACCGGCGGTGTGCTGTCATTCACGCCAACCACAGGCCCGGGCGCCAAAGTCTTCCGCGTCATCGTGCCATGATGAGTTCACGCCGCGACCCAAGCGGCAATTGATTAACCACGTTCGATCAAACCAAGGGCGTGGTTGCGTTGGAACCGGCGGAGCTCCCCAGGCTTCGCCGGTTCTCTTTTTTTCCGGGATGGCCGGCGTTTTGTTGGCTTCGAGGACGGAGCGTACGCGCCGCCGCGCAAAGCCGCCCCGCGGCATTCTCCTCCCGAAGTGGCCGCGGGAGCCTGCCCTCCGCACTTTGATGTTTTCGCGCCGCGCGGCTTCTGTTTGTTTCGGCGCATGAAAAACCTGCTCCTGCCTCTGACGATTCTGCTCGTGGCCTGTTCGACCCGCGGCGCGCTGCCGAACCTGGATCTGCGCCCGCTCTGGCCGAACCTGGCCGTGCAACGTCCGGTGTGGTTCGCCGCCCTGCCGGATGGCTCCGGCCGCAAGGTCGTGGTCGAACAGCGGGGGCGCGTGCTCCTCCTCCCTGCGCAGCCAGACGCCACCAATGCCCCGGTGTTCCTCGATCTCACGGACCGGCATCCCTACACCAGCAACGAGGAAGGATTGCTCGGCCTGGCCTTCCATCCGCAGTTTGCCGCCAACGGCCGCTGCTTCGTCCATTACACCCAGACCAATCCGGCCCGCCGCAGCGTGGTCAGCGAATTTCGTATGTCGAAGGCCGACCCGACCCAGGCCGATCCCGCCAGCGAACGGGTGCTGATTGATCAGGCGCAGCCCTTCTCCAACCACAAAGGCGGCGGTATTCTGTTCGGGCCGGACGGTTTCCTTTACGTCAGCTTCGGCGATGGTGGCAGCGCCAACGATCCGAAGGAGAACGGTCAGAATCTCAAGACACTCCTCGGCAAGATCATCCGCCTGGATGTCAACACGAGTTCCAGCCTCCTGCCCTACGGTATTCCGCGGGATAATCCTTTTGCGAACAAAGGCGGCGGCGTGCGCGGCGAGATTTGGGCTTACGGGTTGCGCAATGTCTGGCGCTTCAGCTTCGACCGCGAGACCGGCCAGTGCTGGGCCGGTGATGTCGGGCAGAACAAGTTTGAGGAGGTGAACCTGATCGTGCGCGGCGGCAATTACGGCTGGAACTGGCGCGAGGGCTTCCACGACTTCAAGACCAACGGACTGCCGCCGGCGGACGCGCGCTTTATCCCCCCGATCATCGAGTACCCGCACCTGGCGATCTACGATCCGAAGAGCACGCACCGTCCCGGGTTGAGCATCACGGGCGGCTATGTTTATCGCGGGACGAAGTTGCCGGCCTTGCGTGGCTGCTACGTCTATGCGGATTTCGCCGCCGGCACGATCTGGGCGCTGCGGCGCGATGGGAATGGCCGGGTGGTGGAGCAGGGCGTGCTCTACGCCACGCCCAAAGGCGCGGCGGCCCGCAGCGTGGCGAGCTTTGGCGAGGACAACGACGGCGAATTGTGCGTGCTCGTCTTTGAAGGCACGGTCCAAGGAAGAATCTACGAACTCGTGGAAGCGAAATAGAGCCGGGTGGCTGAGGGCGCGGATGGCGGCGGATGTGCGGCCCGGCCCGGCCCGAATCCTCCGAGTGTCGGGGGGCGTGTCCCACCCCTACTTCAGCAACTGGGTCTGCCACTGCATCAAGCCCTCGAAGCCCGGCTCGCCACGAGCGATCTGCACCAGCTCGGAACGGCTGGCGATGATGGTCGGGTCGAGTTCGAGCTCGTGGGCGTGCTGGTTGCGTTGCTTCTCCAACTCGTGGTAGCGGCGCTTCTCCTCGGCGGTCTGCCGGTAATGCGGCGTGTGGATGAGGCGCGGCTTGTCCGTCGTGTGCAGGCCGTCTTGCGCCGCCTGGATCAGGGTGGAACGACGGCGCGGTGAAAACCGGCTGGGGATGAAATGCTGTAACGACCGGCGCTCCACGGTGGCGAGGGACATTTCAATCATGGCCTCGGGTTGCAGGATGAAATAGGGCGGACGGTTCGCGGCCACGGCCTCCTGCTCGCGCCATTGCCACAGCGCGCGCAGCACGGCCAGCGCGGCCGGACCGAGATGGTAGCTGCCCTTGACCCGCCAGACCAAATCGGGATCGGGGGTCTTGACCACGGAGCATTCCTCGATGAGCCGCCGGCAACTTTCCTCGTGCCAGGCCAGGCGGCCCTTGTCCTGGAGTTTCTGCCGCAACTGGTCGGCCAGCGGCTTGAGGAAGCGCGTGTCGTTGCGCGCGTATTCCTCCATGCGCGGAGTGAGCGGGCGGCGGGCCCAGTCGGCCTTCTGCGGGCCTTTCTCCAGCTTCACCCCGAGGAAATTCGCCACCAAGTTGCCCAGGCCGAACTCGCGGCAGCCGATCAGGCGCGCGGCCAGCATGGTGTCAAAAATCGCCTTGGGCTTGAAGTCGAACGTCTTGCGCAACAGGCGCAGATCGTAGTCCGACCCGTGCATGATCAGCTCGTGGTCGCCGAAGATGGTCAGCAGCGGAGCCAGGTCCAGTCCGGCCAGCGGATCGACGAGCGCCTCCACGCCCTCGCCGCTGATTTGGACCAGGCAGAGCTTCTCCGGATAGGCGTGCAGGCTGTCCGCTTCCGTGTCCAGTGCGAGCCAGGGCACCGCGCGCAAAGCCGGGAGCAACCCGGCCAATTTCTCTTCCGTATCAATCACGAGCGTGAGTATGGGCGGCGCGCGGGAGAATTTCCAAACTTCAAAATCCAAATGGCAAATAACCTCCAGGCCCCAAGCATTCCAAGCCGACGGTGGCGCACTCGGTGCGCGTCACTTTCCATCGCCTCCCCTTTCTCCCGCCCTCGGGCTTGACCTCGCGAAGTCGAGGGCGGTTCAATCCCTCCATACCAATGAACCTGGCCACCGCTTTCATCACGGCCGCGCGCTGCCACGCGGCTAAAACCGCCGTCTTCTGGGGCGACGAGGAGTTCACCTACGCGCTGTTGCTCCAGCGCGCCGCCCACGTCGCCGCGCGGCTGGCGGGCGAGTTCGGAATCAAACCGGGCGACCGCGTCGCGCTCTGGATGAAAAACTGCCCGGAGTTCATCCCGGCGTTTTTCGGCGTGCAACTGGCCGGCGGAGTGGTGGTGCCGATTAACAATTTCCTCAAGCCGGAGGAGGTGAAGTTCATTCTCGGCGATGCCGGTGTCACCACGGTGATCGTGGATGCCAGCATGAGCGAGGCGGCCGGGAAGCTCGCGGAGTTGGTCCCCCAATTGCGCCTTATGCGCGCCGAGGACTGCGCGGCGGCGGATGGTCAAGCGGTGTCGATTCCGGCCGGGCACGGAGGGCCGCAGCGGGATGAACTGGCCGTGCTCATCTACACCTCGGGCACCACCGGCCATCCCAAGGGCGCGATGCTCTCGCACGCCAACCTGCTGGCCAATGTCGAGAGCTGCCGCCAGATGCTGGCCGCCGTGGACCACGATCGGTTCGTCGTGCTGCTGCCCATGTTCCACAGCTTCATGATGACGGTCGGCATGTTGCTGCCCCTCTTCGTGGGCGGCTCGATGTTGTTGATCAAGTCGGTCCATCCGCCCAAGAACGTCATCGCGGAAATCTTTCAACGTCGCGCCACCATTCTGCCCGCCGTGCCGCAATTTTTTCGCGCCCTGGCCCACGCCGGAGCGCCGGAGGGATTCCCACTCCGCCTCTGCATCAGTGGCGGCGCACCTTTGCCGGCGGAGATTCTCAAGGAGTTCACCGAGCGCATGCCCGTGCCGCTCATCGAGGGCTACGGCCTGAGCGAAGCCAGCCCGGTCGTGACCCTCAACCCGATCCGCGGGCCGCGGAAGCCCGGCTCCATCGGCCTGGCGATTCCAGGAGTGGAAGTCAGCGTGCAGGATGACGACGGGAAAATGCTCGTACCCGGCCAGACCGGCGAAATCTGCGTGCGCGGCGCGAACGTGATGCTGGGCTACTGGAACCAGCCCGAGGAGACCGCCCGGGCGCTTCGCGCCGGCTGGCTGCTCACCGGCGACATCGGACACGGTGACGCGGACGGCTGCTTCTTCATCACCGATCGCAAGAAGGACATGCTGCTGGTCAACGGCATCAATGTTTACCCGCGCGAGATCGAGGAGATCCTCTACCAGTTCCCCGGGGTGAAGGAGGCGGCCGTCATCGGCGTGCCCGACGCGCGCCGTGGCGAGCAACCTGTGGCCTACGTCTCCGCGAAGGAAGGCGCGACGCTCGACGCCAAGGCCATCCAGCACTTCATCCGTGAGCGGTTGGCTGACTACAAAGTGCCCAAGCACGTCCACGTCCTCCCCGCCCTGCCCCGCAACGCCACGGGCAAAATCCTGAAGACCGAGCTGCGCAAGCTGGCGGTGGCAGTGTAGATCCGGTTTCAAATTGGTGACCCGTTTTCATCCCGCGCCGGAGGCTGCGGGCCAGCTGAAGTATTTCGCGTTGCGCCACACCGTGGTGTCTTGGAAAACGACCTCGCCGCACTGGGGTGCGGCGGCGCATCGGTTTGCCGTAAAATTTGACGAGCGGTTCACCTCCCCGCCCTCGACGATGGAGAAATGGTAAGATACGAATCTGAGCCCAGCCCAAAGGTTCGGATACCTCCTGAGATTTCCCGGATCTCGAGCCGATTCGTTGACAACCCTCCACCCGATGCCCATATTGCGCCCCGCTTTTCCGGGAACGGGAACGGTAGGTTACCCAAGTGGCCAACGGGGGCAGACTGTAAATCTGCTGGCTTACGCCTTCGATGGTTCGAATCCATCACCTACCACCATTCTTTCATCCCTCGCCCGTCCCCTTATATTGTCCCAAGCGCTTTCAGGATTCTGCAAGGAGCTGGTGCCAGAACGCTGGTTGAATATCCTCAACCCACATGAACCGCCGCGCCTTTGTCCAACTCGGCTCCCTCGCCGCCGCGCAACTTCTCATGCCGGGTTGCGTCAGCACTCCGCGCCGCCGATCCTTCAGCCTGGAAGAAGCCACCATCGTCGAACTCCAGGCGGCCCTGCGCGGTGGAAGCGAAACCGCCGTTGCGCTGACGCGCCGATATCTCGACCGGATTGAAGCCATCGACCGTCACGGGCCGAAGCTCAATGCGATCATCGAGTTGAATCCCGACGCGCTGGCCAGCGCGCACGCACTCGACTCGGAGCGCAAAGCCCGGGGTCCGCGCGGGCCGCTGCACGGAATCCCCGTGTTGCTGAAGGACAACATCGATACGCATGACCAGATGATGACCACCGCCGGCTCGCTGGCGTTGCTCGGTTCCATTGCTCCTCAGGACGCCACGGTTGCGCGCAAGCTGCGCGAGGCGGGCGCGGTGATCCTCGGCAAAACGAACTTGAGCGAATGGGCCAACTTTCGCGGCAGCCGTTCCACCAGTGGCTGGAGCGGGCGCGGCGGACAGACGCGCAATCCTTACGTGCTCGACCGCAATCCGTCCGGCTCCAGTTCCGGCTCCGCCGTGGCCGTGTCGGCAAATCTCTGCGCCTTCGCGGTGGGCACCGAGACGGATGGCTCCATCGTTTCGCCGGCCTCGCATTGTGGGGTGGTGGGCATCAAGCCGACGCTCGGGCTGATCAGCCGCGCCGGCATCATCCCCATCGCGCACAGCCAGGACACAGCGGGGCCGATGGCTCGCACCGTGTCCGATGCGGCCATCGCCCTGGGTGTTCTGGCCGGAGTTGATCCGCGCGATCCGGCCACCAAGCCGGGCCCGGAAAGGGATTACGCCCGGTTCCTCGATGCGCATGGACTGAAGGGCGCACGGCTCGGGGTGGCGCGGAAGTATTTTGGGACGAACACCCGCGCGAACAAGGTGTTGGAGGCGGCCATCGAAGTCATGAAAGGCGCGGGGGCGGAGATCATTGATCCGGCTGATCTGCCAGCCAGTGCCTCCTTCGGGGCCGCCGAGCAACTGGTGCTTCTCTACGAATTCAAGGCCGGCCTCAACGCCTATCTGGCCTCACTCGGCCCGAACGCACCCATGCGGACCATCGACGACATCATTGCCTTCAACGAACGCCATCGGGATCGTGAGCTGCCATTCTTCGGACAGGAAACGATGATCAAAGCCCGCGACAAAGGGCCGCTGACCGAACCGGAGTATTTGGATGCGGTCGCCAAATCGAAACGCCTCGCTGGTAAGGAAGGAATCGATGCCGTGATGGATCAGCATCGCCTCGACGCCCTCATCGCGCCGACCTCGGGTCCGGCTGGCACCATCGATTACCTTTATGGTGATCGCGGTGAAGGCGGCAGTTCCAGTCCGGCGGCGGTGGCGGGTTATCCGAGCATCACGGTGCCCGCCGGTGAACACGCCGGGCTGCCCATCGGCCTTTCCTTCTTGGGCCGGGCTTGGAGCGAAGGGACGTTGATAAAACTCGCCTACGCCTTCGAGCAGCGGACCCATGCGAGGCGGGAGCCGCGTTTCAAGCCGACGCTGAGTGCGGGGTGATCGTTTCCCCGGAGTAGGATACGAGCTTTGCCCGGGCCGGCTGGTTCAGCCGCAAATCTCCCGCGCGCTGATCTGCTCCAGGTTCTCCACCGCCCAGTCGGGCTGGAGTGGTTGCAGGTCGCACCGGCGGTATTGGCCGGTGCCCACGGCCAGCGCTTTCGCTCCAATGGCCCGGGCGCAGGCGATGTCGAGCGGGGTGTCGCCGATGACCAGCACTTCTTCGCCGCGCAACGGACGGCCCAGCAACGTCTCGCCGCGCCGCTTGGCGATGGCGGCGATTTCGTTGCGCTCGGCCGAGTCGTCGGCGAAGGCTCCGGTCGCAAACTCGGGCCAGAGGTTGAACTGCCTCAGTTTAATCTCCGCGCCGAGCCGGATGTTGCCAGTGAGCAAACCGAGGATGGGCGCGTGGGGCAGGGTGCGCAGTTCGCGCAGCCAGTTCCAGACTCCAGGGTGCGCGCCGCCGGGCAGTTGCTGCAACATGTGATCGAGCAGAAACACGTAGGCGTCGAGGAACTGCCCGATGCGCTCCGGCGACGGCTCAATCGCGTTCTGGAGGAAGAACTCGCGCAGGATGGCCACGTCGGTCCGGCCGGCGAATTTGAGTTTCTCCGTGCCTTCAAAAATGCCGAACAGATTTGCGAAGGCGCGGGCAAAAGCCTTTTCTCCGGCCCCGCTCGTGTGAATGAGCGTGCCGTCGATGTCGAAGAGGACGAGTCGAATCATGCCTGGAATCCCGGGGCGTCCCGTGGGTCCGGCCAATGGACTGCGAAACCCGGCCGGCGTTCAAAGAAAGCCGGCGGAGAATGTCGCCCTCACGGCTTGGGAGTTTTTTGGCGGCGGGTGATCTCGGCCATCAGAAAATGAATGAGGTGCTTGAGGCGTGGCTCGACCGGGACGGTTTCGAGAATCGTCTGCCGCTCGCCCGCGTCGGAGAGCAGCGCGCAGGTCACGAGGTCGGCGACCTGGTCCGCGCTGGGCAGCTTGCCCAGATAGTTGAGCACTTCGGTCTTGGTGAAGACGGCCGGCTCCGGCGAGCCGGCCTTCGCGCCTTTCTTGGCCGGGAAGGGCGAGGGGAACGGAGCCAGTTCGAGGCGTTGCTCGACCAGTTCGTGGACCTTGGCGATGAGCGCATCCACGGTCACGTTGTCGCTCGCCTCGGCGGCGAGGGGTTGGATGCGCTGCACGCGATAGGGTTTGTATTGCACGGTCTCGGCGAGTTTCACGCGGGTCAACCCCTGGAGGATAAGGTGGGAGGTGCCGTCGTTGTGATCGACGGAAACGCGGATCAGTCCGAGTCCAGCGATGGGACAAGGTGTTTCGCGCGAGCGGCCGGGCTTCTGCATGGCCACGGAGAACATGCGGTTGGAACTGAGGGCATCGGCTAGCATGCGCCGGTAGCGCGGCTCGAAAATGTAGAGTGGCAGGAGCGCCTGCGGGAACAGGGTCGCGCTTGGCAGCGTCATGATGGGAACCGCATCGGGCAGTTGCATGGGCGGAATCTAAAGGCGCGGAGGGTGAAAGCAAGATGGAGGAAAGAGCGCCCTTCCCTTCCCAGCGTCCCGCCGAGCGTGCGGGAGGCTTGACGCACCGCAGCGGCAAACCTACTTTCGCCCGCGTTCCGGGGTGGTGGTCGTAGCTCAATGGTAGAGTCCCAGCTTGTGGAGCTGGCTGTTGCGGGTTCGAGTCCCGTCGGCCACCCCATCCCCGCTCTACGCGTCGCCTTTCCCACCTTCTCCCGTTTGCCGCTTGTCTTGGAAAGCTTCCTGCGGCACAAGGCACGCACTCATGTCAGCCAATAAACTTCGCTGGGGCATTCTCAGCACGGCCCAGATCGCGCGGAAAAACTGGAAAGCCATCCGCCTCTCCGGCAACGGCACCCTGGTCGCCGTCGCCAGTCGTGATGTCGCCAAGGCCCGTCAGTTCATCGCCGATTGCCAGGCGGGCGAACCGATGGAGGCTGTGCCGCGCGCGCTCGGGAGCTACGAGGAATTGCTGGCGGCGCAGGATGTGGACGCGGTTTACATCCCATTGCCCACGGGGCTGCGCAAGGAGTGGGTGCTGCGCGCGGCCGCGGCCGGCAAACACATCGTGTGCGAGAAGCCCTGCGCGAACAGCAGGTCCGATCTGCGGGAGATGCTTGAGGCGTGCCGGAAAAACCGCGTCCAGTTCCTCGACGGCGTGATGTTCATGCACAGCACGCGGCTGCCGGCGATGCGTGAAGTGCTGGAGGACGGCGCGCGCGTCGGCGAGATCAAACGCATCACTTCCTCCTTCAGCTTCTGCGCGCCGCCGGAGTTTTTCACCGGCAACATCCGGGCGAACAGTGAAATGGAACGCTTCGGCTGCCTCGGTGATCTGGGCTGGTACAACATCCGGTTCGCGCTCTGGGTGATGAACTGGCAGATGCCCCAGAGAGTGACGGGGCGAATCTTGCAGGAGGTCGCAGCAGCGAATGGCGGAGTTCCAGTGCCGACGGAGTTCTCCGGCGAATTGGTCTGGGAGAATGGCGTGTCGTCGGGATTCTACTGCTCGTTCCTCACGGCCAACGAACAATGCGCGACGGTCAGCGGCAGCAAAGGCTACCTGCGGCTCGCGGATTTCGTCGCACCGTTTCATGGCCGCGAACTGACGTTTGAGGTGAACAACACCGTCCACAATGTGCGCGGCTGCGACTTCAACATGGAGTCCGGCTGGCGGCGCTTCACCGTGCCGGAGCACGGCAACAGTCATTCCAGCGCGCAGGAGACGAACCTCTTTCGCAACTTCGCCGCACAAGCGCGCTCAGGTGCGCTGAACGAACAATGGCCGAAGATGGCGTTGCAGACCCAGCAGGTGATGGAGGCGTGCTTCGATTCGGCCCGGCAGTCCAGTTGCGCTCGTGAACTCTGACCGGAGATGGTCAAACGAATGGGGTCAAACGAATGAGACAAATCCTAAATCTCATTCGCTTGTCCCCATTCGTTTGCCCCCTGTCCCCCGGCTAAGAGCCTGTCTAAAAATTCGGAGGCGATAGGGGTAGGGAGAGCGGATGTAGCCGCTCCCCTCCCTCCAAACCGGACAGGCGTGTCTCCCGCATCCGGCTTTCCAGTCGGTGGGTTCTCCTGCGAGAGGGAGCGGCTCTTCGCCTCGTCCCCAAGTCCGTCGGGCCGACGTTCGGTATCACCCAGGCCAATGGCACCCGGTTGATTCCACCGCTGGCTAGCTCTCGCGGGCACTCGCGTTGGTTTTCTGGTCCGTTTTTCTGTCCGGCGCACCTCCACCTTCCTGCGTGCCCTTCGCTCCACGGTCGTGACCCGCTTCACAGCTACTACGGACGCTCTGACTCCCGCCAGCCAGGCACGCGGACGGTGGGCCCAACGCACCCTCCAGCACGGACGGGTCTCCCTGATTATCTCAAGAGGACTTCCGGCCATTCCATCTCCAACCATCGGCGCAATGACCAGGGATCGCCCGGCTGCCAGCGGATTTACGCCCGCTCTGACTGGCGAAGCCAGTCACTCGCAGGCTCGCCCCTCCACACCGACCGCATCGAGTTCACGGCGACGACCCACACAGGCCGTCTGTGTTACGGACTGGTCGTTCTCGTTCCGGTGCTCTCCACCCCGCCTCACGGCGACGCAGTTCCGGTTCGATACTGCACGGCTCTTCACCGCACAGGAGCGGACTTTCACCGCTCCGTCTTCCCGCCTTCTCAGGCGCACTCCGGGGCGGGCATCTTGCGCTGCACCAGTGACTTTTCAGACAGGCTCTCAGGACCACGGCCTAACGGGAGGGGTTGGGCCAGGAGGAACCACGGCACCCCTGCCGCCCCCCTTTACTCTTTGCATGATTTTTCACCCTGTCGTAAACATCTCGCTCCCGCTGCGGCGGGCCAAGCGAATGAAACCACCAGTCGAAATCTATGACACGACCCTGCGCGACGGCGCGCAGGGTGAAGGCATCAACTTCTCCGCGCAGGACAAACTGCGCATTGCGGAGAAAATTGACGCCTTCGGCATTCACTACATCGAGGGCGGCTGGCCGGGGAGCAATCCCAAGGACATGGAGTTCTTCAAGCAGGCGGCCAAACGCAAGTGGAAGAACGCGCAAATCTCCGCCTTCAGCATGACGCGTCGCAAAGGCCTGGCCGTCGAGAACGACGAGTTGATGCACAACATCCTCGAAGCGAAGACACCCGTCGTCACCATTGTCGGCAAGACCTGGCTGCTCCATGTCACAGAAGTGCTGCGGGCCAAGCCGGACGAAAACCTGGCCATGATCGGCGACACCATCCGTTACTTGAAGGACCACGGAAAGATTGTCTTCTACGATGCCGAGCACAGCTTCGACGGCTTTGCCGATGAGCCGGAATACGCCCTCGCGACCTGGCAGGCGGCGGAAAAGGCGGGCGCGGATTGCATCGTCCTGTGCGACACGAACGGGGGAAGGTTGCCGCGGGAGATCGCGGCGACGACCAAGTTCGCCATCTCAAAGTTGAACTGCCGCGTGGGCATCCACACCCATGATGACTGCGGCTTCGGCGTGGCCAACGCCATCGCCGGCCTTGAGGCCGGCGCGACGCAGGTGCAGGGCACCATCAACGGCATCGGCGAGCGCACCGGCAACTGCAACCTGATCAGCGTCATGCCGACCCTGCAATTGAAGATGGGGCTGCGCTGCCTGCCGCCCAAGTCGCTGCCCAAGCTGAAGGAGCTTTCCGAATACGTGAACGAGGTGGCGAACATCCGTCACGATCCGCGCGCGCCCTGGGTGGGCCAGACGGCCTTTGCCCACAAGGGCGGCATGCACGTCCACGCCATCGAGCGGGTCTCGCGCAGCTACGAACATGTGAGTCCGGAGTCGGTCGGCAATCACCGCCGCGTCCTGGTCAGCGACATGTCGGGCCGCACCAACATCCTGCTCAAGGCCGCCGAACTGGGGTTCAAGCTGGCGCCTGATGCACCGGAGACCCGCGAGATTACGGCCCGGGTCAAGGAACTCGAATCTCAGGGCCACGAGTACGAAGCCGCTGAGGCTTCCCTCGCGCTGCTCATCCGCGGCATCATGGATCACAACCCGGAACTGCTCTTCACCGTGGACGCCTATCACGTCTCCATGCGGCGCGACACGAAGGAATCCGTTTGCGAGGCGACCGTGAAGGTGCGCGTGGGCCGCGAGACCGCGCACACCGTAGCGGAAGGGGACGGTCCGGTGAACGCACTTGATGGCGCGTTGCGGCGCGCACTGATCAAGTTCTTCCCCAGGCTCAAGGCCATCGAACTCACCGACTACAAGGTCCGCATCATCAACGGCGCGACCGGCACTTCGGCCAAGACCCGCGTGCTCATCACGTCCACCGACGGCAAGCGAGAGTGGGGCACGGTGGGCGTGAGCGAGAACATCATCGAGGCCAGTCTCCAGGCGCTGGTGGACTCGATGGAGTATGCGCTGTTGAAGAAGTGATTCCGAAGTGAAACCTCAGCCCGGCCCGTGGCCTGGCCCCGGTGCGCGGGTTTTCAACCCGCCGCGCGTGGCCGGGGCGGAAGGCGCAGGAACTACTTCGATTCTCGGCGTGAGCGACCGGCGGCGGGTTGAAAATTCCGGATCGACCGGAATGGTTTTGCCGCCAGTCTCACGTGGCCTGATCAGGAGGCGATCAAGGCCGGGGCCGGTTCAGTTCGCTCCGGCGCAAGCAGCAGTTTTTTCAAACGTCCTTCCCAGGCAAAAGTCAGCGCCTTGACCGTAATCTCGATGGGCAGGAAAGGCTTGCCGATGAAATCGTTCCCGCCGCAGACCGTGGCCTTGCTCTGAGCTTCCACATCCGTGTTGGCGGTGATGAAGACGACCGGTGTTTGCGCGTTCAAGGCGCTTTCGCGAATCGTGCCGCAAAGTTCAAATCCGTCCAACCCCGGCATCTGCGCGTCGGTGAAAATGACATCGTACGGGGTCTTCGCCACCAGCACCGCCGCTTGGGTTCCGTCCTCCGCGCTCTCGGGCTGCCTGAAGGCCAGTTGCAGCGCGCCCACCACGGCGCGGCGGGCCAGCGGCTCGTCGTCCACCACGAGGATGCGCACCGGCGCATGGTCAGCCAGCTTCTCCTCGGTGCCGGGCTGGCACAGGACTTCCAGCAGGCGCAGCGCGTTCGCGGCCGTGTTGAGGGTGGAGGCCGTGACGGTTTTTGGATTGCGATAAAGGCGTTTGAGCAACGCTTCCAGCGTGGTGCCGACGTGCGCGGCGATGGGCAGTCTGGCCAGGCTGGCTTTGCTGGCGAGGGTGTGGATGCGGAGGTAAAGCGACCCGAGATGTTCCTCCAAGTCCGTCGCGCCGCCGGGCTTTTGCAATCCATCCACGATCCGCCGGGTCTCGGCGAGAAACGCGGGCGACTCGCCGTAGAAATCTCCGGCCAATTCGGCCGGGTTGATCGTCGCGGGCGGGCTGGACTCGGTGCGGGTGGTCTCGCTGGCCGGTGGCACCAGGGTCGGAGCCGGACGCGCGGTCTCCGTGGTCGTGGCGGTGGTGGAGGCGGTTTGAAGAATCGGCGTCACCGGCAACGGAGCAAATACATCGCGACGGTTGACCACCGCAGCTTGCAGCCGACGGCGCATGGCGAAGGTCATGGCTCGCACCGTCAGTTCAAAGACAAGGAATGGCTTGGCCATCAGATCCGCGCCGCCCTTGAGGCGCAACTGCGCGCGGGTGTTGAAGTCGGACTGCACGGTCACGAAGATCACCGGCACGTCGGGGTTCTTCTTCGTCTCGTGAATCTGTCCGCACGCGGTCAGGCCGTCGATGCCGGGCATCTGGATGTCCATGAACACCACGTCGTAGATGTGGGCCGTGGCCAGGGCGACGGCTTGCTCGCCGTCCTCGGCCACGTCGGTGGCGAGATTGGCCTTCTCCAGCGCGAACTGAAGCGCACGGCGGCACAACGGATCATCATCCACGGCCAGGATTTTGAGCGGCGGATCGTTGAGCAGGTTGGGTCGGACGCCGGGCACGCAGACCTCATGCAACACATCCACGGCGGCGGCGATGGTCCGCACCACGGATGGCGTCATGTCCTTGGGCTTGTCCACGGCGCGCTTGATCAACAATTCCAGCGAGGAACTCATCTGCCAGGCCGGGCGCAGTTCCCAGATCGTGGCCTGATTCCGGAGTTCGCAGACCAGGGCGTGCGCCCGGGCCAGCGTCTTCTGCCGGTCTTCCAGCGAGCCGGAGGCGCCCAGTTCCTTGAGCGCGGCGCGAATGCCAGCCAGCCGTTCCGGAGCCTTCGCGAAGTACTCGACCATCTGGGCCGGGGGCGCGACTTCGAGCACGGACTCGTTTGTCTCCACGGCAAATTCTGCCACGGGCTTGGGCGGCGGGGCCGGAGCAAACCATTCGGGCAGTTTGTAGCTCGACACCTCGGTCCCGTCGCTGAGGTAGCCGCCGCACAGTTGGCGAATCTCCGCCTCCTGCTTCATGCGGAGGATGGTCTGGGTCAACAAGGCCAGGACCAGGGCGGCCATCACGCCGAGTCCGACTTGCTCGGGATGAGTCTGGAGGAGCGAAGGCTTCTCGGGTTGGAACTGGGACGGGCCGTCCTCGGCGATGATCATCTCGGATTGCACGCCGCTCTGGGACTGGATGATCTCCACCACCTTCATCTTCACCTCGTCGCGATGATCGTTTTCCCATTCCACTTCAGCGGCGGCTTGTTTGGCCTGGCGCTTATGGTGCTCATCCCAGTACTTCTTCTCCGCGATGGGGTCGAAGGCCACGCTGGTTTTCTGGCTGAAGGCTTGGCCACTCCAGAGCAGGATCACGCAGATCAGCATTCCTGGCAGGCGAAGGCTCAACCCACGCCGCTGTCTGTTCCACCCACCGGACCTGGCCTCGGCCTCGGCCTCGGTCACAGCTCCTCCCACGTCACGACGCGGAATTCAGGGACACCGGTTTGAAGGGATTCGTCGTAGTGGAGGGCGCTGGTGCCGGAGAATTTCATCCGGTCTGAAACCACGGAGCCGTAGAAATCGAAATTGCCGCTGATTTCCACGTAGGCATAAGGGGCGTAAATCCGGGTGTAGGCGGCGGCCCCGGCGGTGTATTTGATGCTCGTGCATTTGGTCAGTCCGTAAATCATGCAGTTACCCGTCAGCCCGGTGGGATTGATCACGCATTGACCGCCCAGACTCATGTCTCCGTTCAGGTAAAGCTCCAAGCTGGAATTGGTCGCCAGGGTGATGGCCGTACCGTTGAGAACCGAGTTGAATTCCCCGTCGATGAGGATGCGGACCTGGCCCTTGACCAGCCAGCCGTTGCCCTTGGGGCTGGAATCCTCAAACTGCCAGTCGCCCGTAGGCAGAATGTATTCGTACACCACGCCATCCGTGTTGGTCTGGTCTTTCGGCGGCAAGGGCATCCCCGTCCACCCACCCCAGCCATTGGAGGGAGGCCAGAGCACATCCGGGATGACCATGTTGAAATCGTCGCTAAAATGACCAGGCTGAATGCCAGTGTGCGCACTGAGCCAGGCCCCATCCCCCACGTTCCCCGACGCTGTGCCGCCGGGACCGGTGGCCGCGCTTCCGAAAATTTGGCAGGCTCCGGTCGCAATGGCCGGCACGAGCGAAGAGACGCTGGCCATGCCGCAGTTGTCCCGCCTTTTGGCCGGGTCGTACATGCCGCCCGTGCTCCAGTTCGTATCAGTGGAGATGTAGCTATCCGCATAGGTGTTGCCGTTCAACACGATGTCCCGCTTGGCCACGAAGCCCCATTCCGTCTGCTTCTGCTTGAGGATGGCCATGACCGTGCGTTGAGAGTAGTTCGTTTGGAGCGGAAGTCGGGCGAAGCCCACGGAGACGATGGTGTTGGTGGCGTCGGAGGTGGGAATGATCGTGGTGTGGAAGTAGCCGTTGGTGAAATCGCGCGTCTTGACGAAATTTGCTCCCGAATTCGTCCAGCCATTGACCGCCAGGTTTCCGGGCATGGTGATGATGTGGGTGATGGCTTCCTCGATGCCCGCCTCGGCCAGCGGAATCTCCGAGCACCAGACCCGGGAGCGCGCGGTGAGATAGTTCTGCTGTTGGGCCACGAAGAGCAGCGCCGCCACCACCAGGCCCACGAGCAGGGACAAGACGAGTGTGGTCACGAGCACGGAGCCGCGCCGTTGGTTCGATGAAGTGCGGGTTTTCATTGGTTACGAATGACTACTTTGGCCGAGACTTGATTTTCCAGGCTGCTTTTACTGCCGGTGACTTTGCGCAGGCAGGTCCATTGCATCTGCACCACGCGCGCGTCATTCGTGGAAAAACCATTGGTTCTAAGGAGGAAGCTGTTGGAAAGGGGCGTTCGTTGGAATACGGAGAAGGCGAAATTGGTGCAGCCGGTCAGCAGGGTCTTCGTTTCCTTCTGCGTCGAGGTTCTCAGATAGGTCTGCCGCAGCAGCTGGTTGGTGCGGTCAAAGGAGTAGGTCATGGTCCGGGGACTGGCCACCGTTCCGCCTGGCACGATCAGCACCAGTTTCTCGGGCGAACAACTGGAGACGGACTTGGCGTTGCGAATCTGCTGGCTCATCACGTTGAGCGCATTCTTGCTCGCGGTGGACAGTTCCATGTAGCCCAGCAGCGAGGCAGTGTTCTTGCTCGCGTAGGCCCAGAGCACCAAGGCCGCCGTGAGGACCATCAGCCCGATCGAGCTGGCGAGCATGTACTCCACGATGGTGAAGCCCCGGCGCCGTTTAGCGCATGATGTAGGTTTGAAGTCCATATTTTGCTACGTAAGTGACCATGCTTTGGCTTTGCGGACGCGACCCGGAGACCCAGTCCACCTTCACGCTGACTTGCAACAGATTGTCCCGATAGGTCTCGGAAATCGGAGCGGTCACCACGGAGATGGTGCCGGTGTAATAGTTCGAGCTATTGGGATTCAACGGATCAATGCCGACGACAAAGTTGCTCGGCATGAAGCGACCGAGAGAATTGATTTGGTTCCAATTGTAGAGTCGGACGGTATCCAGCTTCTCGCTCAGAATCTGGGTCACGATTTCATTCTCCTGGCAGGAGCGCACCATCGGGATGGCGCTGGCCAGGGCCGAATAAAGGGCGATCACGAGAATGCCCACGATCACCACCGAGAACATCACCTCGACCAGGGAGAAAGCTTGGCGCGTTCGCTTCGGGCAAGAAACCTTGCCCGGCACCTCTGGTTGTTCGCCTATTTTCACGACTGGCTCATCGGCAGATGTCGCGAATAATTCAAGCCGGTGTCTCAAAAAGTTTTAGGAGAGCAGCGAGCAGCCATCGTGCGATCGGGATCACCAGCGGCGCGGCCGAGGCGATTGGGGGCCCAGGCCAACGTGTCCTCCCCCGTCACCTTTTGCTCACGGCCTTACTTCCACCCGGAAGAAGCGCGGGCCGCTCGCCAGGTTGGTGCTGAAGGAAAGCACGGTGCCGTTGGCTCGCAGCCAGCCGGTGGCGTCGGTCCAGTTCGAGAGCGTGTGCCCGCTGGTCGTGACCCGGTAGCTGCGGCCCGGCACGGTCGGCCAGTCGAGCCGCACCGCGCCGGTGTTCTGCACCACGGGTGTGAAATAGCGCAGCACGGAGGCCGCATTGGTCGGGATGGTCCCGGCGATGAACTCGCCGTAGTCGCTCATCCCGTCCTGATCGCTGTCGAGCGCGCCGGCATGATTCACGGCGGCACTGCCGAAATACGTCCGTTCCCACGAGTCGGACAGTCCGTTGCCGTTGGTGTCGGTGAGGGTGTAGTTGCCGGTGAAGCTCAGGGAGCCGGGCACGATCAGAAGGTTGGTCTGGGGCGCGGGCAGGTTCCAGTATTTGACCACCCCCCACGTCACGGTGTAACCGCCGGCCGGCGCGTTGGTGGTCACGAAAGAAGTCCCCTGCCCCGCGTAGCTCACCGGCCCGGCGATGGTGAAGGTCGCCTGGGAAAGATTGTTCGACACCCGCAAGGTGCCCGCCGCCGTGTTCGACACGGTGATGGAAATGTCGTCAATGACCCAGCCTTGCTGCGGCGCGTAGTCGATGGAGAACAGCACGTAATGCCAGACGAGGTAAACGAGCTGGCCGGAGTAGGGCGTCAGGTCATATTCGGCCTCCTCCCAATCCCCGGAGGCGTAGTCCTCGATCACGTTGAGCGTGATGGGCGCGGCGTTGACGTTGGTGATGATGGCCACTTCGCCGAGATGGATCAGCACGTCCTCGCTCTCGAAGAAGTCGTAATTCTGCCAGAAGCGGAGCGTGGCGCGATTGCCGCCAGTCAGGTAAATGGGCGGGCTGATCAGGTAAGTCTCCACGAAGCTGATGGGGTCACCATTGAGGTTGCTGCCCCAGACGTGCGTGCCGGAATGTGCCGAAACTCCACCGCCCGGCGTGCCGTATTGCCAGCCCGTCTCGGAGTCGTCGATGCTGTAAACGGACCAGTTGGCGTCGCCGCTCTCAAGATTATCGGACCACGGCGCGGTCAACGGCGTGAGCGTGGTGAAGGTGAAAGGCGCGCCACCGTCGTCGTGAACAGTGACGTTGCCCGCGTTGTCACGACTGACGATTTGATAGTAGTAGAGATGATTGGGCTGAAGTCCTTCGAGCACGACTTCATGCGCCGTGTCCAGGGTCGGCACGTAGCCGGTGCGGCCGAGCAGCGGCGATTCACCGAACTGCACCAGCGCGTCGCACGGCTCGCCGGTGTTCCAGGTCACGAGCGCATCGACATAGCCCGGCTCGATGAAGGCGCCGCTGATGACGGGCGGCACCGTCTCGACGCGCGCGGTGAAGGTGACGCTGACGTTGCGTGAAGCATCGAAGTAGATGGCGCTGATGGTATCGCCATGGGCCGCGCGCAGTTCAGTCAAAGAAAATGCGCCATTGGTGGCCACGATGGGCAGCGTGCCGCGGAAAAGGCCGACGTGTCCAAACTCCGACAGCACCACCGTGCGCCCGGCGGGTTGGGTGGTGCTCGTCACCGTGACGCTCAACTGTCCCGCCCCGGCGAGATCGGAATCGCCCACCTCAATGATCGACTGGCTCGGCAGCGTGTATTCGGTGTTGTCCAGGGTGATGGCACCGATGCCTTCCGTGCCAGGCGCGAGGAAGTTGAGGACGCGCTGCATCAACGTGGCGCGGTTGTTCGGCGCAGGCGCGGTGGCAGAAACAGCGTCGAGCGGGAAGGAGAGGAACACCACGCGTCCGGTGCGATCCAGTCCGGGCTTCGGATACGCCAGTCCGACGATCTCACTGGAGCCTTCGAGCAGAATGGAAAACGCGTTCGTGCTGAGCGTCATCGTGTCCGAGATGTCGGCGGGAACACCGAAGAGGTCGTAAGCCTCCAACTCGTAGTACGAGTAATCGAGCGCAAGGCTGATGCCGCCGCCTGTGATGACATTACCGACGATGCCGTTCGCCGAGGGAGCGGTGGCGTCGGTGGCGAAGCCCGGCACCTGAAGCACGTCGTTGCGAAAGGCCGCGCCCAGCCGCGTGAGCTGTTCCATCGAAGCCATGAAAAACGAGCCGCCGCCCTGGACGTATTGCTGCACCGCCGTCTGTTCCCCGGCGGTCATGGTGTCGGCAAAGAAAACACTGTCGGACAAGCGCCAGATGACCACGCGATACGGGCGCAGGTCATTGAATGTCGGCGAGGGCGCGCCGCCGATCAGATCCCAGACATGATGGGAAACACCGAGCTGATTGAGCGTGTCCGTGTAAACGCTCAACGGAACACTGGGGCCCAACCCCTCCTCGTCATTCTGATAATTATCCACCAGCAGCACCGTGGGCGCGCTCGCGGGGACGAAGGTGGAAGGCGCGTTCGTGGCGCGATTGCCCGCCTCGTCCTCCGAGATCACGATGTAGTGGTAGGTCCGGCCCGCGAGCAAATCGTCGAGGATCACGCCGTGCGACAGGGTCAAGAAGCCGTTCGTCACGCCCAGGTTCAACGCCGTGTTCGTGCTGTAGCGCACGATGGAATTCGCCATCTCATCCGTCTGCCAGAACACGACCGTTTTGCCGAAGGAGTTGGAAGCACCGACGCCCGTGATGACCGGCGGTTGCAAATCGCCCGAGGCCAGGGCAGAGCGAAACACGCCCCCGGATTCATCGAAGTATTCCGACTCGATGAGATCGCCGTGCGCGATGCGCAGGCGGTTCGCGACGGTGGTGGTGGCGGTGGCCACGCTGCCGGTGAAGGTGCCCGGAATGCCGGAAGGAAACAGCACCAACAGCACGCCGCCGGGCTGGGAACTGCTGGTCACGGTGAGGTCCACCGAGGGTTGCCCGTTCAAATCCGTGTCGATGACCTTGACCTGGATCGTGCCCGGCACGGTGTAGGCGCGGCGGTCGAAGAAGACGAAGCCGGTGCCGGGTGGCGGCAGGCGGGCGGAGATGACCAGCGCGAAATCCTGATCCACCGCGCCAGTGTCGCGCCGCGCGTCCTGCGGAACATTGCGGGCACGCACACGCACCGTGTATTGCCCCGGCAAGGGCACGCCGATGAACACGCACTCGACGTTGTTCAAGTTGTCCGCCACCGGTGAGTCGGCCACGGAATCGCCGTCGAGGAACTGGTTGCCCCGGTAGATGTGGCCGTCCGGCGCGACGACTTCCAGATCGAGATCGTTGACCAGCGCCGGCACCGCCGCCGGGAAGGCCGGCACGTCCGTGTAAGCGAGCGTGATGAAGAGCGGCAGTGTGTCGTCGGCCACCACCACGTTGCGCTCAAACTGCTGCCCCGTGCTCAAGGTGATGGATTGATCCACGAAATCGTAAACGCGATCCGAGCCGATAATTTGCGTGAGATCGACACGGCCCCAGCCCTCGTCGCTGTTGGGCACCGGGCCGGTCTCCACCTCGTCATCCATGTCCACGGCGGAGTTGATCAGCGCCGCCTTGACCATCGCGGGGGAAGGCGTGGCGTTGGTGACCGTCTCCCGATACCACTGCACGAAGACGGCGGCGGCCCCGGAGACCTGCGGCCCGGCCTGGCTCGTGCCGCCCTGGAACAGGTAGTAGAAGTCGATGTCGCCCCAGGCGAACTCATCATTGCCAAGGGGCGAGCGCAACGAGGAAATCCAGGTGCCGGGTGCGACCACGTCGGGCTTGATACGTCCGTCTTCCGCCGGGCCGCGACTGGAGAAATCCGCCATCGCATCCGGCCCGTCGGCGTAGATGAAAAACTCGATGCGGTTGTTCTGCGAAGCGCCGGTGGCGATGACGTTCTTGGCCACGGCCGGACTGCCAACGGTCTGCGCGCCAGGCCCGGCGTTGCCGGCGGAGAATTCCAGAATGTAAGGCTGGTCGCCGGGCGCGTTGGTGTCCGCATCGCGAACGAGCGCATCGAACTCCATCGCGCTGATGTCGTAACGGCCCTGCGTGTCATCGCCCCAACTGTTCGAGCCGATGTCCGCGCCGGCGGATTTGGCGTCGCTGGTGAGTTGCTCGAAAGTGAAGGTGCCATCCGGCGTGTAATTGCCCGCGCCATCGAACAGCCGCTGCGCCACGAGGTGCGCGCCCGAGGCAACGCCCAACCCCCAGAGCGCGCCGAATTCGTCCGTAATGCCGGTGGCGCCATTGCCCGCCACGATGCCGGCGACATGCGTGCCGTGGCTGTGCTCGTCCGCGGCATCCGTCAAATCGCCATACCAGAAGAACGCGTCCACGCGCCCCAGCAAGTCAGGATGCATGATCGAAGCCTCGCCGTAATGCAACCCGCTGTCCGCCACCGACACGACAACGCCGCTGCCGTCGTAGCCCAGCGCCTGCGTGATGGTGGCGTGCCCGCCGGAATCGCCGCCCACGATCTTGGCTGCTGTTTCATCGAACATCTTGATCCGTGGCGCGCGTTCAATCCACAGCACGGCGTCCGAAGCCGCAAGCTGGTTCAACTGACCGCGCGGAATCTCACCGCGCCAGACATGGCCGAAGCGGGAAGTGGATTGCGACCCAAGCCGCTTCATCAAACCGCGCGCGCCGGCGAGCTGCGTCGGCGACGCATCGAGTGCCAGCAGCACGGACACGGCGACTTCCGCGCCCGCCGTCTGTTGAGTGACCAATCCACCAAGAATCTTGTGCGACGGCAGAAATGGCCCGGTCCAGCGCACGTACGAAAGCGCGTCCAGTTCACGTAACTTCACTCCGTTGACCCGCGCGACGAAAGCGTTCTCCGGCACGTAACGCACCAGCGTCACGCCGCGCTGCTCCAGGTCCGCCGTCCACGCGGACTGCACCGGGCCGGTGAATTGAAGGAGGAACAGACCGGTGTGCGGCGTGGCGGCCTTGCCGTTCACCGCGTCCACCCGCGCGGACTTCTCGGGCGTCCGGATGTGCTCATTGCGCAGGTGAATTGTGGCCGGAGCGGCGAAAGCGGCCACCGGCACGAGCAGAAGAAAGCTCGCCGTCAAGATTCGACGCGCGTCACGCAGTTTTTGGAAGAACACGCGCCACCATAGCTTTCCTCGCGGCGATGAACAAGCGGCGGAACGAGGAGGGGCAGGGCCGACGGATCTAATTTCGCGGTGTTTCGCACGAAAACCCCAATCCCAAATCCCAAATAAATTCCAACGGCCCAAATTCCAAAACCAGGCGTTCGCACTCCCGTTGGAGTTTGGAATTGAGAGCTTATTTGGGATTGGGATTTGGATTTTGGTTCTTAGCCCGTGGAACCAAACATTTTGATGCGTCTGCCCTGTGAGGAGGGGCGTGAGCGAAGCGGCCCGACTCGGCGGCCAGGCTCACTTCGCTCCGAGGGGTGGCATGTGCTCAAGCCATGACCACCGCCACCAGCCGACCTTCCTTCTCCAGCCGGTCAGCACTCTCACGGTGCCCGCCCGCCCGCCGGCCCACTGCGTCCCAATTTCTATTTGAGTTTCAAGGCACCCTTTCCCAAGCTTGCACGCTCAAACTGAAACTGAACAAACGACTATGGCTTCTTTGAACATCAAACCGGCTGGCGCCTGCGCTTACGACATGCTCGCGCTGGGCGAAATCATGCTCCGACTCGACCCCGGCGAAGGCCGCGTGCGCACCGCGCGCGAATTTAAGGTCTGGGAAGGCGGCGGCGAATACAACGTCGCCCGCGGACTCCGCCGCTGTTTCGGCATGAAGACCGCCGTCGCGACCGCGTTTGCGGACAACGACGTGGGCCGGCTGCTCGAAGATTTCATTCTGCAAGGCGGCGTCGACACCCAGTTCATCAAGTGGGCCAAGTTCGACGGCCTGGGCCGCGATGTGCGCAACGGACTTAACTTCACCGAGCGCGGCTTCGGCATGCGCGGCGCGGTCGGCACTCCCGATCGCGGCCACACCGCCGCCTCCCAACTCAAGCCCGGCGACTTCGACTGGGATCACATCTTCGGCCAGCTCGGTGTGCGCTGGCTGCACACCGGCGGCATCTTCGCCGCTCTCTCCGACTCCACGCCGCAGCTCGTGACCGAATGCGTAAAGAAGGCCAAGGAGTACGGCACGATTGTCAGCTACGATCTCAACTACCGCCCGAGCCTCTGGAAATCCATCGGCGGCCAGAAGCGCGCCCAGGATGTGAACCGCGAGATCGCCAAGTATGTGGACGTGATGATCGGCAACGAAGAAGACTTCACCGCCTGCCTCGGCTTTCAGGTCGAAGGCGCGGATGAACACCTGCTGCACATCGACGTGAGCGCCTTCAAGAAGATGATCGAGACGGCGGTGAAGACGTTCCCGAACTTCAAGGCCACCGCCACCACCTTGCGCGCGGCCCACACCGCCACCATCAACGACTGGGCGGCCATCGCCTGGCACGACGGCAAGTTCTACGAGAGCCGCAAGTATCCCGAGTTGGAAATCCTCGACCGCGTCGGTGGCGGCGACAGCTTCGCCTCCGGTTTCATCTACGGATTGATGACCACCGGCGACGCGCAGAAAGCCGTCGAGTACGGCGCGGCCCACGGCGCGCTCGCCATGACCACCCCCGGCGACACCAGCATGGCCGACCAGGGCGAAGTGGAGAAGCTCATGAAGGGCGGCGGCGCGCGGGTGCAGCGCTGAGACTGTTGCCTGCTGACTGGGGCGTCAGCCGCAACGCGGCGACCGGGAGTAGCCCATGGCGGAAGCCATTAGGATCTACTCAAGTTGGCCGAGGGCTGGTCTCAGGGATCAGCTAGTCACGCCTAAGGGTGGGCCGCGGAAAGATTCGTCAGCACGTTACCTTTTCGATCCCAGCCGGTGATTTGCAGGTTGTTCGCCCCGGGCGCGGCTGCGGTGAAGCTCCAGTTGGTGACTGTGGTCCAAGTCACCGTGACGACGTTGCTGTTCAGCGTGATCTCCTTAACCTCGACTGGGGCATGCCCGGTCAGCGTCACGTTCGTAGCACTGGCGTTGGCGACGGCGCTCAGAACTTGAAAAAGAGGACGGACCTCGGCCAGGCGCCCCCACAAGTACGCCCGTCGTGCGGCGATCCAGTTCTGGTCGGAATCCGAATTCGTAGTGCTGGGCACGGTGTAGCCATTGGCCGCCAAGGCGGCGATATGGCCGTCAAAAACCGGGTTCACGCCGCTGGCAAGCATCAAGCCGTTGTTCGTATTAGCCAGGTCGAAGAAGCAGCGCCACATCGAGCGTTGCAAGGCGGGATTCCGTATCATGGCAGTCACCTGATCATCGGCATCTACGTTGGTGTAGAGGATATCGTTGGTCGGATTGCCCGAGAACACGGTATCAAAATCTACCATCATCAGATTCCACTTCAGTCCGCTGCCATTGGTCTGGAGGGTGTTATAGGCATACATGTTGTGCCCGGAGTTGAAGCCGTAGGAGTCCGTGTTTCAGACCGCTCGCTCGAAGGCCAGCGTTCGCATCCACTGCTCGTAATCGATCTGGCTGGTCACGCTGGAGAAGTAGTTCGAGGAAGTCGGGCTTTGCACCGCCAAGACAAGATTGGAGAAAGCTCCATAATCATCTGCCTTGCCGTCCACTGCGCGCGGCAGCCAGTTCAGCCGGTAGTGAGCCAGATCGAGAGACGTGTTGGTGGTCCCCGGCCAGGAACGATTGAAAAGCTCCAGAGTTGCGCCCGGCTGGCCCGCGCTCACGAGCGGCGCATCGGCTATGGTCCACCAAACTTCGAGTTTGAAAAGCTGGCCTTTGTCCTGGTCCGGGAACCATTCGGAGAGGAAGTCCGAGTTGGGTTGCTGGGCGTCCTCATAGATCACTGCGGGAGTGCGTTTGTTTCCCCGCAGGTAGAGATGGGTGAAGCGCCGGTAATTGTTTGGCAATTCAAGCCGGTCGGCGAGGGACATGGCCAATTGTTCGCTCGCCATGTAGCGCGGGTTGGTACTGTCGTAATCCAGCCCGGCACCGGTGGCGCCCAAAAAACGATCATCCGCAGGGAAATCCAGCGCGTAGCCGCAAAGCTTCCCGATGGGCGTGTTGTAATCCGTGCCGTTGTTGGCGTACGTGCTGGTATTGACGGTTCCAGCATACCGCACCCCGGCGTTGTAGATGGCCCGCGAGGAGCCGTAAACGAACGTCGCATCCACCGAGGAATTGTGAACACGGTTGCGACTCGCCCACTGGTTGTAATTCGCAGCCGTGAGCCAGAGCCGATAGATGCCGAAATATCCGGTGGGCTGGCCGTCTCCATACTGAACCACACATTCACGCTGGAAGGAGTCGCCGGGAAAGACGGCCTGAGCCTTCGGAAAGCGGCTCGTCGCCCCGAGCGCATCGGTCGCCTCCACGATAAATGCGATGATCGTTCCGGTGGTTTGAGCGGGGAGTGCGGCACTGAAGAGACCATCGCCGGGCAGCGCGTCGCCGTTCAAGCCGTCATCATGCAGCGCAAGTGCCGTGTTGGTGGTGACAGTATCATTACGATATTTTACGACCACGTTGGTGACTCCATCTGAATCGTGAACGCGGGCCGAGATCGTCACCACCTCATTGGCCGCCGGCACCACGGGGAAGTGCTGCACGTTCCAGATTGCGGGCGGTGCGTTGCTCACGGCCGTGGAATTGGCCAGGCCCGGTGTGCCTCCACCCGCCGTAGTCATGTGCGCCACCGCCTCCATGTAACTGCCGCGCAATCGGAAGACCAGTTCCGGATGGCCGCGCAGCCACTTGATCTTCGCGCTGATGATGCAGGTCGTGCCAGTGGTAAGATTGGTTGCCCAGCAGGTGACAATGCGGTTGGCCACGTAGTCGCCCCGTTCCGTGGCACGCACCTTGAGGCACGGCCCGTTCGTCGTTCCGCTGGTGGTCAGCAATTCTGAAAACTCGTGCGTGCCTTGGGCAAACCAGCACGAACCGGCATTGGTGCCGCAGGTCGGAGTCTCGTTGGTCAGCACCGTTAGACACGCGCCGTTGAACGTGCCATTGCCCACAAGATTATTCGTTCCTACCCGGACCTCCACGTCATCTACGAGGCATTCACCCGCTCCCAGCATCATGAGTTCCAAGCCAATGGGTCCGGGTCCGCCTGGGGAGGTAGTCATCACAATGCCCGTCACGCTCAGGCTGGTCCATTGCGCGGATGCGGGCGGCAGGCTGTCGGCCCAGTTGGCGGGGAGGCGGTTGTCGCTGCGCGGATCGATCAGTTCGAGGCTGCTACCGCCGCCGTCCGACCATTGGCCCCAGCGTCCGCCGTCGCCGTAGGTGACTTCGTTGACGACCACGCCAGCGGAGTTCTTGAGCGCGATGCGCTCGCCGCTGTTGCCGAGTGAACCGCCGTAGTTTCCAAAAAGATTAACCTCGTTCGTGAAGCGTCCGGGATAAAGGCTCAACAGCGCATGCGTGTCTTTAGCGATGACCACGAAATACGATGGCGCGAGCACAAAGGAGGGGAAAGTGAACGTGATGCCATCAAAGCTCCACCCGGACAGTGACTGGTTGGTTGCTCCCCGGTTGTACAGTTCGACGTACTCGTTGGTGTCACTCCCGGAGATCGAGTTGTACATGATCTCATTGATCACCATGTTTCGGACCAATGCCGGCGCGTTGGTGCCGCCGGGTGTCCGGGTCGCCAACTCGCGAAAGACCGGCCCGCCGTCGGGCGAACGTCCCGTGGAGATGCCCTGTTCCTGGTCCTCAAAATTCACGGCGTCCACTACTCGATTTGTATCCGCTGTGCTCAGAAAAATGGAGTCGCCACCGTTGCTCAAGGGGAATGGGAACTGGCTGGGCGTGGGGTTGTTGGTGTTGCCGAAGAGGTGGAGGAAACCGCGCGGCAACAAAATAGTTCCGGCGGGGAAAGTGTATTCGGCCAGGGTGTTGGCCCTGCACGAGAGGTGCCAGCCGGAGATGTCCTGCGTGACGCTGCTGGTGTTCTGGAGCTCGATGAACTCCCAGTTGGTACCGGATGGGTAGGCCAGGAACTCGTTGAGGCGAACGGCTCCCTTGAAATCCTGGATGACCGGTTCCGCGTTGCTGCGAGAACCGCCGCCGCGTGCGCTCGGCGACCATGCACGCACGTCGTTCTCGCCGTAAGAGGGGTGCGAAAGCACCAGCGATTGCCCCGTGCCATCCGCCGCCTTGGGCCACGGTGAGTTATCTGAGTAGTTAACTTCCAGCAGCACTGCGCCTTGGCTATTGCGAAGCTGAAGTTGAGGCGAACTAGGTAGGCTCGTCACGGGAGTCACAGCGATGAAAGCACCAGGCGCGAGCGTGGTGTTTGTGAAAATATAATAGCGAGAAGGATCGATTGGCAGACCAAGCGTGAAGCCATCCAGCTTCTGGGGTAGGTGATGCGTGTTGTAGATCTCGATGAACTCAGTCCCACCGGGGGCGGGGTTGTACATAATTTCTGAGATCACCAGCGGCGTCCGGCGACTGCTCGGCCCGAGCGGCTCTCCCGGATTGATCGACGACGCTTCATACACATACTCCGCGAGGTTCTTAATCCCGTCGCCGTCCACGTCGTTGGTGGCGTCGTTACGGTTGGTGAAGTTCAGCCCGTGCGCCATTTCCCAGAAGTCAGGCATCCCGTCGCTGTCGAAGTCCCACAAGTTCGTGGTCCGCAGGGCGAGATATTCATAGGCATCGGAAAGCCCATCCAGATCCTGATCCTCCACCGAAGCGGCGAGGAACACGCCATTGGTGGAACTGAGCGAGAGGGAGAAATTCGTCTGCCCGTTCGTACCCACCGCCACGCGCGTCCAGTGCGATGTGCTCAACAAATTTAAGGTCCGGTAAATCTCGTAAGCCTTTCCGGGGCTGACGCCCTCCAGTCGCGTAACATAAAGGGTTGCATTTGTGACATAGGGCATGGCGGCAAACTTCAACCCCGCTTTCGTCGTCCACCCGCCAAGGTAGTAAATGTTGGTGCCACCGCCACCATCGCCTTCCGGGCAAGGGTCGCAGGGCGCCGGTCCAGCCATCGACTCCATCCCACCACCGGCGAACGCGGCGTTCGCAGGAGAGTCGTCGATCAAATACGTGCCGCCATTCCAAGCGTACACGGGGAACTTTCCGAAATACGGATCGAACGGATACGGCATGTCTGGCAGGGAGATGAGGTAGAAGGTTCCAAAAAAGGGCGGCGGCAAAATCCGTTCCAGATCCTGCGCTTGGACGGGCCGGCAAAGAAGGGCTGCGAACAGGACGGCAGCGGAAACAAGCAAGGCGCGGCACAGCCGCGCAGTGCGGCCCACATGGAGGGATATTTTTTGCATGGGTATTGGAGGTTAGATGTTGAGCGTGGCTCAGACACATGATCTGAGGACATACACGACACCTGTGCGTTGACCGAACAGACAAAGAACAACGAAGAAATTTTACGCCGTTACTTCGGCGTCAAGCTGATCACGCGATACTCGAAGCTGGCACGACCCAGAACGCACTTGGCCGTGGCGGTGGTGGGCCGGCCGACTTTATGCCACTTGGCATTTGGTCGGAGTCTTCGGCGTTCGACTTGATATCGTCCACTGCCACCTTCCCATTGCAGTGTGGTATAGAAACGTTCATGCGTGATATTCGTGATAATCACTGGTGTATAGGCCAGCACCACAGACCCGGTGGAGGTGCCGTAGGCGAAGTAGCGGCTATCCCGCGCGACGGCAAAACAGGTGGCGGAGGTGTTGGTGTAGCCGCCGATATACTTCCCGTCACTCACGCGGAAAACTTTGAGTGCATAAGCGCTGTCGAGGCTCATCACGTAACGGCCGTCGCCGAGAAATTTCACGACTCCGCCGCCGTTGGTGATGGTGACTACTGACGCTCCATTCAACACGTTCCAAATTCGCGTCGTACCGTCGCCACTGCCAGTGGCGAGGCGGAAGCCGTCCGGGGAGAAGTCCACGGAAACGACGGAGGCACTGTGGCCGGAAAAAGTGCGGATGGGGGTGCCATTCTGTGCATTCCAGAGGCTGGCGGTTTGATCCTGGTTGCCCGTAGCGAGGAAACCGCTATCAGGCGAGAAGGCGACGCTGTAGATTTCTCGGTCTCCGTTCTGCGATTCAATCTCCTGAAACCAAAGGGCACTGAGAGTTGGAACATGCAACACATCCACCCCTTCCGAGAGCCCCACGGCAAAGTAGGAATCGTCCGGTGAGAAGGCCACCGACCATGCCAAATCGCCGTTTGGTGATCCAGGCATCAGCCGGACGCCGTCGCTGACGCGCCACATGCGGAAGGCACCTTCGTCGTCACCCACGCCGATAAGTGAGCCATCCGACGAAAGCGCGACTGACAGTGCCCAGCCGCCGCCTGTGTTCACTTCTCTGATCAGGTTACGACCGGGTACCGACCACACTTTCGCTAAGCGATCTTCCGAGCCGGAGGCTACAAAATGAGAATCCCCGGAAAAGACCACAGACCGTACAACCCCTGCGTGCGCATTCGTTGACCAGACAATCTGCGGGGCGGGCTGCGCGAGCAGGGGCAGGGCGTGTGCCGCCAGCAAAATCATCGTTAGGAATGGATGGGCTTTCATACGGCTGTGAGTGAACTCCTGAAAACCACTTTTCGCAAACCTAGTTTCGATGAATTCAGCCAGCGAGCTGAATTGGGCGGCAGTGGCTCCAGAATGGCAAGATAATTCACGATTCAATACATCGTTCAGTGAAAACCGCCAGGCACGACGTAATGTGTCGTGCCTTTAAGCGCCAAAGAACAGCGCAGACTCGAACTCTTCGGTGCCAGCGTGCGTCGGGAACGATGCGCGCAAGGGCTGACTCAAGATCAACTCGCGGAGAAGGCTGGACTCGCCACGAGAAATCTTCAAAAGGTCGAAGCTGGCGAGTTGAACATCCTGCTGACCACCGTGCTTAGAATCCGACTCGCACTGGAATGCTCGTGGCAAAAACTCATGCCTTCGGAATAGTCGGTTGTAGACCACTTGCCGCAAGCGCGCCGCCTCGCCCAGGTATTTCTGCAAGTTGCTGATCCCGTTGGCATTGACATTCGTGCCGTCGAAGCGGTTGGTGGGGTTCAATCCGTACGCCGCTTCCCAGCCGTCAGGAATGCCATCGCCGTCCGTGTCCCACATCGTGTTGGTACTGCCGAGGACAAGATGTTCGTAGGCGTCGGAAAGCCCATCCAGATCCTGATCCTCCACCGAGGCGGCGAGGAACGTGACATTGGTGGAGGTGAGCGATAGGGAGAAATTGGTCTGCCCATTGGTTCCGACGGCCACGCGCGTCCAGATCGAGGTACCCAGCAGGTTCAACGTCCGATAAATCTCGTAGGCCTTGCCCGAAGTGATGCCCTCCAGTCGCGTAACGTAAAGGGTGCCGTTGCTGATATAAGGCATGGCGGCAAACTTCAGCCCGGCATTGGTGGTCCACCCGCCGACATAATTGTTGGTGCCTCCGCCTCCATCGCCTTCCGGGCACGGATCGCACGGACCCGGACCGGCCATCATGGCTTGCGCGCCACCACCCTTGTCATCCGGCAACGGGCCAAGCGCGGCCAAGGGCGCGCAGAACTGGTAATTCCACAGGAGGTAATCCGTGGAGAGCGGATAACCGAAGGTGTGGACTTCATCCAACTGGCCCAGCGCCTGGTGCTGCCCGTCCGTGGCGCTGCCCAGCGAGAACGCTGAACGATTCCAAGTCGCGGCGTCAGGCCAGGCTGGAGTTTTTCCGGAGAGACTTTCCGGCCCGCCGTCCACCGCCAGGGCCAGGCCGGACTTCCAATACACAAAAGCAATCTGGTGCCACTCGCCCGCCGTGAACGAGATGGGCATCTCAATCAATGAGGCAGTTTCCTGTCCCGTGTTGACCGCGACCACTATGCGGTCGCCATCCGGTGCGAAGGACAGCGCCAGGGCAAAGGGCATCTTCACCCCGTTGGTCTGCTGGAGTTCAAACAGCGTGGCCCAATCTCCAGGACCGCTGCCGCCGAGCGACGCGCTCGACCAATCGGGCGCAAACCAGAGGCGGATGGTTCCATTCGTCGCGGTCAGGTTATGGTGTGTGCCCGTGACCGTGGGCGTGAGCAGCAGGGAATCATTCCCGACACAGTTCAGCGCGTAGCCACTCCAGCTTTCCACGAGTTGCAGGTTCGCCGCGAGATGCGCGCCCAGGCTGGCAGCGTCGAGCCAGTAGGGTTGATCGAACTTCCAACTCTTGAGATCAAACTCCGGCAGGGGCGGCAGCGCAGGTCGAGGGCGGGCGAGGGCAGCGAAGGAGATCGTAGCGATCAGGATGGCTACTATCAGCCGCAGGCAGCGGATCATTTTGCGGGGGGATATTTTCATGGTGCGTTTGGGTATTTGAGGCATGGCGAACCCAGGCACAAACCCAAGCACCGCGCACACCTGCGACGTTGACCGAACCAACAAAGAACAATGGAGAAAGCGAACGGCGACGCAGCTATTTGGGCGTCAGACTAATCACTCGAAAGTTGAAATGGTTGGTGCGGCCCGACACACACGCGGCCGTGGCGGTGGTGGGCCGGCCCACCCTGTGCCAGTGACCATCGCTCCCGCGGCGACGGCGCTGGACCTGATAACGACCGCTGCCACCTTCCCACTGCAGCGTGGCATGGAAGCGTTGGTGAGTGATGCTCGTAATGACCACTGTGGTA
Organism: Pedosphaera sp.; assembly: GCA_031414955.1. GTDB lineage: Bacteria > Verrucomicrobiota > Verrucomicrobiia > Limisphaerales > SIBH01 > JANNGC01. The sequence goes on along the minus strand of JANOQV010000100.1, from coordinate 5,265 downwards.
TAAGCCAAGACAAGCACGCCACCCACTGTGCCATAGGCGAAGTATTTGCCATTCGCTGCCACGGCCAGGCTCGACGCTCCCAAGCCCGTAAACGTGTTGAGCAATGCGCCGTCCGACACGCGCCAGAATTTGATGTCGCCGCCGATCATGGTGTAGAGCCACTGGGCGTTAGCGGAGAATCTCACAAAGTAACCCGGCCCGCTCGGGAGCGTCCGGAGGCGCACTCCATCCGACGCACGCCAAATCTGGGTTGTTCCATCGTCTCCGATTGTCGCAAGCAAAGTGCCGTCCGGCGAAAAATCCACGCTCCAGACCGCCCCACCTGAGTGACCAGTTAGAACATGAAGCGGCTCTCCACTGCTCACCTGCCAGATGATTGCAGTGCCGTCAGCACTTGCGGATGCCAGCATGGAACCGTTCGGTGAAAACGTAACTGAGTAAACATCACTGTCATGGCCTTCAAAGTGCCGGCCACCCGTAAAGTCGGATTGGCCAATTCCAATCAAGCCAGTATCTCTTCCAACTGCAATCATCGATCCATCCGGCGAAAGCGCCACCGACCACACGATGTCATCGTTCGGAGACCCGCCCCATAACAAGCCGCCAGAGTCAACTGACCACGCGCGGACCGCCCCGTCCCCCCCCCCCCGCCAACAAATAATTTCCATCCCCAGAGAGGGCAACGGACGTCATGACTGCTTGATTCCGGCTAAAGCTGCCGAGCAACGCATGATTGGTCACATTCCAGACCTTGGCAGTTCCGTCTTGTGCTCCCGAAGCCAGTCGCGTGCTGTCGCCGGAAAACGCCACGGAGTGAATGTAGTCGTGGGCATTGGTGGACCAAACAAGCTGCGGCGTGGTCTGCGCGAGCAGCGGCAACACCTGCACCGCAAGGAACATCATGCTGAAAATGAGGCGGGCTTTCATAGGGCTACAGATTCGCATGATAAAATCTCCGGTCAATGCCTGGCGGCGGCTTTGAGCTTCGCGGCCTCTTGTAAGTATTCTGGCATCCGGTGCCAACCGCCGTTTCCATTACTGCATCCCCGTGCCGAGGGACACCTTCCGAAACGCCATCAGTTTCCATGTGGCCCGCCTCCTGAAAGAGGAACGCGAGGCGCGCGGACTCTCGTTGAACGTGCTGGCGCAGAAAGCGGGCTTGTCGCGGCAAGCGGTCAGCTACATTGAACAACAGGTGCAAAGCCCCAGTTTGGACACGCTGTTGCGGCTCACCTTGGCCTTGGACGTGGACCTTGCTGAAATCATCAAGCGCGCGAAGAAGGCGGCCACCAAGTAAGAGAAACCTTGCCTGCGGTCCGCTGTCCAACCCGCACATCATTTCCCAGCCGTCAGGAATGCCATCCATTGGTCGAAGTGAGCGAGAGGGAGAAATTCGTCTGGCCAATGGTCCCAACCGCCACGCGCGCCCAGAGCGAGGGAGTTTGCAGGTTCAAGGTCCGGTAAATCTCATAAGCTTTACCGGGACTCGTCGCCAGCAGTCGGGCGGCGAAGGAAGTGGGCGGGACAGGATTGTTACTCCGCCCCACGGGAGCGAACTTCAGCCCGGCATTGGTCGTCCACCCGCCGTCTCAATGGCATGACTGCGCCACCTGCAACGCCGGGCTGAGATACGGAATGCCCAACCCCAACCCGCGCAAGACCAGCAGCACCGCCACGGTGGCCACAGAGATGGGAATGAGCTGGCGCACGGGCAGCGCGAAACGCAGCCGCGTGCCCGCGAACGCGAGGCCGAGCATCATCGGCAGCGTGCCCGCGCCGAACGCGGCCATGTGCAGCGCGCCATCGAACGGTTGCGCGGTGGCCGCCGCGCCCGCCGCCGCCACATAGACGAGGCCGCAAGGCAGCAGGCCGTTGATGGTGCCAAGCGCGAAGGGCGCGGCCAGGCGGGTTGAAAGCAACAGTCCCAAGAGCAGTGCCACGCCTGCGATGATGGAGAGCCATTGTTGCAGCCCGGCCAGCGCAAGAGTTTTTCCCACTCCGCCGAGCAGCACGCCGATTGCGACGTAGGTTGAGATCCGCCCCGCCTGATAAACGAACCGCGATGCGCCTCCACCCGTCCCCGCGCCACGCGCCTTCGCCACGGCGAGCACCAACGGCCCGCACATGGCCGTCTTGTCGAAGACGATCGTGTCCACCCGCGCCAGCATTTCCACGACCTGCGGACTTTTCACAAATACGCCCCGCCGTCCCAGCACACGAATGGCTGTTCCGAGAGTGAAAGGTGCCGCCAGCGCCAGCGCGCACGGGCAGGCCACGATGAGCACCGAGGTGAAGGCCTTGAGCGCAATGCTTGGATCACGAAACGCCCAGAAGACGGCCGCGCCAAGGGCAATCGCGATCGCGATCTTGGTGAACCGGTAGCTGTAAACATTGATCAGCGTGTCCAGCGTGTCGGCCTTGTCCTTGCGGAACGCTTCCTGGTTCCAGAGTGAGGTGAGGTAGCTCTGCGACACCGCCTTGACCGTCTCAATCTCGATGGCACCGCCCATCTGGCGTCCGCCGGCGTAAAGATGATCGCCCGAGCGCTTCTCCACCGGCTCGGACTCACCGGTGACGAAGCTATAGTCGATGCAGGCCGGGCCGGAGATCAGTCGCGCGTCGGCCGGAATGAGTTCGCCATTGCGGAGCAGGAGGTGATCGCCCACGGCGAGTTGCGAAAGGGAAACCTGTTCTTCAGAGGAAGACGGACGGCTCAGGCGCGTCACTGAGAGAGGGAAGAACGATTTGTAATCCCGCTCGAAGCTGAGGCGGTCGAAGGTCTTTTGCTGGAAGAGCCGGCCGCAGAGCAGGAAGAAAATCAGCCCGCACAGGGAATCGAAGTACCCTTCGCCGCGGCCAGTGGCCACATCGAATGCGCTCTGGGCGAAGATGGCGATGATGCCCGCGGCAATCGGCACCTCGATGGCCAGGCGCTTCTGCCGGAGGCTGTTCCAGGCGCTGCGCCAGTAGTCGGCGGCGGAATAGACCACCACCGGCACCGCCATCACCAGACTCATCCAGCCGACCAGTCGTTTGAGGGCCGGGCCACTGAAGGCATCCCGACCGAAATAAACCGCGATGCTGAAAAGCATCAGGTTGCCGAAGGCAAACCCAGCCAGGCCGATCTGCATCCAGAGCCGGCGCGGGATACGGCTGGAGCGGGCCGCATCCAAGTCCGAGAGCTTCAAGTCCGGTTCGTAGCCCAGGGACGCGAGCAGAGTGATGACCTCGCTCAGTTTCACTGCGTCGTTCCCAAAGGAAAGCGAGACTTCCTTGCGCGGGAAGTTGACCTGGGACGCCCCGAGTCCCGGTTTGAGCCGGAAGAGATTCTCCAATAACCAGACACAGGCGATGCAATGGATGGCCGGGATGCGGAAGGTCACCCGCGTGGTGCGCTCGTCCTCGAACTCAACCAGCCGCTCGCGCACGACCTTTTCATCCACATAGTTGAACTGCGCGGAACGAGTGGCCTTGACGCGTACCCCGGCGGACTCGGAGAGAGCGTAAAAATTGTCCAGCCCGTTCTCGGCCAACAGCGCAAAAACCGTGAGGCAGCCATTGCAGCAGAAGGATTTCCCGCCGCTGGGCCAGGAGTCTTCACGGCAGGGCGTACCGCAGTGAAAACACTGTGTGAGCGCGCTCGCACGCCACTCCGTCCCGGTTGTTGAGGTTACCGCCATCGATCAGAAAAACCATCGGCGGCGGCGGCCCCGGCGGCTTGAGCTTTATTGTCATTCTCGTATCAAGAATTGCTGAAAGGCCGGCCGCCCTGCCGTGCGCGTTTGCTCGCCAGTACTCCCCGCGCCTGATTTCATAAGTTCGTGCAGCGCATCATTATCATCACGGGCACGGACACAGGCGTGGGCAAAACCCTGCTCAGCGCGCTGCTGGCGACTCATCTGGCGCGGAACGGCGTGCGGGTCGCCGCGCTGAAACCGATCTGCTCCGGCGGACGCGACGACGCGCGCGTCCTGCGCCGCGCCCTCGACCACACCCTGCCGCTCGAGACGATCAATCCCTGGCACTTCCCCGCACCCGTCGCGCCGCTGCTCGCGGCCCGGAAAGCCGGGCGCGCGGTCACGCTCCGGGAAGTGACGGCGCATGTGCGCGCCGTCGCCCGTGACTTCGAAATGGTGCTGGTCGAGGGAGCCGGCGGATTGCTCAGCCCGCTTGGTGAAGGATTCAGCACCCGGGAACTGATCACCGCGCTCGAGGCCAGAGCGATCATCGTGGCTGCAAACAAACTCGGGGCGGTGAACCATATACGGCTCACGTTGGAAGCTCTGCCTGCGCCCTTCGCGAAGAAGTCGCGGATCGTTTTGATGTCCACCGCCAAACCGGATGGCGCGAGCCGGAGCAATGCGGCGTTGCTGGCGGAATGGGTCGGCAGGAATCGCTTGATGACGCTGCCTCATTTCTCCAACTCCGGCGATTTCGAGGCAATGCTGGCGGCTCCCAGAGTGAACGAATTACTGGATCGGCTGCTGGAATAAACGGAGCGCCGGCCTCCGGCCCGGCCTGCGGGTACGGCGAACGAGCCGGACCGGAGGCTGGCGCTCCGCATCAGCCCGGGGCCATGCGTTGGGCCATCTTCTTCATCGGATGCTCGTCCTTGCGGCCGTGGACACAGACCGCCGTCCACTCCGCGAGACGTTGGCCGAGCAAGCGGCAGGCGGCCTGCGTGTCTTCCTCACGCGGTTCCTTCGCACACACCGCGCCGTAGTGCAGGGTCATCTTCTTCGCCGCATAATCCGTGACGCCAAACGTGAGGAATCCGAAATTCATCAGCACGGTCAGGATGGACTGACAGGCCAGTTCCATGCCGCCGCCCCAGCCGCCGGCGCTGCTGAAGGCGCAGGCGATTTTGCCATCCACTTGCATCCAGTGCGGCTCCATCGCTTCGTCCCAGAACCGCTTCATCTTCCAGGAGAGCACGCCCATGTTGGTCGGGCTGCCCACGGCCAGGCCGTCGCACCAAAGCACATCATCGGCTTTGGCTTCATCGATGGAACGAACGCGCACCTCGGTGTCGGTGATGCGCTGCGCGCCTTCGGCCACGAGTTGAGCCATCTTCGCGACATTGCCGGACTTGGAATCGTAGAGGACGAGAATGCGGTTCATTGGTGGGAGAGATTGAAGACCGCGCGTGTGATGTCAACGCGGCGGAGCATGTGCATGGTCAGGTGGTCACGCCCCAAAGCGGCGCTAAAGCGACCGCACTCCAAACGCTCCGCGTAATTCGAGGCGACGTGTGATGCGCGACAG
>JANOQV010000099.1:0-27655 GCA_031414955.1 Pedosphaera sp. | reverse complement strand
ACGGGCTGCTCTCGGCGGCAGCGCGGTTGGGCGCGAGCAGGCAGTAAATTTCCTTCTGCTCGGAAGACCTGCCGCTCAACATCTCGCGCGAGACGATGCAGGACACCTCGCTGATGCAGAAGTTGAACCGGGTCCTGACGGGTCGCCTGCTGAAGTTCCTCGACGATCAGTCGGAGAAGGAAGCGGCGGCCTACGAGAAGTTTTATGGCGAGTATCAGCGTTTCCTGAAGGAGGGCGTGGTCACCGACTTCACGCACAAGGAGGCTCTGGGCAAGCTGCTCCGTTATGAATCCTCATCCTTGGACAAGGGCCAACTCACCTCGCTCGCGGACTACGTGAAGCGCATGTCATCCGAGCAGAAGGAAATTTACTGCCTGCTCGCGCCCAACCGCGCTGCCGCCGAGAGCAGCCCGTACTTCGAAGTGTTCCGCGAGCGCAAGTTCGAGGTGTTGTTCATGTACGACGCGTGGGACGAGTTCGTGATGGAGCATCTGCACACCTTCGACGGCAAGCCGCTCAAGCTCGCCGAGAAGGCGGAGTTGAATCTCAGCGAGGTGAAGAAGGCAGGCGCGCTCTCGGAGGACGCCACCAAGTCGCTCGCCCAATGGCTCAAGGAAACTCTCGGGGACAAAATCGGCGAGGTGCGCGCCTCGCAACGCCTCGTGGACAGTCCGGCGGTGGTGGTGGACCCGGACAAGTTCATGACCGCGAGCATGCGCCGCATGATGCAGTCGATGAAGCAGGAGTCCGGCCCCGAGACCGTGAAGCACGACCTGGAAATCAATCCCGCGCACCCCATCATGGCACGGCTGGACACCATGCGGCACAAGGACGGCGCTCTGGCCGCCAGCGTGGCCGAACAGGTGTTGGACAACGCCCGCGTCGCGGCGGGCTTGCTGGAAGACCCGCGCACGATGTTGACCCGGCTGAACCAGTTACTGGAGAAAGTGCTGACGAAGGAGTGATTGCGGGTCGTGGCCTGGATGGCTTTAGCACCGGAGGTGCGTGAGAGAGTAGCCCGCGGCGCAAGCCATTGGTATCTACACAAGTCCCCTCTCCCCACGACGCAGGAGTGGGGAGAGGGTCAGGGAGAGGGAAATCCCCAGCAAAACAGGCCTCCTCTCCCCGGCCCTCTCCTCCTTCCTGCGTCAGGGGGCGAGGGAGAAAGATCAATGAAATCGGACACTTCCTGACTTGTGTAGATACCAATGGCGTGAGCCGTGGGCTACTCTCTTCCGCGCCTCCGGCGCTGACGAATTGCGGAGATACGTTCCCCGTCACGGTCGCAGACGAATCCATCCTTTAGTTCAGGTTTGATTGCCCTAGATTCGGCGGGTGACGGACATCAAATCACTGACGCGCGAGGAACTGGCGGTCCGCTTTGCCGCCTGGGGCGAGCCGGCTTATCGCATCGATCAGGTGCTGGGCTGGCTTTACCAGCGTCGCGTCGCGACCTGGGACGCCATGACGAACCTGCCCAAGGCCTTGCGCGAGAAATTGCGCGCAGAGTTTTCCCTCACGGCGCTGGAACTGGCCCGTAAGCAGGGCGCACGCGACACCACGCAGAAATTTCTCTGGAAGCTGCACGATGGCTCGTTCGTCGAGAGCGTGTTGATCCCGGCCAATCCCGATCTCTACGGCGAGCGCGCGGATCGCCACACGCTCTGCGTCTCCACGCAGGTCGGCTGTGCCTACGGTTGCAAGTTCTGCGCGAGCGGAATGGATGGGTGGAAACGCAACCTCGGCGTGGAAGAGATTGTGGATCAGATTCTCGCGGTGGAGCGCTGGAACGCGGATGAAAGCCCAAAGTCCAAGGTTCAAAGTCCAGGGTCTGAACCCGCCCCCACCGACCTGCAGCCCAAGGCTGCGGATCGTTTCATCGACAATCTGGTCATCATGGGCATGGGTGAGCCGCTGGCGAACTACGAGGCCCTGATGAAGGCGCTGCGCATCCTGAACGCGCCGTGGGGTTACGGAATCGGCGCGCGGAAGATCACGATCTCGACGAGCGGCCTCGCGCCGAAGATCCGCCAACTGGCCGATGATCCACTGCAATTCCGCCTCGCCATCTCGTTGCACGGCGCCACGGATGCCGTGCGCGAGAAGATCATGCCGGTGAACCGCAAGTTCCCGCTCAAGGAGCTGACGGACGCCTGCGAGTATTACCAGAAGCGCAAGGGCAAGATCATCACGCTCGAATACATCCTCATCGAAGGTGTGAACGACGCGCTGGTGCAAACCAAGCCGCTGGCCCAGCTCGCGAGGAAGCTCAACGCCAAGGTGAATCTGATTCCCTACAACAAGGTGGAAGGTCTGCCCTGGACACGTCCGAGCGAGGAAGTGCAGGAGAAGTTCCTCGCCGCGCTGGAGAAGCTGGAGGTCACGGCCACGTTGCGCCGCGAGAAGGGGCACGACATTGACGCGGCCTGCGGGCAGTTGCGGCTCAAGACGGAGCGGGAGCTAGCGGGAGCCTGAGGAGCGTCGGAGCGCGACGCACCGACGTCGCGCACCAACTCGATGGAGTTGGAGAGCTTCAAAGCAGGCAGGTGCGGAAGCGATTCCTCCAACCGACCAGCAACCGTGCTGACCAGGTCTGACGCGACGTCGGTGCGTCGCGCTCCGCAAACAGCCAATTGAGGATTGAAGATTGGAGATTGAGGATTGAGGATTTCCCGCATGAACATCATCACCGCTCCACGCACATCCCGCCGTGAATGGATTCGGACTTCCGCCGCGGCCACGCTGGCGCTGGGCCTGTGGCCTGGATGCGCGCGCTTTGCCGGCAACGGCCGCGGCGGCGAGTTCACGTTCATCGAAATCAACGACACGCATTACTCCAGTCCCAAGTGTCCGGAATGGTTCGGGCGCGTCACGGCCAGCATTCGCGCGCACACGCCCAAGCCCGAGCTTTGCCTGATGGTGGGCGACCTGGCGGAAAAGGGGACGGCGGCAGAACTGGGCGGGATGCGGGATGTGTTGCGCGGCCTGGGCCTGCCGTTCCATGTGGTGATCGGGAATCATGATTACGCCGCGCAGACGGATCGCACGCCGTGGGATGAATTGTTTCCCGGTTCCCTGAATTATCATTTCCAGCATCGCGGCTGGCAGTTTGTGGCGCTCGATTCGAGCGATGGCTTGAAGTATCAGGGCACCAGCATTCAGCCCGCGACGCTCTCATGGCTCGATGCCCAGGCCAGAAAGCTCGACCCGAAGTTGCCAACCATTCTGTTCACTCATTTCCCGCTCGGGCCGGGCACCACCTACCGTCCGTTGAACACCGACGTGATGCTGGAGCGATTCAAAGATTTCAATCTTGTGGCCGTGTTCAACGGTCACTTCCACGGGTTCACCGAGAAGAAGGTGGGCGAGACGGTGTTCACCACGAACAAGTGCTGCTCCATCGCGCGCGGCAATCACGACAAGACGACGGAGAAGGGCTACTTCCTCTGCCGGGCCAAGGAGGGCCGCGTCGAGCGCGAGTTCATCGAAGTAAAGTTGGTTTAGCCTTGGCTGCCGAACGTGCCCGGGCGCGCTCCCGATGGAGCGGGGGTCGGCCCGAATTCAATCCCAGACTCCAACCCGGCGAGGTGCCGGGCATGTGAACAGCTCACTTCCCCTCGGTCATGCGGCGGGTGATGTATTCTCGGACCTGGGGAATCTTGGTCTTGGCCAGGAGCTTGGCGGCGGCGGTCACGCTTTGTCCGGCCACCGGCTCGGCGGCATACCAATACATCAGGGGCAGATTGTGGTCCTTGGCGTCCTCGGCATGGGCGAGCAGACCCTCGAGAATGTCCCCACGTTGCGCGACCGGCAAACGCTGGAGCGCGGAAGCGAGGTAAAGGCGCACCACCGGCGACTTGTCTTCGCGAGCCAGGCGGGCGAATTCCTTGAGCAGAGTGTCCGAGGGCTTCGTTTCGGAGGCGAGTTGGATGGCCCAGGCGCGGATGTATTCGTCTGCTTCCTTAAAATTCTTCTTCGCGATGTCTTCCGTGAATCCTCCTACGGAGTGAAGGGTCCACAGACCTCGCAGGCGTTCCGCCGTGGTGCTTCCTTTGGCGCTGAGTTCTTCCAATCGCGAAATGATGAGTCCGGGTCGGCGAATGTCGGAGGCTTTGCCGAAACCGTCCAAGGTGCTTTGCACTTTTTCAGCACCCGTTCCCAGCGCGCTGTTGGCTCCGGAGATGGCCCAGACCCGCTCGGTCAGGATTCTTTGGGCATGTTGGGCGTGCCAGGAGTTCTTCAGTTTGAGGCAAGCAATGAGTTGCTCATCCGTGGATTTGGCTAAATCCACTTTCCGTTTTGCATCGCCATAACTGATCTTGAAGATTCTCCCATTGCTCCGGTCATGCCCGTTCACGTCGTTGTGGTGGCACTGGTTCTTGTCATACCAGTCGATCATGAAGACCGAGCCGTCCGGTCCCGTGCGCAGATCGAGCACTTGCGACCACTTGTCGTTGAAGTTGATGAAATCGGAGCCGTGCTTGCCCACGAAGCCGCTGCCGGTGCGCACGGGTTTGTCCATGTTGATGCGCTGGCCGTGGATGTTGTTCATGAAGAGCTGGCCGCGATATTCCGCCGGGAAGCTGTCGCCCTGATAGACGAGCAGTCCGGCGTGCGCGTGACCGCCGCCCGCCGCGTCGCTCTTGCCGTTGGCCGCGTGCGGACCCTTGTCGCCGAGGTAATGGCGGTGGTCGGCAATGGTCTTGATGTCGTCATAGACAAAAGGGTTGAGCGTCTTATCGGACTTGCCCTCCTTGTTCGCGGCGAAGCGTCTCGTCTCGTCGGCGTTGGCCGCGTAATGAGAGCCGCCCTGCCGCTGATATTTGCCGCCTTGAATCATGTGGAAGAGATGCGGAATGACGCACGCCTCGATGAAGCACTGGCCGTTCTCGTCGAAGTCCACGCCCCACGGATTGCTCGTGCCTTCGGCAAACACCTCGAACTGTTTCTTGGTGGGATGAAAGCGCCAGACGGCGGCATCGACCCATTGGCGCTCGGCCTTGGGCGTGCCGGGCTGGCCGACATTCGAGGGACAGAAGACGCCGTGACATCCGTAAAGCCAGCCGTCCGGCCCCCACTTGAAGGTGTTGAGCGTCTCGTGTGAGTCGCGGGTATAATCCCAGCCATCAAGCAGAATCTGCGGGTCGCCCGCGGGTGCGGGATGGTCCCAGTTCTTCACCGGAACGAACATCAGGTAAGGCGCGGCGCCGATGTAAACTCCGCCGAAGCCGACTTCCAGGCCGCTGACGAGGTTGAGCTTGTCCAGGAACACGGTGCGCTGGTCGAACTTGCCGTCACCGTCCGTGTCTTCGAGCACGAGGATGCGGTCGTTGCTGCCGTAGATGTCGGCGAGTTGCTCCGGGGTGGGCTTGCCATCGGCGGCGATGGGAGAGGGCGGGGCGCCCTTGCGCTTGGGATAGGTCATGCCTTCCGCGACCCAGAGCCGCCCGCGATCATCGATGCAAAAGGCGATGGGTTGAATGATGTCCGGCTCGCCAGCGAAGAGCGTGGCCTTGAAACCCTGGGGCACAGTGAATTCCTGCGCGGCCTGGGCCGCGGAGACACCGGAGAACTTCACGTCGTCGGTCGGCAGCGGCGCGGCGACCTTAGCCAGTTGCGCGGCGGCGAACTGCGGCTTGGCGGCATGGAAGACAAAGTCATCGAAGTTGACGTGCTGCCAGGCGGCCTTTCCTTCATCAAACACGCGGACGAAGATTTCCTTCCCTTGATGCGGCTGCAAATCCACCACGGCGCGCTTGAGCGTCTCGGACTCGACGCCGGAGATTTTGAAGATGACCAGATCCTTGGCGGCATTCTTGAGCACGACCTCGACGCGCGACTTGTCCGTGGAACCGCCCGCCAGGAGGAAACTCGCCCACGGTTGCGTGACCTTGAACGAAGCGGAGGTGAGCGTGCCGGTGCCGGCATCGCCCTTCGCCTCGAAGCCGCCCAGCCAGTGCTGGCCCTGGTGCCCGCTCTTCATGTCGCCGCGCCGCGCCGAGACGGTGTCGCCCTTGGTGGGCTGCTGGTCGAAGGCGTCGCCGGTGGCGGTCCAATCTTGGAGCGTGCCGGACTCGAAATCGAGGTTGAGCGGTTGGCCGTTGGCCCCGAGCGGCTTGAGAGGTGCGGGCGGTTCCGCCGCGAACAGGGCCACCGCGAGCGAGCCAACCACGGAGCAAAGCAAGTGTATGGGTTTCATGTGCGTGATTTGGACGCTGGCAGGCGGAATATATTTTGGCGAGCGACAATCTCGGCGGCGAGATTGGCCGGCACAGCTCGAGGTGGGGGCAGTTTGCCCTGAACCGAACCCGCGATTGGAGGCCGATACGGATGGGAAATCCGCGATCCAGCGGGGCGCCACCGACCTCAGGCCGTCGCCACGAGCAGAACATTTGAGTCCCGTCCTGCCCCGCGCTTGATCTCCCAGCGCGCGAAGCCGGCGAGCTTCAGCGCCGCTTCGGTCTCGGCCAGCGTGCGGAAGTGCAGGCCCTCCTTCGTCTTGTTCATGCCGAAGCGCGTGGCGAACTTCTCCCACCATTCGACGCGTCCGTGCGCGGCGTCTTCCGCGCGCGCCGCATCGCGCAGGACCAGCCGTCCACCGGGGCGCAGGGCACGGTGAATTTTCTCGAGGATCAACTGCTGCTTGTCGGGCGTCCAGTAGTGCAGCACGTCGAACAGCAGCACGGTGTCGCAGGGCGGATATTCCCATTCGAGGATGTCGCGCAGTTCGAAGCTCACGCGTTCATGGCCCGGTGCGGAGCGCTTCGCGACGCGGATTTTATCTTCGTCGTAGTCCACGCCGAGGAACGTGCGCTGGTCGGTGCCCTGCGCCAGCCAGTGCGTGGCCAATCCGTAGCCGCAGCCCAGATCGAGCACGAAGCCGTGCCGGGGCACGGCCTGCTCCAGCGCGGTGAAGACCGGATCGAGCTTCATCTTCCAGTGAACGAACTGCTCGACGTAAACTCCCTGGTAGCGATAGAGCCGCGCCACTTTGCGGCGCAACACGCGCGGCGTGTTCACCTCGTCGAGTTGGCGTTGCAATCCCTCGCGCACCACGGCCTCGCAGTGCTTCATCAACGCGGTGCTGCCGAGCGAGTAATCAAACGTCGCGGGCGTGATGCGGGGCAGCGCCCGGACCGTGGCGTGGTAGCGCTCGAACCAGTAGGCGTCGCGCGGCATGGCGGTGGCGGTGTCGCAGAGCACGACGGGCAGGATGTCTTGCTTGAGTTCCACCGCCAACTCGAAGGCACCGCGATGGAAGCGCTGCACGAAGCCGTCCTTCGAGCGCGTGCCTTCGGGGTAAAAATGCACCGACGCGCCCGAGGCCAGCCGCTCGCGGCAGCGGCGCAGCGTGGTCTCGGGATCGTTTGGTTCCACCATGACATGGCCGAGCAGCTTGCAGCCAAGGCCGAGCATCGGGTTGTCGAAGACGCGCTTCTTGGCCGTCTGCCGGATGTCGCCGGGCAGGCCCACCACCAGCATCACGTCCACGGCGGATTGATGGTTGCTGATCACAATGGAAGGTTTGCGGAACGTCTCCTCGGAGATGTTCTGATATTCCAATCTGCCGAAAGGCAATCCCTTGATCAGACCGCGCGCCATCCAGCGGGTGGCGCGGCGCAAGGTGTCGTCGGCGGTGCGCGGAGTGAAGACTTTGAGCGCCGGTCGCAGCACGCAGTAGAGAAAGACTTCGCCGCTGGCGAGGTGCAGCCCGGCCCAGAGTGTGCCCAGCAGGTGCCACCATTTCGGCGCACCGCGTGGCGGGTCTTTGAAGAGCAACAGATTCATGCCCAGCGGGGTGAGGACCAGGGTGGCGAGGAAGGCGAAGGCCATGCCGATCAGCACCGTCGTGCCCATCGAGAAGAGCACCGGATGCTGGGCCAGCACCATGACGCCGAAGCCGAAGATCGTGGTCAGCGCCGAGACCAGCACTGACGCGCTGTTCACGGCGGTGTGGCCGGGCCGCCCGCGCCATTCCTCCAGCTTGCTCGTCACGAGGAAGACCGCGTAATCCTCGCCCACGCCGATGACGAAGATGACGAAGATGCTGTTCATCAAGTCGATGGGCAGCCCGAGCCAACCCATCAATCCGAAGGTCCACAACAAACCAAAAGCCAGCGGCACCATGGTCATGAGCACCAGTTCCACCGAGACGAGGCTGACGCACAGCAGGCCGACTACGAACAGGCCGGTCCAGAAAGCAAAATCCTTCAGTCCGCTCTTGGCCAGGCCGGCGATGTGCGTGGCCAGCCCCTGGCTGTCGAGGACGATGGTGCCGGGCAGGGTCGTCCGCAGTTGGGCCGCCTCCGCGCGGTTCTTGAGTTTCACCAGCGTGCTGATGGCCGTGCCGTCCGGGCCGGAAGCGACGCGCTCGGCCAGGGCGTTTTCAAACGGGGTGCCGCGAAAGGAATCGAGGGTGAGCAGCGCGGGTTCGCCCTCGATGAGGTTCCAGAATTTCGCGAAGGCGCCGGCGCGATAGCCCAGTTCGGCGGCGGATTTGTCCAGCGACTCACGCAACGACGCGCGCCGCTCCGCCGTCCAGAATTCGCGCCAGCGTTTCAGACTGGCGCGCTGTGTTTCGGACGATGGACAGACGGAGGCGAGCGAGTAGGTCGCGGCCACGTTTGGTTCCCCGGCCAGTTTCGCGGCCACGAGGTCGTTCTGTGCGAGGGCCGCGTCCGGCGTGTCGCCCCGGGCCACGACCATGGTGAAGCCGAGGGCGTGACCCCAAGACTTCTGGATGAGCGCGTCATCGCGCCGGGTCGAGTCGGTGATGCCGTTGAGCTTCGACACATCACCTTCGAAGCGGAGTCGTTTGATCCCGAACGCGGTCACCACCGTCAGCACCACCACGCCCAGGAGCAGCCAGAGGCGGCGGCGTTTTTCCCACTGGAAATATCTTTCCCACCAGCGCGTCAGCCAGAGCGGCGGCTGGCCGGATTTCTTCGCCACCGGCACGAGCAGGGGCAGCACCAGCAGCGCGAAGGACGCCGAGAAGACCACGCCGATGGCGCCCAGAATGCCGAGCTGTTGATACCCGTGCATGGGCGAAGTGAGCATGACAAGAAAGGCCGCGATGGTCGTGATGACGCCGATGCCGATGGGAAAGACCAGGCGGCTGAGGTGCTGCCCAATGGCGCGATGGTCCGAGCCGCCCGCGTTGTCGAGGTGGTAAATGACGTGAATGGCGTAATCGACCGTGATGCCGACGGCGATGGAGGCGAAGCCCGTGGCGATGGCCGAGAGCTGGTTCTGCCACAAGGACAGCACCACGCCGGCCATGAGCGTGCCAAAGAGCGACGGCAAAAAAGAAAGCACCGCCAGCCAGCGTCGGCGGTAAGCCACCCAGCAGAGCACCAGCATCCCCGCCGAGCCGATGGAGATGCACCGCGTGGCGTCGGTGCGGATCATGGTGGAATTGTCCACCGCCATCCGGTGCCCGCCGGTGATCGCGACATGGACGCCGGGAAATTGTTTCTCCACCTCCCCCACGACGCGCAACAGATCAGGCACCAGCACCGCGCTGGCCTTGGCGTCGGACGAGCCGAACTTCGGCTCGATCAGCATCAGCACATGCCGGCCGTCGGCGCTGGTGATGCGGCCATCGACGATCTGTTCGCCGCCGAAACCGGCCTGGAGCGGCAACGCCTTGGCCGCGACCAGCGCGGTCATGCCGATCGGGTCGGCGGCCACCACGTCCTTCAACACCATGCCCTCCGGCCCGGCCAGCTTGCGGCGCATGTCGGTCAGGTTGTCGCGCACCTCGGCGGGCGTGATCTTCTTCTCCAGTTCGCGCGCGTCGGCCTCGGAAAATAAATTCGGCAGCGCGGTGGTCAGCAACTCTATGGCCTTGCCTGTGCCGCCCACCTCAATGCGATAGGTGATGCGTTGAAGGCTCTCGTTTGTGGACAGGCGCGCGAAGACTTCATCGGCGGCGCGGGCCAGCGTTTCGGGATCATCGCGATTCACGCCTACGTCGAGATAGGCGCGGTCGATTTGGCGGAACTTGCGCAGGGTGTAACGGTACTCGTCCACTTGCGCGTCGTGGCGCGGCAGCATGTCGAGCACGTCCTCCTGGAGATCAATGCGCGAGGACATCCAGGCCGCTCCCGCCATGAGCAGGGCCGTCGCCGTCAGCACGCCGCGCCGGTGCGCCACGAGCCAGAGATACAGCCGGGTGTAGAGATTGAGTTTCATCCGCGCGCCGCCTGCATCAGGCCGGGCGAGGGCGACGATAGACTCAATCGGGTTTTCAATTCTTTTGCCATGAACCGGCGGAAGTTTGGGGGAGCGATTGTTTAGGGCAAGAACCAAGCACGGCCTGGCCCTGGCGAGGGTGGTTCATGACATGGACGTGGTTCAGACTGAGTGGCGGTTTGGATTTGTCGCGCTGCAAAAATGGCGGCGGCTTCAGCGGGCCACGAATGGGTGCGGGGCTGCGGAGGGTCGCGCTCAGAAAGGGGTCGGAAAGGGGTCACCCATTAGCGTGAGCGGTCAGTTCCTAACTTCTTCAACTTGGCGTCCTCCCCTCTGCTTGGCGCTGCTCGTACAAGCGCCGATTCAAGTGCGCTAAAGCCCCCATTTCCAGCCGCACGGCGATCCACTTGAAGGTCATCGTGGTCTCCTCTCGCAGCCGGACCGCCGTCGCCAGTTTCACGGGATCGCCTTTGGGCCGTTGAGGCAGTTCTTCCTCCGTCCAGCCCGCCCGCGCCAATTCCTCGCGCACAATCCGCGCGGCTTTTTCTTCCGCGCTCTCCGCCCGTTCGAGTCCGTAGTGGTGTTCGCCCACGCGCCCGCTCATCTGCGCCAGCAATTCCTGCCGGAATGTCTCCTCGCCCAGGCACCAGCCGCGCCGCACGGCTTTCCAATCCGCATTGCCTTCCTCGCGCCGCCTGTCTTCCATCCGCAGCTCAAATTGCGCGCGGCCGGCTGCGCTGTCCTGCGGGATGCCCATTTCGCCCAGGAGCCGCCCCACCGCCAGCCACGCCGCCCGCCGCTCCGGCGGCTGCAAGTATTCTCCGTAGCTGCTCCACGCATAGGCCCGCAACGGCTGTTCGGGTGTCAGCAGCCCGGCTCGCACCGGATTCAGATGCACGTAGTCGCAGTCCGTGCGCAGGTAGCCTTGGCCGCTGCCGTCCACGACCAGCGCTTTGTAGCGCCCGCTGAAGAGGTGGCCGAACAATTTATGCCGCCGATTGAACCGGCTGGTGTAGGTGCCGAGGAATCACTTCATGCCCGCCACGAGATTGGGCAGCGGCGTCTCGACCACGAGGTGGAAGTGGTTTTCCATGAGGCAATACGCCTGCGCCTGCCAGCCGGTCTTGGCGCAGGCTTCACCGAGGGTTTCCAGGAAACGGCGGCGGTCGAAGTCGTCCTGGAAGATGGGCTCGCGGCGGTCGCCGCGATTCATGACGTGGTAGATCGCGCCCGGATATTCAATGCGGAGTTTGCGTGCCATGTGAGGAGCCTGAGCTTCAACTTCAGATTTTCAACCGCAAAAGTTGTAGAAGTTAGGAACTGACCCCTTTCTGCCAATGGCGGACGGCGGATAAAAGTGAATCTCGTAGCCGTTGAGGCAATTCGTGTCCCAGCGCACATCGGCGATGCCTTGCGGCGCTTTGATTTGGCGTATGACGGCCTGGTTCGTAATCAGGTTGTTATTCAGCACCTGCAATTGCGCCGTCATGGGATCACTGCTGTTGGTCAGCGGGAATGGCTGGGCAAAGACCAGCGACAGCGGGGTGTAGGTGTTGGCCTTCAACCCATGCTCCATAAAGTGAATTCGCCCGGCCGACTTGCCATTGAGCAAACGCCCGAGACCCACACTCCACTTCATGGAAATATCGTTGGAGATCTGGCTCCTTCCCGGCCCGATGGCCAGCCAGGTTCCATCCCCCGGGGCGGCGTTGTCCGCCACGTCGCGTTCGTCATCCCGGCCCACCTTGGAGCGCACGCTGCTCGCCCGGTCCCGATCATTGTCCGGTCGCAACTCAACGGTCCAATTGGTGGAGTAGGGTCCGCAATTGGTGTTGTTGCCCGTGACCTGGTTGGTTTCGACGTTGTTGATAAAGAGTTTTACCTTGTCGCGCAGAGGTGATCCTCCCGCCCGTGAAATCTGAAGGCTCATCAGATGCTGGGGCGTCAGTTCGAGGGTGATGGTGTTCAACGCCGCTCCTGTTACGGAAATCGTCACGCTCCGATAAGGCTGGAGCAACGCAATCCCTGGACCCCAAACAGCTTCGGTGTTGCAAGAGACGCCGGTGCTGTCGAAGGATGTCGTGTCGAACTTGACGCTCACGGCCGAACCGTTATCTGCCTTCACTTTGCTTTTCAAGAGAACCCTCACATCGATGGGTTTCCTGGCCCACTGCGCCCAGGACGGAGTTGCATGGCCGTAAATATCGAAGAATTCAGGTCCAGCAATGGCCGTTGGGCCGTTCAACGCGATGACCGTGAGACAGGCAAGGGATTTGATGATCGTTTTCATGGCTGTGTGGGGTAAAGATTTACTTGAGCGGTGAATAGACCCTGAGCGGGGAGCCGATGGAGAGACCGTTCGGCGAAGTGTAAGTTCTCCAGTCATTCTCGCCCGCTGCCGAGTCGTGAGATCCATTGCCGTTGGCATCCTCCCAGTAATCCGGCACGCCATCGCCGTCGTAATCGAGCGGCGTGCCGTTGGCGTCGGTGGCCACGTAGTGCGCGCCGAGGTCGGCCACGGTGTTGGTCTCCTTGAGTTGGCTGGCCCGGGTGGTGAAGTGGTAGAGTCCCGCGTTGGTCGAGTTGCGGCTGCCCTGGTCCACCAGGCTGGTGCTGTGGTGATAGTAGCGGCCGAGTGGGCCGTTGGTGTAGGTGAAGGTGGCGTTGGTCACGTAGTGGGTGTCGGCGGCCAGGCGGTTGGTCATGCCGAAGTAAGCGTTGTAATCGCTGGTGATTGGCTCGGCGTCCTGGGTGAGAGCCACATGATCGAAGAGGTTGTCCTTGAGTTCCCATTCTTCCCGGCCGCCGGTGAGGGAGAGCGATCCGGCCGGAGCGAAGGTGTTGTTATAGGCGTACACCGTGGCGGGCGAGGTGGCCTCGAAACGCAGGCCGCTGCGGCGGAACACGTTGTTGGTGAAGGCCACGGTCTGCCCGTAGCCGCCGCCGTAAAGGTTGTGCAGGAGGAGACCGTTCTGGATCGAGCAGTGGCTGACTTCGAGCAGGCTCAGGTTGTTGGCCGTGAAGACCAGGATGGAATCCCCGGCCTGCGTGGAGAGCGCGGTGAAGCGGAGCCGGATTTCCGGGTAAAACTGGTCCTGGAGGCCGTCGTAGATCATTTGGCTGACCCGAGGTTGGGGGTGTTCCTGCACCTGACTGGCCCGCAGGAGGTGGTTCATCCTTGCGGCCAGGCCCACGCTGAAGAACTTGCCCGGGTTGAGATAAATCGCCGCCGAGGAATTGCTCACCGCCCCCGCCAGCACCACGCCATTGGTCAGAGTCACGGTGCAGTTCTGCAAGATCAGGTCGCGGGCCAGATAATCGACCGCCGGATAGTGCCACCCCAGATCGGGCGCAGCGCTGTCGCGAATCCACTGGCGCGAAAGCACCAGGTCGTTGCTCACCGTGCCGGTCAGCACCGTCGGGGCGTAAGTAGTCATCTGCGCGAGGTCGGCGGCCAGGGTGGCGTCGATGGTGTTCGTGCCCAGGTCGCGGTAGGTGCTGGTGGAGGACAAATAATGTTGGCCTCCGCCCACGGTGGCGAACTGCGCGGTCTCGTTATCCGTCTGGACCACTTGCTCGTAGGTGACGGTGCCGGCGTAGTTCGGACCGTATTGCATTTCCACCAGCACGCTGTTGCGCAGCAGCAAGGTCGAATTGGTGTTGGCGGCGTAGCCCACGGTGGTGCCGTTATGGACGGTGAGGTGTTCGCCCCGGAAGGCCACGATCTCGCCCGCGTAAAACCAGTCGGCCCCATCGGCCAGCGCGTTGAAGGCGTGGAGAGTGGTGCTGTCGGTCGTGGCAAGACCCACCATGACATCGACGAACTGCACATGGCGCGCGGTGAGCGTCGCGTTCTCGTGCGTGAAGACCGCATAGTCGAGATGCTTGAAGCGCAAGTGGCGCAGTTCGGGATGGCCGTCGGTGAAGTCGAGGGCCGTCGCGTTCACGCGATAAGGCTCCCCACTGCTGCCGGCGATGATTTCGCCGAGCGAGTTGTCGTCCAGCGAGGTGAACACGGCGGGCAGATAGTTAGTGGTGTCGCAGAAGAGCGTGGCCCCGGCTTGGAAGAAGAGGCCGTCGAGATCGTACTTCAACACCGCCCCGCCTTCCACCACGTTGGAACCATAGATCGGGATGGCGCCGCTGATGAAATAAGTGGTGTCGCCGCGAAAGGTGAAATTGGTCAGGCCGCCGGCATTGACCAGTTCGTAGTCGAGCACGAAGAGCGGCGCGGCCTCCAAGGTGGCCTTCGTAGCAGCCGACGTGAGGAGGCTCTGATCAACCGGCGCTCCGGCCGGGGTGGAGAGCCTCGCGCTGCGAGGCGAGTTGGGGACACCGATCGAAGCGCGAGCGGGACTACCGTTGACGCGCTGGATGGCGGCGCGCTGCACCGCTTTGTCGGCGGTACCGGCGGCGGCCTGCGGCGGGAGCAACCGAATGGCCGGCAGGTGGCCGGCCTCGCGCTGCGAGGCCAGGAGGCTGGGCGCAGGATTGGGAACACCGCTCGCAGCGCGAGCGGGACTACCTAAATCCAGCGCCGCCGTGGTCTGGTTCAAGGTGTTGGTGGCCAGCGGCAGTTCCCGCAAGCCGGGCGCGGCCTGCCGATGCTCGATGGCCTCAATCATGATGCGCCTCTGATCAATTACTTCGACCGACTTTCCGACGGGCTGGGGCAGGCTGGAAAACGCGTTGGTTCGCCGGCTGGTGGAGAAGGCCTTGCCCCGCGCCATCTTCATCCCGGAGAAGCTCAAATCCGCGTCGAGGAAATCCGGGGCCACCATGCTGGCGATCCGTTGCGGATCGGTTTCACGCCGGATGAACCGCGCCTGCGCCGCCGGGGCCGGGCCTTGCACCTGCTCAGTCAGCATCTCCAGCCGCGAATCGGGCGAAAGTCCGAGACTCGCCGGATCAGGCGGACGCTCGTGCAGCAGCACATCATGAGTCACACCCGAGGCCGTGTTGCGAAGGCGAATCGAGGCTTTGATCCGCGTAAAACAATTGCTGTAGATGATTTCATTCGAAGCCGTGAGCCAGCCCACCGCATTCGTCACCGCATCCAGCAACACACTGCGACCGTCCACCGGATCAAAATAGTCGAGGCCGAGCGGCTGAAATGTGACCGACTGGCCGCCCGGTTGAATGACCTTGATGCCCTCGCCCAACCAAAGGTCCGCCGGAACGACGACCTGGTGCGTCGTGCCCGTGGCCTCCGCGCCGGTGGCCGTGATTTGAAATGATGGATCAGCCGGCGCGAACTGCCCATCCGCCTGGCGCACGTTCAAGCCCGCGCCGAGTTCAGTATAAGAGTTGGTCTGGGCATGGACCTTGCCCGTGGCGGTGTTGGTGCGCAGCGTCACGGCCTGCCAGTGGGTCTGGCTCTCCGTGCGCGTCGCGGGGTGCCAGGGCGTGCGCACTGGCGGCGAGTAGCGCGAATCGGCCCAGGCCGGCGCGGCGAAAAAAGACGGCGCGACGCCGAGCAGAACCAGGGCGAGGAGCGTTGCGAAGCGGGGCGGGAGGGATGGCGGCGACATCGCCGGACGGGCGGATGGAGGGTTGGTTTTCATACGGGTGGGGAGCGGGAGATGGTGGTTGGTGGAGTCGTTGGTTACATGGCCACTGCTTTCGTTGGTTATACTTTCGTTGGTGGTAGTTGGGTCGGGTGGTCCGTGGCTTCACCCATTGAAGGGCATGCTCAAGGGTACGGAAAATTCCTTGCGGATGCCGTGGTTGAGGTCGCTGCTGTAGGGCCACTCGGCGTCGGCCGCGAACTGGATGGTGACGCGCCGGTCGGTGATGGATTGGATCATGTCCTCCAAAGTCTTGCGGCTCGTGGTGGCAGTGGACTGGTTGCCGCCCTGATCGGAGTCGGCCGCTATCCAGGCCTGGCGCAGGGTGCTGAGGTTGGTGATCTTGGTGGCCGTGATCCCGGGCAAGGAATCCTCACCGAGTTTGTCGATGATGTTGAGCGAGGCCTGTTCGAGGGTGGGGCGGCTGGCGTTGAGCCGTGTGCCCACGAGGTAGTCCTGGAGGCGGGCTGCATCGCTCCGCGCGTATTTCTGCTTGGCCGCCGACTGCACTTCCTGCAAAGCCACCACCAGGTCGCGCTCGGTGTGGTCCTCGGTGACGGTCGCACTTTCCTTGCTGGTGGTGGAGCGGAGAGCGGTGGCGCTTTTCTTGCGCGCGGCCTCGACATCCGAGAGCAGCGTGCTGACGAAGCCAGCGTCAATTTCGCGCTCGGCAAGTTTGGCGGCGTAGTCGTCCTTCTGCGCGCAGAGGCCGATTTGCTCGGCCTTGCTCAGGGCTTGGATTTGCGCCTGGTTGAGGACGCTGCGGGCGCGCTTGGACTTTTCGGGTTCCGGGGTCGGAGCGGGGATTGGATCAGGCATAATATCTTTCTTTTTCTCAGAATTGTTTTTGGCGAGCGATGGTGTTTCTACCAAGGCGTACCCCCCCCCCTGTCAACGGGAAAAATGACGCGGATAAATTTCGCCGTGCGACGGAGGAAGAACTGGGTCGCGCGAAGGGAGCGACGGGAACGAAGGAAGCAGGAATGCGGACCAAGCGGAGCAATGCCCGGCGCTCCAAACTGCTATGCCCCACTACCGGCTTCGCGTCCTTCGCCGCTTCGCGAGACAATCGCTTTCCCGCCCGATTGCCGGGTTGGCTGAATTCACGATTTTGAGCGGGAGTGGGCTTGCGACCCGTCAGTAGCAGGGCGCTGTTTGAAATGGACCAGGCGCAGTTGGGTTTCGAGGTTCCGCAGTTCAATTTGGGGACGGTGCAGCCTGGTTCGGAGTTCGCGCAGGCTGTTTTGCTGGAGCCGTTGTTGAATTTTGTCCAGACGCAGCCTGTTTTTCAGCCGGGCGTGGATGAATCCGCTTTTTTGGCCTCGGAACCGAGGGATGAATTTTAACTGCGGCGGACCAAAATCAGACGGCGGATGGAGATGGACAGGAGGTGCCGGTGAGCCGCCTTTCCTTCAAGGGCATGGTGGAGGCGTGGCGGCAATGGCGGGAGCACTTCGAAGGCAGTCGGGACCACCCGCGCCGGGTCCATAAGCTGCGCGAAATATTTTACCAAACGGTGGCCGGTGACCCCACTACTTGATCTGCTGCACGCGGCGTTGCGCGGCTTCGACGAAAGCGGTGGTCAGCAGCGTGGGTTTGCCGGTCCAGAGCGCGCCACGTAATAGAACAGTTCGAGGTGATGGACGTTCATGGATGCGATCAGGGTTGCCGGGTCTGGAAGGTGCGCTCATGTCCGCGCGCCGGGATGCTGATGACGTAAGACTTCGAGTCGGGCCGCACGGAGAGCTTGATGTAGTCGCCGGCGCAGTCACGGGTGAGGTTGGCGATCAACTCGTCGGACGTGTTGTTGGTCCCATCCGCGCGGAGGTTTTTGTGCAACTGATACTGGGCCTGGAGGGAGGGCGTGGCGCGCAGCGTGGCGATGGTTTGTTTCTCCGTGCCCTTGGTCGCGCCGTTGTTCATGACGCTCACGATGGGGGCGAGCGACTGAATGAGGAGAGGGTTGTTGCTCACGTCGAGACCGTGATGGTTGACCTGGTAGACGTCCACGCGGCCCACCCAGTTGACGGGGCAGACCAGTTCCTTCTCCGTGTTCCACGTCAGATCGCCACCGTCGAAGAACCGGAAATCACCGAACGTCAGCAGCATCGCGATGCTGTTTCGATTGTCCGAGGTGTCGGCGGATTTGGCCGGTGCGGCTTCGCAATCCGGGTTGGAGGCCCGTCGTTTGCCCGGCGGGTGCGCCACCTTCTGCCGGCTGGCAAAGCATTGCATGGACAGTTTCGCCGTGTCTGGGCCTTGCTTGAGGGGCAACACGGTGCCCGGGATCATTTGCCGGCGTGCTTCGGCTTTCATCTGGCGATAGGGTTGGATGCTCTCCAGCCAGCGGTTGGTGTTGAGGCCGCCGTCTGGATCGTGCCCGGGGATTCCGTTGTCCCAGACCGTGCCGAGAGGCAGCTTGGTCGCTAATTCCGCCGCGCCACCGAAGTGGTCCCGATGAAAATGCGTGGTGATGTAATGGTCGATGCGTTGGAGGCCGGCCGTGGCCGTGGCCGTCTGGTGGATGCGTTCGGCGTCGCGACCGCCAGGATTGCCGGAGTCAATCAGCACCGACTCGCCCGCCGGAGTAACGATGAGGGTGGAGCCGCCGCCTTCGGAATCGATCCAGTAAATGTCGAGCGTTCGATCGGCGGCGAGGACGGGACAGGCGGCGAAGAGCCAAAGCGAAAGGGTCTGAATTGCCTTCATAGGTGTTGTGTTCATGGGTCGAATTGTTGGTGCGGCGGGAAGATAACAATCCGCCTGCGCATTGCAGCAGGAAATCCCTTGCGAAAACGGTTTTAGCCCCTATCAATTACCGCTCTTTACGGCGGCTGGGTAGCTCAGTTGGTAGAGCAGCGGATTGAAAATCCGCGTGTCGGCGGTTCGATTCCGCCCCCAGCCACCACTTCACTCCTCAACTGGCGATCCGGTCAGTTGCAAGATTCGAACATCGCGGCCCCCAATCTGGCATTGCCCTTGGAGCCACTCGCCCGTCAGCAAATCCAGTCGTGCCCGCAGTCCTATGTCCACAAACTGGATCGTGGTGGTGTGGTTCAGAAGGAAGAGAAAGTCACCGTGCTCGTTGGAGCGCGTGGTGACTTCCACGCCCGAGGGAACGCGCATGGGCGGTCGCACTCCACAGTTCACGCACAACTCGGCTAGAAAAGATCGCAGGAAGGATGGCTCGGGCTGGGTGCCGATGTAGTAGGCCAGGCCGTGGCCGACGGCGTTGCGAGTGATGGCCGGCTGATGCGCGTAGAAATCCTCCGTGAAAGTCGCGACCGCCTCCGCGCTTTCCAGGTGAATGACGTCTGCCCATAGGGTGCAGCGTGCGCCTCGCAAGGGCGTCTTGAGGTGGCGGATTTGATGGCCGAAAGCGTCGAATTCCTCAACCCGCAGGCCAAGCAGTTTACGAAATGGCCCCGGATGGCCTCCGGGCAGAATGCGTTCGCTTGCGTCCACGATGCCGCTGAAGAATGTCATGACCAGCGTGCCCCCGTGGTCCACGAATTCCGCGAGCCGTTCCGCGACTTGCGGATGGACGAGGTAGAGGGCCGGGGCGAGGACGAGTTTGTAGCCGGTCAGGTCGGTCTGCGGGGAGATGATGTCGATGGGCACGTCCGGCTCGAAGAGCGCGCGGTAATAACTGCGGACCAGTTCCGAATAGTTGATGCGTCCGGGCTTCGAGTCGGCCTCCACCGCCCACATGTTTTCCCAGTCCACCATCAGCGCAACTTCCGCGCGCGTGACTGCTCCGCGCACGGCTTGAAGTTTGATTAACTCAGCCCCGAGTTGCTCGACTTCGCGGAAAGTGCGGGTCTCGATGCCGCCGTGCGGGAGCATGGCGCTGTGGAATTTTTCCGCGCCAGCCTGCGCGGCCCGCCATTGGAAGAACATC
The DNA here is from genome assembly GCA_031414955.1 of Pedosphaera sp. GTDB lineage: Bacteria > Verrucomicrobiota > Verrucomicrobiia > Limisphaerales > SIBH01 > JANNGC01. The sequence goes on along the minus strand of JANOQV010000099.1, from coordinate 7,990 downwards.
ACGCCGTCCGAGCCGTGGGCCACGGCTTGATAACTCCAGAGCCGCATCTGGCCGGGACGTTTTACGGCGTTGTGCGCGCGCCAGCTCACCTGTGAAGGCGGCTGTTCCATGAGCAGCCAGGGCTTGCCGCCGCCAAGGCCGCGTTGGAGATCACAAGTGAAGGCGATGTCCGCCGGATCGGCGTCGAGCGGATCGGGGCAGGAATTGAAGGCGATGATATCGACATGCTTCGCCCACTCGAAATAGTCAGTGGCCCGCGCCAGACCGTGTTCGCCGGAGAAATTCGTGGTGACAGGAATGTCCGGGGTGAGTTCGCGCAGCACCTCCTTCTCATTCAGGAAGCAGGCCAGCAGCGAGTCGCTCATGAAGCGGCGGTAGTCGAGTTGCTGGGCGGGATTGATGAAGGTCGGGGCGAGTCGCGGTGGCTGGATTTCATCCCAGGCGGAATAACACTGGCTCCAGGCGGTCGAACCCCAGTGGTCGTTAAGTTGGGCGAGGGTTTGATACTTTCGCTGCAGCCAGAGTCGAAACTTTTCGGCGCAATGGTCGCAGTAGCAGGCGCCGACGTGCGCGCCATATTCGTTGTTCACATGCCACAGAGCCAGGGCGGGGTGACTCCCGAATCGCCGCGCCAGTTGCCGCGCCAGTTCTGCCGAACACCGGCGATAGGCGCCATTGTTCGGGCAATAATGCTGGCGCGATCCAGCCGAGTGGCGGGTGCCGTCGGCGTTCACCGGCAGGGAGTCTGGGTGGAGCTTGGTGAACCACGGTGGCGGCGATGCGGTGGCGGTGGCGAGAACGACGAGGATTTCATGGGCCTGCAGGAGGTCGAGCACGCGACCGAGCCACTCAAGGGTGAAATGATCTGGGCCGGGTTGGAGTTTAGCCCAACTGAAAACGCCGACGGTGACCAGGTTGACGCCGGCCCGCTTCATCAACTGCGCGTCTTCCGTCCACACGCTCTCGGGCCATTGCTCGGGATTATAGTCGCCGCCGTACGCGAGATGAGAAAGTTTTGCCGTCATCATGGCTGCCTGTTTGGTCTGGGGCGAAGATGGCGGCTTCACCCCGGGGCGGAAAGAAAAAAGGCACCCGGTGGACGAGTGCCTTGCAAAACTTTTCCGAAATGAAGCTCAACGGCGCTGTGGCTTGAAAATCAAATCCACCGGCTCACCGGGAATGAGTACCAAATCAGCGGGAATGGCCACGACAAAGGGCAGGCCCAAATCTGCAATCTTGGCGGCGGTGGTCGGTGCCACCAGCGTGAGCGCGATGGGTTCGAGCTGCCCGCTGACATCCAGCACAGTTGAGTCCACGATCTCACGTTTGAAGGACTGGCGGCGGATTTGCACGATGTCACCGGCCTTGGGCACGGAACTGAACGGCTTGCGCACGTAGCCGATGATCCGCGTGGCCTGCACGGCACTGATCATGACGATGGGGGAATTTTCCACCACCTTCTGGCCCTCGAGGAAAGTGACCGAACTTACCATACCGTCGATGGGGGACTTCAAGGACACCGTCTCGCTGGTCACACGGAGCAAATCTTCCTGGGCCTTGATGTTTTCCAGCACCGCGTCTTCCGCCAACTGGCTGGTTGGAACTTGCTTGGGCAGGCTTTTCTCCCGTTCGGCGAGGTAGGTTTCTCCTTCCAGAATGTTCGTGGCGGTAGACTCAGCCAGACTGAGCGCGATTTCATACTTGGTCTGATCCACGAGCGGCGGGTTGTTGGTGAACAGTTTCCGTAGGCGATCGGCTTCGCTTTGTTGATAGCGCAGCTCTACCTTCTTCATGTTTAAATCAACCCGTTCCTTCAGATACTCCAACCGCGCGGCTTCGTAGCCTTGAGTGTTGCGGAGAATGTCGAGTTCCATGCGCGCCCGCATGAGCTTGAGGTCGGCGGCAATCGTCCGTAGTGTGGCTTGAACGGATTCCGAATCCATGGTGCTGATAACCGCGATTTCCTCGCCGGCTTTGACGCGCTGGAAGCGGGTCACCTTGAGCTGACGGAGGGTTCCTGGCGTCGCGCTGATGATGCTGGCCCGTACCGTCTCCACTTCGCCAACCACGTTGGTGGGTAGGACATAATTCCGCCAGAGTGACACTACGCCAGCGAGAACGGCGATGAAGGTCACCAAGGGCAGTGCCTGAATGCGAAACTCCCGCCAGCGTTGAGCAGCGGGTGTTGGAATGGGGGGTAGTGCGTCCATGTTAAACTTCCGATTCGTCTTCCGCCTGCATGCTCGTGACGCGGGAGACTCCAGTGGTGCTCCGCAACTCCGTCAACATTTCTTCCATGCGCTGAGGATCGCGCATGAGCAGGCGATAGGAAAGGTCCGTGCCCTCGTAACCTTCGTGGGATCGCTGACTCGCGCAGAGCGTCCGGCGACTGTGGCGGTTGAGAGTGCGGCCCAGATCTGGCAACTCCGCTAGAGGGCGCGCCCAATGCAGGTTGACGATCAAATCGTAGCGATGACGGCTGCCAAAAGCGGTGGTCCAGAGGTAAAGCATGCCAGTTGCCATCAAGCCGCAACCAATGACGGCGGTGGTGAATTTCTGCGAGCCGCAAGCCATGCCGATCACCAGCACGGTCAGGATATAGGTGGTGTCCAGCGTGTCGCGGAGAATGTTGCGGAAGCGGACGATGGCGAAGACCGCCATCATGCCGAAGGCCGTGACCAGATTGTTCGACAGCACGTTCATCACGATGGCCACAATCATCGGCATGACCACCAGCGCGTTGACGAAGGAGCGGGAATAGGAAAGCCCCGAGTGGGTGAGCATGTAAACCCAGGCCATGATGTGTCCCATGGCGAAGGCCAGCAGAAGCCCCAGCGCCATGGCGGGGAAATTCGTCGGCGCCACCCCATAATCTCCATGGGTAAACGCCGTGAATATAGAATCTAATGTGTCCAGCATAACTTAGCTAAGTCATCGTCCAACTCGGTACCCTGCATTCGCCCTCGCGGCGCAATTTTATCTCCGATCAACACCGTTCCCCGCTGCCCAAGCGGCGTATGGTAACGAGGTTCGATATTCTTCACTGAAATGAATCCTCGTTGTCAAGCGCCCGACACATGGTGCGTTGCGATAGAAAATGGCCGCATCGGAATGGAAGCAGCACGACGACCGCTACGCCTGTCTCGGACTCTGCGCTACGAGTGATCGCCGCCTCTAATCTGACCGACATTGGACTATCGGCGTATCTGGAGGACATCCTTACCCTTGGCAACCGATTTTCTCGTCGGAAATCCGCGCCCAATACTCTCTGGAGTCTTCGGTCGAAACAGCGAACCTAATTGCAAAGCCGCTCTGGGCTTTCCCCACCGTTTTTCCAACGGCAACGCGAACTTAGGGAATGTTTGCGGCCGCCTCTCCCTAAAACTTTGCTTCCGACACGCGGGCACGAGGAAAACTGAAGGGCCGCTGATGTGAAGTTTGGTCCCTCAATTTCCCCTGCCGCCCTGGTGCTTTTGCTCGCCGGCCGATGTTGCACACCGGGGAAATGCAGTGCCGTGAGCTGTACCTTTACGGATTGCGCCAAGGCGCAGGAGTTGGCTATAGCCTCGGTGCGTGAATTGATCCGTGAGGGACGACCTCTGGATTGCCGTTTGACCTTTTGGACATTGGTTTGTTGGAATTGATTATGAAGATTGCTGTGATTGGATTGGGATATGTGGGGCTTCCGCTGGCGTTGCAGTTTGCGCGGAGCGCGACCAAGGTGATCGGGCTGGACATCGATGCGGGGAAGGTGGAGTCGCTCAACGAAGGCAAGAGCTACATCAAGCACATCTCGCCCACCAGCATCACCGAACAACTCCGCAGTGGGCGTTTCGCCGCTTCGACCGATTTTTCCAAAGTGGCTGAGGTGGATGGAGCCATCATTTGCGTGCCCACGCCGCTGACCAAGAACCGGGAGCCGGACATTTCTTACATCCTGCGCACGGGTGAGATGATCGCGCCTTATTTGCGCCGGGGCACGGTGGTCATTCTGGAGTCCACGACGTATCCCGGCACCACTGACGAGGATTTGCGGGCCTGCCTGGAGAAGGGTTCCGGCTTGGTGGCGGGCAAGGATTTCCATCTGGCCTTTTCACCCGAGCGCGAGGATCCGGGCAATCCCAGCAGCGTGGTGCAGCACATCCCGAAGGTGATCGGCGGCCTGACCCCCAAGTGCCTGGAGAAGGCCATGGCGATTTACAGCCGGGCCATCAAGACCCTGGTGCCGGTCTCCTCCTGCCGCGCGGCTGAGTCCACGAAACTGCTGGAGAACATTTTTCGCTCGGTGAACATCGCCTTGGTCAACGAACTCAAGGTCGTTTATTCCGCCATGGGCATCGACGTCTGGGAGGTCATCAATGCGGCCAAGACCAAGCCCTTTGGCTTCATGCCATTTTATCCCGGTCCGGGTCTGGGCGGACATTGCATCCCGATTGATCCCTTCTACCTGACTTGGAAGTGCCGCGAGTACGGCCAGCAGACCAAATTCATCGAATTGGCCGGCGAGATTAACACGGCCATGCCCAGGTATGTCGTGAGCCGGGTGATGGACGCGCTCAATGCCAGCCAGAAGCCCTTGAAGGGCAGCCGCGTGCTGGTGTTGGGGCTGGCCTACAAGGCCGACGTGGACGACATGCGCGAGTCGCCGTCGTTCGTCCTCATGGACTTGCTCACGGCGGGCGGCGCGCAGGTTTCTTATCACGATCCTTACATCCCGACGATCCTGCCGACCCGCGAGCACAGCCACTGGACGGGCACCAAGTCCGTGAAGTGGAATCAGAAAACCATCGCCCAGTTTGATTTGGTGCTCATCTCGACGGCGCACAAATCCGTGAACCACAAGCAACTCTCCAAGTGGGCCTCGTGCATTGTGGACACCCGCAACGCCATGTCCGGCATTCGTTGCGCGGACGGCCAGGTCTGGAAGGCCTGATGTGAACTCCGGACTCGCCATCGCCCCGGCGTCATGAGCACCACCTTATGGTCCGTTGCCCATACCCGTCCGCGTTGCGAGAAGAAGCTGGTGCAGCACTGCGCCCGTCTGGGCCTGGCGACCACGCTGCCTTGCTACAGTTCGCGTCACAAGTATCGCGGCAAGACCGTGGTCTTCGAGAAGCCATTGTTCCCGGGCTACGTTTTCCTCCAGGTGGCAGACGGGGAAGAGAACAAGATTGCCCAGAGCGATTACGTGGCGCGAATCCTCAAGGTCCAGGATCAGCCACAATTCGTCCGTCAACTGGCCGACATTCTGGCCGCGCTCCAATCTGGTTTGGAAATACGGCTGGTGCCGGAGATCGGTGCTGGGGCGCGGGTCAAGATCAGGTCGGGCGCGCTGGCCGGAGTGGAAGGGTGGGTCGAGGAAAGGTTTGGAAGCGAAACGGTCTTGTTGCGGCTGGATTTTATCGGACAGGCCGCCGCTGTGAAGCTGGGGGCTTCAGAAATCGAACTGGTATGACGGGCGATTACGCCGCTTCATCCAGCAGGCACTCTTCGGTGCGCGCGTGCGGCATCGGGCGCTTGGCCGCCAAGGCCAGCGAAAGCACGAAAGCAAACGACACTGAGAGCCAGATGAGTGCTATTACAGTGATGAACATGCCATATCTACTGCATACCTCGTACCATGGTGTTTCCCTCATGGCCGTGGCAGGGACCTGTCCTGCGGCGGGACGAACCGAGGACACTCTGTCTCAAAACATGGCTTTTGGCCTGTTTTCCGGGGTTTCGGACCTCGCCCGGTTCAAGGCCACCGTTTGCTGAGGAATGCTTTCGACCACGAGATGGAACAAATGAGACCAGATCCAAACCAGAGGGCAGTGCAGAGCCGGGGGCTGGAACCGCTGCTTCCGCTGGCGGGGATCCGCCCGGCGACGCCCGTGCCCGCACCCCGCCGGAGAGGGCAGGGGAGGGCGCACTTGGGGCGTCGTTACCTCGCTTGGGGTCTGCTGGCGGGGATGGCGTTCGCGCTCCTGGCCTTCGCGGCCAGCTATCTGTCGCGTCCGTTCACCGCCACGGTCCGGCTGGTGATGAACGAGCGCGTGTTCGCCACTCCCGCCGGGACGCGCGATTTTATTTCGTTGGCCTCGTCGCCCGCTTCTCTGGCCGAGGTGGCGCGGAAGCTTCCCCAGCGCATGTCGCCCTCGGAACTCGCGTCGAGTTGCCGTATGGAGGCTGCTGAAGGCGGCCCCGTGCTCACTCTGACTGCGGTCTCGACCACCCCGAGCCGCACGGTTCACCTGGCGAACGCGTTTGCGGACCGGGTCATCGAGTGTGCGGGCGAATGGACGGTCCGCAACCGGCAGGAACTCGACCTTCGCCTCGCCGGGGTGCAGGACCGCCTCCAGACGATCAACCAGCAGTTGGCCTCCGTGAACCCCGGCGGCGCCGCTCCGCGTTCTCGTCCGATTGAACAGACCGTGCCCGAGGAAACGGCGCGTCTCGCTGCGAACCAGCGCCAGTTGCAAAACCAACTCGGCAGCCTGCGCCTCGAGGAAACCAATCTCTTGCACCTCCTGGCCCGGGCCAACCCCGCCGTGCGCAACATCGAGCAGGAGTTGAACCTCGCCCTGACCCGCTACACGGATGAACACCAGAAGGTGAAGGAACTCCGCGCCGCCCTGGCCGCACTCCACAAGCAAGCCGCCGCCACCCCGGAAGGGATGATCGATTCCCCCGCCGGCTTGCGCCTGGTCGAAGTGCGCGTTCGTCGAACCGTGCTCGAAGGTGAATGGCTCGAACTCGAGAAACAAGCCGCCGCCGCGCGCGGAGCCTCCCGCACCCTCGCCGGACGCGAGATGCAATACGCCAGCCTCCAAAGTGAGTTTGAACTCCTCAGCCGCCGCCGCGACGAACTGCTCCAGGCCAAAATCCTGGCCGCCGGCCACTTGCTGCAACTGTGGCGCGCGGCTGATCCCACTCATCTCACCCGCACCTGGGACGCGCCCCAGACCGCGCGCACCACTTCGCTCGCGTCCATCGTCGGCGCCCTGGCCGGGGTGCTCGTGGTGCGCTTGTCCTCGCGCCGTCGCCGGGTCGAGGATGAAGCCACCTTGGAAGACGCGACCGAACTGCCCCTCCTGCCCCGGCTTGATGCGCTCCAACAACTCACCGTCCCGGCTCGGGAATGCTGGGCCACCGCCACCCTGGCCGCCGTGGAGAAACTCTCCGGCCAGCCCCAGGGCGGCACCCTCGTCTGCGGCGTCACTTCCTCGACGGCGGGTGAAGGCCGCTCCACCTGGATGAATCTCCTGGCCGAGGCGGGCGGACGCCGCGGCAATCGCGTGCTCGTCATCTCCCGGCCCGATTCGGCGACCGGCGACCCAAGGACCGGCGATCCAACTTCCTCCGCGCCTGAGCCGCGCCCGGATTTAACGCCCGTTATCGCCGGCGATTTGTTTGCCCCCATGGCGAACCCGTCCGAGGCCCACCCGCCCAACGAGATGATCCTCCGGCTCTCCTTTGCCCCCAACGCCTCCCATCCGGCCTTCCGCCGGACCTGGGAACACGCCCTCGCCGCCTGGAAGGAAGAAGAGAACGCCTTGATCCTGGTCGAACTCCCGCCCGCCTCGACCGCCGAAGGACTCCTGCTCGCTTCCACCATGCCCAACGTCCTCTGGATCTCCGCCCTGGGGATTGCCGACGTCGCTCTCACTCGGAAATGTCTGCTCAACCTAAGAAACATGAACACCCAACTCATTGCCGCCGCGCTGAACCACGGCCCGGCCGCGCCCAACCAATCACGGCTGCGCTCCTGGTTCGCCGCTGTCCTGCTCACCCTCGCCGCGCTCCCCGCCGCGAGCGCCGCCGAACCCGCCGCAACCTCCGGCCCCAAGCTCGCCCCCTTGGCCCCGTGGCAGGAGAAACTCACCCTGGGGCCGGGTGACACCTTTGACCTCAGCCTCTATGGCCAGCCGGACACCTTGCGCGTGGGCCTGACCATTGGACCCGACGGGCGCCTCAGCTTCTTGCAGGCCGCCGACCTGCTGGCCAGCGG
>JANOQV010000098.1:0-18545 GCA_031414955.1 Pedosphaera sp. | reverse complement strand
CGCGCTGCGCGGGGAAGCCCCGCCGGAGTTGAGCGCGTGGGTGGAACCGCGGCGGCACCGGTTGCGCCACGGACGGGAGCGGGCGGTGCTGGGAGAAATCGCCCGGCTAAAAAAGCGGCGCGGGGCGGCGGGCAAAATCCTAGCGCGGGAGCAGGGCTATTTTGGCGGCCACGCCGGGCGGATGAACTATCAGGCCGTGGCGCGGCGCGGCTGGCCCATCGGGAGCGGCGCGGTGGAAAGTGCCTGTCGGCAGAAACAGTGCCGCTTCAAGCGGGCCGGACAATTTTGGACGCGGCCCGGCTTGCGCGCTCTGCTCGCCCTCGACGAAGCCCGCCGCAACCACCATTGGGATCAACTCTGGCAACCCGCCTAATTAAGTACGGTGTACGGATGCACCCTACAACTGCCGCGCAGCGTGCTGCGAGTCCAGTTCGTGATCAGCGTGCTGCCATTGAGGCCGTACAAGTAACCAATATCACCCGCGACGATCACTTCGTTCGAGGCTCCCTTCAAACTGGCGACGATTGGTCGTCCAAGGGTCACCCCGAGGAAGGTGTTGGACACAGTTTCCACCCCGGTTGGCATGTCGAGGATGCTGATCCTGTCCCCAGCAACGAGGTAGATATTCGTGCCATCCACTGCGGCCTTGGTTGCGGAACTGGCGGCCGTAAACCTCCAGAAAGTGTTGTCAATAGTGCCGCATTCCGCAGCGAAGATCACCAGACGGCCGGCCGCGAAGATCATGGCCGCGCCCAACACTATCCAGAGGCCGACTTTGGCTAGCCCCGCTGAGGCCCACGTTGGAGTGACGGCTTCCGGCTGGCTGGAGCGCCGGGTGCGGAACAAAAACAAATGTTTCATAACGAGTCGTTGGTTTGGATTCGGCCCGACTCGTGATCCATGACGGCGGTGCTGGCTTTTCCCAGCACCCGGAGCATTTCAGCGGAGAACGGTTCGGGCACTCACCGGTTGCTACAGAGAACCGCCGCCCTCGTTACAGGAAATGTTTTGGCCTTGTCCGATTCCTGCGGAGCGGGCTCCGTTTCGGCTTGGCCAGCCGCCCGCGAGGGCGAGTCGTCGAGCGTGAGCGTCTCACAATCCAGGCAAAGATTCGGATTGCTGGGACTGCACATGTTCATCCACCTACCGCAACAACGGCAAATTCTCATGCAGTTCTCTTGGCCATCCACGACTGGCCGGACTTTCCCCGGTACTTGGAAAATTTCGGCGCAGACGAGTTCACGCATTCAACTGCTGCTACAGAAGGCAACCGCAGGTGTTACCGGCTTTCCTGGAAAACCTGGCGAGCACGGCAGCGTGGCCAGGCAAAACTCATTCAGCGGTCAGGGCCAGGAGGCAAGGAGCGCATTCGGTCCCGAAGGATGGGAAGTCGATGCTTCGCACGTCGATCCAGGGCGATGTTTGCGGGAACAAACGGTTCGTGAACTGTTCCCGGCTCATTTCACCGTGATGACATTGGGAACAGCGGACTGATTCCCGGGCAGGTTCATCACGGCTTCACGCAGGAGGATGTGGTTGATGAGTCTGTCGTGCCAGTGGCCGTTGGTTTGATAGTCTCCAACGCCCAGTCTTCCGCGGGCATTGTTCTCGATGGTTTCGCGGCATTGGCTCAGTTCAGCTTGAGCTTCCGGGCGTTGACCAAGCTGGAGATAAGACATGGCCATCAGAAGGTGCGCGCGGTGACTGCGGGCGGGAAACTCACCGAAGCTGAGGCATTTCTTGCCCCACGCGATTGCTTGCTGGTAGCCGCCCCGGCGATATTCGTACAGGGCAAGCGCGACACTGGCTCACGCTTCCAACTCTTTTGGATTCTGAGGTGTGAATACAGCGATGTTCCCCCAGTTGGTCATCGCTGCCATTTGTGTTGGCTCCAGCGGCCAAAGCAGGGAAGTGATCAGCATTCGTTCTCCTGCCGTTGGGTTACGCGTGGCACCGTGATTGCGAAGCGCGGCTTCACGGAGTGCCAGATAGCGGTTCGTATCCCCCAGCGTGACCAGCAAGGCGGCATACTCGGTATAGGCCATCGTCATTGGATGGAATTCTCTTTCCAGTCCAATCCCATTGGCGGCCCCATAGACGAGCACGTTGTAATGAGCGGCGGCTTCCCGCCATCGGTTCTCGCCCGCAGCCCAACGGCCCAAAGCGTGGATGACCTTCCCGGCCGTCTGCGCTTCTGCCTGAATCGTGGCGGGGGGAAGTTCGCTCACCAACTTTTGTGCCTCCTCGAATCGGCCTGTTTTGCACAGCACTCCGGCTCGGGCGAGTTTCAACCGGTCTTCAGTCCGTCCCCCTCGCGTCAGGTTTGTTCCGCTGGCCATGAGTCGTTCAGCGTGGAGGAGCACCACGGACCATCGGCCGGATTTTTCAGCCTGTTCCATCTTGCGCCAATGCCAGTCGGGCGCCAGTTCATCCACCCCGGACTTCGGGCCGGAAGATTTTTGCACAAAGTTGGACCAGGCGACTGGCAAGGTTTCCGATTCCAGCGGGACCAGGCTGCTGGTGGCGTCGATGCGGTGGCTGGAGAGAATCTCGGCGGCCCGTTGCAAGTCTTCTACAGTCCTCGAATCGGTCGGCAGGTGCCAAAGCTGGGCGGCCGTTTCGATTTTGGTCACATCTACTGACTGCGACATCGCGGACAGAATCTGGTGTCCGTCCGGGCTGAAGACCACGCGAATCACATAGCCGTTATGCTGGTAAGGCGGGCCGATCAGTTCCCCGGTTTGCGCGTCCCAAACCCGCGCGGTGTGGTCACCGCTGCCCGTGACGACCCGGCGGCCATCTAGGCTGAAATCGGCGCTGAAGACATCAAATTGATGCACCAGGGGCGGGGTTGTGGGCTGGCTGGTCGCGGTGTCCCAGAGGCGCGCCGTGCCATCGGCACTGGCGGTGACAATGCGTCTGCCGTCCCGACTAAACGTCATCTCGTAGATGAATTTGCGGTGCTTGATCGGCGGAGCCAACGGTCGGCCCGTGGAGGTCTCCCAAACGGAGACCTCACCTACATCCGACTTGGTCACCGCCGTCGCCACAAGCCCTCCGTCGGGGCTGAAGGTCACGGTCATCAAAAAACCGTTGGTGATCGGCAACGTCGCAAGGAACTGGCCGGTGGTCGTCGCCCAAATGCGGAAGAACCCATCCTTGCAGGCAGTCACAATCCGGAGCCCATCTGCGCTCACGTCCAGGGGGCCGAGGGAATTCTCCAAAGGAATCGAACCGGTGATGGGCCGGCCTGTTTCAACATCCCAGGTCTGCACGAAGACTGGACTTTCGCTGATGTTCAACTCCTGCCGCGCTGTTCTGTTAACGAGCTTGTTGCCGCTGACCGTGAGAAGCTGACGCCCAGCTTTGCTGAACTGAATGCGGACGACTTCTCCGGTGTGGAGCAGGGACGGGAATAGCTTTCGGCCCGATGCGCGATCCCAAACCTCCGCCGTGCCGCCCATACTCGCGGTCGCGACTCGTGAACCATCCCGACTGAAGCAGCCATCCAGCACCGCAGAACTGTGCTCCAGCCGCGGGCCACTCCTTCGTCCAGTCGAGGCCTCCCAGACCTGTGCAATCCTGTCGGCACTCGTTGTCAGAACCCATCGGCCGTCGGTGCTGAATCTTATTTGGCGGACCTGATCCCCATGATCGAGCGGGACAGATCGAGGCTGGCTGCTCGCCATGTCCCATAACCGCACCGTGCCGTCGCTCCCTGCGGTCAACACGTAGGATCCCCCCGGACTGAAACACGCCTCGGTCAATGGCCCGCTCTGCTTTAAGAACGGGGCCACCGGCTCCGACGTCTTCGCGTCCCAGATGCGCGCCACTCCGTCGTCACAGGCGGTGATAATCCATTGGCCCGTCGGGCTGAACGAGGCCCGGGTCACCGAGTGGGGATGACGGAGCGGAGCGATCAACTCGTGACCGGTTGTCGAGTCCCATACGCGCACGGTCTGGTCTTCACTGGCTGTGATGATGCGCTTGCCATCATGACTGAAGTCGGCGCTTCTGATGCCTTGAAGGTGCTCAAGTATGGGAGCGATTCGGCTGCCGCTCTTCCCGTCCAGCACCAGTGCCTTCCCCCAACTGGCCCCAACCAGCCGGCTGCCGTCGGAACTGTAGCTGACGCCAAACACGTAGCGGGAATAAGCGGGCGAGCTATGGATTTGCTTGCCCGTGGTGCTGTCCCAGATGCGAATGGAAGTGTCGCTGCTGATGGTTGCGATGTGGCGTCCGTCCGGCCTGAAGCGCGCGTCCTTGACTCCGGCGCCGTGACCGAGGGCCACGGCCAGGGGTTCGCCGGTCGCGGCCTCCCAAATTCTGGCCGTCTTGTCTTCGCTGGCTGAAACGATCCGGCGTCCATCCGCGCTGAACACCGCCCGATTCACGCGGGCCTCGTGTTTCATCGGCAGGCCAATTGGTTTCGCGGTGGCAACATCCCAAATCACCACCGTCCCGTCGGCACAGGCGGTCACGACATGTTCTCCATCCGGGCTGAACGCCGCGTGCTGGACATCATCCGCGTGCTGAAACACCGCACGCCGGACTCCCGTGAACGTATCCCAAACACACGCCGTACGATCCTGGCTCGCCGTCAGAATGCTGCGGCCATCGGAACTGAACTCAGCATGTCGCACCGGTCCTTGATGGAACCAGGTGTGGAATAGTCGGGGCGATTGTTCCAGGACCGCGGCGATCCTCATGCGGTGATGCTCCTCCTCGTCCGGATGACCTTGATCGATGTTCAGCGCCTCGACGAACCACGGGAGCGCGCCGAAGTAATCGCCCTGCTCGACCAGTTGTGCGCCTTGAGAGACATGGGCACGCACAAGACGTTGGCGGTTGTGCTCTCGTTGCGATTCAGCCTGCTTGCGTTGCGCTTCCTCCGCCTTGGCATGGATTCCAGCTTGTTTCTCAGCGGCGACCGCCCGGTTGTAAGCCTTGGTCTTCTCGAAAACCTGCCAGGCCGCGATGCCCAATCCGATCACCAGCGCCGCGGCCACCGCGCTCACGGCCGCAAACCCGAGCTTGTTCCGACGAACCAGTTTTTGGAATCGGTAGGTCGCGCTCGGCGGACAGGCCAAGACCGGCTCGTTGTCGAGGTGTCGCCGCAAATCTGTCGCCAGTCCGTTGGCCGTCTCGTAGCGGCGCGTCCGGTCCTTCTCCAGACACTTCATTACGATCCAGTCCAGATCGCCCCGCAGGAAACGCGTCAACTTGGCCGGTTCGGACTGACGGTGCTGGGCGACTTGGGTCAGGTCGGCGTCGGTCATCGTGCTCAACCGGGTGCTGGGCCGCACCGGTTCTTCCTCGCGGATTCTGCGGCGCATCTCATCCAGGCCAGCCTGCCACAGTTCTTTCGCGTCAAAGGGCGTCCGGCCCGTGAGCAATTCGTAAAGCAGCACACCCAGCGCGTAGATGTCGCTGCGCGTGTCGATGTCCAGGCCGCTCAATTCCGCCTGCTCCGGACTCATGTAGGCGGGCGTGCCCATGAACTGCCCGAGCGCGGTGAACACTGTCTTCTCGGTCAAGGGTTGTTCGGTTGCCTTGGCGATGCCGAAGTCGATCACCTTGGGCACCGGCACGCCGTCGTGCAACGTCACCAAAATGTTCGAGGGTTTGATGTCGCGATGGATGATGCCCTTCTGGTGTGCGTGTTGGATGGCCTGACAAACCTGCGTGAAAAGATCGAGGCGCTGGCGGGTGGAGAGGTGGTTTTGATCGCAATAGTCGGTGATGCGAATGCCCTTCACCAATTCCATCACAAAATATGGCCGCCCCGTCCCCGTGGCCCCGGCATCGAACACCTTCGCGATGTTCGGATGGTCCATGAGCGCGAGCGCCTGGCGTTCTGCCTCAAACCGGCCAATGACCTGCCGGGTGTCCATGCCCAGTTTGATGACCTTGAGCGCAACACGCCGGCGCACCGGTTCCGTCTGCTCGGCCATGTACACCACGCCGCAACCACCTTCGCCAATTTGTTGGAGGAGCTTGTAGCGGTCGATGCGATCACCGGGGGCTTCCGAGGCGGCGGAAGTCACGCGCTCGGTGGCAGCAACTGAAGTGGCATCAAGCGCGCCCAAGCCCCGCTCAAGGAGGCACGCCGAGCAAAAACCCTCGGTCGCAAAGGCGGCGAGTTCCGCTCCGCACTTGGCGCAGAGTTGCTCTTTGGGCTTGGACATTGTTCGTTGTACTTACTTCGTTGCTACAGCACTGCGGCAGAATTGTTACAGCCCGGAGTCGCGGACCTCCAAGTCCGCAGTTTGCCTCACTCCCAATCCTGGCTTATTTCAGCAAAGCTTCTGCGGACTCGGCGGTCCGCAGCTCCACCTGCTAACTGCGCAGCGCGGCGACCAAGTGCCGCAGCTCCTCATCCACCTCCGCGGGCGACGCCACGGTGCGCGCCACCTCATCGCGCAGGAGGTCGCGATACGATTCACGCAAACGGTGCATCCCCACGCGAACCGCGCCGTCGCTCATGCCAAGCCGTGCCGCCAGCACCTCGTAGCCCTCCGTGATCGTGTCGCCCCATACGTAGGGCTTGAGGGCATCAAAGAGCGGAGCCTTCTCCGCAGTCACATAACTCTCCCGCAGGCGCGCGAGGACTTTCTCCAGCAGAGTGACGGCCCAGCGCTTTTCGTAAATGCTCTCGGGTGTCAGTGTGGCCACCGGCTCGGCGAGGTAACGTCCCTCTGCCGTTTGTTCATCTCAGGAGACAATCGTGTGCGCGCCGCCGCGTTTTATCGCCCGTGATTTTTCCCATTCGTTAATCAGGAAGTGCTTCAACGAGCAGAGCAGGAAGGTTCGGAACCGGCCGCGCCCGGGATCGGCGAGGCGCAGATGTTTCCGCTCCAGAAAGCGCGCGAAAAAATCCTGGGTCAAATCCTGGGAGTCGTGCGCATCGTGACCTTGCCGCCGCACATACGCGTAAAGCGGATACCAGTAAGCGCGGCAGAGATGTTCCAAGGCCGTGTCCGCCTGTTCCGACGCCGCGCTGCCCGCGAGGAGAACGACGCTCCAATGGGTCGTGGCAAATTCGCGGGCGAAATGGACCGGGGGCTGGCTGTCTGGATTGTTCATCGCCATGCAAATTCTGCGACCATGAAAGCGGAGCGGATGGGGAAAGGCGAAGGAATTCGCGGGGCGCAAAAAATAGGGGCGCACCTAACAGGTGCCACTGATGGGGTTGCGGGCGGCGGCGCGCGGAGCGACGCGCTCTACCACGCGTCCGTGACTTGGGGGCAAGGTTCAGGCGTGCTGCTTCCGGCTGGACGGAGAATGAACATGCCGCGTTCCGGGCGGGTCGAAACGCGGCGTGAAGGAAAGACCGTGGCGGTTACGCCATGATGCCCTTGACCACATGGCCATAGACTTCCGTCAGCCGGAAGTCGCGGCCGTTGTTGCGGAAGGTCAGCTTCTCGTGGTCGAAGCCAAGCAGCGCGAGCAGCGTGGCGTGGATGTCGTGGACGTGAACCTTGTCCGTCACGGCGGCGGCTCCGAATTCATCCGTCGCGCCATAGACCGTGCCGCCCTTTACTCCGCCGCCCGCGAGCACAGTGGTGAAAGCCTTGTTGTTATGGTCGCGGCCGGGATTGTCGTTGCCGTTGCGATCCTTGACCGGCTTGCGGCCGAATTCGCCGCCCCACATGACCAGCGT
Organism: Pedosphaera sp.; assembly: GCA_031414955.1. GTDB lineage: Bacteria > Verrucomicrobiota > Verrucomicrobiia > Limisphaerales > SIBH01 > JANNGC01. The sequence goes on along the minus strand of JANOQV010000098.1, from coordinate 10,882 downwards.
GCTGTCGAAAAGTCCGCGCTTCTTCAGATCGGTGAGGAAGGCGGCGAACGGCTGATCAATCTCTCTCGCTTTCTGCGGCAGGCGATCCTCGATGTCCTGATGATGGTCCCATCCGCCCGCCCACACTTGCACGAAGCGCACGCCGCGTTCGATCAGGCGGCGGGTGATGAGCAGTTGCCGCCCCTGATTCGTGTTGCCGTAGGCGGCGCGCGTCTCGGCGGATTCCTTGGTGATGTCGAAAGCATCCGTGGCCTCGGTCTGCATCTTGAAGGCCATCTCGTAGGCCTGGAGGCGCGCTTCGAGCTGCGCCTCCTTCTGGAGATTCTGGCTGTGGATTTCGTTCAGCTTATGCACGAGGTCAAGCTGGCGACGTTGCTCGGGCAGCACGGTGTACTGATTGCGGATGTTTTGGATGAGCGCATTCACGTCGGTGTCCTGAGTGTTGATGCTCACGCCCTGGAAGACGCCGGGCAAGAAAGCCGAACCCCAGTTGGAACTGCCCGGCTGGCCGCCGGGCCGCAGCGAAACAAACCCCGGCATGTTCTGGTTCTCCGTGCCCAACCCATACAGCACCCATGAGCCAATGCTCGGCCGCGAGAGGCGCAGCGAGCCGGTGTTCATGAAGGTGGTCGCGACATCATGGGCGGGAATGTCCGTGTAACAGGAGCGGATGATGGCCAGTTCATCGACGTGCTGCGCGAGTTTGGGGAAGACTTCACTGACCTCAATGCCCGACTTGCCGTGCTTGGCGAACTTGAACGGAGAGGCCATGGCCAGGCCGCCGTTCTGGCCGGGGATTGGCTTGCCGTCGTATTTGGCCAGCGCAGGTTTCGGGTCCCAAGTGTCCACCTGCGAGGGAGCGCCTTGGGCGAAAATATGCACGACGTGCTTGGCCTTGGCGGGGAAGTGCGGCGCTTTCGGGGAGAGCGGATTCATCACGTCCGCAGCGGCGGCCTGGGACGGCACGAGGCTCCCGCCCATCAAACCCGCCAGTCCCAGCGCCCCAAAGCCCATGCCGGCGCGCTGTAGGAACTGCCGTCGGGTCTGGAAAAAGTCCTCAGGTTTCGCCGCGTGCCCGGCGATGTATTTGTTTGTGGCGTTCATAATTTCAGCAATAGCATACAGGACGAATCGGGCGCGAGATTGGTTTCTTGGAAACTTCGGTCGCGCCATTCCATGAGCGCGAAGAGTTTTCTCAAATGCAGTTGTGCGCAATGCGGGGGACACATCGAGTTTCCCGCCGAAGGACTCGGACTGAGCATCGACTGTCCGCACTGCGCCCAGCCAACCGAACTGGCCCTCGTGCTGCCTGCGCCCACCTCGGCATTCGACTCGCGGAACCGGAAGTGGATTATGGCGGGCGCAATGGTTCTCATGGTGGGCGTGGCCGGGGTGGTGGGCGCGCTGATCCTAGCTCAACGATTGGCGAAAAAAGCACGCGCCGCAGATGCCCGCTCAATCGTCCTGGCCGCTCCCAAAGCCACACCGCCCGCGCCCCGCGCCGAGAATTTCGACGGCTTCTCCGCCGCCCCCGCCCGGATTGAAAGTACGGCCGGCAGCACGCTGGTTTATGCCGTGGGCACGATCAAGAACGAGACCGAAAAACCGCGCTATGGCGTCACCGTCGAACTGGGCCTGTTCGATGCCGCAGGCACCCGGCTCGGCAGCGCCCGGGATTACAAGGACACCATCGAGCCGCGCGGTCGATGGTCCTTCCGCGCGCTGCTGGTCCAGAAGTCCGTCACCGAGGCGCGCGTCTCCTCCGTGCGCGAACAGCCCTGACCGTCTCTCGCCTACTGCTGTTTTGCGCGATAGAAGCGTTGCCCGAAGTTTGTCGCGTTTGTGTCCACGAAACGCAGCGGCCCGTTGGTCAGCAGTTCCATCACTCCGAGATTCACCCAGTTCGATCCGGGCGTCGCAATGTTCGTGCTGCCGAACACCTGGTAGGTCTGGCCTGTCTCGCCCACCATGCAGAGGCGGAAGGTGTTGGTGATCATCCCGCCCGGAGTGATGACGTGCAGCGGGTCCGTGTAGAACAAAGTGGTGATGTTCGTCTGCTTCACGCCGCCTTTATAATCCATGACCCGCGCGCTGAATGGCGTCCAGCACCGGCCCGCGCGCCGCGACCGCGGAATGCTCTGCGGCAAAGTGCAATCCCATCTCGCGGCAGTTCGTGCAATGAAAGCTCGACGTGATCGCACCCTCGAACGGCACGCCCAGCTACATGGCGCCCGAGCAACTGCGCCGCGCCGGCATCGACCATCGCGTGGACATCTTTGCCTTTGGCGTCACTGCGTATGAACTGCTCACCGGCAGCAAGCCCTTCCCCGGCGAGACGCCCGAGGACGTGCTCCGCCAGCAACTCGACATGCACTTCCTCGCCCCGCCGCGCGAAGTGAATCCCGGCATCCCACCCGCGCTGGAGAAAACCATCCTCAAATGCCTGGAGCGCGATCCGAACAAGCGCCACCCCATCATGAACATGTTGGTGCTGGAGTTGCAGGCGGCGCTTTACGTTTGAAGTCTCGCGAAGGCGGCGATGTGCGTGAGGCAGGAACCGTCGTTGCGGCGCGGACGCGCGAAAAACCAGTTCAACCTTGAACCGACCCCGGCGGCTCGAACCAATTCTCCAGTTTCAAACCCGCGATGCTCTGAAAATGCCGCGTGTTGCGCGTCACCAGCGTGTGCCGCGCCGCCCACGCGGTTCCGCCGATGAGAATGTCCTGCACGGTGATGTTCCCGCCGCCACCGAGGATCGTTGAGAAAAGGTCGGCGGCAGCCAGCGCGTCGTCCGGGCGCAACGGCAGCACCGCGCAGTGCGATAAGATCCGGTCTTCGATGCGCGGCCAGAGCTTCGCGGGATACGGGGCACGCGCGGCCCCAAAGCGGAGTTCAAAAAGCGTGACCGCGCTGATGGCCAGTTCAGCTTTGGGGGTCGCGTCGAATCGGGATTAAACGGCGGCGTCCGGCAGGCGCTTCACCAGTTCACTAACCACGTTGGTGTCGAGGAGCCACACGGGTCAGTGGACGAAACCCGGCGTGTCCAGGCGAACCACCCCACGCTGGCGAAGCTCTTCCAGCGCGGCGAAGAACGAAGCTTCATTGGCGTCGTCTTCTTCCTGTGCGGTGACCGGCGCACTCCCGTTTTGCGGGAGAGAGAGTGTCGCGGGACCGGCCTGCGCCGCCAATTGGATCACAGCCTGGCAAACCTCGCGCAAATCTGCGGGAGGCAGGCGCTTGATTTTTTCCAATACCTGTTCGGCTGTTGCCGTCATGCGCCGAATGTATCGCCCGCAGCAGAGCGCGGCAAAAAGATTCTTGCGGCGGCAGAGCGCGGCCCATGGCGAGTTAGCGAGGCGGACGGCAGCGCGGCGGGTTCGTGGGCAAGTTGTAGAAGCTAGGAACCGACCCCATGACCACCCATGAGCAGGGGAGTTCGCGAGACGGGCGGCAGCGGCGGGCTGGGGAAGAAGCGGGCGGCTGGCTCCCGAAGGCCGCGACGCGGGACGGGCGGGTAAGTTCATAAGCGTGCTTTTGGAGAATCAAAAGTTGCGCAACCAGGAGCCAACGATTCGGCGCGGATACGCTTGCGTGCTTCCCACAAAGCACGGTTTTTCACTTCGCAGGCTTTACGATTATTCGGCTTCAACTTCCTCTTCATGGACGCGAGGTTGGCAACAACGTCCACACCTTTTTCGGAGAATAGCGAAGTGGCCTCGTGTCCGCTTTTCTTAGGATCTTCTACCGAGCGCGTTCTTGAAGCAAACCCAACGGACCTTCCCACCCTTGAGATCAACGTCTTTGATGATTCGCGGACGTGCCGGGATCAGCCCGAGACGGCCATACAACTTTCTGATTCGTTCCGGCTCTTTGGTGAGCAGTCGCGGTGGCAGCTCCATTCCTTTTGTCTTTGCATAGACCAACTTCGCCATTGCCAGATCGCTGCAAAAGCAAAGGCTTTCCCACAGAAAGTTTTTCCGCGCCGGGTCTTGAATCCAATGCTCGACCAGGAGACGAACGCTCGGGTCCTGATCCGCACGGTTGAAATCGTAATCAGACTTCGTCAATGGCCCACGCTCGAAAATCTTGAGCAGCGTTGCGAGATGCTTTGCCAGCGCGGCATCATCCTCAATGCGTTTCGCAAGACTCAGGACAGACTCACGCAGCGTTAGGTTTTTAAGGGAGGCTCGGAGTTGCATGTACGGTTCGGAATCCGAAAGCGGTTCAAGCCGAGTGAGTGCGAACCGTAACAATTCATGTGGGTCATCAAGGTTCAATTCCGTCGTACGAACGTAAGCGTCGTCGATAATTTTTTTGAGCGCATTTTGCTGAGATTCAGCGATGGCGGGATACTGCTCTTTGAGCTTCGCTGGGTCGTAATGGATGCTGGTGGTTCGGCTCATCGTATCTCGTTTCTTGGAGCATTATGCCCAACGGTTTTCAAGCGGCGACATTTTTGATCCATTCAAAAATTACGGGTGGGTTAAAAAACTGGACGGAAGATACAGGGACGCACAGTCTCAGGAATGGCGACATGCGGCTGCCCAACTCTTGGCGTTTCAAGGGCAGTCGCACTACGTTCCAAAAAATTCTGTGGCCGACATTAAGTTCCAATGTCCACATTGCGGCAGCAACCTTGCAGTCGAGGACGAAGGTGCCGGCATGGAAATTCCCTGCCCGATTTGCGCCAAATCCCTCAGTATTCCAAATTCCGCAAGCGAGCTTGCGGCACCAGCACCGGCCGCACGTTCCAAACGTCTGCTTCAATGGGCGGTGACTACATGTGCGGCAGTGGTCATCGCGGCAATTGCATCGGTACTCGTGCTACACCATTGGAAGCGAGCACCACGGAATTCAGACCGTGTTCAAGTCAAACCCAAAGCAGAAAGTGAAGATGCTAACGAGCAGTACTACAAAGGACTCGCGTATCGTTTCGGTATTGGAGTTGCCAAAGACGAAGCCGAAGCTGCCAAATGGTTTCGCAAAGCCGCAGAAAAGGGATTGCCGGCGGCTCAGTTCCACCTCGGTCGTTCCTACCACACAGGCAGCGGTGTGGCCGAGGACCACATCGAAGCGGTAAAATGGTACCGCAAAGCAGCCGCGCAAAATGACGGCGAGGCTCAATTCAATCTGGGTGTTTGCTACTCCTTTGGACAAGGCGTCCCCAAGGACGATGTCGTGGCCGTGGATTGGTATCGCAAAGCGGCCGAGCAGAATCACGCCACCGCTCAATACAACATGGGTATTTGCTATGCGCTTGGCAAAGGCATCGAGCAGGATCAGGCGGAAGCGGTGAGTTGGTATCGGAAAGCCGCTGAACAGAATAACGTCAATGCTCAGGTTAAACTCGGCGTGTGCTTTTCCTACGCTCGGGGAGTGGCGACAGACTACACCGAAGCGGTAAAATGGTTTCAGAAAGCCGCCGAGCAGAACAACTCAACGGCTCAATTCGGCTTGGGTCGCTGCTACGCCAATGGCCAGGGCGTGGTGCAAGATTACACCGAGGCGGTAAAATGGTATCGCAAAGCCGCCGAACAGAATCTCGCCCAAGCTCAATCCAATCTGGGCGTCTGCTATCAAAAGGGCGAAGGCGTGGCGAAGAATGACGTGGAAGGGGTCAAGTGGTTTCGCAAGGCAGCCGAGCAGAATGATGCCCAAGGACAATCTGTTCTGGGCTTCTGCTACGCCTTTGGTCGAGGCGTTGCTAAAGATGAGGTGGAGGCCTACAAATGGCTAATTCTAGCTGCGGGGAAGGGCGAGGAGAATGCGAACAAGATGGTGTCCCTACTGGAAGCCAAGATGGGGCGAGAGGAAATTGCGGAGGGACAAAAATTGGCGCGCAATTTCAAGTCGCGGCAGACGCCTTCCGCCGAGAACGATAGTTCAAGCACGGGCATTGCAAAAGCACGCCCGGAATCTTACGGCACCGGTTTCTTCATCACCGAGGATGGATTTCTGATCACGAACGAGCATGTGGTCAAAGAGTCCTCGCAAGTGCGGCTGGTCACGAGCGCGGGAATCATCGCCGCCAAAGTGGTGAAGGTGGATGCGGCCAATGACCTCGCGTTGCTCAAGGCGGAGGGCCGGTTTGCGGCGTTGCCGGTGGTGGCGAGCCGTGGGATGCGGCTGGGGAGCACGGTGGCCACAGTCGGTTTCCCCAACGTGGGTCTGCAAGGGTTCGCGCCCAAGCTGGCCCGGGGCGAAATCGCCGCGCTCTCCGGCGCACAGGATGACGCGCGGTATTTTCAAATCAGCGTGCCGGTGCAGCCGGGCAATTCGGGCGGGGCGCTGGTGGAGGAGCGCGGGAACGTGGTGGGCGTGGTGTCGGCCAAGCTGAGCGCGCGGGCGGCGCTGGCCGCGAGCGGAGCCTTGCCGGAAAACGTGAATTACGCGGTGAAGAGCAGCTTCCTGCTCAGCTTCCTCGAATCCGTGCCGGAAGTGTCGGCCAAACTCAAAGACGCAAACACGAAGGAGCGGAAGTTTGAGGACGTGGTGAAGTCGGTCGAGCAGGCGGCGGTGCTGGTGCTGGTGTATTGAGGGGGATTTGAAACCGCGAACCACGCGGAACACGCGGAAAGGAAAACTGCGGGATTTGCCACAGAGATCACAGAGGGCACATAGAGAGAATCCGGTCTTTGCGTTCTCTGCGTTCTTTGTGGCGATTCAGGGTTCTTGTTCGCGTATTCCGCGTGGTTCGCGGTTCTTCCTGCTGGTCATGTGGCGACGCTGATTGAGACCAAATCACAACCCATCCACGAACTTCTGCATCGCGGACTCCTGGCGTTCGATGGATTCCACGAGCTTAAACTGGGTGCGGCTGCGATCGAGGTTGTGGTGCGGGCGATGGACACGGAAGTAGGTGTCGCCGCTGAGATAGTCGGTGAGGAACCGGATGCCGATGGTGAAGGTGATGAGCCGGCCGGAGAACGCGATGTGCGAGCGCTCGGCCTTGGTGAGGAAGGAGCCGGCGGCATCGAGATAGCCGCGGGCCAGTTCCTTGAACATGTTCATGCGCATGTTGACCTTCGAGAGGTCAGGCTCGTCTTCGAGCGTCGGACTGGTGGTGGTGCGGACCATGTCCCCAAAATCGTAGAGCACGCAGCCGGGCATCACGGTGTCCAGATCGACCACGCACATGGAGGCGCCAGTATCGCTGTCGAGCATCACGTTGTTGAATTTGGTGTCGTTGTGCGTGACGCGCTCGGGAATCTTCCCGCTGGCCAGCGCCTTGAGAATCACGTCCACGATCTTTTCCTGCGCGAGCGCGAAGTCGATTTCGGCCTGGGCGGTCTGGGCGCGGTTGTAGCGGTCGGCCTTCACGGCGGCGAGCAGTGCCTGGAAACGTTTCTGCGTGTTGTGGAAGTCGGGAATCGTCTCGTGCAGCCGGCCATCGGGCAGATCGACGAGTTGCTGCTGGAATTCCCCGAAGGCGCGCGCGGCCTGGTAAGCCTGCTTCGGCGTCTCGACCGTCTCGTAGGTCTGCACGCGCTCGATGAAGACGAAGGTGCGCCAGTAATCGCCCGACTTGTCGCGGTAGAAGGATTTGCCGTCGTGCGTGGGCACGAGCGTGAGCACGCGGCGGGTGATGTCCTCGCCGCCGGCGTCCTCCAGCTTGCGCCGGATGTGCCGGGTCACGCGCATGAAGTTGTCCATGACCTCGGCGGGTTTTTTGAAGACGTTCTGGTTGAGCTTCTGATGAACGTAGCGGACCCGCGTGCCGCCCTGATCGTAGGTGGCGGTGTAGGTCTCGTTGATGTGACCGATCTTGCAAAGCTCGGCGTGCAGAATCTCGCCGTAGATTTGGAACTGCTTCGAGATGTGGCGGAGGGTGGCTTCTTGATACATGAGCGTGACGGTTGGTTGGGTGAGTGCTGATTGCGTGCTCAGAACCGCCACGTCACCGCACCGCGCAGCCGGTAATCCGGCACGGCTTGGAGGGCGGTGTTGTTGAGCAGCACGGGAATATCCACTCCCATCTGCGCGCTCAACTTGTCCGACCAGGTGACGTTGACCTGCGGACCAACGAACACCGAAGTGATGCCCGTATCCGCCGCCTTCTCTCCGCGGAATTCATCCGTTCCCTTGTCCTCGCCACTGACCACGAATTGCAGGGAAGCCGTCCAGCTTTCCTCCAGCACGAGGAACACACCCGGCCCGCCCGACCACATGAAGTCGTTGGCGAACTCGTAATCGAAGTCGCCGCATGTGCGGATCGCGTACTGGACACTGGCATTGAAAAAAACCCGTCGATGACGCGCATAAATGCCCGTGCCAATGATGCCGTCGAACGAACCGCTGCCCAGCGCCAGGTCGTGGCCGTGGATGCCGCTCGCGATATGCTCCTCTTCCTCCTCATGCTCGTGCTCGTGCTCAGTTTCCTCCTTGAGCCGCCGGCTGTCGCCGGTGGGAAACTTCACGCCGCCAAACACACTCCAATTGAAGGTCGTGTGCATTTTCTCGTAACGCACCGGCGTGAAGTGACCAATCAGTGAGATGTCGCCGAGGCCCGATTCATCATCTCGTTCATTGACGCCTTCGACCGGACGCCTGAACTCCCGCGCGATGACTGGAATGTTCAACTGCACCGTCGCCCAATCGTTGAAGGTGTAGCCGAGGACGGCCTGCGCGATGAGGCTGTCGAGATACTGGTGGGCCGGATTGGCGACCTTGCGGCCATCTTCCTGCAAGGTGCCGAAGTGAGTGAATTGTTCGGCCAAGCTGGCGGAGAAGCCGTGATTCCGAGTCCCCTCGGCGGCATTGACGTTGTAAACCGCGCACAGATCACAAGCGGCAGCGGGCAGACCGCAAGCGGCGGCAAGCAGGGCGGGAATCAGTTTGGATTTCATTTTGTTTTTTTCTCACTTGGTTCCACGAAAGGAAAGATTGTTTCAACAAGGGTGAGCGCGAAGGCCAAGCCGTTTGCTCTGGCCTCGCGACGCGGGCGGAGGCAGTTTCCTGCCGTCCGCCGCACGCCGCAACCCGGGGGCAGGACGCACGGGGTCAACGGACCAGTGAGGCTGCGAAACCAACTGGTTCATCACATGTGCCTGCGCCCCGAAATTTTTCACGGCCTTAATTTGGGTTTTTGCATCAGGGCAGATTGTTGAGTTGCCGGAGCCGGTAGAAGCGATTGCCAGCGGGCGCGTTCGTGTCCGTAAAAGTCTGGAGGTTGTTGTTGCCGCGCAGCGGGGCGGCGGCGGGGAACCAGTTGGTCCCGGTGAGCGAGGTCGTGGCTTCCAGCACATTGCTGATGGCGGGCGGGCTGCGAAATGAAACCGCCACCCGGTTGGTGAAGGTTTGAAGCCTTTCCATCCGCAGGCCGGCCTGAAACCGCACTGGCAAAACGTCCGAGGGCGCATGAATCGCGCCGCCGCCCGCGCCGTTGCCCGACACGTCAATCACGCGGAAGCCCACAAGGTAAGTTCCCGGCAAACTCGTGGTGAATTCGCGTCCGTGGATGTGGCCGTAGGGATCGGTGTCGGGTGCGCCGGCGTTTTCGCTGATGAGGAGGTAGTTCGATCCGTTGGTGGTGCCGACGGGAACGCTGAACGTGATCGCGCCGAGATCGCTTTCACCATCGCCTTCCCAAAACGCGAAGCTGCCGCCCGCCGGGCCCTGCACACTCACGACTTGGATAGCGAGTTGCGCGCCGAAGGCCGCGTGGCCGGGAATCGGCCCGCCGTTCTCCGGCAGTGCAGCGAGCGATGTGAGCGAAATAACCTCGCCCCGATAGTAACCGGCATTCAATCCGTTGGTGCGCAGCACTTGCGGAAACGAGTAACTGCTCAGGGTGGCGTCGAACGCGCTGCCGTTGCTGAAGAAGAGCTTGTCATTTTGGTTCGTGCCGAGCGCGCCGCCGAAGATGTGCGTGTCGGCCCGGCCCGGGAGCGCAAGCACTCCCAGGCCGAGCACGACGAAGGCCGATTGAATGACGAGCCGGTTCACGTCACGGGAGGTAATTCCAGCGGAAGAACTGCTGGCCCGCGCCGCTGTCGAGCAGGACGCCGGGTTGTCCGTCCAGAACCATGGGAGCGTTGGTCACGCCCGTCCAAGCGGGGCCGGTGACGCTCGGTGCGGATTGCAGCACCCAGTTGGTGGTGGTGCCGGACGGCCAGCCAACAAAAACTTTCGGCGCAATGCTGAGGCCGGGTGTCGGAGCCACTGACAAGGTCGCGGTGAGGCCGTGAGCGGTAAGGGCGGTGCCGGAGGTTTTGTTCGCGAGGTCGTTGCCGCCGATGAAGATGGTGTAGTCGCCCGCCGGGAGTAGGAAGCTGCCGGACACGGTGGTGCCGCCGACGGTGGCCGCCGCCGAACCTTGGTAGATGAAACTGCTCAACTGGGCGAAGTCGCCGGGCAGGTCGCCATCGCCGCCGATTTTCCAGTTGCCCAGCGCATTCCAGCTTCCATCCGTCGGACTCGGATCCGTCGCCAGCGGATTCAGATTCTGTTGCACCCACCAGGTTCGCCAGGCGGCACCAGCAGCGCTGCCATCATGATCGGCGCTGACGGCATTGGTGGTCTGCGATGGCGGGTACGGCGCGATGCCCGCCAGTCCCGAGTAGATCGAGAAGGCCGGAGTCAGCACGAGCAAGTTCGTCGTGGGATTGGCCGAGACGGTCAGGCTGACCAGCGCGGTGTTATCCAGATGGAACCGGAAGGCGCGTCCGCGGTGGGTGTCGCCCAGGATGCCGTCGGCGGCGTCGGCCCAGCCGTAGTTGCCCGTCACCGTTTGATTGGTGATGGACTTGGTGCCGTTGGTCTGCCCGGAGAACGCGCCAAAGTCGCGGTTGGAATAGCTGACGTGCAACTACGGCTGGGCCGACGCCGCCGACGGAATCCTGGGCGACACGCATCGCGGCCGCGCTTTCCGGTTCCATCTGGA
>JANOQV010000097.1:0-39499 GCA_031414955.1 Pedosphaera sp. | reverse complement strand
GAACCGGGCGAGTTCGCTAACCCGTGGAGCATCGCGCTCGACTCGATGGGGAATCTTTTTGTGGCCGACTCGATGAATCATCGGGTGCAAAAACTGATGAGGCAGAAAAAGGCATGAACAACCACGAAGACACGAAGCACACAAAAGGGATGAAGCCGGTTCGCTTCGTGTCTTCGTGTCTTTGGGGTTCAATTCCCAGCTGATGAACTTCCAATTCACCCATCCCATCTACCTGCTCGCGCTCATCCCGGCGCTGGCGTGGGTGATCTGGCTGTTCTGGAAAACCGACGTGCAGATCGGCTCCGTGCGCCGCTGGACGGCGCTTGTTCTCCGGCTCGTCATCGTCATCGCCATCCTGCTCGCCATCGCAGGGCTGCAATGGAAGCAGCCGCTCGAAGGCATGAACGTGATGTTCGTCCTCGACCGTTCGGACAGCGTGCCCTCACCGCAGCAGGAGGCGGCGTTCAGATACGCGCAACGTCTCTCCGTCGAAAAGAACAAGGAGGACCGCGCCGGCTTCCTCGTCTTTGGCGGCGATGCGGCGCTCGAAACCACGGTCAACAATGCCGTCGATCCGAAGAAGGAAAAAATCTTCGCCATCGTCGGCGCGGACCGCACGGACATCGCCGGCGCGGTGCGTCTCGGCACAGCGGCGTTTCCAGAGACCGGCCAGAAGCGTCTCGTGCTGCTCTCCGACGGCAACGAAAACGTCGGCGACGCGCTGACGGCCGCGCTCTCGGCCAAGCCGCTCGGCGTGACCATCGACGTGATTCCCCTGGGCGCATCGCGGGGCAACGATGTTTCCGTGCAGCGCCTCGGCTTGCCGTCGCGCGTGAAGAAAGGGCAGACGATTGAGGCGAAAATTTTCATCCAGGCGGACCGCAAGCAGAACGCCACGCTCCGCCTCTTCCGCAACGACCAGGACCTCGGCCTGCAAAACATCGAGTTGGAGCCGGGCAAGAATCTGTTCACCTTCCCGCAAACGCTGACCGAGCCGGGTTTCTACAGCTACTCGGTGCAGGTCGATGCGCCCGGCGACAACATTCCGCAGAACAACCGCGCGACCAGCTTCACGCGCGTCGAGGGCGATCCGCGCATCCTGCTGGTGTCTTCCGACCGCGCACAGGACGCGACGCTGGTGGCGGCGTTGCAGTCGGCCAAGCTCGACGTGCGCGTCATCGGGCCGGAGAAATTTCCTGAGTCACTCGCCGAGTTGCAGAGCTACGACACCGTTTTCCTGAGCAACATCGCGGCGGGCGATCTTGGCGACACGCTGATGAAACTGATCGAGAGCGCGGTGCGCGACTTCGGCGTGGGACTCGTCTGCATCGGCGGCGATCAGACTTACATGGCCGGTGCTTACAAGGGCACGCCGCTGGAATCCACGCTGCCCGTCAGCATGGAACTCGATTCCAAAAAAGTGCTGCCGCCCGGCGCGGTCGTGCTGGTGATGCACGGCATGGAGTTCGGCAACGGCAACCAGATCGCGCGCGACTGTGCCCAGGGCGTGCTCGCCGCGCTCGGCCCGCAGGACGAGTTCGGCCTGGTGATGTGGGACGGCACCGAGCGCTGGGTCTATGATTTGCAGAAGGTCGGCGACAAACAGACCGCGAGTCGCGCGGTGGCGGGTATGAACCAGGGCGACTTGCCGGACTTCCAAGGCGTGATGAGCAAGGCCTACGAGGCGTTGAAAAAATCCAGCGCCAGCCTCAAGCATATGATTGTGTTCAGCGACGGCGACCCCGCGCCACCGCAGCAGCAATTGATGACCGACATGGTGGCCGCGAAGATCACCGCCAGCTCGGTTTTAATTTCCGGTCACGCCGGGCCGCAGACCATGCAGTTCATCGCGGACCAGGGACGGGGCCGTTTCCACAACGTGCAAAGCCCGAACGATCTCCCGCAGATTTTCATCAAGGAGACGATGGTGATTTTGAAATCGGCCATCTACGAGGAGCCGTTCCGGCCCAAGCTCGTGGCCTCCTCGGAACTGGTGCGCGGCATCGGCGCCGCCGAGTATCCCACGCTGCACGGCTACGTGAGCACCCAGCCCAAGGCGCGCGCCGAAGTCCCGCTGATGAGCGAGAAGGGTGATCCCATTCTGGCCCACTGGCAATACGGACTTGGCCGTGCCGTCGCCTTCACCAGCGACGCCAAGCCCCGCTGGGCCCGCATGTGGATGACCTGGGAAAAGTATCGCCAGTTCTGGACGCAGACCGCGATGTGGAGTTTGCGCCGCGTGGAGAACGCCGACTTCACCACCGAGGTGAACATCGACAAGGGCGAGGGTGTGGTCAGCGTCGAGGCGCTGGATGAGCAGGGTAATTATCGCAACTTCCTCACCCTCCAGACCGTGGTCATCAGCCCGAAAGGCGACCGGCAACTGGTGCGGCTGGAGCAGACCGGGCCGGGCCACTACGAGGCGCGCTTTCCCTCGCGCGAGATCGGCGGCTACTCGCTCAACCTCATGGACATGAAGGATGGCAAGGTGGCCGGGCAGCAGTTCCTGGGCGCGAGCGTGAACTATTCGCCCGAGTTCAACGCCACCGAGCCGAACCTGCATCTGCTCCAGCAGATGGCCGACACGAGCGGCGGCAAGATGCTTCCTTTCCAGCCCGCTACGCCGGAGGACAATCCCTTCCTCCACGATCGCAAGAAGACCTTCCAGCCCCACGACCTCTGGCAATGGTTGCTGCAACTCGCCATCTGCCTCTTCCCGCTCGATGTTGGCGTGCGGCGCATCCAGATCGATCGCGACGAATGGCTCAAGGCCACGGCCACGCTGCGGCGCGCGCTCTTTTTCTGGCGGGGCAAGCCGCGCCCGGTCGAGGCCGATGAATCGCTCGGCGCCCTGCTGGCCCGCCGCGAACAGGTGCGCTCCACCCAGACCGCGCCTGCCGTCCAGACCGCCGCGGAACTTTTCAAACCCGCGCGCCCGGTGGAACTCGGCCAGCGCGCCGGCGGTTTGTCCGCGGAGGAAACCGCCGCCGCCCCGCCCGAGGCCGCCGCCGAAGAACCGAAAAAGCCCGACCAACCCGCCGGCGGCACCAACCGCCTGCTCGAAGCCAAGCGCCGCGCGCTGAAGCGGAAGGAGTAGCGGGAAAATTTGGACTGCGGTGGCAAACGCAGCGCGACACCGCTTTCGCACGGGCAAGGATTGGCCTCACGCGAAGTCCGCGAAGGGCGCAAAGGTTTTTTTCTTAGCGACCTTCGCGGACTTCGCGTGAGGCATTGTTTGGCGGGAGATTTCCGCGCGCTCGAAAGCGCCGTCGCCGCTGTCGCTCTGCCGGCGCAGTCCATAGGGTGATGGGCCATTTGTCATCGCAGCCCCGTTCAGGGGCGACATCTTTGTAGAACCAACACCCAACAAATAGTCCAGCCCCAGAGGGGCGGCATAACCCCGGCGCCGGACGATGCCGCCCCTCCGGGGCTGGGGAATTCATTTTGGATCGGATGACTACAAAGATGCCGCACCTACGGTGCTGAGGCACGCCGCCTTTGCCGTTGCCAAGAACGAGGGCCGCTGCTCTGCTCGCCCGCATGAACCGGGCGGATCATCAGCCGAGCCCTGAACAGGCGGGACGGTGAGAGGCGGCGAAGAGAAACACTGTAAACGACGAATCCCATGCGTATCGAACACACAGAACCAGACTACGCCACCATCAATAAAAAGGTGGATGCAGCATTCGTCTGCTCTCACGAGGAGACGACGCGCTGCAAGAAGTTAAAATCGGATCAGCAGATAGAGATTCGAGAGCAGTGCAACCGGTGTGGGGATAAGGTTGGTCACGGGATTCGCAAGGCCACCATGAAGCAGTTGGAAATAGATGCACTCCCGATTTGGGACGATCAGATTGGTATTCGACGCTGCGCCGAGCGTAATCGCTTCCACACTGAAACGCTCAATCGCGAGAAGAAGCGGTTGCTAGATAATTGGCGGTGGCGATACGACAACTACTTGGAATCTCCAGAATGGAAGCAGAGGCGGAATCTGGTGATGCTGCGTGCTCAGGGTATTTGCGAAGGTTGCCGATTGGCACAGGCCATTGATGTTCATCATCTTACTTATGCTGACGCGGGGGAGGAGTTCTTGTTCCAGTTGGTGGCTCTTTGCCGAAAGTGTCACGACCGATGGCATAAGCCGGAGCCGCCCGGTTATGTTCCACCTGCCACGCCGTCTTAGCCTTAGCCACACACAGAACTTCTTGTCCCTCCACCGTCGCCTTCGTTACTTTTCGCCCCTTTGAATTATGGCATCGATTCGACCTTTTCCCGCGTTGCGACCGCAGCCGCAACTGGCCGCGCAAATTTGCGAGCTGCCTTATGACGTGATGTCCTCCGAGGAGGCGCGCCAGATGGCGGCGGGCAATCCGCTCAGCTTCCTGCACGTGAGCAAGCCCGAGATCGACCTGCCGCCGGGCACCGACCTCTACTCGGCGCCGGTCTATGCCAAGGGCCTGGAGAATTTCCAGAAGCTCATCGCCCAAGACGCGCTGCGCATGGATCGCAAGGCGGGTTATTATCTCTACCGCCAGACGATGGGCGCACATGCGCAGGTCGGCATCGTGGCCGTGGCGAGCTGCGAGGAATACTTGAAGGGCATCGTGAAGAAGCACGAGCTGACGCGCCCGGACAAGGAGGACGACCGCGTGCGGCACATCGAGGCGCTCGCATCGCAGACCGGCCCGGTGTTCCTGACTTATCGAGCGAGCGTGGCGCTGGATTCGTTTGTCAACGAGCGCATCCTGGAACAACCGGCGGTGGATTTTACGGCGACGGACGGCGTGCGGCACTCGTCGTGGCTGGTCGCGGATGAGGGCGGGGTGGAGATCATCGAGCGGGAGTTCGCGAAGCTGCCGGCGCTTTACATTGCGGATGGGCATCATCGCAGCGCGGCGGCGGCGCGGGTGCATCAAGCGCAGTTGAGCAATCCGAACGCGGGGTGGTTCCTCGCGGTGATTTTCCCGCACAACCAGATGCAGATTCTGCCCTACAACCGGGTGCTGAAGGATTTGAACGGGATGACTCCGGCGCACTTGCTGGAGAAACTGGACGCGGTGTTCGTCATCCAGAAGAGCACCGGCGAGGCCAAGCCCAAGGCGAAACATTTTCTCGGCCTTTATCTCGAAGGCGCGTGGCACACGCTGACCTTCCGCGAACATTTCGCGCGCACGAAAGACCCGATCGAGAAGCTCGACGTGACCTTGCTGCAAAAGTACGTGCTCGCGCCGCTCTTCGGCATCGACGACCCGCGCACGAGCAAGCGGATTAATTTCGTGGGCGGCATCCGCGGCACGGCGGAGCTGGAGAAGCTGGTGCAGAGCGGGGAGTACGCCTGCGCGTTCAGCATGTTCCCGACGAGCATCGAGGACTTGATGAGCATCGCTGACGCCGGCGGCATCATGCCGCCCAAGAGCACGTGGTTCGAGCCGAAGCTGCGTGACGCGATGTTCTGCCACATGCTCTGAACGGGGCGCGGGCTTTCCAGCCCGCAGCGATGTGGAACAACGGGACGTCCCGGAGCGGGTGGAAGCGTCCGGCTCATCGCTCGTTGCTGCGGACTGGAAAGTCCGCGCGCCGGTGAATGAGTGTCAGCAAGTTTTGCTGTGTCCGCTGCCGCTCGCTCGTTATTCTCCCCGCGCATGTCCGGCGAATTTAATCAACTGCTTGAGGCCACGATTCAGCACCTGCAATCAGTCCAGGCGCGCGGCGGGCAATTCGTGCCCGTGGAGGCGGAAACTTTCCGCGCCCTGAGCGTTGCCGCTCCGGCGAGCCGCCCTGCTGGGGCACCAACCTCCGTCCCCGCGCGAACAACAGCGACCCCAACTCCTGCTCCCGAAGTTGCACCGCCGCCCCCCGCGCCTCCCGCGCTCAACCCTCAACCCTCAACCCTCAACCCGGCGAAAGCCGCCGCCATGGCCGAGCTTCGTGCCCGCGCCATGCAGTGCGTGAAATGCCCCAACCTCGCTGCGGCCCGCACGCAGGTCGTCTTCGGCGTCGGCAACATCGACGCCGAGTTGATGTTTGTGGGTGAAGCGCCGGGAGCGGATGAAGATGCGCTAGGCGAACCGTTCGTCGGCGCGGCGGGCGGGCTTCTGACCAAGATGATTCAAGCGATGGGCCTGAGCCGCGAGCGCGTTTACATCGGGAACATTCTCAAGTGCCGGCCGGACATGCCCGCCGGCAGCAGCGGCAATCGCAAGCCTTTGCCCGAGGAAATGTTGACCTGCATTCCCTACCTGCACGAGCAGATTGATCTCATCAGGCCGAAGCTGCTCGTGGCGCTCGGCGGCACGGCCATGGAGGGATTGCTGGGCCTGAGCGGCATCACTAAATTGCGTGGCCAGTGGCACACCTATCGTGGCATCCCGCTCATGCCCACGTATCATCCGGCCTACCTGCTGCACAACCAGTCCAACACCGAGAAGCGCAAGGTGTGGGAGGACTTGATGGCGGTGATGGAGAAGATGGAACTGCCCATCAGCGAGAAGCAGCGCGGGTATTTTTTGCGGGCGGGATGAACCGAGCCGTGCGGTCCGAGGGCGGATGACACGATTGCGCCTGGCTCGGACTTCGGGGTGAACCGCGGTTCTGGAATCAGTCCCGCCTCAGCCGGTAATAAGCCGCGTCGGCAGTGGTGCTGTTTGTGACCGAACTTCGTCCCACCGTCCCGGCCACGTTCAGCCAGTTCGTGCCGTTGAGGTTGGTCCTGGACTGCAACTGCGTGTCGCTCCTCGCGCTCCAGGACACGATGACATTGGTTCCAGCCCGTTGAATTGAACTGAGGCGTGGAGGGCCAAAATCATGGAAGAGCATGAAGTTCGGCCCGCTCAAGCTGGTCGCGCCCACCGTGACAAAATCTCCAATGCGCGCGCCGGTCGCGCCGTTGAAGCGCACCACGCGGCTGTTGCTGTAACTCGCGACGAACAGATCGCCGCCTGGACCGAACTCCAGCCCGATGGGCAGCGCCAGCCCGCTGCCCGCGCTGACCACGAAGTCACCAAGGTAAGTTCCGTTTGTTCCGGCGAAGCGCGCCACCTTGGCGTTGTTGCCGCTGACCACGTAGAGATCTCCATCCGCGCCGAAGTGACAGCCGAACGGTTGCGACAATCCGCCGCCGCCCGCCGGCACGAACGCATCGAGGAATGCGCCATTCGTTCCGTCGTAGCGCAGGACGTGATTGCCGAACCGCCCCACGACGTAGAGATGCCCGTCCGGTCCCCACGTCATGCCCGAGGGGCCATCCAGTCCTCCGTTGCTGTTCGAGGAGACAAGCGTGTTGAGGAAGGCACCGTTGGTCGCGTTGTAGCGCAACACCTCGTCGCCCAACTGGCTACTCACGTAGAGCGAGCCGCCGCGGAACTCGAGCCACACCGGATAGTCCAGCCCACCCGATCCCGGCGCGACAAACACGCTCAGGAACGCCCCGTTCGTGCCGTGATAGCGCAACACCGAATCATTGCCTGCGCTCGCCACGTAGAGATTTCCGTCCGGCCCGAAGGCCAGTCCGTGCGGCAGGTTCAACAGCCCGTTGGTGTTGGGAATGAAGGTGTCGAGGTATTGGCCGGTGTTCTCGTTGTAGCGAAACACCAGTCCGTTGTTGAAACTCGACAGGAGCAGGTCGCCCCGGACCGGCGAGGCCAGCGTCACGACGACCATTACCAACCATCGTACGCCAGCGCTCATCAAGCCGGAGTGAAAGCCATGCCGTGCGCGTCAGCTACGGCTTTGATGGTGAGCTTGCCGTCGCGCACGTTGATGCCGCCGCGCAGGGCGGGTTGGCGCTGGCAGGCTTCGTCGAGCCCGTGGTCGGCCAGCAGCTCGATGTAGCGCTGGGTGGCGTTGGTCAGCGCCTGGGTGGCGGTGCGCGCGTAGGCGGCGGGCATGTTGGCCACGCAATAATGAATCACGCCTTCTTCCACGAAGACTGGATCGTGATGCGTCGTGGGGCGCGAGGTCTCGGCGCAACCACCCTGGTCGATGGCGATGTCCACCAGGACGCTGCCGGGGCGCATCCGGCGGAGCATCTCGCGGCGGATGAGCTTGGGCGCCTTCGCGCCGGGCACGAGCACGGCGCCGATGAGCAGGTCCACGTTGGGCAACAAATCCATCAGGTGCGCCTCGTTCGAGTAAAGCGTGTGGGCGGTGTGAAGCGTGATGTCGAGGAAGCGCATCCGGTCCAGATCGACTTCGAGAATCGTCACGTCCGCACCGAGGCCCTGCGCCATGCGCGCCGCGTTCACACCGGCTGCGCCGCCGCCGATGACCACGACCCGGCCCGGCAAAACGCCCGGCACACCGCCGAGCAGTGTGCCATTGCCGCCACAGTGCTTGGCCAGAAAATATCCGCCCACCAGCACCGACATGCGGCCCGCGATCTCGCTCATCGGTTCGAGCAGCGGCAACCGGCGGTTCACCTCGATGGTTTCGTAGGCCAGCGCGGTCACGCCGGACTTCATCAGCGCCTCGGTCAGTTCACGGCTCGCGGCGAGGTGGAGGTAGGTGAAGAGAAGCTGGCCGCGCCGCAGTAACGGAAACTCGCTGGGCTGCGGCTCCTTGACCTTCACGATCAACTCGGCCTCGGCGAAGACGCGCTCGTGCGAGTCCACGACTTCCGCGCCGGCCTGGAGGTAATCCGCGTCGGGAAAGCCCGCGCCCGCGCCGGCATTGTGCTCGACCAGCACGCGGTGTCCGCCGCGCACGAGTTGGTAAGCGCCGGAGGGTGGCATCGCCACCCGAAACTCCTGCTGTTTGATTTCCTTTGGGACTCCGATGGTCATGGTCTTCAGTAAACTCTAAAATCAAGCCCTCCCCTCGCTCTCAGAACGCCCAGACACTGGCTGCCCACCCCGCCATTTCTCGCTGCCGGACCTCGATGCTTTTGGGTTCCCATTCCGTCAATTCCCCCAATCGTTCCGACATCTTGAATCCGCAGTTCCGGTAGGTGGCACATTTCTGAGAGACGCCCAACTGTCCGACATTCCGGTTTTGCGAAGGCGTCAACAGGGTGTAGTTGCCCACGCGGCTGACGTAGCGTTCGTGCTTTTCCGGGGAGAAGGAGGATTCCCATTCAGCGGTAAGGTTTTCTGGGAGGATGTGTTCCACCGTGATCCCGCGGGCGTCATCCGAGATGCTGGAATTCCCCAACTGACGCTCTAATTCGCAAAGGAGGTAACGGACCAGCCGTTTGCCCTTGCCGGAGGCCGGAATGTTTTTGCGGCCAAAGGCTTCGCGGAACTCGTCATCCGAGACTGCGACCCGGCGCAATGCTTCGTGAATCTCCGCGACTCGTTTCAACCTTCCCTCATGAATGTCGGAAGCGACCTCGTTGTAGATTTTCTCCAAATCGTTCGGGTTCTTGTCCGCGATGATGTTGTAGCGAAACGAGATGGTCGCACAGTAGCGCAACATTTGAGCCAGTTCCTGGCTTACAGTCTTGCCATCGGTCAGTTTTCGCGCCGCCGCGAGAATCAGGGGCCGGTACTGTTTCACGCCAAACAATCGGAGCGCGCTCACCGCATGTTGAGCCGTCTCCGAGGTCACCCAAAGCACGTCCGTTTCATCGTTCAGCGCCTGATACCAGACGGACGAGGCTTCCAGGGCATCCAAAAGGGCAAAGACCTGTTCCGGCAATTTTATGGACTCACGCATGGTCCGGAAGAGGCGATCCTGGCGAACATACGGCTTGCGGGTCGAATTGAGATAATGTCTCAGGAACTCGGGCAGGTTGCGTGGCGTCACCGCTTTCACAATGCGTTCCCACTGGCTCAGAACCTGATTCAGATCCGCCTGGCCGAGCGGGGCCACGAGCATCATCAGGTAGTTCTTCAGCAAATCGCTGGCGGTGAGTTCGACGCCGCGCGCGTTGAATGTTTCGAAGACGGTGTAGGCGGCCAAATCATCCTCGACCGGAATGCGCAGAAAGAAGAGCCGCGAGCCGACCACTTTCTGCACGAACAAAGCCAGTGGACCGCCGTCCGCTGCGGCGGGAAACTTCTCCTTCAGCTTGGTTTTGAAGAACTCAAAAGCCCTCCAAAGTTGGGCGTTGGATTCGGGAAGCCGGCTGGGAGCGTGAGGCTTCCGCAGTTGGATGAGCGTGTGCTGGTAGAAATCATCATCCGCACGATTCAAGGTCAGTTTGCTCCGATGATGAAGCGACAAAGGATCCTTGGTGCTCAGGTATGCGTTCCGGATGTCCTGTGCGCGCTCTCTGTTGCTGGAATCTGAAGCATCAGTTTCCTCCAGCAGGCTGACCGCCGCCAGGGCCAGCAGGCTGAGCGTGGCGATGCGCTGTTGCCCATCAATAATTTCCGAAG
Organism: Pedosphaera sp.; assembly: GCA_031414955.1. Classification (GTDB taxonomy): domain Bacteria; phylum Verrucomicrobiota; class Verrucomicrobiia; order Limisphaerales; family SIBH01; genus JANNGC01. Next base: position 29,183 of record JANOQV010000097.1, on the reverse strand, counting down.
CTTCGTCGGTGCTCTGGCGCAGCACGATAGCTCCGAGGAAATGCTCGTCTTCAGTTCGCTTGTCGATTTCTAGAATGTCGCCCCACAGCTCATCCCAGTTCTCTTCTGTCCACTTGTAGTCACGTTGGAAAGGCGGCACGCGGAATCGTCGGCCGTTCCCAACCAAGTCTGAGAACGACGCGTAGGTCGGAACATTGCTTCGAGTGAATGGCATAGTGTTTCCCGGTTCTTCTGGATCGTGATAACGGCTTTGGGCTGCCTCGTAAACACAGGATCGTGACGTCGCGCCGCTGATTTCCAAGGCCATGTCTTGGCGGCACGCTACGCTGGCTTGGACAACGCCGCGCGCGTCCCATCCCCAATCTGCTTCGCCGCCAGTTCCGTGAGCGTCTGGAGCGTCACGCTCGCGCCGGCGTCGCGCTCGGCCACGATCATGCGGTCGAATTCCGTCCGCACGATCTGGCGCGCCTCGTCCTCGGTCGTGCTCAGGTCCTGCCCGCCGCCGGGGCGCAGCGCGGCGATGATGTCGTAGGCGGTGATGCGATCCAACGGCAGTCCGGGACTGTAGCGCGCCTCGACATCGACAACCTCGACGAGCAATCCGCCCACGGTCAGCGCGCCCAGCACCTTTTGCGCGAGCTGGCCGGGGATGGCGAGTTGTGCGGAAAGTTGCAGCGTGGAGAAGGGCCGCCCACCGCGCGCGAAGTTCTGCGCGACATGTGTCATCAGGCGCAGCGCGAGGAATTCCCGCCCGCGCTGGCTGATGCTGCCGGCCTGTTTCTCGAGGATGTAGGCGGCGCGGTTCTGCCACGCGTACGCCACCTGCGCGCCGAAGAGCATGATGAGCCACGAGAAGTAAAGCCCCACCAGGAACAGCGGGATGACGCCAAGGCTGCCGTAGATGTTGGTGTAGCTGCCGGCTACGCGGGACACGTAGAGCACGCTGCAGAGATTGTTCAACTGCCACAGGCAGCCGCCGATGATGCCGCCCGCCAGCGCGGCTGAAAACTGCACCCGTGTGTTCGGCATGGCGGCATAGAAGCCCGCGAAGCCGAAGCTAAGGATGACGAAGGGCAGGGCATGGAACAGCACCGCGCCGAGCAGGGGCACATGTTCGAGCCACTCCCGTATCTGGCCGACGTGCCGCCCCGTGGTCAGCGTGATCGCGAGCACGAGCAGCATCGGCCCGAGGGTGATGGCGGCCCAGTAATAGACAATGCTCTTGAACCAGCCGCGCGCGCGCGACACGCCCCAGATGTCGTTGAAGGCCGCCTCGATGGTGCGCAGCAATGAGATGCCGACGAAGAGCAGCGCGATCAAACTCGTGGCCCCGAGCGTGCCGCTGTTAATCCGCCCGATGAAGGCGGTGATCTGTTCCGCCACGCGTTTGCGTCCGGTTCGGGTGGGCGGAGCGTGGGCTGAGGGAGTCGCGCTGTTCGTGGTCGCGGCGAGGAGGTTGGTCGCGGCGAGATTCAGGTTCGGCTCCGCCAGGGCGTTGGTCTTGAGGGCCACGGGCGTTTCCTCCGGGCGCTCCTCCAGGTCGAGGGCCGGTGCCACGTAGTTGATCAGTTTGCCGATGAGTTCGTCCGCCGCCGCCTGGCCGCGCTTCTGCATCATGCTGGAGGTGATGCTCACGCCCACGGCCAGCAACGGCACCAGCGCCAGCAATGTGGTGTAAGCCAGGGCCGAGGCGCGCACATGGCAGCGGTTGCGGATGAAGTTCTTGCCCACCAACAGCCAGAAGTGCCCGAAGCGATGCAGCCGGGAGTTCAAGAAGCGGTCGTCGAACTCGATGCCCTTCTCCTCGAAGAAATCCACCACTCCGGTGTAAATCTTCTTCCACTTCGGCATCTCATCTCCGGCCATGCGCGGCAGGTTAGGCGGAACGGTTGAGAGTTGAAAGTTGAGAGTTGAGGGCACCGCGCCGCGTCCTGATTTCGGAGCGCGGCCTTCAGGCCGCATTAGGCTGCGAAACATTCGGGGCGTGAAGCGGGCTGAAACCCGCGCTCCATGGGTAAAGTGGGACACGATCCTTCCTGCTCCCGCCTTGACGGCGCGTTCTGCGCGCTCATCCTTCCGTCATGAATACCCCGCCCGTGCCGCCGCCGAGGAAAGGCCCGCTCATTTTGCTGGGTGTTGCCATTGGCGCCATCGGCATACTGATGGTCGTTCTCGTGTTTCTGGGCGTGGTGTGGGTGGGATTCTCCGCCTATCGCTCGCACTCCGTTCCGGCCCAGCCGGTGCCGATGCAACCACAGTTTGATCCGCTCGTCGCCGAACCTCCCGGGATTCCGCCGCCGATCGTTCGCCGCCCATCTCCTGATCGAATGATTCGCGTCGAGCGCGCTGAGCGCATGGACCGCGCTGAAATCACCGAACTGCCCGCGCCCGCAGCCCCCGGTTCCGTGGCCCCCGTGCTCCATCTGCACAGCCCGAGCGGGAACCTCCTCGACGGAAAAATCTTCACCCTCGAGACCCCCGGCGAAGCCCACGGCGCAGGCGGCTACGTGCGGGTCGCCGACGCCCCGGCGCTCCGCATCCCCGGACCCATGAGCATCTCCGTCTGGTTCAACGCCCGCACCACCAATAACCCCATGACCATTTGTAGCCGCGCCCTCAACGGCCCGCCGTGGCAATTTCCTTATTCCTCCTGGCTCCTGCGCATCAACGATCCCATCCATTTGGAAGGCACCCTCACCGGCGCCGGCGGCTACTCGCCCTCCACCTGGATCTCGCAGCCCATCAAGCCCGGCCAGTGGTATCACATGGTCTTCACTTACGATGGCCGCAAGAAGAAGCTCTACCTGAACGGCGGGCAGGCGATGAAACTGTTCAGCGGCAAGCTCGACCACACCAGCCCCAACACCTACACGCTGGGCCGTTCCATCCTCATCGGTGCCGATGAATCCGAAAGCCCCGTCGGCGAAATCTTCGACGGCGCCATCGACGACCTGCGCGTGTTCAACCGCGCCCTGCCCGAGGAGGAGATTCTTGAAATGTATAGCAAGCCCGCCCCCGGCCGCGAAGGTGGCAACGGCAACCGATGATCCCGGTGCCAAGTTTTTGCCTGATGGAATAATGGTTGGGACCGGCCGCAGGAATCAGCGGAACCACGGACGCGGAGGTTTGAACGGTACTATCTGAAGTGGATGCCGTAGCTGATGGTCTGGGGTTTGGAGAAAAGGACGATCCGGGGGCAGGCTTAGAATTGGGATTTGCCGCCAGATGAGGAGTTGCACCGTCCCCATTTTGTGAAGTTCCGAGAGGCGATTGCAAAACCCTGTTTGGCGGAGCGCCGCAATCCTCGCGGCTCGATGAGTTCCGGGCCGTTTCCGCGCTGCAAGGATTGCGGCGCTCCGACTTTTGCAATCGCCTCTCCAGTTCCCGGTAGGTTTGGCCCTCCACGAGGAGCCACCGATGCCTCGGAGTTGGTGGGAGAAACCTCCTTCGAGATGCGAATCAGAGCCGTGCCGGAACGAAGCACGGGCAGACCGTTCTTCTCGGCCATTTCACTGGTTCTCACGGTCACCGGATTCCCCGCCGCTGGAGATTCCCATACCTGGCGGGCGACGCTAACCGTGTAGCTTCCGGGATTCACCAAGTCGAACAACGTGTCCACTCGCAGATCGTATTTCCGTTGCCAGTCGGGCTGCACTTGAAGATTGAAGATTCTCGTAGTTGCTTGCGCCCATCGCTCTGCGCGGGTGGCATCAGATGCGGTTCTTGGCTGCCCGACCAGAGGTCGTCCCTCACCATTAAGAATGGTCACAATCGAATGCATGTCCGGGACCCCGGCGCGCTGGGCCAGCGCGGCCCGGCCGCACCATGAGTGCGTCGTTGCGTCGCGCCCGATAATCCGCTAATTCCCGCGCATGGAATCCCGCGAGGCCTACGTCGCCCTCAACATGATCGACCACGTCGGGCCGGTGCGTGTGCGGCAGTTGCTCCAGCATTTTGGGGACGCGCCTTCCATCCTCCGCGCCTCGAAGCAGCAACTGATGTTCGTGCGTGGCATTGGCGAGGACACGGCGGAGGCCATTTCAAGCTGGGAGAAAAACGTGGACCTGGCGGCGGAATTGAAACGCTGCGCGGACTTCGGCTGCCACATCGTGACGCAGGACGACGCGGAGTATCCCGAGATGTTGCGGCAAATTTATGACCCGCCCATCGCGCTCTACGTGAAGGGCACGCTCGCGCCGGCAGATAAGAATGGCGTGGCCATCGTCGGCTCGCGGCAGACCACGCACTACGGCCTCGAGGTCGCGCGCAAGTTTGGCTACCAGCTCGCCTATGTGGGCGTGACGGTGGTGAGCGGCGGCGCGCGGGGCATCGACACGGCCGCGCATCAAGGGGCGTTGAGCGCGAAGGGCCGGACGATTTGCGTGCTCGGCACGGGCATTAACATCGTGTTCCCGCCGGAGAACGCGGAGTTGTTCGCGCGCATCGCGGAGAGCGGCGCGGTGGTGTCGCAGTACCCGTTCAATCGCCAGGCGGACCGGCAATCCTTTGCCATCCGCAACCGCATCGTGGCTGGGATGACCCTCGGCACGGTCGTCGTGGAGGCGAATCTGACCAGCGGCGCGCTCATCACCTCGAATTTCGCCACCGAGTACGGGCGCCAGGTCTTCGCCGTGCCGGGCCGCATCGATTCGCCGCGCAGCAAGGGCTGCCACGACCTGATCAAGAAGGGCGCGAAGCTCTGTGAAGGCGCGGAGGACATTCTGAGCGAGTTCGAATATCTTTTTCCCGTGAGCAACAAACTGCCCTCGGTGAGCGAGACCGGCGTGCTGCCCGCGCTCACGCTCTCGGAAAACGAGCAGAGGGTTTACGACGCGCTGGACAAGGAGCCGACGCCGATGGATGACGTGATTCGCGCCTGCGGCCTGCCCGCGTCCACTGTTTCCGTCGCGCTCTTGAGTCTGGAGATGAAGCGCGTGGTGCGGCAGGTGCCGGGGAAGTTGTTTTTGAGGAACACTTGAGGGAAGTGATCCGTACTCAGAACCGGCTCACTGACCACTGATTACTTCTTCAACTCATGGTGCCCGCGCCGCATCCGCGAAGCCCGAGTAGTAACGGTAGAACGAATCCAGCTTTCCGTTCGGCCGGCTGTGGGTTGAAACCCGCCCTCCGATGGTTCGGGCCCCCAGGCCTGGGAGCTGCGCTGGGACGGGCTTCTGGCCGGAAATCCCCGAAACTTCCGCCGCCCTCCCGCCGTCTTCCGCCCGGTGCAACCAACGATTCCCAAACATTTTCTGGCGGACTTGGGCGGGTGTTGACGCATAGAAAGCATGGATACCCTGTGGACGTGAAGGCTCCGAGGAACGGGAGCGGGCGGGCCAGGGGGTGCCAAACTCAGACAGACTCAGCCTTATGAAATTCGTTTGCTCGAAAGCATTGCTCTTGTGCGTGGCCGGCCTGCTCGTCGTCGCGCTCCATTCCCCGGCGGCCAACGTCGGTCCGACCGGCTACACCAACTCCTTTGATGCGCTGCCGGCGGTCGGGGACTGGGCGACCTCGAGTCGTTCAGGCGGCGTGGCGGATGTTTACGACGCGGATGTGGACGTGCAGACCAACATTGCGGCCACGGTCGTGGCCACGGCCATTACTTCGAGCGCCAGCGATCCGGCGGCGGCGAGTTTGCGGGCGATCTGGAGTTCGACCGGGCTTTATGTCCAGACGCGGCCCACGGGCAACCGCTACACGGCCTTGATGGGCAAGTTCCTCAACGCCAGCGGGAGCAACGTGGCCGAGTTGGTCATCTCGTATCAACTCACCTTCGCCAGCACCACCATCGCCGAGGAGCCGGGGCGCGGCACGCATGTCTATTACAGTTACACCGGGCAATCGAACACCTGGGTCAATCTCCCTACGCTCAACACGGTGGCGAGCAACGGGGTGAGCCAGTTCAGCACCAACCTGGCGGTGACCTGGTTGAGCGGCAGCAATCTGTATGTGCTCTTCGTCGATGACAACACCTCGGCGGGCGCGGACGTGGCGGTGGAATTGGATAACTTCTCCATCGCCATCACCGCCGGCCTGGCCCCGACGGTCAGCATGGCCCTGAGCGCCCCGGCCCATAACGCGCTGCTCCTGGGCGGCAATCCGGTCACGGCCTCGGTCTTCATCACCAACGGCACCGCGCCTTATGTGGTGCGCTACTTCACGAACGGCGGCGTGGGCAACACCACTTTCGAGTTGGCCGGCGCGGTCAGCACGCCCCCTCACGCCCTGAACCTTGGCACTTTGGCCGCCGGCACCTACAACCTCTACGCCACGGTCACGGATGAGAACGACACGGGCATCACGGCCGGCACGCTCACGAATGCCTTCACGGTCGCCGACCTGATTAACTTCACGCTCACCGCGCCGGCCCACGGCGCGAGCCTCGATTATCAGACCAGCGTGCTGGGCGTGACCACGCTCACCGGCGGCACGGCGCCGCACGCGGTGCAATTCTTCCTCGATGGCGTGAGCAACGGCGTGCCGGTGATCACGCCGCCTTACGAGCGGGACTTTGGGCCGCTTGGCATCGGCACGCACACCGTCAGCGCCAAGGTCACAGACGCGCGCGGGTGGGTGAGCAACTCGGCGGTGCATACGATTGAAGTCACCGGCCCGCTCACGCTGTCGCTCACGCCGGCCAACGGCACGACGCTGAACTTCGGTGCGCCGCTGGTGTTGAATGCGTCGGCCATTGGCGGCACGCCACCTTACGCGCTGTCCATCGCCACCGGTGGTGTGGCCGTCGCTTCCGGGTCCAGTCCGCTCACCACCAACCTGGGCTTGCTGGCACCGGGAACCTATGAGGTGCAGGCGTCGGCCACAGATGGTGCGTCGGCCTCGACAAACTCCACCCTCAACACCATCACCATCCTACCCAATCCGCTCAGCGTGACGGTCGCCGCGCCAACCAACGGACAGAGCTTTTTTGTCGGTCAGGCTGTGACCATCACTGCGGATCCCTCGGTGCTGCCGCCGCTGACCATTGCCCGTGTCTCTTTTCTCTACGATGGGTTGCTGGTTACTACGGACAGCAACGCACCGTTCAGCATCGTCTATAGCAACTTTCCGGTCGGCACCCGGAAGGTTTACTCATTTGCCGTGGACAGCCTCGGTCGATTCATTGGTTCACCCACGAACGAGATCACGATCTTACCGCTCCCATCTACGGTCGCGGTGGGGCCGGCCGGCTACACGAATGACTTCAGCATCCAGCCGGCGGGCTATGAGTTCGCCACCGCCAGCGTGGCCGGCAACGCCAACGACACCTACACAGCGGACACGGACGTGAACAACAACGTGCGGAGCGTAAGCACCACCAACCGCCCGGCTGCCACTGCCGGCACGCCCCCCGCCGCCAATTCGTTCGCCGTCTGGGCCTCGGCTGGTCTTTATTTGCAAACCCGCCCGACGGGCAATCGCTATTCGGTGCTGATGGGCAAGTTCGAGAATCGGACCGGCACCAATGCCACCGAGGTCAACGTTTCCTATCTGCTTACCTTGAGCACGCCGGGACCGGCCGAGGACGCCAGCCTTGGGTTGCGTGGCTACTACAGTCTCTCCGGCACGACGGGCAGTTGGATTAACATCCCCGCCTTCAACACTACGGAGTTCGCCGCCACGAACTTCAACCTGTCCACCAACCTCTCCGTCAACTGGACCAATGGCGGCACGCTCTTCGTCATGTGGATGGACGACAACGGCTCCGGCGCGGGCACGGACACGGCGGATCAGTTCGACAATTTCTCGCTCACCGTGACGGCGGGTGAACCCCTGCGCCTGGGCGTGGCTGTGACCTCGCCGGGCAGCAATTCTGTGTTTGTCTCCACCTTGCCTATCACCGCCGCAGCCTCGGTCATCAACGGCTCCGCGCCTTACACGGTCGAGTACTTCACCAATAGCGGCGCGGGGAACACGGTCTTCGCCTCGGCGGGAACGAATGGCGCTTCGCCCTTCAATCTCTCGCTCGGCCTGTTCGCGGCGGACACTTACAACCTCTATGCCGTGGTTACGGATGGCAGCGCGTTCAGCACCAACTCGGCGACGAACACCTTCATCGTGGCCGACCCGATTGCCGCCACGTTGGAGGCACCGGCGGATAACGCCACGTTCCCCAACACCATCCCGGTCAACGGCGCAGTCACGGTCGCTGGCGGACGCGCGCCCTACTCGGTGCAGTTCTTCCTGGATGGTCTGCCGGCGGGATCGCCGGTGGTGGCGGCTCCTTATGAGTACAACTTTGGCCCGCTCTTCGTGGGCGACCGTCTCATCGGCGCGGTGGTGTCGGATGCGAGCGGCTGGGTGAGCAACACGACGGTGAGCACGGTTCACATCACGGGCGGTCTGGGCGCGACTCTCACGCCGACCAATGGCGCAACCTACGTTTTCGGCCAGTCCGTCACTCTGACCGGCGTGGTGGCGGGCGGCACTGCGCCTTACACGGCGGCGATCTTCCTCAACGACGTGGCCTTGGGCACGCCGGCCACGCCGCCGTTCACGACCAATCTGGGCGCGCTGGCCGAGGGCGTTTACTCGGCCTACGTCGCGGCTTCGGACAGTTCGCTGCCCGTGCAATCCACCAACTCGACGACCAATGTCTTCACCGTGCTGCCCAATCCCATCGTGGTGACCCTGACCAGTCCGACCAACGGGCAGGGCGGCATCGCCGGGGCCAGCTTCGGGGTTGGTGCCACCGCCGCCGTCGGCACGCCGCTCAACATTACCAACGTGGATTTCTACTACGATGGCGCGTTGCTCGGCTCGGACGCCACGGCGCCCTTCACGGGTTTGATTGTCGGCCCGACCGCGGGAGCGCATACGGTTCATGCCGTGGCGGCGGACAACCTGGGGCGAGTGGGTGTCTCGATTACAAACACCATCACCTTCGTGGCCGATCCGCTGGCGAATAACAATTTTATCAACCGCTTCACCCTGGCCACACCGTCGAGCGTCACGGCCAACAACACCGGGGCGAACACCGAAGGCGGGGAACCGACTTTCCAGTTCGGCGGCGGCCAGCCCACCATCATCTGGGGGGCGACGCTGTGGTACCGTTGGACCGCGCCCTTCAGCGGCACGGTCACGATTGACACCTTCGGCAGCGCCATCAACACCGTGCTGGGTGTTTACACCGGCACGGCGGTCAACGCGCTGGCCGTCGTGCAGCGCAACGGCGACGCCAGCGGCGGCACCACGGCCAGCCTCGTGTCTTTCAACGCGGTGGCCGGGACCGAGTATCAAATCCAGCTCGGCGGCAACAGTGCCTTCGGGGGCGGGGCGGTGCCGGCGCAGGGCGCGATGTTGTTGAACCTCACGATGCCGCCGTTTGTCGCCATCACCAATCCACCCGCCGGCACGGCCTTCCTCGTCGGCACCAGCTTCCCGGTGGATGTGATCGCTGTGCCCGTCGCCGGCGCGATCACCAACCTGAGCCTCTACCGCGGCAACACGCTGGTGGGCACGCTGGAGTCCGCGCCCTACAGCTTCGTGGTCAGTAATGCGCCGGTCGGCTCGAACTCGCTCTACGCCGTCATTCGCGACACCCTCGGCCAGGTCGGCACCTCGGCGGTGGTGCGCGTACTGGTGGCCAATGTCGGCGTGACCATCACCACGCCCATTGAGGACTCGATCGTCAACAGCACCGCGCCACTGACGATCTCGGCCTACACGGCCCTGCCCGCCGGCAGCATCACCAACGTGGACTTCTTCCTCGACGGCGCGTTCCTCGGCCGCGACGGCACCGCGCCCTTCTCGACGGTTTGGAGCAATCCGGTCGGTGGCTCGCACCGCGTGGCGGCCACGGCGCTGGATGATTCCGGCAACACCTGGTTCGCCACGGCGGTGAACTTTGGTGTGAACGCCAATTTTGTCGCCTCGAATTCGGTCTGGAAGTATCTCGACAACGGCTCGGACCAGGGCACGGCGTGGTTCGCTCCCGGTTTCGATGATTCCATCTGGCTGGCCGGTCCGGCCCCGCTGGGGTACGCCGATTCCAACGGGCGTCTGCCGCTCACCACCAATTCCTTTGGCCCGGATGCGAACAACAAATACATCACCACGTATTACCGGCAGTCGTTCACGGCCTCGAACCTGGCGGCCTATTCCAGTTTCGTCCTGAACCTCCAGCGCGACGACGGCGCGGTGGTCTATTTGAACGGCGTCGAGTTCACCCGGGTCAACATGCCGGCCGGCACGATCAGCAACACGACCTTCGCCGCGAGCAACGCCGCGGACGACGGCGGCTCGACTTTGAGCTTCGTCGTCAGTCCGGGCCTGCTCCTCGAGGGGAATAACGTGGTGGCGGTGGAGATGCACCAGGACTCCCTGAACAGCTCCGACATCTGGATGGTGATGGAACTGACGGGCACGCCCATCATCATCAAGAATGTTTCGCCGGAGGTGACGCTGACCAGTCCGGCCACGAACCAGTTCTTCTTCGTGCCGGCCAGCATTCCGCTCTCGGCCACGGCCAGCGACAGCGATGGCACGGTGACGAACGTGGAGTTCTTTGCCAGCGGCGTGAAGATCGGCGAAACGGGCACGGGGAATCCGTATCAGTTCACTTGGAACAATCCGCCCGTCGCCGCGCATGTGCTCACCGCCGTGGCCACGGACAATCAGGGCGGCCGAACCGTCTCGGCTCCGGTTCCGGTGGTGATGTATGACGCGGCGGGCACGCCGGTCGCAGCCATTACTGCTCCGGCCAACGGTGCGGTCATGGAAGGACCGACCAACCTGCTGATCACGGCCACGGCCAATGCCATCACGGGTGTGACCAACGTGCAATTCCTAGCCGACGGCGTGGCCTTCGCGGACGACCCGACACCGCCCTACGCCGTGTTTTGGACTTCCTCGTTCCTCGGCCACACCTTGCAGGCGGTGGCCTTCGATGCCAGCGGCGTGCGCGGCACTTCGCCGGTCGTCAACGTCACCATCACCATTCCGCCGACCAATGTGATCGCGCCGACGGTGGCCGCGCAGTTGCCCATCGCTTATGCGAACGTGACCAACCTGACGAACATCACGGTGGTGTTTTCTGAGCGGGTGCAGAACGTCGATGCCTCCGATCTGCTGGTGAACGGCATTCCTGCGACCAGTGTGATCAGTTCGGGCAATCTCTCCAACTACACTTTCCGTTTCGCGCAGCCGCCTTACGGCCATTTGGACATTTCCTTCGCGACCGGCCACGGCATCACGGACTACGGATTCCCGACGGTGCTGCCCTTCAATGAGTTCGATGATGAGGCGCGCTGGAGTTATGAGTTGCTCGACCGCACGCCGCCGCAAGTGGCCGTTCGCACACCGTCCGCCGGATCAACGGTGACGAACCTCTCCGAGGTTGTCGTCAGTTTCAGCGAACCGGTCAGCGGGGTGAATGCGGAGGATTTACTGCTCAACGGGGTGGCGGCGTTCGGACTGCTGGGCGGAGGATCGAATTACATCTTCCAGGTCGCGCAGCCGTCCTCGGGCACGATCAACATCACCTGGGTGACGAACCACGGCATCTTAGACTTCTCGGACATTCCGAATGCTTTCAACCGCACGGGCGCGGGCAACACCTGGAGCTTCACCCTCGATTCGCGCACCACTTTCGTGCAGTCGAACGCGACCTGGCGCTTCGTGAGGGGCCTGGCCGAGGCGTCCGCCCTGACCAACGCCTGGCGGCAGTTGGGCTTCAACGACTCAAGCTGGAGCAACTCGGCCGCGCCGTTCTTCTACGGCGATCCTTACACCAACTTTCCGGCCGGCATCGTCGGCACGGAACTGACCGACATGCGCTCGAACTACACGACCGTCTATCTGCGGCGCGAGTTCGTGGTGCCGAACAAAAACATCATGACCAACCTCGTCCTCAACGCGCAGAGCGACGACGGCTTCATCGCCTACATCAACGGGACGCTGGTGGCGCGCCTCAACGCCGGGGCGAACAGCGATCTGCCGTTCAATGGTGTCTCCACCGGCACGTCGGCGGAGGGTGCGGGTGGTGGTGCGACTTACCTGAGCTATGCGTTGACCAACTTCGCCTCCTACCTGGTGAACGGCCTGAACGTGCTCTCCGTTCATGCCCTCAACAGCAATCTCACCAATGACAACGATTTCGGTTTCAACGCGCAGCTCTACTCGTTCATTCCCGACTTCGGGGTCACGCCGCCGCGCGTGGCGCTGGGTGAGCCGACCCAGGGAGAACTGTTCGCGCTGACCAGCATCAACATCACCTTCAGCGAGGACGTGACCAACGTGAACGCCGGCGACCTGCTGGTGAACGGTGTGCCGGCCTTGGGCCTGAGCAGCCCTTCGAACTCGTATTACTCGTTCACCTTCCCGCAGCCGGCCTTCGGCGCGGTCGCCGTCACCTGGGCAAGCAACCACGGCATCGTGGATTTTGACGCGGTGCCCAAGCCCTTCGATGGCAACGCGGCCAGCGCGCGGCTGAATTACCTGCTGCTCAACCCGAGCGCGCCGCACGTCAGTCTGCGCGTCCCGGCGGCCAGCCTGACTCTGACCGGGTTGGTCACCATCTCGGTCTATTTCAACGAGGGCGTGAGCGGTGTGAACGCCTCTGACCTGCTGCTCAATGGCTTGCCGGCCACGAGCCTGATTGCCGACTCGGAGACGGACTACTTCTTCTTCTTCCCGCAGCCGGCCTTCGGCACGGTCAATGTGCGTTTCGCGACCAGCAGCGGCATCGTGGATTTGGAAGCTGGCCATGCCTTCGACTGGACGCGCCCGACCAACCAGTGGAGCTACAACCTGATCAATCCTGTTCCCGTGGTGAACATCACCACGCCGACCAACGGCACCTACGTGCTGGCCCCGGCCACGGTGACGATCAACGCCACGGCCACGGATGCCGACGGCACGATCACGCTGGTGGAGTTTTACTCGAATGGAACCAAGGTCGGGGAGGACGCGGCCTCGCCCTACAGCCTGGGGCTGTCCAACCTGGTCGAGAGCGGTTACGTGCTGCGCGCCGTGGGCACGGACAATCAGGGCTTGCGCGGCACCTCTGCGCCGGTGGTGTTGAACGTCGTGACCCAGTTGCCCATCGTGCTCTTGCGCGGACCGTATCTCCAGGCCGGCACCTCGACCGGCGGCGTGGTGCGCTGGCGCACCGACCAGTTCTCGGATGCCGTGGTGCGTTACGGCACGGACCTCAACAACCTGACCAACGTGGCCGTGGAGACGGCGCTGACCAACAACCACATCGTCCGCATCACCGGCTTGCAACCGGAGACGAAGTACTTCTACGCCTTCGGCGGCTCGGTCCAGCAACTGGCCGGCGGCACGAATGTGGGAGGATCGAACTTTTGGTTCAGAACCGCGCCCGTGTCGGGCTCGGCCTACCCGACGCGCTTCTGGGTGCTGGGCGATCCGGGCACGGCCAATGCCAACCAGCGCGCGGTGCGCGATTCCTATTACAACTTCGTGGCCAACGGCGCGCGTCCGGCCGACGTGTGGATGATGCTGGGCGACAACGCCTACAACAACGGCACCGACACGGAATATCAAAACGCCGTCTTCGACATGTATCCCGCGACCTTGCGCAATCATTTCCTCTACCCGGTGGTCGGCAATCATGATGCCGGTCGTCCGGGCGATGGCGGCGGGTTGGCGGCCAACGTGTCACTCACCTATCCCTACCTCGACATTTTCTCCACGCCGCAAAACGGCGAGGGCGGTGGCCTGCCCACGGGCAATCCGAAGTACTACTCCTTCGACTACGGCAACGTGCATTTCGTCGGTGTGGACTCGATGACCAGCGGACGCGAGACCAACAGCCCGATGGTCCTCTGGTTGAAGGACGATCTGGCCAGCCATACCCAGACATGGACGGTGGTTTACTTCCATCACTCGCTCTACACCAAGGGCACGCACGACTCGGACTCGGAAGGCGACCTGGTCATCCTGCGGCAGCTCCTCAATCCCATCCTGGAGGCCAACGGCGTGGACCTCGTGCTCATGGGCCACAGCCATGTCTATGAACGCTCCTATCTGCTCGACGGTCATTATGGCCTCTCCGGCACCATCACCGCCTCAATGAAACTTGATCCAGGCAATGGTCGCGAGGATGGCACCGGCCCCTACACCAAGAATGGCGAGAACCGCGGCGTGGTCTATTCCATCGTCGGCAATAGTGGCCAGGCCTTGGGCGGTCCGCTCAACCATCCGGCGCACGTCGTCTCGATCAACCTGCTCGGCTCGCTGATCGTGGATGTGATCAGCAACCGGCTCGACGCCTACTTCCTCACCAGCACCGGCACCACGAATGACCATTACACCCTGCTCAAGCGCACGCCGCCGGCCCTGGCCGCGCCTTCGGATTTGGTGGCGGCGGATCATGGCGACAACGAAATTCTCCTCACCTGGAATGACCTCCCTGACGAACTCGGCTACTACATTGAACGCTCGCTCAACGGGACGAACTTCGCCCGTCTCGCGACCAACGCCGCGAATGTGACCAACTACCTCGACACCGGACTCGCGCCCAACACGACCTATCATTACCGCGTGCTGGCCTTCAACGCCGGCGGCACCTCCGACAGTTCTCTTGCGGCCAGCAGTTTCACCGGCAACAAGGCGCCGCAACTCGCGCCGGTCGCCAATGTCGTGGTGGACGTGCTGCAATCGGTGGGCTTCACCGCTCTGGCCACCGATGCGGATGTGCCGGTGAACAAACTTACCTACTCACTCGATGCCGGGGCACCGGCCACCGCCTCCGTCAATCCAAGCAACGGGTTGTTCCGCTGGAAGCCTGCGCGCACCGACGCCGGCACCACAAATACGATCACACTGCGCGTGACCGATGACGCCGCTGTGCCGCTCAGTGCCACGCGCGTCTTCACCGTGACCGTGCGCGAATACCTCGAGCTGACGCTCGGTTCGACGGTCATGGACGTGGGCACGCGCACCAATGTGGCGCTGGAACTGATCACCAGCACGCTGTTGACCAACGTGGATTTGACGGTTTCCTTCTCGGCGTCCCGGTTGAACACGCTCTCGTTGTCGAACCTGATTCCCGCCGTGGCCGATGCCTCGCTGGACACCAGTTCGCCTGGGCAGGCCCGCATCACGCTGGCCGCACTGCCGGGGCAAACATTGAGCGGCACGCAACTGGTCGCGCGCCTCCACTTCAACGCCACTCCAGGCCAAGGCTCGGCCTTCGTGGCGCTGCCCATGAACAGCGTGAGCGGCGCACGTTCCCAGCCTGGGCTGGCCCCGGGCGTTGTGCTCAACAGCGGCCGGGCGGTTGTCGTCAACGGTCAGGCTCTGCTCGAAGCCGCCAGTGCCAGTCCCGCCCTGCTGACCGTATACGGCAAACCAGGCACGAACTACGTCATCGAAACCACCGCCACGCCCGCCACCCCGGCCTCCTGGACGACCTGGCAGTTGTTGGCTTTGACCAACATCACCGAAACCGTGCCGGCCATCCCGATCACGAACAGCCCGCTCATCTTCTACCGCGCCCGGCAGTAGAACCGGCCGGCCTGAGCCGGGGCGCGCGGGAGGTTTCCGGCGCGTCCCGCCTCGCCAGGACCGGCCCGGGGGTGCTATCTCGTTCGCCGTGAACTCCAATCCTCCTTCGAGGCCATGAGCAAGGCCTTCACTCGCGAGTCCGATGACGCGCCGGAGCGACCCACCCCGCCGCGCCCGGCCCTGCTGTTGCCACCGGGTATGAAGAATCTGATTACGCCGGGCGGAGCCATGCGGGCGGGGTCGGAACTGGAAAGCCTCTTGGCCGACGAATCAAAAATTCGCCCGGCTGCCTCGTCCGGAGATGCTGAAGCCGTGCGGGCCATGAAGCTCCTCGCCCAGCGCGTGCTCCAGCTCCAGCGCACGCTTCAAACCGGCGTGGTGACAGGACCGCCCGTGGTCGAGGACGGCGTGGTGCGGTTTGGGGCCATCGTCGCCGTGCGCGAGCGCAGTGGCGAAGAGACCGCCTACCGGATCGTGGGCCTGGACGAGACGGATCTGGACCAGAACTGGGTGAGCTGGATTTCGCCCGTCGCCAAGGCGCTCTTGAACGCCCGTGTCGGCCAGCGCGTGCCACTCAAGCTGCCTGGCGGCGAGGAGGAGTTGGAGATACTGAAAGTGACGTATGAGTAAGTCCGCTGCTCTCAGGTGCCCGCGTCGAGCAGGCCGAAACAGATGTTTGCTTTTTCATGTTTGGCGTTTTGTTGCCCCCGTCCAATACTTCGCTCATGGGTCTGCGGGTTCTCATCGTGCCGGATAAGTTCAAGGGAACGCTGACCGCGCAAGAGGCGGCTGAAGCCATCGCGCGCGGTTGGCGGGACGTGCGTGCCTCCGACTCGGTCGAGTTGCTTCCCATGAGTGACGGCGGGGACGGCTTCGGTCTGGTGCTGGGTGCCTTGCTCAAGGCTGAGACCCGCACGACCAAGACCGTGGACGCCGCGCACCGCGCCCTCACCGCGGAGTGGTGGTGGGAGCCAAAGAGCGCCACGGCCATCATTGAGGCCGCGCGCATCAACGGCCTCGCGCAACTGCCGGCCGGCAAATTTCACCCCTTCGAGCTGGACACCTTCGGCCTCGGTGAAGTGTTGAAGGACGCGCTGGCCCTCGGGGCCAGACGCTGCGTGATGGGCCTCGGCGGCAGCGCCACGAACGACGGCGGCTTCGGCGTGGCGCGCGCGCTGGGCTGGGAATTCCTGAATGCCCAGAGCGCGGCTCTCGATCGATGGACGGACCTGCACTCGCTCACGCAAATCAAAATTCCCCAGCGCGAACAATGGTTTGAAGAATTCTCCGTGGCCGTGGACGTGAACAATCCGCTCCTCGGTCCGACCGGTTGCTCGCGAGTGTATGGTCCGCAGAAGGGTTTGAAGGAGGCCGACTTTGAGTTCGCCGAGCGCTGCCTCAGTGCGCTGGCGGGCAGCGCGCAACAAGAGCTTCACCTCACCACGGCGGCCACGCCAGGCGCGGGCGCGGCGGGCGGGCTGGGCTTTGGTCTCTGCACCTTCCTCGGCGCGAAGCTGGAACCGGGCTTCGCGCTTTTCGCGCAGTGGTCGGATCTCCACGCACGTCTTGCCACCGCCGATCTCGTCATCACCGGCGAGGGTGCCATCGATGAACAAACTTTGATGGGCAAAGGCGTGGGGGAACTCGCACTGCTCTGCCGTGCGGCCGGCAAACCCTGCCTCGGCCTCGCCGGCGTGGTCACGGATGAAGACAAAGCCCGCGCGCTGTTCACGGATGTTCTGTCGATGGTCAGCGTGACCAGCCCCGAGGACGCCCGCGCCCACGCCGCGAAGTGGCTGGAGGAAATCGCCCAACGCACCGCACGCGCCGTGTAACGTGCCCCCGGCGTCCCGCCGGGTCGCCCGCATCTCAAGTGGGGCGACCCACAGTTTCCGTCGCCCGGAACCCGGCGGGACGCCGGGGGCACGTTGTCACGGAAACAGCCCGCGCATCCGTTTCGCCTCCTGCACGCGCTTCACGCCCAGACTGAGCGCGGCGAGACGCATCGAACCTTTCTGCTTGCGCTGCAAGGCGAGGGTCTGGGTGAAGGCGGCCTCCATGATGCGGAACAACTTGTCCATCACCTCCGACTCCGTCCAAAAGAAGCTCTGCAAATCCTGCACCCACTCGAAATAGCTCACCACCACGCCACCGGCGTTGCAGAGGATGTCCGGGATGACAAAAATCTCCGGTCGCTGCGCGATGATGGCGTCCGCATCGGGCGTGGTCGGGCCGTTCGCGGCCTCGGCCAGGATGCGGCATTGAATCTTGGCGGCATTGGACTCCGTAATCTGTCGCTCCAACGCGGCGGGCACGAGGATGTCGCACGGCGTGATGAGCAACTGCTCGTTGGTGAGCGGCTCCGCTTCGGGAAAGCCGACGAGGGTTTTATTCTCGGCAAAGAACTTCTCCAGTGCCCAAACATCCAGTCCCCGGCGGTTGTGGAGGCCGCCGTTCACATCACTCACCGCGATGATCTTCACGCCATACTTCGCCAGCGACAAGGCCGCCACCAAACCCACGTTGCCGAAGCCTTGCACCACGGCGGTGGCTTGGTTGGCCGGCAAACCGAGCACGTCCATGGTGCGATTGATGAGGTAAGCCACGCCACGCCCGGTCGCCTCGCGTCGTCCGAGCGAGCCGCCGAGGCCGACGGGCTTGCCGGTCACGATGCTCGACACCGTGTTGCCCGCGTGCGCCGAATACGTGTCCATCATCCAGGCCATGGTCTGCTCGTTCGTGCCCATGTCCGGCGCCATCACATCGACTTGTGGACCGATGAACGGAATCATTTCCTGGGTATAGCGTCGGGTCAGTCGCTCCAGTTCCCCCTGGGAAAGCTGGCGCGGATCGCAGGTGATGCCGCCCTTGGCCCCGCCGTAGGGCAGCCCGGTGAGCGCGCACTTCCAGCTCATCCACATGGCCAGTGCCGCCACTTCGCCCAGCGTCACGTCCGGGTGATAACGCAAGCCGCCCTTCGTTGGGCCAAGCGTGAGATGATGCTGGACGCGGAAGCCGGAGAAAACTTCCGTGCGGCCATCGTCCCGATGAATCGGCACGGCCACGGTCATGGAGCGTTTGGGATACTTGAGCCGGTCGCGCTCGGCCTCGGGAATCTGTAAATGGTCGGCGACGAGATCGAATTGCCGGCAGGCCATGCGGAAGGTCGGGTGATCGTACACTTGCATGAGGGGATGAAACACCGGCGGGAAGAAATTCCAAATCCCAAATCCCAAGCTCCAAACAAATTCCAAACCTCAAATTCCAAACCACGGTTGCTCCGCGCCCATTGGAATTTGGACTCTTGGAGCTTATTTGGGATTTGGGATTTGGGATTTGGAGTTTTAGTCTCTCCCCCGTGTCCAACACGCTGGTCGTCAACGAAATCTATCTGAGCCTGCAAGGGGAAAGCACCTTTGCCGGGCTGCCGTGCGTCTTCGTGCGGCTCACGGCCTGCAATCTGCGCTGTTCGTACTGCGATACGGCGTATGCGTTCACCGAAGGCGGCAAGCAGGGACTCGACGACATTCTCTCCGAGGTGCAACGGCTGGCGGCCCCATTCCGCGCTCCGCGTTCCGCGTTCCGCGTTTCCCCGCTGCCGCTGGTTGAACTCACCGGCGGCGAGCCGCTGCTTCAGCCCAACGCCCTGCCGCTGATGAAGGCGCTTTGCGACGACGGCTTCACCGTGGTCCTCGAGACTGGCGGCGCGCATGACATCTCGAAGATCGATCCGCGCGTCCGGCGCATCATGGATTTGAAGTGCCCGAGCAGCGGCGAAGTGGAACGCAACCGCCTGGAGAATATCCCGCACCTGCGCGCCACCGACGAAGTGAAGTTCGTCCTCGGCACCCTGGAAGATTACGACTGGGCGAAGGAGCAGATCGCGAAGCACAATCTTGCCTCCATCTGCCCGCTGCTCTTCTCCTGGGTGCAGCCGCTCGCGCCGGACCAGCAGCATCCTTCGCTCAAGAAGGTTCCCGCCGGCCAGACACCCATCACGCGCCGCGAACTGGCCGAGAAGATCATCGCCGACGCGCTGCCGGTGCGCTTCCAGTTGCAGATGCACAAGTTTGTGTGGCCCGTCGAACAACGAGGAGTCTGAGTGGAAATCCCAAATCCCAAATCCCAAATCCCAAACAAGCTCCAAGCTCCAAATCCCAAAGAGCGAGGTTCGGCTCTGAATTGGAATTTGGAGTTTGAGGTTTGGCGTTGTTTTTGGATTTTGGCTTTTGGCTTTGGAGTTTCTTCAGCAGCCCCTTGAAAACCAAAACCCACCGCACCCTCTCCCTCCTGCGCTCCCACGAGTCGCGCAATGTAACATTCATGGAGACGGACGGCTCGTGGCCCATCGTCTGGGAACGCGCGCGCGGTGTTCACGTCTGGGACGCCGAAGGTCGCAAGTATCTCGATCTGACGGCGGCGTTCGGTGTCGCCGCCGCTGGCCATGCCAATCCCCGCGTCGTCCGTGCCGGGCAGAAGCAAATGGCCAAACTGCTGCACGCGATGGGCGACGTGCATCCACACGCGCTCAAGGCCAGACTCGCGCGCGAACTGAGCCGGCTGACCTTCGAGCGGTGGTTCAAGGTTCAAAGTTCCCGCCTCCACTCACCGCTCGCCAAAACGATTTTTTGCAATTCCGGCTTCGAGGCGGTGGAGGCCGCGCTCAAGACGGCCGTGCTGGCGACCGGCAAGCGTGGCGTGATTGCCTTTGAGGGCGCGTATCACGGACTGGGCTACGGCGCTTTGAACGCCACGCATCGTGCGCACTTTCGCGCGCCGTTCCGGTCACAGCTTGGCAAGTTCGGCCACTTCGTGCCGTTCCCTTCGGCTCCGCCAATCACCACCAAGCAGGTCGAGGCAGAGATCCGGCGGACTTTCAGGCGGGAGAAGATCGGAGCGATTCTGGCCGAGCCGATCCAGGCGCGCGGCGGGATTAACATTCCGCCGCCGGATTTCCTGCCCATGCTCCGCCGCGTGTGCGACGAGCACGGCACGCTCCTGATCCTTGACGAGATTTACACCGGCTTCGGCCGCACCGGCGCGTGGTTTGCCTGCGAACAGAGCGGCGTGGTCCCGGATGTGATTTGTCTCGGCAAGGCGCTGACCGGCGGCTTCCCACTCTCGGCCTGCGTGGGGCGCGCCGACATCATGGACGCCGCGTGGCCGGCCAGCATCGGTGAGGCGATTCACACCAGCACTTTCCTCGGTCATCCTGTCGGCTGCGCGATGGCGCTGGCAAACATCGCGGAGATTCGCGCGAAGCAACTCGTGGAGCGCAGCGCGCGATTGGGCCGTGTGCTGCTCGCCGAGTTGTCCAAAGTCCATGGTTCATGGTCCATGGTCCATGGTCGTGCGCGCGGTGTCGGGTTGATGGCCGGGCTGGAGTTGTCGAACACAGATGGCTCACCGGCCACGGAACTATCGTTGGGCGTGATCAAGGAACTGCTGCATCGTGGTTTCATTTTCTTACCGGAAGGGGAACACGCCAACATCATCAGTTTCACTCCGCCGCTGACGATTACCGAGACGCAGTTACGCCGCGCGGTGGCGGCGTTGAGGAAGGTTCTCAATCGCGCATGAAACTCTCTGACATGCGGGAACTGCTCAAGGCGCGCGGTATCCAGCTCACCAAGTCGCTGGGACAGAATTTTCTCCACGACCAGAACCAGTTGCGGCGCATCGCGGACGCCGGTGAGATCACCAGCGCGGACCAGGTGCTGGAGATTGGTCCCGGTCTTGGGCCGCTGACGGAGGTGTTGCTGACAAGGGCCGGGCACGTCCTGGCCATCGAGAAGGACGCCCGGCTGATGCCGGTGCTCCGGGAGCGATTTGCCGGGGCGAAAAATCTGGAACTGATGCACGACGACGCGCTGCGCGTGGTCGAGGATCGCAACCGCGCCTGGCACGACTACAAGCTCGTCGCCAATCTCCCGTATTCCGTCGCGTCGCCCATCCTCGTCGAACTTGCGCAGAATCCTTCGCGGCCCGAGCGGTTGGTCGCGACGCTCCAACTGGAAGTGGTGCGCCGGCTCATGGCGAGTGTGGACAGCGAGGACTACGGCCTGCTCACGCTGCTCATCCAGTTGCGCTATCAGCCGAAAGAGCATTTCAAAATTCCCCGCAGTTGTTTCTTTCCCGCCCCGGATGTCGATTCCGCCTGCGTGGTCCTGATCCGTCGTGAGCCGGCCCTGCTGCCCGTGGAACTGGAAGCGGTGTTCGACCGGTTGGTGAAGCTCGCCTTGTCGCAGCGCCGCAAGATGATGGTCAAGCTGCTCAAACAGCAATGGCCGGTGGAGAAGATTGCCGCCGCGCTGGAGCGCATGAAGATCAGGCCGGACGAACGGGCGGAAAAGCTTTCCCTCGAACAGTTCGTCGAATTGACCCGCCTGCTCGCCGCTTGAAAGACCTCCGCACCAAGATTCTCTTCGTGTGCAGCCGCAACCGCCGGCGTAGCCTGACTGCGGAAATCATCTTCAAGGACGTGCCGGTGTGGGAGGTGCGCTCGGCGGGAACCGAGGATGGCGCGCGCATCCGGGTCACGCCGGGCCGTCTCGGCTGGGCCGATTTGATCGTGGTCATGGAGAAACGGCATCAGGAGCGGATGCGCCAGAAGCATCCCGAGTCGCTGGCCGGCAAGTCCTGCCGCTGCCTTTTCATCCCTGACGACTATGAGTTTATGGAGGAGGCGCTGATCGCTGAGTTGAAGATTAAGATGCGGGAGGTGTTTCCTGAATTCGAGCCGGCCCTGGCAAATTTATGAGTGACGAAATCTTTGATGTGGTCAACGAGCGCGATGAAGTCATCGGCCGGGAGTTGCGGCGCATCGTGCATCGGGACGGTCTGAAGCATCGCGCCGTGCATGTGTTCGTGTTCAATGCTCGGGGCGAAGTGTTCCTGCAAAAGCGTTCCCTGAGCAAGGACAGCTCGCCCGGCCTCTGGGATTCCTCCGCCTCCGGCCATCTCGACACCGGCGAGGACTACGACACCTGTGCCATGCGCGAACTGCGCGAGGAGATCGGCCTGGTCCTGAGCGCGCCGCCGCGCCGCCTCTTCAAAGTGGAACCTTGCGGGGAGACGGGCCAGGAATTCGTGTGGCTTTACGAGTGCGAGAGCGAAGGTCCCTTCATCCTCCACCCGGAGGAGATCGAGCGTGGCGGGTGGTTCACGCGGGAACGCGTGGCGCAATGGGTCAACGAACGTCCGCACGATTTCGCGCCCGCGTTTGTACTGCTGTGGAAGAAGTTCGGCTCAGGGACGCTGGAGCTTTGAGTCCGGCCCGCGCTCCACGAGGTGCAGCAGGTTGCCCTCGGAATCCTGGAAGAACAGCACGCGCCCACCGCCGCCCGCCGGCTTGATCTGCTCGGTGAAGGCGACGCCACGTCCCTCCAATTCCCGCCTCGCGCCCTCGATCGACTCGACGCTCAGAGCGAGGTGCCGCCAGCCTTGTAGCTTGTTGTCCGCGACCTCCTTCAATGCGAAATCCGCCTCGTAGATCTCAATCCAGATGCCGCCGGGCAGTTCCATGAAATACGCCGGCGGCTGCTGGCCGTTGCAGAAGACTTCGCGCGCGCCCAGCGTTCGCTCATACCAAACTTTCAGCGCCGTGGTGTCCTTCGCGGCCAGGCCGATGTGTTCGACTGAATATTTCGCTGTCATCTTGGAAAGACTGGCTTCGAGCGCGGCACGCGGCAAGGAGACAGGTCTCGCCGCCTTGCGATTCACCAAGCCCGATCGATGCTGCGACGCTTGTAGAGAAACTCAAACATGTTGCCTTCGTGCGGCTGGTCCCAGGAAATCTTCATGGTCGAGACGGGGCCGATGTTCAGGCGGTCGATTTCGCCGAAGGCTTGCAGTTCGTCGATGAACGCCGGGTCTTTGGTAATGGCGCTCACGGCCAGGCTGTAGCCGATCTGGTGCAGCATGTCTTTCTGCGCGCAGGTCACGACGCTGGCATAGGGGCAGAGGAATTCCTTGTTGGCCAGCGGATGCGCGAAGGAATCGCACAGCACAATCGTCGGGCGCATGTAGGTGCCGCCCTCGAAGACGACTTTGCGCGGTCCGTTGCGATACTTCGCGGTCGCATCCACGCCGCCAGGCGTCTTCAGTCCTTCCTCGATTTGCGCGTCGATGAAGTCGGCCATCTTGAGATTGGCGAAGCCGGAGAGGCGGGCGTTCTCGTCCTCGGGCCGCGTCGGCTGAATCGGGCCGAGCTTCTGCGCGAGGGCGTCGGCGATCTCGGCGGCATACTTCGGCACCACGATGGCGGAGGCGTTGATGCAGGAACGTCCGCCGTTGTCGCTGATGGAACTGACCATCACGTCGAGGTAATCGCGCCAGTTCTCAATCTGGTCTTCGCCGACAATGATTTTGCTCCAGCCCGGCCCGTGCAACTGAATGGCGGGATTGTTAGCGTACTGCGCCTTCGTGTTCTTGTCGCCAAAGATGAGCGCGCGACCGCAGGTGTTGAGAATTGTCGCCGCGCCGTCGTGATCCGTGGCGTAGAAACCAAATGCCTCGGCGGGCACACCCGCAGCGATGAAAGCCTGAATCAACCGATACGGCGTCCACGGTTCTTCCTTGCCGGGCTTGATCACGACCGGCGTCTTGAGCGCGATGGCGGGGAGCCAGAGCGAATTCACCGCCGGCGAATTGCTGGGCATGACAAGTCCGAGCGCCGCCGCCGTCGGGAAGAACGCGAGCTTGGTGCCGAACTGCTCGCCCATGCCGGAGTCGAGAATCGAGAGGTCGAGTCCGCGCGTCAGTCCGTTGAGAATCTCGTCGAGGTGCGTGAGCGCGTAGTGGATTTTCGCCATGTTGCGCTTCACCATGATATGCGGCAGGCCGCTCGTGCCGCTCAACGTCTCGATGTATTGCTGCGCGGTCTGCGTGTGGCCTTTGTCGCCGAACGGCAGCGTGCCGTTCAGGAACAGTTCCCCCGCCTGTGCGCTCATGGCGATGAGCTGCTTCACGGTGAACTTCTTCAACGCCGCACGCGCCGAAGCAATCTTGGCCAGATCACGTTTGACGATGCCGCCGTTGACCGTGGAGACGAGGGCCATGACCTCACCGGTGCGGTGATTCTTGACCTCGATTTTTTCCAAAGATTCGTAGGCGCGGCCCAACCGCAGGACAGGGAGATGGGGGATGTTGCTCATGTGTTTTGAAATGGGTTCAGTAATGAAATCGCAATTGCGCGAGGAGAATTCCCTGCTGACTGGCGCGATAGACAAGGCGATGTTCCTGATCGATGCGGCGCGACCACCAGCCGGCCAGCGCGTGCCGGAGCGGTTCGGGTTTGCCGATTCCTGAGGGCGGATTACGGCGGATGTCTTTCAGTAATTCATGGATTCGGCGCACCATCTTTTTGTCCGTCTCCTGCCAATATTGGTAATCTTCCCAAGCTTGGTCGGAGAAAATCAGGTTCATGGTTCGAGGTTCAGTTTGCGAACCCGGCCTTGGCGCGCGTCCAATTGCTTCGTGGCGGCGAGCAGGCGGCGCGCGTTCGCCCGGCTCTTGAGCAAGTAGGCGGTTTCAGTCAGTGATTCGTAGTCTTCCAAGGACAGCATGACGACGGAACGCTGTTTCTGCCGGGTGATGATCACCGGCTCCCGGTCGTCGCAAACCCGGTCCATCGTCTGGGCCAGTTTCTCGCGGGCGGCTGAATAACTGATCGTGCTCATGTTGGACAAATATCTGTCCAGAACGGTGCGAGTGTCAATTCACTCAATACACGCCCTCGACAATGTTCTTCTCCATCGCACCGAACGGACGCACGTCGCCGACGCCGTCCCACGCATATGGCGCGCGCGGCTCGCGGCGGATGGTTTCGTCGCGTTCGAGGAAGCGGGGCATGAAGAATTCCTTGGTCAATGTGGTGAGCTCCACGCGGCCCCACGCGCCGTAGGCCACGGTCTCCTCGGTCTTGTTCGGGTTCACCACGCGCAACACGGCGCGGGGCTGCGGCGCGTAGTAGGTCACGCTGAAATTGTCTTCGGGGCGGAGCGGCACGCTGGCGGCCAGGCCCATGAGGGTGTTGCCGTAAGTCGGGTAGAAGCCGATACGGTTCTCCAGCAGTTCCTCGACAATGAAGCGCACTTCCTGCGGCTTCATCGACGTGCCGCCGCAGAACACGCCGCGGATGCCGGCTTCCCAGAGATTTTCCCGTTCGGCCAGAGCTTCGAGCAGCTTCGGCGTGGTGAAGAGGCCGGTGACTTTGCGGTGCTTGAGAATGGTCGCCGCCTGATCCACGACGTGCGCCATGTATTGCTTCGCCACGTCGAACTGCTTGTTGGTGATGAGCTTCTTCACGAAGCGCGGATCAAGATCGATGAAGTAGCACGACGAACCGCGCACGTTGGCGAGATGTTCGATGGCGAGGCGCAGACGACGCGGGCCGGTCGGTCCCATCATCAGCCAGGCACCACCACGCGGAAAATGTTCGTCGGAAATCTTCTCGCTGAACTCGGAGTAATCGACCCGGAAGTCGTTCCAGCCGATGCGCTGCTTGGGCATTCCCGTCGTACCGCCCGTCTCAAAAATGTTGAAAGGCTTGCCCTTGAATTGCGCCGGCACCCAGACCTCGGGCTGCAAGTCGCGCAATGATTCGTCGGCGAAATGCGGAAACTTCAGCACGTCGGCGAAGCTGTTGATCTCCTTGCGCGGGTCAAAGTTCTTCTTCGCCCAGTCGAGCCAGTAGGGGCAGCCGGTTTCCGGCGTGAAATGCCACTGGATGATTTCTTTGAGGTGCGCGTCGAGTTGGGCGGCGGCGGCTTTGATGGCTTCGGGTGAAACGGAGTTGCTCATGGTTGAATGGTTGGGTTGGTCAAAAATGTTTTCGGTTCACTTCTTCGGCAGGCCGAGGCTCGCCCGGACTTCTTTGCGAATGGCGCGGCAATCTTTCAGCGCGTCCTTTGCGTCCTGCTTCGTGGCGACATGGCCGGGATAACGGAACTGGACGGCGTAGGCGGTCAAAGTGCCCAACACCGGCTGAAACGCCGCCAGCAACGGCTCAATCTGGACCACCAAATTCAGCAGTCCTTCGAGGTCATGCGTCTTCGGAAAAGTGCGGCCGGCCTCGACCAGCCGGGCCTTGAAATACTTTTCCACGCACTGCTGGCAATGGAAGCCGATGGAGTTGGCCGGGCAGGATTTGCGCTGCCGTATCAACGATGAGGCCACCGTGAAATCTTCCTCCGCGTATTTTACCCATTCGCGCGTGTCAGCTTTCATACATCACCTTGCCGCGCGTCAGCACTTCCTCATTGAAACTCTGCATCCGCGAGAATTTGCCGGGTCGCCAGACCAACAGATCGAGAGGGAAAGGCGACCCAACGCGTGCGCGAATCGCGCCCATCATTTTGATGTCGCGGCTGCGATGCGGCATGATGACCACTAGATCGACATCCGAATCCTTCGTCGGCTTCCCGTAGGCGTAGGAACCGAACAGGATGATCTTCTCCGGCTTGAACTCGCGGGCCACCACGCGGCAGTAGGCTTCAATCTGTCGGCGTGCGACGCGGCGCGTGCCGTCCCAGAGCGGGCCGGGCACTTCGCGGTGCCAGAGGTGCGGGATGACGGGCGGCGTGGGCTGCGCGCCGTTCGTCACACTGGATGTGGTTCTGCGTTTCAAGCTCCGTGAAAGTTAGCGGCCCGATGTCGGCTTGAACAAGTCTGGCCCGCACCTGCGGAGCGGCGGACAGCCATGTCCGCCGTCGTCGTCCACTGGCCGGACTCGCGATGCTGATGAACTGCGGACAAGGCTGTCCGCGACTCCGTTTGCGCTCTTCATGGTTTGTTCCCAATGCAATACAGGTTCTTGTTCCCGCGCAGAAAGATTTTCCCGCCCGCCACCGCAGGCGTGGCGCGGTTCTCTTCGCCGATGTCGTTCGTGGCGAGGACGACGAGATTCGTTCCACCTTCACCGCCAATCTTGATGACGTGACTCTTGCCGGCGCTGGCGAAGTAGATCGTTCCGTCGGGCGTCGCAAAAGGGCTTGCCCAAGTCGAGACGTCGGGCAGGCGTTCGCTGAAAACAAGTTCGCCGGTCGAAAGGCGCAGGCACTTCACGGTCGCGGGATTGTGCGAACGGAAAACGAAATCGCCGACGATGATGGCGGACGACAAGCCTTCGGGGATTTGCGGGAAGGTCCACTTGAGGTGCGTCTTGGTCACGTCGCCGGTGCCGGTGGCCTCGACGCACACGGCTTTGCCGCCGCGTCCGCTGTCGGCGAAGACGAGGTTGCGCGCGAAGGCGGGCGAGGACGCGTCGCCGGACGCGGCGCACCACCAGATCATCTCGCCGTTGTCGGGGTTCAGGCTTTCGATGGCCTTGTTCGCGCTCACGAGCATCTGCGGCTTGCCGTTCATGTCCACGATGACCGGCGTGCTGTGCGCGTAAATGGCCTGCGGCCGCTTCTGCTCCCACTTGATGTCGCCGGTCGCCTTGTCGAACGCGATGAAGCTCGAAGTCTTGTTGTTCTGATCGCAGTCGAGAATGACGGTGTCCTTGTAGAGAATCGGGCTGCTGCCCAGCGCCACGTCGAAGTTGTATTCGGTCAAAGCTTTTCGCCAGACGACTTTGCCCTCGAAGTCGAGCGACGCGATGACGGCGGAGCCGAAGACGACGAAAACATTCTTGCCGTCGGTGCAGGGCGTGGGTGCGCCGTAGCCGCCGCGCAGGTCTTTGAGAATCCACGGGCCGGGTTCGACGGTGGTGTCCCAGAGCAGCTTGCCGTCGGCGCGCGCGAAGCAGAGGACGTGATGCTCGACGGGATTGTTGACCGCGCTGGTGACGAACACACGGTCGCCGGACACGACGGGCGACGAGTAGGGATTGTCGCTCTTCGGCAACGCCGCCTTCCACGCGATGTTCACGTTGCTCTTGGCGTTCCAGGTGAGCGGGAGATTTTGCGCGTCCGCGTAGCCGAGTCCGGTGGGGCCGCGGAATTGCGGCCAGTCGGAAGCGTGGGATGAAGTGGCGGCGAAGAAAACGAAAGCGAGCGCGAAACAAAGTGCGGCCAACCGTCCCATTAGCGTTTCAATCCCAAAGGGATTGCAGCCATCAGCCCAGGGTTGCGACGCAGGAGCTACCCTGGGTGGGCGTGAAAATGAATCATCAACCCTGAAGGGGTTGAAGCATTGGGCGAGAGAATGGTGCGGAATTGATGCAACCCTTTCAGGGTTGTGTCGTATTGGGGACGTTGACCCAGGGTAGCGCGCGGCGCGCAACCCTGGGCTGAGTGATGGAATCCCGTTGGGATTCAAAACAGAGTCAACACCGGCTTCCAATTCCTGCGAGCGCATCAGCAGCCTTTCAGAAGACCGAGCACGATGAGAATGAGAACCAAATATCCCAACCAGTCGTAAGGCCCCTTATCGGATGAGTGGCCTTTGTAGTTACCGTGCTTGTCGTAGTAGTGACGCTTCTTTCCCATAATGTGCGATTTGGGCGTAGTGCCTAACCTTCCACCCACTACTTCTTAATCTCCAGCTTCTGCGGCTGGTCGGTGGTGATGGCGCTGCCGCCGACGGCGTAGAGGTGCGTCTGGCTCATCACGTACATCACGCCGTTGGCGACCATCGGGGTGCCATAGACGGGCGCGCCGAGGTTGGTCTCGAAGATGGGTTTCTCCTTCTTGGGATCGAAATCTTTCTTCGCGGGGAGAATCACGAAGTCGCCGTCCTCGTCGCCGACATAGACTTTGCCGTCC
>JANOQV010000096.1:0-19798 GCA_031414955.1 Pedosphaera sp. | reverse complement strand
GCAGACGGGCTTGGAGCGGATGTAGAGCGTGCTGCCATACAGGTCGGTGTCAACCGGCACGCTGGTGTTGATCTTCTTCTCTTCGAGCGCCCAGGTGTTCTTGGCCCCGTCGATCTGCTTGAGGTTCGCGATGCACGCATTCTTCTGCGAGGCTTCGCGAGCTTTGATGAAGTTCGGGATCGCGATGGCGGCGAGCAAGCCGATGATCGCGACCACGATCATGATTTCTACCAGGGTGAACGCGCTGCGGCGTGATGTATTGATCTTCATATGAATTAACCTTTTTAACTGACGCGGCGTGAACGAGGTGGAGACGGGTTAAACATTTCTGTGTTTGTTCACAATTGCCTTCCACTGACCGCACCCCCGACCTAGCAACGCCAGTGCCAACCCTCCGCCCGGCCTGCCCGCAGCCTGTGGAAGAGCTGGTGGACCACTTGAGCGCCCTTGGTGTCCCGGAAAACTGTCCCATTCCTGCAAGGCATCGCCCGTTCTCAGGACACTCCTTGGACCAGTTCACGCGCATGAACCATTGCCAAACCATCCGCGCACCCCAAAATGCCGCCCCATGAACTGCGCCCGAAAAATACTCACCGCCGCCGAGTTGCCCGCCTGGCGGGCCGGCCTGCGCCAGCGCGGTCTGCGCCTGGTGGCCACCAATGGCTGCTTTGACCTTCTCCACGCCGGTCACGTCACCTATCTCGAGGCTGCCCGGAACCAAGGCGACGCTCTGATCGTGGGCGTCAATTCCGATGCTGCGGTGCGCGGATTGAAAGGGCCGGGGCGACCGGTCAATTCCGAAGCCGACCGGGCTCTCGTGCTGGCCGCGCTCCAAAGCGTCGAGGCCGTCTTCATCTTCCCGGAGCGCGACGCCGTGCCCTTCCTCCGCGCGGTGCAGCCGGACATTTACGTGAAGGGCGGCGACTACACTTTGGAGACGGTGAATCAGGATGAGCGCCGCCTCATCGAGAGTACCGGCGGCAAAGTGGTCCTGCTCGGACACGTCCCCGGCAAATCCACCACCGCCACGCTGGCCAAAATGTCCGCGCCGGGTGGGACTTGATTGCAACCTGCCCGGCTCGCTCCCTCCCAACCTCGCGATGCAGCAGCGATCCCGGCCTCGATCCGGCCAGGGCAAGTCCGACACGATACCGCGCTCGCACGCGAGAAGCTCTCGGCAGGACGTGCTCTTGCCGACGCTCGAAAGCACCGCCGCCCCTCTCGCTCTGCCGCATTAGTCCCTCACGCTTGCCGGGTGCTGCAAACTGATTTGGCTTTTGGCATTCGCCCGGTGTTCCCTTACAACCATCCGCGCATGATCATCAGCCGGACACCGTTGCGCATGAGTTTCGTCGGAGGCGGAAGCGACCTGCCGTCTTACTACCGCAAATTCGGCGGCGCGGTCGTGTCCACGGCCATCGACAAGTTCGTCTATCTCACGCTGAACGAGAAGTTCGACCATCGCATCCGCGTCTCCTATTCGCGCACGGAGGAGGCGGACACAGTGGAGAAGATCGAACACCCGCTGGTGCGCGAGGCGATGACGATGCTGGGCTGCCCGGGCGGCCTCGAGATCACTTCCATCGCCGACATCCCGTCGAAAGGATCGGGGCTGGGTTCTTCAAGCGCCTTCACGGTAGGACTGCTGCACGCGCTGCACGCGTACGAGGGGCGCGGCACCTCGGCCGCGCAACTCGCCCAGGAGGCCTGCCAGATCGAACTGGAGCGTTGCGCCGAACCCATCGGCAAGCAGGACCAGTACGCGGCGGCCTTCGGCGGGTTCAACTTCATCGAGTTTCACCCGGATGATTCCGTGAGCGTGGAACCAATCGCGTGCCAGGCCCAGACGCTGGCGACGTTGCAGGAAAACATGCTTGTGTTCTACACCGGCATCTCGCGGAGCGCGTCGGCCATCTTGAAGAAGCAGCAGGAGGCGGTGGCGTCGAACGTGGCCAAACAGCAGGTGCTCCAGCGCATGGTGCGGCTCGCACGGGACTTGAAGGTGGCGCTCCAGGGGAACAGCACGGCCGGCTTTGGCGAGATGCTGCACGAAGGCTGGGAGTTGAAACGGAGCCTCACCGGCGAGATCAGCAACGGGGCCATCGACGCATGGTACACGGCGGCGCGGCAGGCGGGCGCGACGGGCGGCAAGCTCCTGGGCGCGGGCAGCGGGGGCTTTCTGATGTTTTACGCCCCGCGCGAGAAGCACGAGCCGATCGTGGCGGCACTGAGGGCACTGCGGCGCATCCCCACACAATTTGTGGCGGAGGGGAGCAAGATTATTTTCGTCCACGAGTAGCACGCGGGCCGACTCTCCGCCCCGCCGCTACCGCCTTTCGCCCGCCCCCGGCCCGAACTTTACCACCCGGGGCTTTTCAAAGTGTTTCAATTCCAGGGCCAACGAACCAAGGCGCAGCCCGGCCAGTTCGGCCGGAGCCTGGTTGGGGAAGAGATCGACAATTCGTCGCAAGGTTTGCTCCGCGAGTCCGGTCTGGTTGGTGACTTCGATTTGCAGATCCGCGAGCAAGTTCAGCCACCGGGCCACATGTTTGGGAGATTCGCCAGACCGAGCCACCAGGTGCTCGATCTGTTCGGTCGCCAGATCAAGTTGGCCATAGTGGCGAGCGTAGATGATGGCCAGTCGCTCGCGGGCTTCATTATCGAGCGGATGCAGGCCGAGATGAGCCGCCAGTTCCTCCGCTTCCTCGGGCCACGATTGCTCCTTGGGTCGCAGGTGGGACTGATCCTTGAGCAGGCCGAGATACTCGACCCCGGGTTTCAAGATCAGCTTGTCCGGCTCATGGGATTGCAGCAGCACGGAACGGCTGCCGAGGTGGGCGATGCGGTTGGCGGCGGTGCGCTCGAACTCTGTATCCGGGAGCAGCTTGATGATTTTTTCCAGCGCGGCGCGAGCCGCCTCCGCGTCCTGAGCGAAGCGCAGATGCCAGTCGGCAAGTGAGTTCAGAGCGAAGACGAGGCTGGCCGGGGCGTGATTCTTCTGCTGGCAAATCCGGTGGATGGCGATCTGGGCGGCCTGGAGATCGTTCAGATTCTCAGCCTGGATTTCCGCCACCATAAGCTGGCCGGCGAAATCATTGGGAAACTTCTGCAACTGTTCCTGGATGGCGTAGATGGCCTCGCGGAATTTTCCGCGCCGGCGCAGCGCCTCACAGGTGGAGTAGAGCGGGACGGGATCCGCCTCCTCGTTGCCTCCGTCCAGCGCAGAGGTAATGGAACTGAAGAGCGCGCTCCCGACATGCGGTGCCCACAAGATCGCCAGCACGATGCCGATCGGCACCGTGAGCAGCACCGCTCCGATGGCGGCGTAGCCACCACCGCGGGCCACCCAGCCGATCACTCCGGCGCAGATCAGCGTGACGACCCATTTGACGAGCAGTTTGACCGGATCGTCACTGCGGCGAAAGGAGCGCACAAAGAGCCAGGCGATGAAACTCAGCAAGCCCAAGGCCGCGAAAGCGAGAAGCGCAAGGCGGAGCAGTGGTGGCATGGCTCACTTTTTGTCGAAGTCGAAGAGAAGTCGAGTGCGGGCTTTGGTCTCGCGGTTGCGCAGTTCCATCTCCTGCACCTGCCACTGGCCGGCGACCTTTTTCATGCTCTTGATTTCGAACTCTTTGAACGGCGAACCCTGGCCATCACGCGCCTCGACCACGAGCACGCCCGGTTGGCCCTGGCTGCGGCTCTCCTGGTCAATCCAAGTGCGCACGCTGGAGTAGGGAGCGACCCCAGCGGGCCGGCTCTCCAGCACGTCACATCCCCGGCCCTTGCGCATTTCACGGGTGTGAAGAATCTGGGTCGGCCAGTGGATAAAACCCAGTCCAAGGTCAAAGAGTGTAAATTCCGAGCCGGCGAAGCTCGCCGCGCTGTTGGTCTCCAGGACCGCGTCCACCGCGTCGCCCCGGCGCAACTCATAAGCTGGCGACCGGCCACGCGTGTGCAGGATGGTCAGGGATTCGACACCGCCATTCGGCAGACGCGCCTCGTAAATGGATTTCCACGCCGCGTCCGACACCAGGATGACCTTGGTGCGCAGGGGCAGAATTTTCTCGTCGGCGTTGGGGCGGGCCATTTTCATCACGCCGGAGAACTCGAGGTTCTCCGCCGGTTGCACGGCCAGCATTTCCTGCGCGAGCTTCCGGCCTTCGACAGGATCGTTCAGCGGAGCCGGAGCGGCAGCGTAGAGAAAAACAGCGCCGAGACAGGCCAGCAATCCAGCCACCACCCTAAGCCTCGCCGTCACGCGTCGCTGGCAATGGCCGGTTCTCATTTCGTCAACGCCAGCGAAACCAACTGCGCGATGTCCTTCACGAAGTGCGCTTTCATGGCCTTGCGCACTTCATCCGGCACATCCATCCAGTCACCGCGATTTGTGTCGGGGAGGATGACGGTCTTCAATCCCGCCCGCGCCGCCGCCAGGACTTTCTCCTTGATGCCGCCCACGCGAAGCACACGACCACGCAGGCTGATCTCGCCCGTCATCGCCGCGTCGGAGCGGACCAATCGCTGCGTGAGCAGGGAACTTATCGCCACCGCGATGGTGGAGCCGGCGCTGGGTCCATCCTTCGGCGTCGCACCCGCCGGCACATGGACGTGCAGGTCGTATTTGTCGAAGTCCTTCAGATCGATGCCGAGCAGCCTGCCCTGACTGCGGATGTAGCTCAACGCGGTCTGCGCGCTCTCCTTCATCACATCACCCAGCGAGCCGGTCAGGATAAGCGCGCCTTTGCCAGCCATGCGCGTGGCCTCGATGAAAAGAATCTCCCCGCCCACCGGCGTCCAGGCCAGCCCCATGGCGATGCCGCAGTCGGTGATCTTCTCGGCCGTGTCGGAAGTGTATTCGGCGTGCCCGAGCAGCTTCTTCAAATCCTCCGGCGCGATGGTGATGGAATGTTCCGCGCGCCGATGGGCGACAACTTTTCGGGCCACTTTGCGGGCCAGGGAACCAATCTCGCGTTCGAGCTGCCGCACGCCGGCTTCGTGGGTGTAGTCCGCAATCAGTTTCTTGAGCGTGGCCTCGGGAAGCTTTATGTCGCGGCGCTTGAGGCCGTGCTCCTCCAACTGCCGGGGCACGAGATGGCGGCGCGCAATCTGAACTTTCTCCATCGCCGTGTAGCTGGGAATGCGGATGATTTCCAACCGGTCCTTTAAGGCCGCATGCACCGGTTCGAGCCAGTTTGCGGTGGTGATGAAGAGCACCTGCGAGAGGTCAAACGGCACATCGAGGTAATGGTCGGTGAAGGTGTTGTTCTGCTGCGGGTCGAGCACCTCCAGCAGCGCCGCCGCCGGATCGCCGCGGAAGTCCGAACCGATCTTGTCCAGTTCGTCGAGCAGCATGACCGGGTTGCGTGTCTCGGCCCGGCGCAGGCTCTGGATGATGCGCCCCGGCATGGCCCCGACGTATGTGCGGCGGTGGCCGCGAATCTCGGCCTCGTCGCGCAGGCCACCCAGGGCGATGCGAACGAACTTCCTCCCGAGCGCATCGGCGACGCTTTTGCCGAGGGAAGTTTTCCCCACGCCGGGCGGGCCGACCAGGCAGAGGATCGGACCCTTGAGATTGTTCTTGAGCTTGATGACGGCAAGATATTCGAGCAGGCGATCCTTAACCTTGCCCAAGCCGTGATGCTGCGCGTTGAGCACGCGCTCGGCGGCCTTCAAGTCGAGCTTGTCCTCGGTCTTCTTGTTCCAAGGCAGGTTCAGCAGCCAGTCCAGGTAGTTGCGGCTGATGGAATATTCGGCCACGGCCGGGGGCATCTGCCCGAGGCGTTCGAGCTCCTTCAGGACGACCTTCCGCACCTCTTCCGGCAGCGGGGTTTCATCCAGTTGCTTGCGCAGGGCCGCCACTTCATTCGCGGCCGGATCGCCCTCGCCCAGTTCGCGCTGGATGGCTCGCATCTGTTCGCGCAGAAAAAAATCCCGCTGCGTCTTGGCCATCGCGGTGCTGACATCGTTCTGAATCTTGGTGCCGATCTGCGCCACCTCCAGTTCGCGATCGAGCAAAGGCCGCAACAGTTGCAACCGTTCCAACACATCGGACATTTCCAGCAGGTGCTGGCGGTCCGGCAGGCTCAGGTTGAGGTTGGCGGCGATCAGATCGCTGAGCGCGCCAGGCACTTCGGTGTTGAGGGCGGCCACCTTCACCGGATCGGGCATGGCCGGAGTAAGCTTGATGACCTCTCGAAATTTCTGCGCGGCGTTGCGGGCCACAGCGGTGGTTTCCGCGCCGGGCGGAATCACGTCCTGGCGCACCCGGAAACGGGCCCGAAGATAGGGCTTGTGCTGGGTAAACTCTCCCAACTGCACGCGCCACAAACCCTCGATGAGAATCCGCACCGTGTTGTCCGGAAACTTCAGCATCTTCAACACGCGCGCGCAGCAACCGTGCTGAAAAAGATCCTCCGGCGTAGGATTCTGGGCTTCGGGACGGCGCTGGAGCACCAACCCGAGCAGTCGGTCGCCCTCCACCACATCGTCGATCAGCTTGGTGCTTTCCTCGCTCTCCACCAGCAGCGGCACCACAGTGCCGGGAAAAATGACGACATCGGAGAGGCCGAGGATGGGCAGAGTGTCCGGAAGTTTGCTGGCCGCGCGGGCCAGCGAGGTGTCGGAAGTCGCGCCGGAGCCGAGGATGCTGACCATCTCGGTATCGGAGGAGGTCATCGTCTCGTCGTTTGCCATGTGATTCCGCCAGCCCTTGAACTCGGAATCCGCCGACTAGCTCTCCTGGCCGGGGAAAATCGTGACGCGCTTCTTCGCCGCCGGGCGACCTTGCGGAACATCCACCCGCAGGAAGCCGTTTTGATAAGCGGCCTTGGCCTCGTTCAAATTGTACCCCGGAGGCAGTTCGATCACGCTTTGGAAAGAACCGTAATTAATTTCCATGACCAGAAATTTGCACTTCGGGGCGCGGCAGCCATCGGGGCGATGGCCGGTGATGGTCAGAAAATTGTCCTCCACCGTGAGTTCCAAATCCTCCTTGCGCATCCCGGCCAGCTCGACCTTGATCACGAGCAAATCGTCGGAGACATAAACGTCGGTGTTGGGACCCCAATGCGCCTCGGCCAGAGCGTTGCCGGTCTTACCGGCCCGCCAGTTGTAGATCGCAGAATTCACTTTGAACATCGGGTTCGCTTGTGGTCGAAGCTATCCCACCGTCCGGGAGCGCGCAAGTGTGGTCTCATTTCATCTTCACGTAGATGCGCGTGGGTTCACCCTTGCGCGCGTGGAACACGATGGAGGACCGCGGCGAAACCTCCGCAGGAGAACTGCACCCGCAATGCGTATCGCGCCCAAACTGGAATTTGCGCCGCCGCACCCGGCTCCGGATGAGGAGTGCCGCCGCGGTGGCGACAATAAGCAGGGCAATAATCTGCTGCCAGTCCATGCCCGCGAACATAGCCACGAGCGCGGGAAGAGCAAGCGGTGGTTCCGAACTCCAAGGCGACGAAACGAATGATCTCGAAACAATGAGTCCGGTCGGCCATCCTCCCGGCTCTCTCCTCACGGGCCTTCCAAACAGTCGGAAGAGGCCGGGACTTCAAGCCTCGGTGCCAGTTCGATCCGCGTTTTTGCTGGAGCATACGAAACGGCCGCACGCGTCGCGACTCCCGCAGGTCTGGGGGGTCTGATCTTGCCTTCACACGCTTTGTTTCTTGCACTTGGAGAGCCGCCCGTTTCAAATTCCGCAATGAGAACACAGGACACACCAACACTGTATCTCCTCAAAATTCAGCCGTCATTCGGAAGGATTTGAGTTCATGCCGACTCAATCTAACAAGTTCGTCGAGTTCATCCCTCCTTCGGGGGCGGATGCGCTGCTCCTCAAATCGTTTGCGGCTACCGAGCAGATGAGCCGCTTGTTCCAGTTCGATCTCGAACTGAGCAGCGAGGATCCGGCCATCAAGTTCGAGGACGTCATCGGCCAGAAAGCCGCCGTGCGGCTGGATCTGGCGGACGACAGCAAGCGCTGGTTCCACGGCATTGTGAGCCGCTTCGTGCAGACGCAGGGCGAAGGACGCCACGCCACGTATCGCGCCACCATCGTCCCGTGGCTCTGGTTGCTGACACGTTCCTCCGACTGTCGCATCTTTCAGAATCAGGCCATTCCAGACATCCTCAAGGCGGTCTTCGACGGACACGGGTTGAACGATTACGAACTGCGCTTGAGCGGCTCCTACCAACCTTGGGAGTATTGCGTGCAGTACCGCGAAACCGACTTCAACTTCGTCTGCCGCCTCATGGAGCAGGAGGGCATCTACTTTTTCTTCGAGCATGAAGAGTCCCAGCATAAGCTGATCATTTGTGATTCACCCTCCGCTCACACCGCCTTCGGCACTTACGACAGCATCCGCTACCACCCGCCCGGCAAGGAATCCGAGGCCAGTGAAGAAACCGTCACCGACTGGACCATCGAGAAGGAGGTGCAGACCGGCGTGTATGCGCTCAAGGATTTCAATTTCAAGAAACCTTCGCTACCGCTGACGGCCAACGCCCCCATCACCCGGGAACATGCCAGGGCCGACTTCGAGTTCTTCGATTACCCCGGCGAATATGAGGAATCCTCTGAGGCCGAGGCTTACGCCAAGGTCCGCATCCAGGAACTCCAGGCGCAGTTCGAGATTCTGCGTGGCCAGGCCAGCGCGCGCGGCGTGGCCACTGGGGCCAAGTTCGCCCTGAGCGATCATCCGCGCGACGATCAAAACCGTCCCTACCTGCTCACCTCCACCTCCATCCACATCTCAACCGGCGACTACGAGTCCGGCCAGACCGACGAAGGAGAGTACTTCTCCTGCAGCTTCACCTGCATTCCCTTTGACCAGCCTTATCGCGCACCGCGCCTCACGCCCAAACCGATGATTCAGGGTCCGCAAACGGCCATCGTCGTCGGGCCGTCGGGCGAGGAAATTCACACTGATGAGTTTGGGCGGATCAAACTTCAGTTCCACTGGGACCGCCACGGCAAGAAAGATGAGAACTCGTCGTGTTGGGTGCGCGTGACCCAAATGGGCTGGGCCGGCGAAAAATGGGGTGGCATCCACATCCCGCGCATGGGCCAGGAAGTGATCGTGGAATTCCTCGAAGGTGATCCCGACCGGCCGATCGTGACCGGCCGGGTTTACAACGCGAAGACCGTTGTGCCCTACGACCTTCCCGCCAACAAAACCCAAAGCGGCCTCAAGAGCCGTTCCACCAAGGGCGGCACCGATGCCAACTTCAACGAAATCCGTTTCGAGGACAAGAAGGGGAGCGAGGAAGTCTTTCTCCAC
Organism: Pedosphaera sp.; assembly: GCA_031414955.1. Classification (GTDB taxonomy): domain Bacteria; phylum Verrucomicrobiota; class Verrucomicrobiia; order Limisphaerales; family SIBH01; genus JANNGC01. The sequence goes on along the minus strand of JANOQV010000096.1, from coordinate 10,517 downwards.
GGGGAAAAAGACTGGACCATCAGGATCAAGAACAACGAAAACGAAACGGTTGGAGCCAGCATTTCCAGCAACGCTGGCGGCAGCATCAGCCGCAACGCCGGGGCCGATATTTCCCGCACCGCGGACGACAACATCACCGACAAGGCGGGCAAAAATATCACGACCAACTCCGGCAAGAACATGGCTTTGTCCGCCGGCGGCTCGTACCAGTTGCACACTAATCTTGGGATTCACCTGAAGGCGATGAATTTCGTGGCCGCCCTGATCGAGAGCGGGGCCAAGGACGCGGCTGCGGCGATCAAGAAGGGAGGCGGCCAGACTGCGGCAGAAGCTGCGGCCGGAGGCGGTGCGGGAAACGCGGTGGCCGGGGCGCAGAACACGGGCATGGCGGGATTGGCGGCGTTATCACCCGCAATTGAAGCGGGCGCGGCAGAACTTTCTTCCTTATCCACACAAGCGGGTGAAAATGCTTCGGGTGTTGAAACCGCCGGCGGTAAGGCGGGTGAGGCGGCGTCGAATTTTAAGAGTGCCCTTGAAGCCGGAGCCTCGCCTGCTATTGTTGCCGCCGCCTTCATGGCCATGGCCGGCGCTGCGGCGGACGCCGTGGAGTCGGCGAAAAAATTGGTGGAGGGACTCTTGCCGCAGATTCCGAACATCGAACTGTGGGCCATGAAAGATGTCAACGCCCACGCGCTGTGGAGCATGACCCTCTCCACCAAGGTTAAGAACATCACCATTGAGGCCCAAAACAAGGACATTCAGGTCAAGGCCAAACAAAACATCAACCTTGAAGCCGAGACGAAAGACATCAACATCAAAGCCAGCAAAAAGAATGTTCTTATCACCGGCAAAGAAGCGGTCAATATTACTGCCGAGGACAAGGACATTGTCTTGGACGCTAAAAAGAAGAAGGTTTTCGTCAAGTCCGCCGAGCAGATTTTCTTGAAGTGCGGTAGCGCCAGCATCTCCATGTCGAAGAATGGCAACATCGTGCTCAAAGGCGCGAAGATAAACATCAACGGCTCCGGCCCGGTCACAGTCAAGGGAGCGCCGATCAAGTTGAACTGAGGAGCAGGCATGGCCGAAAATCCCGGATCCAATTTGCAAGTCGAAGCCGCATCGGAACAACCGACCGACATGCTGGAAGAGAAAGTTGAGGAGTCCCTTCAGGAGCAGGAGGAGTTGGCCGGGGCGGACCTTTCAAGCCGGGACTTTTCCGGCAAGGACCTCGCTGGTCGCGACCTGAGCGGAGCAAACTTGAAAGGCGCAAAACTTTCAAAAGCCAACCTTGAAGGCGCGACCTTGTCGGACGCCAACTTGGAGAACGCTGACCTTCAAGGCGCGAATCTGACCATGGCGACGTTGACTGGGGCCAATTTGAAAAAGGCCAACCTGCGCGAGGCATGCCTCGAACAGGCGGATCTCACTCGGGCCGATCTCAGCGGCGCGAACCTTGTTAAAGCCCGGCTCGGGGAAGCGAATCTTTCCAAGGCCTCGCTTGATCAAGCCGACCTTGCTGGAGCTTGGTGCGAGATTGCGGTCTTGGACGAGGCTTGTCTCATCGGTGCCAACCTGCCCGGGGTCAGTTTTGTTGACGCGCAACTGACCAAGGCAAATCTCTCCCGGGCAAATCTACGCGGGGCGAAGTTTAAGACCGCCGTGCTCAAGGAAACCCTGGTGATCGAAGCAAATTTGGAAGAAGCCGATTTTAACGACGCGATCATCGAGAAGATCATTTTCGCCGGCTCGAATCTCAAGCGGGCGCGCTTGCCCAATGCGGACCTCAGACGCTGCGATTTGAGCCACTGCGATCTGCAGGGCGCGGACCTGACGGGCGCCACGATAGAACGATGCACCTTGCAGGGTTCAAATCTCCAGGACATCACTGCCGCTGACAGTTCGTTTGAGTTCTCGGACTTGCGCGGCGCGCGGCTGACGGGGGCGAAGCTGCTTCGAGCCAGCCTTGTTGGCGCGGACCTGGCGGGTGCGATTTTTGATAAAACCGATCTGCGCGAGTCGGACCTCTACTGGACAGAACTCACCAAGGAAAGCCTTGTCCGTTGCCGCACCGATCATGCGCGCTGGCCCGAAACCATTCCCGTGGCGTTTGGTCCGAAAGATGTCACGCGGCCGCAGGTCCAAGCCAAGCCGCTTTACGTGACCGCGCTGACAGACCCCGAGCGACGCACCCGCGCCATGCACCGCCCGAACCAGAAGGAAAATCATGGGTAAGCCGGGTGCCAAGAAGATGGACCAGATCGTGAGTGCCACGCCGGGTGACGTGCATATCATCATGATTCCGTCACCGGGCGGACCAATTCCCACGCCGATTCCGCATCCGTGCGCTTCGATGATCAAGGACAAGGTAGCCACCAAGGTGAAAGTCATGGGCCAACCGGGCGCGGTGAAGGGATCGAAATCCAAACACACACCACCGCACATTCCGATGGGGCCGGGGCCTTTTCAGAAGCCGCCCAAGAATGAGGGCGAGATTATCACCGGTTCGGCCAATGTTTTTTACGAGGGCAAAGAAGCGGCCATGTTGGGCGACACCGGCCAGATGTGCTCCGACCCCTCGGACACGCCTGTCGGCAAAGTGATGGGTACTGCGGCGACGGTGCTTGTCGGCGGCGGCGGTGGCGGCAGTGATGAGGCGAGAGAACAGGCATCGGCTGACGCGATGAAGGCCGCCGCGGCTGCGGCCCACAAATGGATCAGCAAGAATATGCCGCCTGGCGCAGATCGAGAGAAAGCTCACCGGGATGTCTGTACAGCCACCGGCCATCCGGTTGACGTGGCAACGGGAAAGCTGTTCACGAAGAACATTGACTTGAAACTACCGGGACGAATTCCCTTTGAGTTCACGCGTAACTATTCATCCGCCCGTTCCGACGTCGGTGTCTTTGGCCGGTCATGGCGGCATTCTTATGAAGCGCAACTCATCGTTCATCGCGATTTTGTGGCACACCGCGATCACAACGGGCGGTTCCTTGAATTTGAGCCTATTGCAGTTGGCGGTTCTGTTTGGAACAAACTGGGGCGACTCACATTGCGCCGTCTGGCAGAAGGCTATTTTGTGGTACATCTTGACGGACTTACCCACTACTTTCCTTGGGTTGGTTCTGCGCCTGAAGAAGCAGTCAAGGTCCCGCTGCGACACATCAGCGATCGCTACAATAATCGGATAACGCTTGAATACGCTGAACTACGCCTCATTCGTATCGTTGATTCTGCGGGCCGGCTTAGCTTGCTGGAATACAACGAACGCGGCTTTGTTTCTGCCTTGAGGCTGATGCCGGATCCGGTTGTCGGGATCCCCCAAACGATCAGGACTTACGCCTATTCTGCCGAGGACGACCTAATCGAGGTTCGTGATGCCTCGGGACATAGCTTGCGTTTTGCCTATGCCAATCACCTGCTCGTGCAGGAAATGGATCGAGCGGGCTTTTCCTTTTACTTCAATTATGACCAGGACGGTTGGTGCCAAGAGACTTGGGGGGATGGCGGCATTCTTTACCGTCAGATGCACTATGACCGGCAAAAAGGAATGACTCGGGTCACAGACTCGCTGGGCTGCAGCAAAACCTACGAGTGGACCAATTTGGGTGTAGTAACCCGGGAGACGGACCACTGGGGACACAGTCGGGTAACCAAGTATAACGACTCTTTGCAGGCCATAAGGGTCGTAGATGCGCTGGGAAACGCTTCGGCCTATGAATATGATGACCAAGGACGCCTGACTGCCGCTGAAGATCCCGAAGGCAATAGCGCGTCCTTCAAGTGGGATCTCCAAGGTCGGCTGGTGTTGTACACGGACTTGGCGGGACAGAAGTGGCAGCGGAGCGACGGCGATTCCGGCGGGGAGGTTCTTACTGATCCCTTGGGGCGTGTGACGACGGAATTTCGCGACCAGCGTGGAAACGTTACACGGATTTGTCATCCTGACGGCACGGAAACTTTATGCACGTACAACGCTTCGGGTGATCTAACCGGCGTCATAACTCCGAATGGCTTACGGATTTCGCGCCAGCATAGTGCGACCGGCGACCTCCTGCTCAAAGCCGACCAGTTCGGAACTCGTCTGGAGATCGTCAACGACGCCATGCGACGACCCGAACGAGTTTTACGTCGCGGCAGAGGGGGGATTTGGCTCCAGTATGATCCGGAAGACCGGGTTCTTCGGGTGACGGAAGCCAAGGGGCGGGCCACCGAGTACGAATACACCCACTTCAACAAGCTCAAGAGCATCGGCCAACCTGCGGTAACCTTGGCCGATGGGAGGATCGTTCGCCGGTCGAAGCGCTTTAGCTACGATACGGAATGCCGCCTGACAGAAATTGAATTGGCTGGCGGCGGAAAGGTCGTTTTTCATTACGAAGGTTACTCTCGTCCGATGCGCGTGGAATATCCCGATGGCCGAGTGCAGACCTACGACCGGGACGCGCGCGGGTTCATCACCAAGCTTTTCGAAAATGGAAGTCTTGTTTACGAGCAGGACTCGGACTCCGCGGGGCGGGTTACGCGTCGGCTTTCCGGGGATGGGGTGGAACTGATTTATGAATACGACGCCATGGGCAATTTACAGTCAGCCTCTGGGCCTGACGCGCAGAGTCTCGTGGAGATAGAGCGGGATGAGGTTGGACGAGTTTTAAGTGAATGCGGCGCTTTTGGGGCGGTGCAATTCTCGCACGAAGATGCCCGACAGGAAGTCTCATACAACTGGGAAGATCAATTGCAATTAGTGTTTCGGTCAAACGTAAGCCAAGCCGGCAAAACGCTGGAAGCGGTTCGAAACGGGACCGCAGACATGCGACTTGAATATGATTCCGAGAATCGCCTGCGATGCGCCGAATTTGCCAGCGGTGACCGCTATGAACTGGATTACGGGAGTGGACCCCGACCGACGCAGCGGCGGGAGGTGGACGCGGATGGCGCAACCCGGACTGAGGATTTTAGTTATGACGCAAATGGCTGGCTTGAGAGCGTAGAAGTCAAGGGAGGCATTAAGCAGCAGTACGAGCGCGATGATTTGGACAGGCTGACCGCCGTCGTTGTCCAGGATAACGGCAAACCGCGACGCCAGTGCTGGGGCTACGATTCTTCGGAGAACCGGATTCTCGCGACGGACGCTCAAGGGGAACAATACCGTCAAGTGTTTTTACCCGGACACCGTCCGCACCAGGTAGGCGGCGACTATTTTGAGTATGATCAACGCGGTCGGGTCACTTCCCTAACGAACGCCAAGCAACAGACGACGCGGTACGTTTGGGACGCTGGGGGCCGTCTCAAGCAAGTCCAACTGCCCAACGGGGAAAGCGTTGAGATGCGATATGATGCTTTGGGGCGTCGCATTGAGAAGGTAAGTTCCCGAGGCACGACACGCTTCGGTTGGTTCGGCAACCGAATGGTGCATGAAGAGCTGCCAACTGGCGAAACCCGGCATTATGTCTATCACACTGAGTCTTTCAGTCCCCTTGCATGTTACCTCAGCGGCTCAGACGGTGTGTATCGTCTCCACCCGTTCTTCAATGACCTCCGTGGCGCGCCAGTTCGGATGAACAATCACCAAGGCAAGGTGGTCTGGGAGAAGGATGTTGGGCCTTGGGGTGAAAGCAGCGAGACCGGCTCAACAGGATTTGCCCAACCGATTGCGATGCCGGGCCAGTATCGCGACGAGGAAACCGGCCTGCATTACAACTATGCTCGGTATTATTTGCCGCAGGCCGGGGCCTATCTCTCTCCAGATCCCGCAGGCTTGGCTGGCGGAGACAACCCCTATGCTTACGTTGCTGATCCCATCTGTTGGTCCGATCCATTGGGGCTGAGCGCCGACGACGGGTGTGGAACGGAAACCGTGAGCATCTACCACGGGACGCTGGATGAGAATGCTTTGAGAGCAACGGGCTTTACGACTGTTAACAGTCGGGGGGACCCCGTCCAACCACCTTTTGTCTGCATCTCAACGGATCAAAGCGCAGCGGATGACGCGGCATTCACGACTAAGCGACCTACGGGTGATGCCCCTGCGGTGTTGGAAGGCAAGATGTCTCAGGAGGAGTGGGACCGACTTCATCGTGAAACAGATTCTAGCGGAACCAAACACCTGACCACCAACCCCTATACGGGCTGGGGCACGGTGGGTTCGACCGAGACAAAAGCCAGAACCCCCGAGGGAGTAGCAGCACTTAACAAAGCCTTTGGCCTGCCAGGTGGTGGCTAGACGGGCAGACGCTTATCAAGCGGTTAGCGGCGTACTCGGACAGGAAGTTATGGAACTCGCAACTACCAATTCGACATCCTTCAATGTGCAAGTAACTCCATTGGGAGGCCTCGGGCGACTGGATGCGTGGACAGTGATTGTGAAAGCAACTTACGATCTGGGCCAGACAGGCGCTCTCAAACCTGTGGATAAACAGATCCCCTTGTTCGGCGCTGACTCTTGCCCAGAAGCACCGGAGAAAACCGCTACTCGTTACGAATCGGACTTCGTGCCATTCAAGCCCAGCGCCGACGCCCTTTGCGTTGGAAGGGCCTTCCCCCCTCGGGGAGCCCCACCAACTGAATGTCTAGTCGGTTTTGGCGTTGGCTCATGGTTCAAAACGATTCAGGTGGTCGGGAACCGGCGCTGGGTGCCGGCGCTGGCGGGTTTGACGCACCGCATGACCGAGCCGGAACCGTTCCAGTCCATTATGGTTTCATACGAGAATGCTTTTGGCGGAAAGGATGCGGGCAAACCTGATGGTTTTCGATTCTATCCGCCGAATCCGATTGGTAAGGGCTATTCCGCGAAAGGGCGTGGATTGGACAGTCTGGCTCTCCCGAATCTGGAAGACCGGAAGGATCCCATCAAGAGTTGGCGCAGCAATCCGCGTCCGATGGGGTTTGGTCCGGTGGGGCGGACTTGGGAGCCGCGCATTCGCAAGGCTGGCACGTACGACAAGAACTGGCTGAAGAATCGTTCGCCGAAATTGCCCGAGGATTTTTCGGAGGCGTTTTACAATTGCGCCCCCGAGGATCAGCAGATTCAGGGTTACTTGCGCGGCGACGAGGAGGTGCGCGTTCAGAACATGCACCCGGAACATTCGGATTTCCGTTGCCGACTGCCGGGCATACGGGTCCGGGCGTTGCTGGATCGGAATGTCGGGATGAGAAATCAATTTGAAGAAATCACGATGAATCTCGATACGCTTTGGGTGGATATGGAGGCGTTGCAGATGGTGCTCGTCTGGCGCGGGCGAATTCCTGCAGCCGGGCTTGAGGGACAGGGGCCGGTGTTAATCGTCGAAGAACCGCTTAATTCCACTCCGCGCCCAGCGGAAAGTTACCGGCCGGAACTGGAGAAGCACGCCGCGGAGGAGCAGGAGGTGGAGAAGGCGGTTGAGGAAGCCGAGAAGGAACTCGAACAGATGGAGCAGGCGCAAACCGGGGAGTTGACCGCAGAAGCCGGAGAAAAATGAGTCAATGTCATCCAGCCGATTCTGGCGTGCGGGCGCTACTTCTTTTTGCCGGGACCAAAAAACTTCCGTTGAAGCCAGACCGCAAGTCCGAAAATGATTGCGACGCCAGCCCATCTCAACACGTCTTCGAGGAATTCGTTCATACGACAAGAGGTGTCAGAAACCAGGATGACTGGCGAGTGAGATGTGCTGTGCGCTCGGAAATCCCGATGGCCATTTTCCTAGGTCTTGTTCGCCTCGAGGAAATGCGTGGCCTGACGGTCAACATTTCTCATCCCGATCTACCCCACGCCCTCCTTGACGCCGGCGAAGGTCCGTGAGCACAAATCTGGGGCGGAATGGTGTGGCGCATCGCGTTTCGGTCAGTAAGAAATGATCAGCAACCAACAACTAAAATGGCCGATCGAATTCCAGGTGTGATGGGGATAAATCCGCTCGATGAGGCTGAAGCGGCGGATGGGCCGGGAGGGTCGCCCGGCGCGGGCTTCGTTGACCCGGGGCCGAATGGAACGAACCCGCCGTCCGCCAATGGCGGCTCGGATCATTGCGAAGGTGGACGATGACTGGCACCCGCCGGACCCGGACACGTCACCGGAGGTCAAGATTGACGCCGAGCAAGGACGGGAAAAGCGTGCGCGAGCCGAGGAAGGTCAAGAAAATCATGGCTGTTGAACTGGGTAAGACTTTGGACCGTTACGGCCGTCAAGCGCTGCTTGTTGGGTGATAAGTTCGGCAAGGAGGCTCAAGGACAGACCGAAGGGTTTTTGCGCGAACAATTTTCCTCCGCCGAGTTCTGTCTATGAACCGCTCGCTCGAATAGCGCGGGAATAGAAAACCGCCCCCTGCTTATGGCCGCGGCCCGGATTTCAGGAACTGGCTTCTTTTGTAGCCGACCTCGTCGGTGTGCTTTTCGGAATAGGCCTCCATGTCCTTCTGGTACTTCTCGAAGTCGCTCCCGAACTTGTCGGTCGCAGCTTGGAATTGATCCGTGGTCATGCCGACTTTGCCCGTGAATTCTGGCAGCGCATGGCTGCTGAGGTAACTCAAATAATCGATCTGATGACGGCTCTCATGAAAGCCCAGCGTGATGTTGCCGCTCTTCTCGTCCTCAGTGGTGGTGCCCCGTCCGTATTGGGATATGTTCGTGGCCTTGGCCATGGGGCCGTAGGAAGTCTGAATGAGGATGGTCCCTTTGATCTCGAACTTGCCGTTGACCGCTGAGACCACGTCGGTCTTTCCCTTCGGCACATAATCGAAGCCGGGAGTGCTGGTCGTCACGCCCTCCCAGTTGGAGGAGGTTTCTGCCTGCGATGCATCAAGGCTGAGGCTGGAGGTGTCGGCCATTACCTCGACGTACACTTCGATGTCCTCATGCTTGCCCGCCTTCTTTTTGACGACGGTCGTCTTCGGCTTGGTGGCCGGAGGTGGCTTCGTTACAACGGTGGAAGCAGGCTTCATGGGAGATGCCGGCGCAGCGTGCCGACCAGCGGGGATTCGGGCGCAAGTGGGAGATCCATTCCCGCCCCCCCCGTTCACGCAAGCGGGGTCTTTGAATTGCCCCGGTCCTCCACCTCCCGCCGGTGCATTGGGATCGATGACCGGAGTTCCTTGGATTCCACGAGGGTCTCCCCCGCCCCGTAGGGCAAGTCGGTGTCCTTGCTTAGACTCGCCGATGAGCCAGGTGTGCGGTTGGTTCTCCATGTTCATCTCGAATGAGTGCTGTCTTGCAAAACGTCGGCGGCGCTTGAGGTCAGGCATCTCTCCGGACACGCCGGTAACTGCAAGCTGTTTCGTTTGGCGCGCTGCGCCGACTGTCTGCCGCGACCAAGGTGTATATCAATGCCGGCGTGTCTCGCAACGGGCAATTGCCCTGGCGTCTTCGTTTACCACCTGTGAGCCGTTGGCGTCATGGATCTCAAGAGGTTCTTCTCGCAACCCCGATCCGCTTTGGCAGCTTGATCTGAGCGGATACGGGGTTCAAGCTGCGCCCCAGCCGAATCAGATTTTATGCCTCTGAACAACTACAACGGAAACCAACCGGTTGTTCATACTGTGACGCGCGGGGAGTCGCTGTCGCTGATTGCCGGGAAATACGGCTTCGCGTCTTGGCAACCCATTTGGGTTTACAATACCAAAGTTCATACGGTGCTCGGTCCCAATCCAGATCTGGTGGTTACAGGCGCGAAACTCTTCATTCCCCGCAGCCGGCCCGGCTACGAGATTTTGCTCCGCAAGCTGCGCGCCCTGAAAGATCAGGTCTCTGGCGAAGCGGACCGGCTGCGGTACGAGCTGGAGGCGGAAGGGTATCGGCACAAGGCTCAGCGCGTCATGTTTGATCTCGCGGGCGACGTGGCCACCCTGATTGGAACCGTGGCCGTGAAAGCAGCCCAAGCTGCCAGGACTGCCAAGGCGGCCGCCACCGCCACGGGCAAGGCCAGGGTCGCGGCCCAATATCTCGCCGACACCGAAGCCAAGGCTCTGGCTGAGGAACTGGCCGGCTCACTCAAGGACAAGGCCGTAAACGCCGTGTTGACCAGCGTGGACGAGGATCTTGGTGGCGCGCATAAAGACCTCTACCTGACGCAAAAGAAGGGCATCAATGCCGTGCGCGGCGTCAGCCTCAAGGGAGGTAAATCTTTTCTCGATATCGCCGACCTTCTGCTCGACTACGTGAGCGTTTCAAACGTGGCCGACGGCATGATCGCGGTTTGGATAGGCGAGACACCCGGAAAGACCTATGACACCGCCATGAAGGGTCTTCGCGAATCCGTGGATTCATCACGGGCCATGATTGACCAGAAGATTGCCTTGTATTCGCGTGAGCGCGACATGCTCTACGTTCCCGGTGGCAGTAAGTGATTTCCGTCGTGTGATGGGCCTTGGCCGGCCGCACGCAACTTCGCTTTCGATCCGTTGAGTTGGGCTTCACCCGGTTTGATGGACACCTTGGAGAGGCGGGGCGCATGGGTGTTGTTTAGTTGAGTTGCTGTTCAAAGTCCACAGGGGACCTGGAGCCGAGTGCGCTGTGGCGCCGCACGCGGTTGTAATAGATTTCGGCGT
>JANOQV010000095.1:0-12688 GCA_031414955.1 Pedosphaera sp. | reverse complement strand
TGCGCCAGGCCGGCATTCCCGTGGTGCTGATCGACCGGGACCTGGTGCCGTTCCCGAACCGCAGCGACTTCGATCTCGTTGGTCTCGACAACATGGCGGGCGGCTACCTGCTGGCGGAGCATCTCATCAAGCTCGGCTGCCACCGCCTGCGCTTTGTCTCGCGGCCGCGTTCGGCGCCCACCGTGGATGCGCGCATCGCGGGCGTGCGGGAGGCGCTGGTCCGTCACCGGCTCGAGGCGAATCCCGGCTGGTTGCACACCGGCGATCCGACGGATGCGAAATTCGTTCGGAAGCTAATGGCCGGCAAGCAAGCCGATGCCTTCATCTGCGCCAACGACGACACCGCCGCGATCCTGATGCGTTCACTCGAAGCCAGCGGCGTCAAAGTTCCCCGCGACGTGCGCGTGGTCGGCTTCGACGACGCCAAGTACGCAACGCTGGTCTCACCGCCGCTAACCACGATTCACCAACCCTGTCGTGACATCGCCGTGATTGCCTTCCGGGCCATGCTGGAGCGCATGGCCGAGCCGACCCTGCCGGCGCGCAACTTCTCGCTGACACCGCGGCTGGTGGTGCGCGAGTCCTGTGGCGCATACCTGGCGGCCAACGCGACCACACGTCGGTAAGGTTTGCCATTCCGTGCTGCCTCGCACGGTGGGCATAGGCGAGGCTCGAAACGATGTTAGCGATGAGTCAGACACGAGCGGTGCCCTGTCGCTCTATTTCCAGAATACGAGGGTGGATTTGCGCCAAAACCTCGGTTTACACTGCGGTGTCACTCCCAATGGCTATGAAGAGACTGCTCATTTACCTACTGGCGGCGTTGTCCGTTTTCACCGGCTCCACCCTCGCGGCGGAGCGTCCACCCAACATCGTTTATCTGCTCGTGGACGATCTGGGGCGGGCGGACTGCGGGTTCATGGGCGGAAAAGACATCCGCACGCCGCACATCGACAAGCTGGCCAGGGGCGGCGCGGTGCTTGATGCGTTCTACGTGCAGCCCGTCTGCTCACCGACGCGCGCGGCGCTGCTCACGGGACGATACGCGACGCACACGGGCGTTTACACAGTCGTGCGGCCGGGTGCGCCGTGGGGACTCCCGCTCGCGGAACGGACGCTGCCGCAGGCGTTGGGCGAGGCGGGTTATGCGACGTTCATTTGTGGCAAGTGGCATCTCGGCGAGTTCCAGCCGGATTACACCCCGACGCGGCGCGGCTTTGACCACCAGTATGGGCACATGTTTGGCGCGATTGATTACTTCACCCACAAGCGCGACGGGAAACACGACTGGTATCGCGATGACAAACGATCCGTTGAAGAAGGTTACTCGACGCATCTCGTCGCGAAGGAAGCCTGCCGCATCATTCGCGATCAACCGGCGGACAAGCCGCTGTTCCTCTACGTGCCGTTCAACGGCATCCACGGGCCGCATCAGGTACCGGACAGTTACAAGGTTCCCTACCGCGATTTGAAGGAGCCGCGCCGGACCATCGCCGGGATGCTGGCGGCGGTGGATGAGGCCATCGGACAAATTACTGCGGCGCTCGACGAGAAAGGTCTGCGCCAGAACACGCTCATCATTTTCTCCAGCGACAACGGCGGCCCCAATCCCGGCCGGGCGACCATGAACACGCCGTTGCGCGCCGGCAAAGGAACCATCTATGAAGGCGGGATGCGCGTGTGCGCCTTCGCCAACTGGCCCGGAAAGATTTTGCCTAACACCAACAACAAGGAACCGATGCACGCCGTGGACTGGTATCCCACGCTGCTCAAACTCTCCGGTGCTCCCACCGCCCAAAAGCTCGCGCCCGACGGCCTCGACATCTGGCCGGTGCTCACACAAGGCGCGAAGTCTCCGCACGACGCCATCCTGCTGCTCGGCACAGTCCCTGGCAAAGCGGCGGTGCGCATGGGTGATTGGAAACTGCTGCTCAACGCCAGTGAGAAGAACGCCGAGGAAGCGCCTGGCGACGAGCCGAAGTCCACGGACAGCGTGGAGCTATACAATCTCGCCGAAGACATCGGTGAGACGAAGAACCTCGCCGCCACGCAGCCCGTGCGGGTGAAGGAACTGCGCGCGCGTCTGGACGCCTTCTTGAAGAATGCCGCGCCGCCGGGCAATGCCGCCGCGAAACCGGCCGCCCGCCGGAACGCCGTGGCCCAGTAACCGCATCCGAGCATGAAACAATTCATCACGGTCCTGGCGCTCCTTGTTTTCCTTGGCGGCCCGGCCCGCGCGGCCGACAAGCCCAACCTCGTTTTCATTCTCAGCGACGATCTCGCGATGGGCGATCTCGGCTGCTACGGGCAGAAGCTGATCAAGACGCCGCACCTCGACCGGATGGCGCGCGAGGGCACGCGCTACTCGCAGGCGTACTGCGGAACGAGCGTGTGCGCGCCGAGCCGGGCGTCGCTCATGACGGGGCTGCACAGCGGGCATGGTCCGATTCGCGCAAACTGGGAACTCGCGCCGGGCGAAGGGCAGCAGCCGTTGCCTGCCGCCACCGTCACGGTCGCGGAAATTCTCAAGGGCGCGGGCTACGCCACGGCGTGCATGGGCAAGTGGGGCCTGGGAATGTTCGACACCACGGGCAGCCCGTTGAAGAAGGGCGTCGATCATTTCTACGGCTACAACTGCCAGCGCCACGCGCACAGTTACTTCCCGGACTATCTCTACAACGACGACAAACGCTTCGAGCTTCCGGGCAATGACGGCAAGGGCATTGGCAAAACTTACGCGCAGGAGTTGATTCAGCAGGACGTGGAGCGCTGGGTGCGCGCGCAGAAGGACAAGCCGTTCTTCCTCTACTACGCCATCACGCTTCCGCACGGCCGCCACGAAATCGACAGCCTCGGCGAATACGCCAACACCGACTGGACCCCACCGCAGAAGGCTTACGCGGCACAGGTCACGCGTCTCGATGCCGACGTGGGCCGGTTGCTCGCGCTGCTCAAGGAACTCAAGCTCGACGAGAAGACGCTGGTGATGATCGCGGGCGACAATGGATCGTCCTTCGGCCCGGAATCCGAAATGGGTAAACGCTTTGACCAATCGATGGGCGGCGCACTGCGCGGCTTCAAGCGCGGCCTGTACGAAGGCGCGTTGCGGCAGGCGGCGCTCGCGCGCTGGCCGGGCGTCGTGCCGGCCGGGCGTGTGAGCGATGAGCCTTGGGCGTTCTGGGATTTCCTGCCGACCGCCGCGGAACTGGCCGGCGTGAAAATCCCCGCTGGCTTCAAGCCGGATGGCCTGTCGCTGGTGTCGTTCCTCAAGGGCGGCGCGGCCCCGAAGCGCGATTGCTTCTACTGGGAGGTTCACGAAGGCCCGTCCATTCAAGCCGTGCGCTTCGGCGATTGGAAAGCGGTGAAGAACGGCCCGAATAAGGCCCTTGAACTTTACGACCTCAAGACCGACTCGGCGGAGAAGCACGATGTGGCGGCGCAACACGCCGACTTGATCACGAAAGCCGGGAAGCTCATGAGCGAGGCGCACTTCGATGTTCCCGAGTGGCCGATGGTCGGCAACCAAAAGCAGCGCACCGAGGCACGGCGCCGGAGCGGGCTGGTGAAGTGAACCGATGATGGACGCTCACCGGCGCTGAGGCCGGAGCGCCGGACTCCGACCCGGCAAATCCCTTCTTTGATTTCCCTCTCCGCATCAGCTGGGGAGAAGGATCAAGGGGGAGGTGTTCCCTCTCCCGCCGACCGGATGAGGTGAGCCACGGATGACACGGATGCACACGGATGGAATGGCCGCAAAAGAACGCAGAGGGCGCCAGGAGATTTCTGGCTCTCCGGCTAAACGTCGCGGGCCGACACCACCCAACCGTAGTCGCCTTCCTTGAGTCCGACGGCCTTGAAGTGAGCCTTGCCGCACTGGATTTTCTTCCGCTGGAGTTCGGGAATCTTCAGCCAGTCCGTCGTGCCTTTGGTTTCGCGCACGAGATACAGCTTGTGCTGGCCGTCTGGCTCTTCGCGCACGATCGCCCAGTCGGGATTGTAAGTGCCGAGCGGGGTCTCGACTTTGAACCAGTCGGGCAACTTGAAGAACAGTTTGATGTCCGTGCGTGCGTCCAGTGCCTTGGCGAATTCGTATTCCACCTTGGATTCAAACTCCACCACGTCGTAAAGGCTGTTCCGCACTTCGAGCAACCGCGAAACGTAGCTGTCCAGTTCGTCGCTCTCCAAGCGGTGCATCTCCCACTCCGCGTCGGCGATGCGCTCGTATTCGATGCCTTGCACCATCAGGTCGTGGAGTGACTTCTGCACAGCGGCGACGGCGTGTTCGAGGAACTGCTGCGGGTTGCGCGTGACTTGATCGAGCCGTTCTGACTTCTGCAAAATCTCCGCCAGCGTCGGGCGCGTCAGTTCCGTCTCGCGTTGCAGGTAGCCGAGTAAATCGGGAATCGGCGCGCGGTATTCCGGCGCGCGGATGGTCTGCGCGGAACGCTCCTCGCCGAAGACGCCTTCCTCCCGCGACATGAACACCTCGTGCTTCTCCCGGCGGATGAAGGGCGCTTTGATCTCCGGCATCCCGTTCAGCTCCCCCGCAGAACGTGCCACCAACTCCGCCGTGGAAAACTTCACCGCATAGCGCGTCTTGCGTTTGATCTTGTCCCAGAGCGCCTGAAAGTCCGGGTCAAGCAGCCGCTGCTTCTTCAGCACACCCTTGCGCCGCTCGCGCTTGTTCAGGATGCGGTTCTCGAAGTTCACGCCGCACTCCCGCTGCATCTCGTCCTGCAAGTTCTTCGCGAATTCCTTGAAGCTTTCGCTCGCCACCACCGTGAGCTTGTTGATCAGGGGATCAAAGCACCGCTCGCCATTCTCGCGCACCGGCAGCCGCAGCCCGCGCCCGATGGTCTGCCGCCGCTCCCGCTCCGTGCTGATCTCCCGCAGCGTGCAAATCTGGAAGACGTTCGGATTGTCCCAGCCCTCGCGCAATGCCGAGTGGCTGAAGATGAAGCGCAGCGGCTCGCTCATCGAAAGCAACCGCTCCTTGTCGCGCATGATGAGATGGTAAGCCTCGTCATCCGCCTTTGTGGAACCCGTGGTGTCCTTCGCCTTGCCTTTGTCCTCGGCGAAGTAGCCGTTGTGAACTGTCTCGACTGCCAGTGGATTCAACCCGGCATAGCGCGGAAGCGCGGCCAGCTCCGCATACAACTCCACAAACCACTGCCGGAATTTCCCGTCCGCCTCCGCGTAGTGCGCCACGCGATCCACGAAGAACAGCGAGAGCACCTTCATCCGCTGATCCACCGGCAGCTTCGCGATGTGCAGCTCCTTCTCGAAATGTTCGCGGATGGTTTCGCGCACCTGAATCTTCAACACCTCATCCGTCCGCCCGCCGTGCGTGAGGCCCGCCGCCAGACTCACGCCGTTCTTGAACTGAAGGTATTGGTTGCCCGCATCAATCAAATCCACCTCGTAGCCGCGGTAGTTCTCGCGCCCGCCCGACAGCGCGAACAAGTCACCCTCCTGCGTCACCGTCACTGTCTTGCGTTTGCAACCGCTCGCGCCCTCGACATCTAGCTCCAGCTTCGCCGCGATGCGCGTCTTCGTGGCCGTGATGGACTTCACCGCGATGTAAGGCTGGTTGAAATCGCCGCCGTCCACCACCGAATCCACTTCGATGCGTTTAACCAGCCGGAGGTCGTACGCTTTCACCGGATCGAGGCGATAGACCAAGTTGAAGTAATCCTTGTGCGTCGCCGAATAGCGCAGCGTGCAGAGCGGGCTCAAACTTTCGATAGCCTTCGTCCGCAACTCCGTCGCCAGATTCTGCGGTTCGTCCACGACGACCACGGGCCGCGCGTGCTGGATGAACTCAATCGGCCTGCGCCCGTTCATCTGGTCTTTCGTGTTCTGGATGACCGTGCTGCTTTTGTCGAAGGCCTGAATGTTCATCACCATCAACTGCATCTGATTGCTGGCGGAGAACTGCCGCAGCTTCGACACCTGCGCCGAGTCATAGACCCAGCTATCCAGCGGCGCGTTGCCGTAGAGCGATTGGAAATGTTCCTTCGTCAGCGCAATCGTGTTCAACACGCCCTCGCGAATCGCCACGCTCGGCACGACGACGATGAACTTCTTCCAGCCATAGCGTGCGTTGAGTTCAAACAGCGTCCGCAGATACACGTAGGTCTTGCCCGTGCCCGTCTCCATCTCGACCGAGAAGTTCAACCCTGACAGTTCTTCGTTCGGTCCAATTTCGTTCTCTGCCTGAATTCGCCGGACGTTGCGCAGAATCGCCTCGTCGCCCAGCACCAGCGAATTGCCCACGCCCATTTCCGTGAGCAGTTCGCCGCCGAGTGCGTCGCTCTGCCATTGCAGCGCCGCCCGTGTGAGCGGCTGCCCCGCGAACACGTCCACGACGGCGCGGATCGCGTCCAACTGGAACCCCTGGTGGCCGTCGAACTTGATTTTCATCCGGGGAATTTTATTCGGCGGAATCCAAACGACATTCGCGCCCGCAGGAATCCCAACGGGATTCAGGCCCAAAGCCCAGGGTTGCGAGGAACGAGCTACCCTGGGAAATCGCGGTGAAAGGATTCTCAACCCCAACGGGGTTACGGCATCGGTTGTGAGAACGCGGACGCAACCCCGTTGGGGTTGGTGATGTTCGGGAAAGCTGACCCAGGGTAGCTCGTTCCTCGCAACCCTGGGCTGGAGGACGCAATCCCGTTGGGATTGGGAGCGCGGCGTTCACGCCGCTTCCGTATCGCCCGCCAGTTGACACGCGGGATTTCATGCCGTGTGGAATTCGATCCCGTGCGATTTCATCTCCAGCACGGTGTTCGCCTTGAGCTGGTCGTTGCCGGCGAAGGCGATGTCCAGGCAGATGACGCCCTTTGGTTTCCGCGCGACGAGGCCGCGCAACGTCTCCTGTGCGATGGGTCGCTCCAGGCAAATCGCCAGCGTGCCGTCGGCTACGTCGTAGAAAGTTTGTGCGCCGATCTTCCCGGCCACGACCCGACTCGTGAGCGGTAGATTGCATTTCAAGACCAGCTCGTAGAGCAGCGCGTCATCCGGGCGGTCGGCCTCGACGTTGTGGGCCATGAGATGCAATTGCTCGGCCAGCGCCGCGCCGTCCTTTGGCGCGGAGGCGGCGTCCCAGACCTTGAAATTGCTGCTGCCCAGTTTGAAAACCTTGAAGCCCAAATCCTGATTTAGCCGCAGAGAACGCAAAGAGCGCAGAGAAACAGTATCAACGGCCGGGCCGACTCCCTCTCCTCCATCGGATGGAGGAGAGGGCTGGGGAGAGGAGGCCGCTTTTCTCAGAAACCCCTCTCCCTGGCCCTCTCCCCGCTCATTCTTCGCGGGGAGAGGGAATGAAGCCTGCAGCGGCAATTCGCTTTCCGACTTCTTTGTGTTCTCTGCGTTCTTTGTGGCTGATTCCGTTTCCAGTTTCTTGATCACGCGACGGACGCGTTCCTTGGTGATGTCCGCGATGGTGGGGAAATCCTGGCGCTCCGTGGGTTCGGGCAACTGGACGAGGATGAACTTGCGATTCCCGCCGTCCTGCGCGTTCAACTCCAACACCGCCTGCGCCGTCGTTCCGCTCCCGGCGAAGAAGTCGAGGATGAGGCCGTCCTTATCAAGCCCTTGTTCGAGAAGTGATCGGACGAACTCTACTGGTTTCGGGAAATCCAAGACATCATCACCATCAAAAAGCTCTTTGAGAATTCGAGTGCCTTGCGTTGTGTAAACAGTTTCCAAAACAGATGACAGGTTCGTGAAATCACTTTCCCGCTCATTCTTAAAACGCTTCAGGCGCGGACGGCCCGTTGAAGCTTTTGGCCAGAGGATTCGCTTCTCTTGAATTAGCGAAGCCATTGTCTGTTTTGCGTATCTCCAACCGCTCTCTGAGCAAGCGTATGAAATTTCCGTTTCAGGATTCACAAGCTCGTAGTGCAAGTTTGGACGTTGCTCTTGTGTAGCGAGACCGGTCAAGTCGGCACTCCACCATTCGCCGCGGGGGTCATTGTCAGGATTGCTGAACTTGGAAAAGTCTATGGATTGCCCGCGAAGTCGTGAGTCCCACTTGGAATAGACGAGGACATATTCGTGATCACAGGACAAACCTGTTTGGGCACGACTATCAACGGTCTGCCTACGCTTCCAGATCAACTGCCCAATAAAATTCTCCTCTCCAAAAATCTCGTTCATCACGGCCCGCAGGTTGTGGACTTCGTGGTCGTCAATACTCACGAAGATCACGCCGTCCTCGCGCAAAAGATTCCGCGCCAGAAACAGCCGGGGATAAATCATCGTCAGCCATTTGCTGTGGTAACGCCCGTCTGTCTCCGCGTTGGTGGTGAGCCGGATGCCCTCGCCGCTGACCTGCCCGGAGAAGCGCAGGTAATCGGCCAGCCCTTCCTTGTAGTTGTCCGGGTAGATGAACTCGCCGCCCGTGTTGTAGGGCGGATCGATGTAGATCATCTTCACGCGCCCGTGGTAGCCGCCTTGCAGGAGCTTGAGCGTTTCCAGATTGTCGCCCTCGATGATCAGGTTCTCGGAATCATTTTGCCGCAAAGAACGCAGAGAGCACAAAGAACCGGAAGAGGCTTCATCTCCGACTCTTTTCTCTGAGTTCTTTGCGTTCTCTGTGGCTATTCCTTCCGGCTCCCCGGCAAAGGGCAGCGGCGGGCACGACTCTTCGACGCAGGGCCGCAGCGTGCCGGGGCTGGTGATTTGAATGGCGCGGATGGCCTCGGACTTGCCCGACCACGAAAGCCCGTAGCGTTCCGGCGCGTCGGTGACGGCCTCGCCCAGCAGTTGGGCCAGCTTCTTGAGATCGGTTTTCCCCTCGGTGCAGGCTTCGGGAAAGAGTTCGCGGAAGTGCGCGAGCCGTTCCGCGTGAACGTCGCGAGAAGTCAGCGGCAGTTTGGTGTCGTCTCCGGTGGGCATCGTGGTGGGGTTGCCTCGCAACGGCCAACCACGGGAAATTCTTTCAACAAGAAGGGCGCGAACTCAACGCGCTCTGGTCCGAGGCACCGCGAAGCGCCTAACACGCAAGCACGCCAAGCCGCGCCCAGGCGGGCGCGTGCTCGGTCGGTTGCGTGTGGGCTTGGAAAATTCGCGGTTTTCGGACCAGCCCGTAGCCGAAGCTACGCAGAATGATTTTAGTAAAAAGTGTTAGTCGATAATCGTCTTTGGTTTCACGGACGCGGCAGAGTAGCGGGAACGAAACGCGGGGGACAACCCCGAAAGACTCCGGGGCGTTGGGTTGTCGAGGGGCGGCGCGCGCGCCGCTTCTACTAATCGATGGTGCAGCCGCAAGAGGAGTGAAGTTGCCTTCGCCGGGCGTCCACATCGGAGCAACGGCCAGCGATGCTACTTCCGCTCCGGCGTGCTGACCTCGTAGTTGGTGTTGTTGGCCAACTCGGCGCTGGCCTCGTTGACGAGTTTGCCGGGCTTCGTGCCGAGATGGCGGTTGTCCTTCACCACGACTTTCTCGGCCGGCCAGCCCATCACGCGGATGCCGTTGGTGCGCGTGGTGTTCTTCACGATGGTCACGCGGCGGATGGGGAAGTCGCCGGGCTTCTTGTGGCGCGGCGCGGTGACGTAGATGTCCGAATCCCCGGCCTGCGTGGAGATGTCGTTGCCCTCAACGTGCAGGCCGCTGACTTCGCCGACGTGGAAGAGCGAGAGGTAGCTGTTGCCGCGATTGTTGACGAGGCGGCCGTCCACAATGGTCGAGTTGCAATGGTCCTCGTGCATCAGCCCCTCGCCGTCGTTGATGCGATATTTCCCGTCCGAGCAAAGGTTGCTGTGGACTTCGTAATCGTTGTCCTCGACGACCCAGCGCCAGCCGCGCATCTCCAGGGCGCGATTGTCATTCGTGGAGGAACCGTAGCTGCAATGCACGCCCGTCACCGTCGGACGCACGAGACCCTTCGGGAAGCGAATGACATTGCCGGAGCAGACCACGCCGTCGCCGCTGAAGCCGATGGCGCAGCGGCCGGAGTTGAACACGTAATTGTCGCGGAGGACCGCGCCCGTGCGGAAGCCCCACGAATGCGTCTCGGGCGTGCCGTCGTCGCCGCTGCCGCCCGCGCCGCCGATGCAATGATGATTCACATAGATGCCGGGGCGGTTGTCGTAATCGAACTCGACATCGAACGGCACGAGCTTCTGCTGCCGGTCGAGCAGCGGGTATTCCTTCATCGTGAAATTGTCGTCGCCGCTTTTTGGAATCCGGTTGCTCGCCACGAGCGCGTTCTCGGAAGCATGGAGGCGAATGGCCGGGCGAAACTTGTGCGTGTAGCGCAGCCACGCGGGCTGGTTCTGCTGGACATTGGGAACCTCCGCCATCACGCCCGCTGCATTCCGCAGCACGCAGCCGAACACGAACCGGTTTGCGCCGCAGCGATGTCCGTCCGCCTCGGCCAGCGCGATGCAGCCGCGATTGAGACTGAGGTGAACCACGCCGCAGTTCGCCGCCGTGGCCGGCTCCGCGAGCACGAGGCCCTTGAACGCCGTGTCCACCGGCGTGCCGCTGCCGGTGAAGCCCGGCGTGTATTTCGGAAACTCCAGCCGCGACGGCGGCGCGAACTTTTCGTCGCTTGCGGCTGTCGCTCCCTCCGGTTCCGCGCCGCGCAGAATGACGCCGCCCTGCAACCTGATGTCGCCACGGAAGCGATACGTTCCGGCCGGAAAGAACACGACGCCGCCGCCGTTCGCCACGACCGCATCCTGCGCTTTCTCCAGTCGCTCGTCCCAAAATTCGCCGTCACCCGCGACCGTCCTGATGTCCACCACCAAGTCCCAGCGCAGCTTGTCGGTCCAGCCAAGTCCGAGTCGCCCGAGCGGATTCTTCGTCGGTGCCGCCGCCGCGCGCGCAAAGCCCGGCAGCCAAAATCCCGCCGCGCCGAGCACGAACGTGGACTTGATGAATTGCCGTCGCGCAAGCCGATGGCCGATTGGTGAATTCATGGCGGCGACGATGGCAGAAGCGAGGCGACACATCCACGCACTGCTCGGCAATTTCCACCGCGCAGGGCACTGAGTGGCTCGACGAATCTTTTCGATGCGCGCAGACTCGCGCATGGCTCTTTTCACGCTGCCTCCCGGCTACCCTCGCATCAAGGTGGTGAAAAGTTTCCATGAACTGATCACGACTCCTTTCGGAAATGGCGTCAACGCCCTGTGTTGGCCGCGCGCGTTGCCGGGCGATTTCGGCGAAGTCGTGGAACGGCTCGGCGTCGGTGAGGGGATCGTCACGCTCGACGACGCTCGACTCGCGAGCCTCCCCGTGAGCGCCGCGGGCCGGGCCGCCATCGAAATGCTCCTCGAAGATCTGCGACTGCTCCGGGAACAAGACCGGGCGCCCGTCCTCAACTGCATTCACAGCTATCCCCGCGACGAGGCTCCCGGTCCGGTGTCCACGGATGTCTTTTCCTTCCACGCCGACAGCGCCCCGGTGGAAGCCGACACCTGGCTCTGCACCTACCACGGGCCGGCGAGCGAGGGCTTGCGCAATGACGAGGCGCAACGGCGCGTGGACATCCCCGAAACCCGTGCCGCACTCCTCCAACTCTTCGGCGAGGAAGACAACGAGGACTTCCGCGCATACCTGAACGAGAATTGTTACGACCTCCACTACGCCGCCGCCCCGCAGGCGCAGCCATTTTCCTTTGGCCTGGGCCACCTCTGGCGCATCGCCGTGGACTGGCCCGGCAGCCCCGTGCCCCCGTGCCTCCACCGCGCGCCCGAAACGCTGCCCGGCCAGCCGCCGAGGTTGCTGTTGATCAGTTGAAGGTGAAGAAGCTGAAACTCCTCGGTCCATTCCGAACCATACTTGCGCGGTGGGATGCGCTTTGCCACGGTGCTCCGCAACAAATCACATATCTATGGCAACGCAGGACACTCTGGCCGGTCGCTTCTCTTTGATGCCCAATGTCTGCAACCCAGCCAGCTGATCATGGCCCGCAAATCAACCACCGCCCCCTCCACCGCCACCATCGGCTTTGAAGCGAAGCTCTGGCTCACCGCCGACAAACTCCGCAACAACATGGACGCGGCGGAATACAAGCACGTCGTCCTCGGCCTCATCTTCCTCAAATACATCTCCGACACCTTCGAGGAACACCGCGCCAAGCTCGTCGCGGGCAAAGGGGATTACAAAGGCGCGAATGCCGAAGACCCCGACGAATACAAAGCCGAGAACGTCTTCTGGGTGCCCGCCGAGGCCCGCTGGCCACACCTCCAGGCCAGCGCCAAGCAGCCCACCATCGGCAAGATCGTGGACGACGCCATGGTCGCCATCGAGCGCGACAACCCGCGGCTCAAGGGCGTCCTCCCAAAAGATTACGCGAGACCGGGATTGGATAAACACCGGCTGGGTGAACTGATCGACTTGATCGGGACGATTTCACTCCTCGGAGCGCCGAGCATTGCTCGGCAGGAAGACGCCCCCGAGCCGAGCGATGCTCGGCGCTCCACTCACCGCAGCACCGACATCCTCGGCCGCGTTTACGAGTATTTCCTCACCCGCTTCGCCAGTGCCGAGGGCAAGAACGGCGGCCAGTTCTACACGCCGTCCTGCGTCGTGCGCTGCCTCGTCGAGATGCTCGCCCCCTACAAAGGCCGCATCTACGACCCCGCCTGCGGCTCCGGCGGCATGTTCGTGCAGTCGGAAAAATTCGTCGAATCCCACGGCGGCAAGCTCGGCGACATCTCCATCTACGGC
>JANOQV010000094.1:0-32984 GCA_031414955.1 Pedosphaera sp. | reverse complement strand
GCAGACGGGCTTGGAGCGGATGTAGAGCGTGCTGCCATACAGGTCGGTGTCAACCGGCACGCTGGTGTTGATCTTCTTCTCTTCGAGCGCCCAGGTGTTCTTGGCCCCGTCGATCTGCTTGAGGTTCGCGATGCACGCATTTTTCTGCGAGGCTTCGCGAGCTTTGATGAAGTTCGGGATCGCGATGGCGGCGAGCAAGCCGATGATCGCGACCACGATCATGATTTCTACCAGGGTGAACGCACTGCGGCGTGATGTATTGATCTTCATACTGTTGTTTACCTTTCTGACTGACGCGGTGTGAACAGAAGACCCAGACGGTTTAACCATTATTTCGGCTGTTCACGGATTGTCTGAGTCCGACCGCGATAACAGGACTTAGCAGCGTGGATGCCAACGGTCGGCAAACGCCTGGACCAGGAAAAACAAGGGAAAACCGCGGTGTCCCAGGGCGGGGCGAACTGTCCGGTGTCCCAAGCTGTTGCAGCGTTGTCCTCCCTGCCCAAGACAGTGGGAATGTTCCTACCGCGCTTCATGGCGAGGTCTCACGGATGAAAGTAAAAAGCCAGCGGTGAACCTAAAGACGGCCGTTGAAACTGGTGCCAAGGGCGCAACGGCAGCGGGGGGTGATTGAATCTTGCTGGACGAGTTCTCTGCACTGGATGGGTGAAAGAAAGGTTGTGTTCCTCGTTCAATCCTGTCGCGTCCTTTGCGCCCTTGACGTGAGGGGAACTGCTTTTTCCAGGTTGAATGGGACTCCAACACTCCGGCACTGATGAAATTCAACTTGAGTGCGGGCCGCGTCCTCAACTTCGGCGGTTGCGCTGGAACCTAATCGTCAGATCGCATCCCGCCCCGGCTTCCGGGGCGAATCGCCTCGGGCCGGTACCAAAGAAAAGACCCGCTGCCATCCGGCAGCGGGTCCGCTCCATTGCGACACGGAAAATATCCAAACCGCGTCGCGCTGAATCTATCGACGGGAGTTCTCCAGCACTTGAGCGGGAAGTAACAGATTAGTGGAAGCAGGCCGAACTGTGCCGGCTCAGGCCCGGACGCCGGTTCAGCCGGCGTGGAAATTGGACGGCGGGGCTTTGACGAATTCCGCTTTGCGTAAGTAGATCGGTTCCAGGGTTGAGCCTTGAACAAAGTCCATCCGGTGGGTCGCCAGCACGGACAGCATTTCGGCGTCCGGAATCCAGGAACGGCTCTGGCCGTCCGGCGATGACGTCAAGAGATCCATCCGCAAGACCACCCCGGTCTCGGAAGGCGGGCAGATTTGAAACGGCTCGATCAGTCGCGGCTGAACAGGGTTCGACACATCGTAGCGGGCCGCGAAGAGTTCCTGGCGCTGCGCGTCCAGTCCGACGCGGACTTCGGTGAGTCCGGTTTGGGCAGCGCGGGCTGCCACCACTTCCGCGCTGCTCAGACCGAGCAACTTGGTTCCGCGCGCAAGTTGCCAGCCTTGCGCGATGGCGATGGCGATACGGACGCCCGCG
This sequence comes from Pedosphaera sp., assembly GCA_031414955.1. GTDB lineage: Bacteria > Verrucomicrobiota > Verrucomicrobiia > Limisphaerales > SIBH01 > JANNGC01. Next base: position 31,488 of record JANOQV010000094.1, on the reverse strand, counting down.
TAGCTGCCCGGCCCCAGTCCAACGGCGAGGCATTCGATCTGCCCACGATCCAATCCGGCCTGGGCCAGCGCGGCCTCGATCATGGCGAAAGGGTGTGTGGTGCGGCCGCCCGGTTCGCTGCTCGCGCCTCGCACCACGCCGTCCACCGCCACCGCCACCGAGCGGCGCGGGGAGGAAAATTCAAGCGCCAGAATCTTCATAAGTAATGCGCCGCTCCATTTCGCCCGCCGTCTCGAACCAAACCATGCGCGTGATATTCCTCAGACCCCGGACATTGGACATTGGACATTCGACCTCTGGCATCCACCGTTCAATCCACTCCACGACCGTCACGCCCTCCGGGTTCAACAAGTATTCCTCCAAGCCGGCGGAGAAGACATCTTCACGATGGTTCAGGCGATAGAGGTCGAGATGAAAAAGCGGCAACCGCCCGCCGCCGTATTCGTTGAGCAGCGCGAAGGTGGGCGAGTGGGCGCGCGCCGTGGAACCCAGCCCGCGGGCCAGTCCTTTCACCAATTGCGTTTTCCCCGCGCCCAGATCACCGCTCAACCCGATGACCCAGCCGCGTTGGGCTTCGCGTCCCCAGGCCTCGCCGAGCGCGAGCGTCTCCTCAGGGCTTTTCGAAATGAGTGTAGCCATGAACATTCAAGGTTCGCACGCCGTCCTCGTCGCGCAGACGCAGCCCGGGTTGCGCGGTGATCTTGCCGATGCACGACAAGGGCAGGGCGGGGAACCGCTCCTTCCAGGCGTCCAGCAAGCTGACCGCGTCCTGGCTCGCCACGGTAAACAATAGTTCGAAATCTTCGCCATCCGTCAGGGCTGCGAGCAGAGGGGGCTTGGCCGGAACTGCCGCGCGCGCGGCCAGTCTCGCGGCGCGGCTGATGGGCAGGGAGCGCGCCAGCAGATCCGCGCCTACCTGGCTGGCGTGGAGAATGTGCCGCAAATCGCTGGCCAGCCCGTCGCTCAAGTCAATCATGGCGTGGATGGTGAAATGTTCGGCCAACCAGCGCGCCTCGGCCAGGCGCGGTTCGAAGTCCAGATGCCGGCCTTGCAGTGAACCGCCCAATTCTCCCGTCACGAAGAGCGCGTCGCCTGCCTGCGCGCCCGATCGCAGCAGCGCCCGGCCTTTCGCCACCGTGCCGAGCAACGCAATCGAGATCAGCATGCGCTCCGGGTTGGTCGTTGTTTCTCCGCCGACGATGGCGACGCCATGCTCCGCCGCCAGTCGGTTTAGCCCGGCGTAGATTTTCTCCACGCGTTCCACGTCAAAATCTTTCGGCAGCGCCAGCGTCACCAACGCCGCCGTGGCTTTGCCTCCCATCGCCGCGATGTCGCTCAGGCCGCGAGCCAAAGCCTTGCGTCCGATCTTTTCCGGAGGGGTTTCCGGCGTGAAATGGATGCCTTCCACCACGGCGTCGGCCTTGAAGAGCAGATGCTCACCTGCGCCCAGATCGAGCACGGCGCAATCGTCTCCGGCCGCGACCACCACCGAATCGTTGCACGCCAGCTTGGGCAGGAGCCGGGCGATGAGTTCCACTTCGTTCATTTCTTGATCAGTTGTTCCAGCCACTCCGGCAGGTCGGCCGTCAGCAGGATGAAATTCACCGCGTTGAAGAGGACGTGAGCGACGATGGGTGCGAGCAGGTTCTGCGTGCGTTCGTAAAGCCACGTCCAGACCAGCGCGAGGACGACGAGCGGCACGAGCGCGCCGAGATTGAAATGAATGACCCCAAAGAGGATGGCCGTGCCCCACAGCGCCGTTCGTGGATAGCCCCGTTGCTTGATGAAGGGGTAAAGAATGCCGCGAAACAGCATCTCTTCCGCCACCGGTGCCAGGACCACGGCCACAAATCCGAGACCCAGCGTCTGCCAGAGCGGTGGGTGGCTCTTCAAGAAACCGACCGTCACCTGTTCCGGCGGCACGATGTTGAACAGCCATTGCATCAGGGCCGCACAGCCGTGCATGAGCAGCGCGATCAATGGAAACGCCACCAGCATGGCCAGGAATGCCGTCGCCAGGCTGCGGAGAGGCGCGCGGGAGAATCCAAATGCCGCGCCCGCGCGGAGGTCGTGCTCGCACAGGAAGAGGTAAATCCAAACCAACCCCAGTCCTTGAATCGAAAGGAACCCGCCCGCCTGCTTGAAAAACTCGAGGTCATTGGGGGACAGCCGTTCTCGCATCACCCCGTCCATCGCCATCAGCGCGAGCAGGCCCACGCCGAGGCCCAGAGATCCGAGCATCAGCAGGCGCAGCAGCGCATCTGCATTCCAAGGGCGATCCGTCAACACGCCGTAAGGCTAGGCAGCCCGGCTGGACCTGACGAGAAAAAGCACACGCCCTTCGTGCCCGGACGGCCTGGCCAGGACTTGATCCGGCTGGCACCTCAATCGTAGCGCAAAGCCTGGATGGGGCTTAACCGCGCCGCCTTGATCGCGGGCAGCACTCCGGCCAGCACGCCAATCGCCGCGCTGGAGAGGAAGGCCAGGACCATCGCGTTCACCGTGATCACGGGTGTGTTCTCGGTCGGCGACAGGATCACCAGCAAGTGAACGAGCGCGGAGGAGGCCAGTAATCCCGCCACACCCCCGAGCAGCGCGATGACCATGCTCTCGACCACGATCTGGATGAACACGCCCGCGTCCGTGGCTCCGATGGCCTTGCGAATGCCGATCTCTCGCACCCGCTCGGTGATGCTGGCCAGCATGATGTTCATGATGCCGATGCCACCCACGAGCAGGCTGATGGCGGCGATGATACCACCACTCAACCGGGCATTCTGGATGGAGCCGGTGATCTGATCCGCCCAATCCTCCTGGGTGCGAAAGGCGAAGTCCTCCACGCCGCGATGCGTCTGGAGCATCACATTGCGGGATTGTTCCAGCGCCTGATCCAAATGGTCCACGTCCTGCACTTTGATCCACAAGCTGGAGAGCCGGGGATCGGGCGTGTTGTTGGTGCCGCTGGCGGAGCGAAACTTGACCCACATGGTTTGCAGCGGAATATAGACGGTCATGTTCTTGAAGCGATAAACGAAGCCACCCATGCCGCTGCCGCGACTGCCCCAGCCGCGGCTGCGGGTCGGTCCGGTTTCTTGCTGAGGCTTGTCCTTCTCCACCTCGCGCAGCTTGCGATCCATCTCGCTCTCGTAGTGCTTGAACATGCCGATGATGGTGAAGGGCATGCCATTGATGGTCACGATTTCGCCGACCGGGTTGATCTCGCGACCCACCTCGGTGGGAGAGCCGAACAATTCGTCGCGCAACAAGGTGCCGACCACGCAGACGCTGGAAGCGTTGTCCTCGTCCACCTGGTTGAACATGCGTCCATGCTCGATGCTGTGCTGGTTCATCTCGAGGGCATTGGCCCAGGTGCCGACGAAATTCCAAGACTGAAACACCTTGCCGCCGCGCGTGATGACCGCATTGCGCAGGCGCATCTCGGGGTTGATCGACTTCACCAGCGGCGCGCTTTGCTGGAGCGCATAAACGTCATTAATGGTGTTGCCGACGGCCTGATCCGCGAGATGCAACTGGTCTTGGGGAATCTCCTGCTCCTCGATGCGGACCTTCTCCACGCCGCCGATCTCGATGAGTGCGGCGCGCAGCCCGTTCTCCATGCCCTTGACCAGGGCTGACATGGCGACGAGCGAAGCCACGCCGAGGATGATGCCCAGCACGGTCAGCAGCGAACGGAACTTGTGAGACCAGATTTCCTTGAAGCCGATGGTGATGGAGTTGAGGAAGTTCATCGGGGAAAAGATCCAAGATCCAAGACCCAAGATCCAGTGAAGCACCAAATACCAAACATCAAGTCGCGGGCAGGCCATCGTTCAAAAGCACCTTGGAGCTTGGAGCTTGATGTTTCCCTGGAGCTTGGAGCTTGGACCTTGGTGCTTCGCGCCTTCATTATGCTGGCAACGAGGTGCTGGCCGCCATCGGCGCGCGATCCAGCCCCGCCAGCTTCGCATCCACCTGCTGGGCAATCTTCCCGTCGCGAATCTCGATCCGGCGTGGCGTGACCGCCGCAATCTCAGGATCGTGCGTGACCAGGGCGATGGTGCGTCCCTGCTCGCTGAGCGTGCGGAACAAAGTGAGAATGGCTTCGCCGGTGTGGGAGTCCAGGTTGCCCGTCGGCTCATCGGCGAAAATAATCTTCGGCTCGTTGACCAGCGCGCGGGCGATGGCCACGCGCTGCTGCTGTCCCCCGGAAAGCTGACTGGGGCGGTGCTTGCTGCGATTCTCCAGGTCCACCAACTTGAGCGCCTGCATGGCCCGCTCCCGGCGTTCGCGCGCACCGGTGCCGCTGTAGATCATGGGCAGTTCCACATTCTGCAACACATTCAACTTGGGCAGCAGGTTGAAGAACTGGAACACAAAGCCGATCTTCTGGTTCCGCACCCGGGCCAGTTCGGAGGCGGATGAGTCGTGAATCATTTTCCCATCGAGCTTAATCGTCCCCTTGGTCGGCGAATCAAGACAGCCGAGGATGTGCATCAAGGTCGATTTGCCGCTGCCGGACGGCCCGATGATGGAGATGAACTCGCCGCCTTCGATGTCGAGCGACACGTCGTCGAGGGCGCGGATTTCCTCGCCGCCGAGGTGGTAAATCTTGCTGACGTTGCGGAGTTCGACCAGGGGCATTTCAGGAATGACGAATGACGAATGACGAACGACGAACGAGGAGCCTGGTCCATCGCCGGATTGAGTCCGGAGCTTCCTTCGTCATTGGGAATTCGTCCTTCGTCATTTTCACAGCACGGCCTTCCTCCCTCCGGTCGGGGTGGAGGTGGCGGGTTGGGCCACGCCGGTGGTGGCATTGGTGGAGGCGGCTTGGGCGGGTTTCACCGGTTTTAGATCGCGCGGTGTCTCCAGGGCCACCACTTCGCCATCGTTTAAACCTCGCTGCACCTCGGCGAAGGAATAGTCGCTGATCCCGATTTGGACGGGACGACGCTCAAACATTTCGCCGTCTCGCGCATAAACAAACCGCTCACCCTTCTCCGTGAACACAGCCGAGAGCGGCACCGAGATCGCGTTCTCCACGCTGGCGACAGGAATGCTCAGGATGGAGGTCATGCCTGGCCGGATGCGCGGATCGAGGTTCTTGATGGCGATGCGCGCGGAGAAGCCCTTGATGCCGTTCTTGATCACGGCCTGGGGCGCGATGCGTTCCACGGAGCCTTTCATGCGCAGGCCGGGCACCGACTCCACTTGCACGTCCACCGGTTGGCCCGTCTTCATGCGCGTCACGTCGGCTTGGTTGATGTGGGCCGTGATGATCATGTCATTCAAGTTGGCGATGCTCATGATCTCCGTGCCGGAGTTGAAACCGCCCGAGCCGGAAACGGTTTGCCCCAGCGAGACTGGCCGCGTGAGCACGGTGCAGTCAAACGGCGCTTCGAGGTGCGTCTTGGCCAGTTTGTCCATGACCTGCTTGAGCGACTTCTCCGCGCGCTCCAGGGCGTTCTTCGAGAGAGCGAGCGCATTCAGGGCCACTTCGTGATCGGTGCGCGTGTTATCGAAAATGTCCTGAGCGACGAGCTTCGCGTCGTAGAGCTGCTGATGGCGTTTGAACTCGCGCTCGGTCTTGGCCCCCTGGAGAGCCGCCGCCTCGATCTGCAACTTCGCGCCCGCGATCTGGCTCAGTTGAGATTCCTTTTCCGACTGCAAATCCGTGTCATCGAGCCGGCAAAGCAATTGTCCCTTCTTCAACTGGTCGCCGATATCCACCGGCAGCTCCGCGATCTTGCCGTTGATCTCCGGGCGCACCGACACTTGATCAGCCGGGCCGATCTCGCCTGCGGCGTTGACGGCAAAGCTGATGTCGCGCGCCTCGACCGTGGCGGTGGAAATGGATTTGGCCTCCGGCGCTTCAGCCTGCCGACGCTCCCACTGTTGCCAGACAAAAAAGCCGACGACACTGAGTCCGACGACAACCAGCAATGTAAAAAAAACTCTCATCAATGAATTCCTGTTCCCGGAGAAACGGGCGCAAGAGTGGACTGGGCCGCAGCGTTCCGCTATTCAAAGTTTATGGGCGGCGGCGTGCTGTGGAGGGCGCACCCACTGGGCGTGTTGCCCAAATCAACGGCGCGCGGGTTTTTAACCTGCAGCAGGCCAGCTTGGTCAGAATGTGCGATGAAATCATTGGCGTGTTCCCAGGTCGAGTGTTGCTGCGGGTTGAAAACCCGCGCGCCGGCAGCGGTGCAGTCGTTTGAGCCACACGCCCCTTGGGTTGCGTCTTTTCACCGAGCGTGAATGCTGATGACCCGCGTATTCCAGTTCAGCGCGGTGGACTCGGAGCGGGTCGGGGCATTCGTGGAATCCATGACCTGGCCGAAATTCCAATCCATTCCAGTGGGAGTCTTCCACTCCCGCCAGACCAAGCGCGGCCAGAGCGGCGTGGCGGATGGCGTGCCTGGCTCGTGGCGCTCGGTCACGAAGAGTTGCACGAGATGAGGATTGGGACCGGGCACCGAGCGCTCGGCTCCAGCCACGAACGGCGATGGCGCACCGCCGGGGATCAGCCGCTCGTGGCGAGGCACATGACTGGCGCGGAGCACCGCGAGACAACTGGCCATCACGCCCGAAGGCAGGCCGGTGAACTGATCCGGCGTGGCCACGCGCGCCAGTTCAGCCGGAGTTTCGTTCAGCAGGAGCGAGCGCAGTTGCGTCAAGGACGGCGTTTGGTCGCTTTGCCAACGGCGCGGCGCGGGTCCGCGCGCTTGCAGTCGGTCCAGTTCAATCTTCACTTCCGGCGCGAGATGCTCGCGGAGGAAGCGCCCGACATCCGCGTCTTGGAATCGTGCCCAACGATTGGTGAACTGGCGTTCGCCGGTTTGCATCGGGTAATTCGGTCCGTCGATTTGCCAGCCATTTCCATCGCTCCGGAGCTGGTTGGGATAAACCTCGCCGTCCATCGCTTCCAGCGAGTGCCACGGCTGGTGGTCGCGAAAGTATTTCGTCCCGCGCAACTGGAGCCACTGCTGCACCAGTTCCCGCGCGAACCTCTGGCAGGCGAAGTTGTATTCGTCGATGTCGCCTGCTTTCCAAGCCAGTCGGGCCATCGCGAGGCAAGGCGCAGTTTTGTCGCCCAAGCCGGTGATTTCGTCGCCGCCGAATCCGGCCCAGCGCGTCTGCGCGGGCGGAGCGAACAGCGTCTTGATGAGCGGCCAGCGCTCGCGGATCAAATCCCAGTCGCCGGTGAAATGCGCGTAGGCCCAGATGGATTCCAGAGAAGCCTTGGGCAGCGAACTGGGCGCCGTGGTCAGCACATCCTCGCGAAAATATTTCCTCAGACTGAGAGCAGTATTGCTGCGTGTGGTTTCATCCATGAAGGGCAAAGCCCTGGCCAACGAGGCGGAGTGAAGTCCGGGATTTGCCCTGTCGGGCGTGAGGAAATCCCCGCGCGCCGTCTGCCGCAGTTTTTCCAGCGCCGCCGCCACGGTCGGATGTGAATTGGTCAGTTTCGTTTCCACCACTTCCGTTTCGTTCACGTAGCGCAGCACCGGCAGGGTCACGTCGTAGGAGTCCGCTCCCTGCACACCGTAATACGGTCCGTAAGGCGTAAAGATTTCCATGTCGAAGGGCTCCTTGGAAAACTTGGCCGGGAAACCCTCGCGCCAGGCATGGGCCAGCACCGGGCTGACCGGGGCGAGCTTCAGGTGCTTCGTGTTCCAATCGTCGTTCCACGAAAGCCAGCGGAACGATTGCCGGAAGGTCACGCTGTCGTGCGCGCGATCCACGCTGAAGCTGTCCTCGCAATAAATCGGAAACTCGCGCAGCGCGCAGGCCCAGTAGCGGGCGCGGGCCAGCGGATCGGCGGGCAGCGCCTTGTGCCATTCCCAAGTGAGCACGCGCTTCTTTTTTTCCTTGAGCGTATAGAACGGGTGCTTCTCCAGTGCGAGTGGCAGCGGCTTGTAGTAACCGTACATGGGCATCAGCGCCGCGTAGCCCGCCTCGTTGGTGAAGGTGAAATGCAACCCGTTGGTGTCGAAGCGAATCATCTCGGGCCGGTGCTGCAAGGTCAGGAACCACGGCGAATCCCAGTTCGTCCAGTTGGTTGCGCCCGACCACCAGACCACGAACCATGATTCGCGCAGGCGCGACGGCGCAATCGCCTCGCCGGGTTTGAAAATCTTCGGCCCCTGCTCGGTGGAAATCGCCGCGAAGGTAGGTCCGCCGATGCCGGTCTCCATCATGTTGGCGAAAAAAGAGAGCGTCTTCGAGGACGAGTGATACAGCGTGGCCGGACTAAGCTCGGTTTGAATCACGGTCAGGCCCGCGTTGGTCCAGGGTTCGGTGGCGGAGTTATCCGGCCGCGCCCGCACGATGGACTTCGATGGCTCCGCAGTCAGTGGTCCATACCCGCCGGTGGAAGGCGATGACGGACGCTGGTCGCCGCAGCCGGCCAGGGCTAGAGCGAGAATAACCGCGAAATGTTTGAACGAGAACTTGCGCACGCGGCGCAGCCTAACGCGCCGCGCGCGAACGTGTCCAACTTCGCCAACGGGCCGCCGCCATGTCTTCACGGAAACGAAAAAAGGCGGCGTGAAATCACGCCGCCTTGAACACTTCGTGCCCTCGTTCGTGTCGGACTGAAGACTACTTCTTCACCGGCTGCACTTGGATTTGCTGCTGCCCTCCAGCGCCCGGTGCCGGTTGAACTTGAATCCGCTGCGAACCGCCCGCGCCGGGAGCCTGCTGTACTTTGATCTGCGGCGCGGCACCGGGAGCGCCACCATTGAGCGAGGGGAAGGCCGGGGTCGCCGCCGCTTGCGGCGGTTCGATGCCGAGCAGTTCCATCTCAAACACCAGCGTGGCGTTCGCGCCGATCTTCGGCGGCGAGCCGCGTTCGCCGTAGCCGAGCTGGCTTGGGATGTAGAGCTCCCACTTGTCGCCGACGTGCATGTTGGTCAGCGCCTCCTGCCAGCCCGGGACGACGTTCATCACGCCGATGGTGAGCGGCTTGCCGCGGCTGTAGGAGCTGTCGAATTCGGTGCCGTCGGTCAGCGTGCCTTTGTAATGGGCCGAAACGGTGTCGCCCGGCTTGGGCTGCGGTCCTTTGCCCGACACGAGCACTTTGTATTGCAGGCCGTCGGGCATGGTTTTGATGCCGGGCTTTTGGGCGTTGGCCGCCAGCCAGGCTTCGCCGGCTTTCTTGTTCACGTCGCCCTCGGTCTTGCGCTTTTCCATCATCTTGGCGCGAAGCTCGGTCTGCCAGGCGGTCAGGACTTCGCGGACTTCTTTCTCGTCGAGCTTGGGTTTGCCGCCGAGGGAATCGCGCAGGCCGTTGGCGACCTCGTCCACGTTGAGGTCCGCGCCCTGGGTCTTCATGCTGTTGCCGATGTTGACGCCGAGGCTGTAGCTGGTCTTGTCGCGGCTGTCCTTGAATTGAGCGGCGGGCTTTTCATCCGCCGCGAACAGCGTCGCGCACAAACCCGCAGTCAGGAGGGAATGCAAAATGAGTTTCATAAGGGCGCGAAGTTAGCGGCGGGGAAGGACGAGTCAAGACGCGGATGTGGGGCAACTACGCCCGCCGTCACGGAGGCGATGGCACCCTGGGCTGGCGTCAACGGAGTCGAGCGCGGGCTGGCCTTTCACTGTCGCCTGCAGGCTCGCTCGCCGGTTGTTTCGGGCGCGTTCGCATGTAGTGAAACAGGTACTGCTGGGCGTACCCGGCGTGAGGGCCGAAGTGCGAGGCGACGAAGCGGGCGAGGCGCTTTTCGCCGACCCGGCGTTTGGGGAAATACAACTCGCGCAGCGCCTTCAACACCCACACGTCCACGGGGAACGCCTCGGGAAAACCATAGGCGAAGAGGAGCACGCAGTTGGCGATCTTTGGCCCCACGCCGGGCAGCTTGATCAGTTCCGCCCGGGCCTCGTCCACCGGGAGCTTGCCCAACTGCGCCAGGTTCACTTCACCGGCTTCGATCATTAGCGCGGATCGAAGCAGGTTGGGTGCGCGGAAACCCATCTTGCATTCGCGCAGCTCAGACTCGGTGCAGTGCGCGAGCCGCGTGGCGGTGGGGAAGGAGAAACAGGGTTCGTGGTGCGCTGGCCCGGGCACGGATTCTCCGAAGCGTTGGCCGAGCAGGGCGACGATCTGCTGGATCTGCACAATCTGCTTCGTGGAGGAGAGGATGAAGGAGGCGAGGCATTCCCAGGGTTCCTGCCGGAGCAGGCGCAGACCGCGGCAGGCGGCTACGGCGGCGCGCATGGGTTCGTCATCCGGAAAGCCCGCCAGCACCGACGCGAGATCGATTTCAGTTTGGAGATAGTTTTCCAGCCACGACCAGTCGGCGGTGGGGGCGGCGGTTTCGGCGGCGATGCCTTGCTTCGTCTGCCTCAGTCGCACCCAGCGACCGGCGACAATGCCCGTCCAGGTGGCTCCGGTCGCGCTGAGGCTGGCCCCTTCGCCAGTGTGTTCGCGCCAGCGGAAGGCCTGGCCGGAAGCGAGCGTGGCGGCGAGATCGTAATCGCGGACGGGGAGAACGATCTGTTGCGAGGCGTGGCGGGTCACGGCAGCAAGTTGCGGCACTCGAAGAGGCGCATGTGGCGCAGGGGCCGGCCGCGATGGTGGATGAGGATCGTCCCCAGATTTGTCACGGAGGCGAATTGTCGGGCGAGCTCCGGCGGCGCGAGGGCTGGCTGCATGGAGTCCTGCACGTAAATGGCATTCTGGCCGGTGCGGGCCTTCGAGTAGGCGGGCCAAGTCACGTCTGGCCCGTCCGAAAGCGCTGGTTCGCGACAGTAAACAATGGGAGTCGCGGTGTTCGTCCGCGCCCGCGGCAGGTAGAAAGTGAGCAGGCTGGCCGTGCCGAGGTTGTCGCCGATGACGAACACCGGCGGGCCGTTGGACATCAACTTGTTGCGCTCGAAGCTGACGGCGCGGCCCATGGCCGTCCAGCCGCGCACGCGTTGCAGCGGATCAAACTGCGGGGGCAGCCGGGAGCCGGTGAAAGTTTTCGTCAGGCTGGACTCGTGCAAGAGCGCCGTGCTGGCCAGGCCCCAAACCAACCCTGTGGCGAGGCCGAGGGAGACGAGGCGCGGGCTGCGGTCGAATTGCCGGCGCCAGAAGACCACCAGCAGGCAGGAGAGCGGGATGACCGAGATGGCTATCCAGTTGAGCCGCAACTGCGCGGGCAGGAAAAACAGCGTGCAGCCGAGCAGTAACGGTGCGCCCAGGACGAAGAAGAGGCGTGGCAGCAAGTTGTGCTTCTCATCCTTCCAGAAGGCGACCGCGGCCCAGACCATGCCAGCCAGAAGAATTGGATTCACGAGAGCCGCGCTCAGGCCCAGGAATTCCCACGGAGTGTCGAAGCGGGTGCGCCAGCTCGGCCCAAGGTTGAAGCCGGTCGCCTGGCCAACAACCGTGTTCCAATCACTGAGAAACCAGCCGCCGAATGTGACAAAAGAGATTAACACCAACTCCATCCTGGCCGGGCCTGAGCCGTGCTGATGAATGTTCGCCAGTTTCCAGATCGAAAAAAATGTCACCCACGAGAACGGGAGGATAATGCCGGCGACGTTGGTGAAGTAGGCCAGTCCCATCCAGAGTCCGAGCAACCCCCAGTCTCTGAGGGTTCCTTGCGGACCCAGCGCGCGCCATCCGGCGAACATGGAGAGCGTGCAGAACAAAACGAGCAGCGCATCCGCACCGGCCAGCGACGAACCGGCGGTGAGCAGCGGCGTGAGTTGGAGGATGACCACGAGCCAGAAGCCCGCGCGTGCGCTGACCTCGCGCATGAAGAAACGCTGCGCTGCCAGGCTGGCCACGGCCAGGTAGATGGGTGGCAGAAAGCGTACGGCAAACTCGTGCGGGCCGAACACTTTCTGGCCGAGCCATTGCAGCCAGATGCCGAGTGGGGCGTGGAACCAGTTGCCGAAGTTGAGTTGGGTGGACCACAGCCAGCGAAAAGCCTCGTCGGCACTCAGGTCGGTGCGGTCGCTGCCGGCGTGCCACAGTCGCGCGATAAGGACACCGCCGATGAGCAGCAAGCCCAGCCGCAGCCAGTGAATTTCTGCCGCAGGCATGGCTCCTTCCAATTCCGGTGCTTGCTCCGAGGAGGGCAACAGGGAGGGCAGGGGGCCGCACCAGCGCGGGAAGAACGGGACGACGGCCCGCCGCCAGAAGGCATTGACCCCGATGCTCAAGGCCAGCCCGTAGCCCGAGCCGATGATCGCGCCCGCCAGCACATCCGCCGGGTAATGGACGCCATTGTAGATGCGCGAGAAGCCGACTGCGGCCGCCATCGGCAGCATGACGCGCCAGGCGCGGCGATAAAAAATCCAGACGACCATGGTGGCGGCAAACCAGTTGGTGGTGTGGCCCGAGGGCATGCTGCCGGTTGAAGTGCAGCCGCTGCGGCGGAACTCGTTCTCTTCCCCGGCGCGCGGTTGGGCCTGCTTCATGGGGAGTCTGACGTCGCCGACCATCCGGCAGGGTCGCGGGCGCGCGACGGCTTTCTTGATCGTGTTGGTGATCCAGCCGTCGCCGATCGGAATCACGATGGCGAGCATCAAGGCACAAAGCCGGGCGCGCGATCCGCCCTTCCAGATCCAAAACCCAGCCAGGAGCAGGACCAGGGGAAGAAACCAATCGCCTCCGGCCAGGATGGGCATCAGCCAGTCAAAGAAGGCGTTCGACAGCGTTCCGTTGATGAAGCGAAACACGGCGATGTCGATCGATTGGAGCGCGGCCACGGGCGGAGGTTAGAGGTGGAAGGATGAGGGTGGCAAGTTGAGGAGTGGCCGTTGGTACGATGGAACGTGGCGGGCCATTCGAACGCCGCAGGGGCGACCAGGAATGGCGCACTCTGTCTTCTCGCCGTCTGGCCCGCCACGTTGAATCGCCCCCGAGTGGCAGAGTCACTGCGGAACTGCGCAACCAACAGATCGGGCGGACAAATCTTCCGCGCTCCGGGGCCGGCGGTACGTTGTCAGTAACGCACGATAGAGCGCACCGGGAAGCCGTTGAGCTTCTCGCGTCCTTTGAGGAAAGAAAGTTCGATCAGAAAACTCACCTCGAGCAGATGGCCGCCGACTTTCTTGATCAAGCTGGCTGCGGCCCCCGCCGTCCCGCCAGTGGCGAGTAGATCATCGACCAGCACGACGCGGCTGCCCGGCTTGATGGCGTCAGTGTGAATGGCCAGCACATTGGAGCCGTACTCCAGTTGGTAGCATTCTTCGTGGGTGTCGAAGGGGAGCTTGCCTTGCTTGCGCACGGGCACGAAACCCGCGCCCCACTTGATCGCGGCCGCGCCGGCGAAGATGAAACCGCGCGCGTCGATGCCGACCACGAAGTCCACCTCGCCCGGTTTGAAGCTCGCGGTGAGCAGGTCGATGCTGGCGGCGAAGAGTTTGGCGTCGCCCAGCAAAGGGGTGATGTCCTTGAACTGAATGCCCGGCTTGGGGAAGTCGGGGATGTTGCGGATGGCCTGTTCCAGGGTTGAGGCGGACGCGGGTGCTTGGCTCATGGCGGGGTGAACTATTTCTTCCGGGCTTCGAGCTTCTCGATCATTTTGCGCAGGCGCTTGAGGGCGATATTTTGAATCTGCCGCACGCGTTCGCGGGTGACGCCGAATTTCTGGCCCACTTCCTCGAGGGTCTTTTCATTGCCGCCGTCCAGGCCGAAGCGGTAGCGCAGGATGGTGGCCTCGCGCTGGTCGAGCGTTGTGACCATTTCCTGAAGCATGTTGGTTACGGTCTTGTCCTCCAGCTTCTGGTAGGGGGTGGCGGCATTCTCATCCTTGATGACCTCGGAGAAGCTGTTCGAGTCGTCGTCGCCGATCGGCGCGTCCAGAGAGGCCGGGCGAATGGCGGCGGTGCGCATCTGGGCGACGCGGGAGGGCGACATGCCCATCTCCTCGGCCAGTTCTTCGTCGGTCGGCTCGCGACCAAACTCCTCCTGCAGCTTCATGGCCACGCGCCGCATCTTGGAAATCTTGTCCACGAGATGCACGGGCAGGCGGATGGTCTTGGACTGGTTGGCCAGGGCGCGCTTGATGGATTGCTTGATCCACCACGAACCGTAGGTGGAAAGCTTGCCGCCCTTGGCCGGGTCGAAACGCTCGACCGCTTTCATCAGGCCGATGTTGCCTTCGCTGATCAAATCGAGCAGCGGCAGGCCGAAGCCTTCGTAGTCGTGGGCGATTTTCACGACCAGGCGCAGGTTGGCCTTGATCATGTGCTCGCGGGCCTTCTTGTCGCCCTTCTTGATGCGCGCCGCCAGGTCGTTTTCCTGCTCGATGGTGAGCAGCGCCACTTGCCCGATCTCGCGGAGGTAAAGCCGGATGGCGCTGTCGCCGTCGTAGCGGGTGCGCTCCGGTTGCGGCGGAGCGTCGGCAGCGGTCAGGTTGCGCGGGACAGACGGAGCCGGGTCGAGTTTGGCGGCTTTGGATTCCGAGTTGGGCTTTGCCCTCAACTCGGTGCCGGTGGAAGCGCGGGCGGCGCGGGGCGCAGCGTTCGAGGATTGGGTCCTCGAAGGAGTGCGCCCGTTTTTTGGAATCGACTTGGCGGCCATATAGAGTGGAGGAGTTTCCGGTTCCCGAAAACCATTGCGCAAGGATTTACTGCCGCCGCAGCAAATCTTTCCCTCAGCCTGGACGCGGCGCGTCGAAATACGCCGAGCGCTCCAGGGCATTGAACCGGACTTCGAGTTGGAAGCGATTACGCAACTCCTCGAGGAAGGGCCAGTGCAATTCCTTGCGGAATGGCCGCACCACAAAGCTGGTGCCCTGGGCGGCGTGGTCCTCGGCCGTCTGCCGCCAGGCCGAGGTGCTGCCGGCCCGGACTTCCTTGTAGATGACGTTGCTCATTTGGTTTTGCGATCCGCGCGGGCGAAAGGGTTCAAGCCGCGATCAAGACCTCGGGCACATCGAGGAAACCCTTCAAGTGGCACGAACGCGTCGGATGGCGCAGCTTGCGGAGTGCTTTGGCTTCGATCTGCCGAATGCGCTCGCGGGTCACTTTGTATTGCGCGCCCACTTCTTCAAGGGTACGGCGGCAGCCGTCCACCAACCCGAAGCGCTGCTCCAGGATGTGGCGTTCGCGCTCGGTGAGTGTCTTCAATACCTCGGTCAGCTTGCCTTTCAACAGGCTGCTGGCGGTCAGGTCCGAAGGGCTTTCCGCCTGATGGTCCTCGATGAAATCGCCGAAGCAGGCGTCGTCGTCGCCGACAGCCGCCTGCATCGAGATGGGGCTTTGAATCATCTTCAGGATCGCGCGCACGCGATCCGCCGGCATGTTCAACTCCTCGGCCAGTTCTTCGGTGGTGGCGTCGCGGCCAAAGGTCTGAAACAGCTCCTTCTGCACGCGCATCAGCTTGCCGAAGACTTCGATCATGTGGACTGGGATGCGGATGGTGCGGGCCTGATCAGCGATGGCCCGAGTGATGCCCTGGCGGATCCACCAGGTCGCGTAAGTGGAGAATTTGTAGCCGCGGCGATACTCGAATTTTTCCACGCCACGCATGAGGCCGATGTTGCCTTCCTGGATCAGATCCAGGAAAGGCAAGCCGCGGTTGATGTATTTTTTGGCGATGGAAATGACGAGGCGCAGATTGGCTTCGGCCATGTCCTTGCGGGTACGGTCGATGACGTTTTCGCAGCGGATTAGTTCCTTGTGGGCCTGAAGATACTCATCGCCGGGCAGGCGCACCAAAGTTTCGAGCGCATGAATTTTTTGCTCCTCGGCCCCGGAGAGCGAATGGGCGTCCTTGCCTTTGCGATGGGCCGCCAGGCTGGCGGCCAGGCGACGGCTGTTGACCAGTTGGTCGTGAACGTTGCGGGCCACGAGCATCATGTCGTCCAGCACGCAGGGCTTGTAATGGTATTTCGGGTAGAACTTCTGGAGTTTCTGATCCAGTTCGCGAAACTCAATCCAGCGCTTGGCCTTGGCGGCGGCAGACGGGGCCGCCTTCCATTGTTCGTACTTCGCGTCCGCCTGTTCATCCAGCACGCGCACTTTTTTCACCAGAGTGCGCAGCGTCTTCAAATGGGTCTCGCGATCCTCGGATCGGCTGTCTTCAATTACGCGGTCAAAACGTTCGCGGGGCGGATCGGCCATCAGCTTTTCCGCGAGGGCGATGTGTTCCTTGGCGGCGAAACCGAGCCGGTAAAGGATTCCTTTCCGTTCCAGTTCAGCTTCCTCGATGCGTTTGCAAATGGCCACTTCCTGCTCGCGGGTCAGCAGCGGCACTTTGCTCATCTGGCGCATGTAGACGCGAACCGGATCATCCAGTCCGTCGAACGGAACTTTGGCCGCCTCTTCAGCTTCCTCGGCTTCGGGTTGCTTCACACCGTCGGCCTCGTCTTGATCCACGATCCGGACTTCGAGGTTGTTCAGCTTGGCGTAGATCTGTTCCAGGATTTCCGGAGAGACTTCGGAATCCACCAGCGCTTCATCGATGTCATCGCTCGTCAGGTGTCCTTGTTCCTTGGCGATGACCAGCAGTTCCCGAACTTTGTCTGAGATCAGCGTCTCTCGGGCGGCCTGAGTATCGCTCTTGCGGCCTAGCGGGTTGGAGGGCGCAGTCACGGACGCCGCCGCGCCCGCGGATCCGTGACTGGTTCGGGCATTGGCCGCCGCAGCCACTTTCCCGACTTTCCTGCGTGATGTCTTAACCGGCACGCGACTCGATTGACTGACTCTTGATTTCAACATGTGTTTGGTTCCTGCACGTACGAAGCGAACAAGGACGCGTATGCTCTCATGGAATGGCCCGCAGTCAAACAGTCGCTGCAAGAATTTCACAAGCAGGGAAAATGGCCTGGCAGATTTGGATTCCAAGTTTCCCCGCCATCTGACTGGGATCAGCGCCCGCGTGCCCTTTGGGCGGGCAAAATCTGAAATGCAGAGAACGGGCTGGATGTTGGCTTTAGCCCGCCCTGGCGTGGGACAGCCAATTCTTGCCGTTGGTGAAGTAATAGGAGCGCACGAAAATGTTTTGCTTTCGTTCTGTCACCAGCGAGCCTTAATCGTTCACCATGACTTATGACAAATGATTTGAACCAGGCCGCGCGGAACCCGGGAACCGAAGTCTGGAAGGAGATCGTGGCCCGGTACCAGAAGCCATCGCCTCTCCGCGCCGTGTGGCAGATCGTCAATACACTCGTTCCTTATGGATCAATCTGGTATTTGATGTATCTCAGCCTGGCTGTTTCCTGGTGGCTGACACTGCCCTTGGCGGTGCTGGCCGGCGCTTTTCTCGTCCGCATTTTTATCATCTTTCACGACTGCGGGCATGGTTCATTTTTCAAGTCCCGATTGGCGAATGACATCCTCGGCTTCATTACGGGAGTGCTGACCTTGACGCCTTATTATCACTGGCGCTGGGAGCATTCCATCCACCATGCCAACGCGGGGCATCTTGACAAGCGTGGCACGGGCGATGTCTGGACTTTGACCGTGCAGGAGTATTTGGAAGCCTCTCGCTGGAAAAAGTTTTCCTACCGCCTAGCGCGCAACCCCATCATCCTTTTTATCATCGCGCCCCTCCTCCTGTTCATCATCCGGCAGCGATTTCCCACGAGCCAGGCGAATCGGCGCGAGCGCCATTCGGTTTACTGGATGAACCTGGCTATCCTTGGCATGTCCGTCGGACTGGCGCTGGCGTTTGGCTGGAAAGTGTATCTGCTCATTCACCTTATCGTCGCCGGAGTGGCGGGTGGCGCAGGCGTTTGGCTATTCTATGTGCAGCATCAGTTTGAGGACGTGTATTGGGAACGAGGGGAGAACTGGGACTTCACTGCTGCCGCCTTGCAGGGCAGTTCCTTCTACAAGTTGCCGAAAATTCTCCAGTGGTTCTCGGGTAACATCGGTTTTCACCACATTCACCACCTCAGTCCGCGCATTCCCAACTATAATCTGGAACGATGCCACGATGCGGATCCTTTATTTCAGCAGGTCAAGCCCATTACCCTGCTCGCCAGTCTTCGATCCTTCACTTTTCGTCTCTGGGACGAACGCCGCCGCAAGTTGGTCGGATACGGCGTCCTGAAGCACTTGCGGCATCAGCAGCGGGCGGGGAGGTAAACTGCATTGGGCGAAGCCGGGGTATGCAGTTGATGAGCAATGATCCGAGGCATCTCCGGCACGGCAGAGCCTACCTGTTGGCCTTGGCAAATTCTACCAAGGCATTCGCCTGATCGAGTCTCTCTGCGAGAGGGGAAATCGCCCCGGCCGCAACTGTTTTCCAGCTCAGGCTTCCGTTGGTGGCTTGGTTCCCGCCGAAGCGAGATTGCGCGCCCTCTTCTCCCGAGGCAACGGAGTGAGCACCACGTTTAGATCGCGATCACCCAGCATCTTCGGCGGTGAATCAGCCTGCGCGTAAAGGGCCAGATCGGTCACGAACTTGTTCACCACTTGGAAGCCAAACTCCTTGTGCGCCTTCTGCCGTCCTTTGAAGCGCAGCTTGAGCCGCACCTTCATGTCCGCGCAGAGAAACTCAATGGCGTGGCCGAGCTTTGTCCCGAAGTCATGCGGGTCGATTACCGCGCTGAGCTGAATCTCCTTCATCTTGTTACCGGAAGTTTTCTGGGAGTCTTTTTCCTTCTTCGACTCTTCGTAACGGAACTTGCCGTAGTCCACGATGCGGCACACGGGCGGCGTGGCGTTGGGCGCGATCTCGATCAGGTCCAGTCCCTTGGTCTGGGCCAGGCGCAACGCCTCCGCCAACGGCAGCACACCCAGCTGCTCCTTGTTGTCGTCTATGACACGCACTTCGCGCGCGCGTATTTTTCCGTTGCGGCGATGCTGCGGCTCACGCGGCTGGAATGAACGACTGGGGTAGCTCAATGGCCGCCCCCAGGCTGGAGTTCAATCAATTGGCGATCATTCTCGCCTCCGTCTGGAATCAAGCTTCGATTTCGAATAGGGGCGAAGTCTCGCAGGCTCTGCGAGCAGTGCAAATGGAATGACACAAAATCGTGCGCCCAAGAATCAGGGCTACAGCGAAGTGGACTGCCCACCAGGTTCAGTGGGGTTTGCCCTAAATTTATTCGATGATAACCCTCGCGTTGCTCCAAGCGCGGACAGAGAGTGGGCCATGACCGATGGAGAGTTGCGATTCTACCTGCGTGAAATTCACACTTACTGGACTACGCCGCGCATCGCGTCAGAGCGAGTCAACGAATTGCGTTTGGCTAAACTGATCGAGTGTTCGATCGAGGGGGTTCCAATGATCCGGCTGACTGGGGATGGGGAAAAAGTCAAACTGGCTTCACGTTTGCGTAAGACCAGTTCCACGCTCTCGCTTGTGCGCAAACTGGATTCGCCCCGGCGCGGCGGCAGGGGCCGACTACCACCGCCCAAGCCGTTTGTCTAAAGGGCCGGGCTTCGCTGGTCTCCTCAGCGTAAGCGCCAGGTGATCCTCGCCTTGTTCAAATCGTAGGGCGACATCTCCATCTTCACCCGGTCGCCCGTGGTGATGCGCACCCAACGTTTGCGCATTTTGCCGCAGATTGTGGCCAGCACGACGTGCTTGTTCTCCAGTTCGACGCGGAACATCGTGCCAGCCAGCACGGACGCCACGACGCCTTCCACTTCGATATGTTGTTCTTTGGTTTCGCTCATTCTGAATCATTCGGAACGGTCTGCGGAAAAAGCGCGCCGTCCCGCAGACCGATGAAGAGACAGAGCTGTAGAGAACAAAAGAGCGAGGCCCGGCATAACCAGGCCTCGCTCGTGAAAGACCAAAGATTAGTAGCGGCCGCGGCCGCCACCGCCGCCACCGCCGCCTTCGCGACGACCGCCACCGCCGCCACCGCCGCCATAACCGCCGCCGCCGCCGCCGCCCGTGCGCTCTTCGCGGGGCTTGGCCACGTTGACCGTGAGGGCGCGTCCGTCAACTTCCTTGCCGTTCAGCGCCGCGATGGCCTTCTGGGCCTCGTCGGGCGTGCTCATGGTGATGAAGCCGAAACCGCGCGGGCGGCCGGTCATGCGATCCATCATCAGGTTAGCTTCCAGCACGGTGCCGTGGGCTGCAAACGCATCCTGAAGATCGTTTTCCGTGGTGTTGAAGGAAAGATTTCCTACGAACAATTTATTACTCATGTTGTGATGTCCTCTAGCTAACCTCGACTTCCAGACTGTTCCCGACCATCGGGTTTCGAATCATCACTGAACTGAGTTCACCTGAGGATTTACCAGACCGTGAAACTGACAAGCTACCTAACAGACCTCCGCAGAGTCTCCACTTTTGGTCCGATAGCAATGTATTACTGCGATTATTTTCGGCGGTTGAGGAGGAATGCTCTGGCCTCACAGTGTTCGTCCTGACGTTCATCCCGCCACTCCGGACTCTGACGCCGTGCAACACTGTGACCAATCCGACGCATCTCCGCCCTCCGTCGAAGGGGGGCTGACGGTCACGCTGGCGCGAGTATGTCTCGCCTTTCTGTCGTCCGGTGGTCGCGGCGATTAGGCACAGGACATGGCGTGGTACACCAAAGCTGCCGTTCAGAATCACCGACTGGCTCGATTCAACCTTGGCCTGATGTATTCGCAAGGGTAAGTGGTGGAGAGGGATGAATCGACCGCCACCGTCTGGATTCTGCGCGTGGTCCAGGGCGATGACGCCGACGCGCAGTTCAATCTCGGGGACCGTTGCTGCCGCGTTTGCAAGAACGAGCCGGGTGCGATTGAAAGTGGTGGTCCCCTGGAGCGCCACGCCTGCAGCGATCAGGGATGGCGCGCTCCGTCTTCTCCCCGTCTCGCCCACCACTTTCGGTCCCACCCGGTGCAAGATCGCACTCCGTTTTCGAGTTCCTGCTTGCGACGGGCTTTTGGCGTTTGCTACAAGCTCTCAGCTTTATGGCAGCAATCGGTCGGTTCCAAAAGGGTGAGGAAATTTTCCATGCCAAGGTGGTGGATGGAGAACTTTTTCGTGTGCGAGGTGATGTCTTCGGCTCGCCGTCTTTCGACAAAAAACCTACACCGCGCAAGGGATTACGCACGCTCACGCCGGTCGCGCCCAGCAAGGTCATCGCGGTGGGGCTGAATTACGCCGACCACGCGCGCGAATCGGGCAAGCCGCTGCCCAAGGAGCCGCTCATCTGGTTCAAGGCGAGCACTTCGCTCATTCCCGATGGCGGCAAAATCGAGGTTCCTTTTCCCGCTCACCGCACGGATTACGAAGCGGAACTGGCCATTGTGATCGGGCGCAAGGTGCGCAACGTGGCTCCTGCTGCGGCTTCGCGGTACATTCTGGGATACACATCGGCGGAAGATATCAGCGACCGGACGATACAAAACAGCGAGAGTCAGTGGGCGCGCGCGAAGTCGTTCGACACCTTCACCCCGCTCGGACCGTACGTGGAGACGAAACTCGACCCGCACGATTTGACCATCCAGCTTTTCCAGAACGGGCAACTCCGGCAGAACTCGAATACGAACCAGCTCATCTTCGACTGCTTCAAGCTGGTGAGTTTCATTTCCACGAACATGACGCTGCTGCCGGGCGACGTAATCCTCACCGGCACGCCCTGCGGGGTGGGTCCGATCATCAGCGGCGACCGCTTGGAGGTTCGCATTCAAGGATTGGCACCGCTGGTTAACACCGTTAAATAGGTTCCGTCTGCCACAGAGGAGCGGAGACACAGAGAGAGTTCCAGTTCTGTGCCTCGGCGGCTTTGTGGCAAAATTATTTTTATGCGTTGGTCCAAAGCGTTTATTCCGACACTCAAAGAAACTCCCGCCGAGGCGGAGATCACTTCGCACAAGCTGCTCTTGCGCGCGGGGCTGATCCGCAAGTTGGCCGGCGGCCTCTACACGTTCCTGCCGCTCGGTCTCCGCGCGCTCCGCAAGGTCGAGAAGATCGTGCGCGAGGAGATGGACCGGGCCGGCGCGCTCGAAGTGCTCATGCCCGCGCTCCAGCCGCCGGAAATCTGGAAACAGAGCGGACGCTACGAGACGGCGGCTGAGGTGCTTTTCAAAGTGCGTGATCGCCAGAAGAAGGAGTGGGTGATGAGTCCGACCGCCGAGGAGGTCATCACCACCGTCGCGGCCAGCGAGATCAATTCCTACCGCCAGATGCCGGTGAACTTCTACCAGGTGAGCGTGAAGTTCCGCGACGAGATCCGCCCGCGCTTCGGGCTGATGCGCGCCAAGGAATTCATCATGAAGGACGCCTACAGCTTCGACGCCAGCGACGAGGGAGCGATGGCGAGCTACAAGAAAATGTACGACGCCTACTCGCGCATCTTCACGCGCTGCGGCTTGCAGAACTTTCCCGTCGAGGCCGACACCGGCGTCATCGGCGGCAACTACTCGCACGAGTTCATGGTGCCCGCCGACACGGGCGAGAACGACGTGGTCTATTGCGAGGCCTGCGGCTACGCGGCGAACATCGAGAAAGCCACCAGCGGCATCCCCAGGACCGCCGCCCGCGACCTTGGACCGGCCGTCGAAAAGTTTTCCACACCCGGCGTCGTCACCATCGAAGCTCTCAGCAAGGCACCCTACGGCGTCGCCGCCAACCGTCAGATCAAGACGCTTGTGTTCATCGCTGACAGCAAACCGATCCTCGTGCTGGTTCGTGGGGATGACCAGTTGAATGAAACGAAACTCGCGGCGCGCACCGGAGCAGTCCAAGTGCGTCCGGCCGATGTGAAGAACGAGTCGGACCTGGCTCACTTCAAGAGTTTGGGTGCTCTGCCCGGTTCCCTGGGCGCGGTGCGCAACGTGCCGCACGAATGGGCCGTGCTCGCGGACGAGCGTCTGTCCGGCGCGAATGACATGACGACGGGCGCGAACGAGGACGGCTTCCACCTGCGCAGCGTTTCCATCGAACGCGACATCAAGGTCACGCAGTGGTGCGATCTCCGCACGGTCTCTGCTGGCGAACCGTGCGCCAAGTGCGCCAAGCCGTTGAAGATTCGCCGCGCCATCGAGGTCGGTCACGTCTTCAAGCTCGGCACTAAATATAGCGAGAAGTTAAACGCGACATTTCTGGCCGAGGATGGTTCCCGCAAGTTCTCCCACATGGGCTGCTACGGCATCGGTGTCACCCGCACGCTGCAAGCCATCATCGAGCAGTGCAATGACAAGGACGGCATCATCTGGCCCAGGTCCGTCGCGCCTTACACCGTGTGCGTCACCCCGCTGGGCATCGTGCCCGGCAGCGAGGTCTTCAAGTTGGCCGAGCAGATCTACGCTGATCTCAGCGCGGCCGGCCTGGACGTGATTCTCGACGACCGCGACGAACGTCCGGGCGTGAAGTTCAAGGACGCGGACCTGATTGGTTTTCCCATTCGCGTGGCCATCGGCGAGAAATCTTTGGTCAATGGTGAGGTAGAACTCAAACCGCGCGGCGGCGCGCTCGTGGCGGTGAAGAAGGATGAGATTGTGGCGCGCGTGCTGGAGATGGCGCGGGCCTGAGGCGGGGTTGCGGCGCAAGCGAACACGAGTCGATCCATCCTGAGAGAGTTGGAGCGTCGGCTTCCCCGTTCCCGCCGCTTATGCCAGGGCGACCTCCGCAGTGTCCCCGGCCTCATCCAGGCAGGAATGCACCGCCCGCATCAAGGTCTCGGGCGGATAGGGTTTCTGAAGGAAATGAATCGGCTCGTCCTGCGACTCCAGCATTTCCTGGCTGTAGCCCGTGCAATAAATCACCTTGAGCCCGGGCTTGCGTTGTTGGAGTTCCAAGGCCAATTCACGGCCGCTCATGCCGCCTGGCAAAACCATGTCAGTCAGGAGCAAATCAATTTTCTGGGCGTGCTCGCTCCAGACCTCGAAGGCTGCATGGCTCGCCTCGGCGTCCAGCACATTATAGCCCGCGTCTTTAAGAATGGCGTGGGCCAGTTCGCGCAGAATCGGCTCATCCTCCACGAGCAGGATGGTCTGGCCACGGCCGCGTCTTAGTGCCTGCTCGTTGCGCAACGCGGGCTTGCTCTCCGCTGGCTTCGCGGTCGGCGGGAAGAGAATTGTGAACACGGTGCCCTGGCCTTCCGCGCTGTCCACGTCGATGAATCCGGCGTGTTGTTGCACGATGCCAAACACCGTGGCCAGGCCCAGTCCTGTCCCCTTGCCCACCTCCTTGGTCGTATAAAACGGCTCGAAAATGCGCGCTTTCACCGCCACCGGCATGCCGCAGCCAGTATCGCAGACCCGCAGGCGCACCCAACTTTCCCGTGAATCTTCCTGCTCCACTTCCACCAGATCGGTGGTGATCGTCAACTGGCCACCGCGTGGCATGGCATCACGCGCGTTCACCGCCAGGTTCATGACGATCTGCTCCATCATGGCCGCGTCCGCCTCGATGGCTGGAACATTGCCAGAGTGATCCACCAGGAGCGCGATGTCCTCGCCAATGATACGCTGCAACATGCGGCTCATGTTGCTCACCACATCCGAAAGCCGCAGCACCTTCCGTTGCAGCACTTGACGCCGGCTGAAGGTGAGCAACTGCCGCGTTAAACTGGCTGCGCGCTCCGTGGTCTCGAGCAGTTGGCCGAGCATTTCGTTTTGATCCTGTGCCGCCGTCAGCCCCAGCCGGTGCACCAGACCCTGCATGATGGTAAGGATGTTGTTGAAATCGTGCGCCACGCCCGCCGCGAGCTGGCCGATGGCCTCCATCTTCTGCGACTGACGGAGCTGGGCTTCCAGATTCAGGCGCTCCGTGACATCGACCGCGTAGCCATGGACGCGGCGGCGGCCCGCGCTCGGAAAAAACGACCACGACAGCGTGCGCCCGTCAATCTCCGCCTGCTCGTTCAGAATCCTTTCGTCGCTGCTCAGGCAGGTGTGGACGATGTTGCCCACGCTGGCCGGTAGTAATTCCCCGGGATGATACTTGCGCAAAGCCCCCGACATGATGCGGGCCGCATCATTGCAGTAGGCCACCCGTCCGTCTTCATCCAGTTCGATGACCGGATTAGGGTTGTGCTCCACGAAGGCGGCGAGGTGCTGGTTTTCCGCCTCGGCGCGTTTGCGCGCGTCCGCCGTGGAAATCACGTTCGCGACGGAGTGGAGGAAGTGGAAATCATCCTCGTCGAAGACGCGGCTGCGCCGGCATTGCACTTCGAGCACGCCCCACGGTCCTGGCCCGCCGGGGATGACCAGGCTGATGCTGCTGACCACGCCGTGAGCGCGCATGAATTCTGGCACCGCAAAAGCCGTGATGGCGCGCATGTCTCGAACGATGACGGGCTCGCTCGATCCCAGGACGTAAGCGGCCATGGAACCAGCGTCTGTTTCAACGGTGGTTTCACCCACCACGCCGCTGTTCCAGCCAAAACCCGCGACCAGCTTCATCCTGGTGCCGTCCTCGGCTCGTTCGTAGATGCCGACAAAATCCAGGCCGAGGGTCTGGGAGACGAAGACCGCCGCTTGCTCGAGCAGCGTCAGCAGATCCACGCCTGTTAAAGCCGCCTGGCCGAGCGCGGCTACGGCGGCCTGCTGGTGCGCGCGATTGAGCAGCGCCATTTGAAATGACGCCGACGGCCCGTTGCCGGACTTGGCCGTGGCCGCAGCGGGTGGCGGACGAAGTGATGTCAAACCTTGTGACATTGGGTCTGCCTCCTTCAGCGGCTGTCTTGGTTCGGGACTGAAGTGTCACATTGTGAATCGGTGAGTGGCGGAGCGCGGGTTTTCCAACCCGCAGCAATGTCCCCAGGTTGAGGACGTGGGAACTTGCGGACGCTGCTCTTCATTTCACATGGCCGCGGCCTGGAAAGCCCGCGCTCCGCCGCCGCTTTCCATCCTTTCGCTCCTGCTGCACCGCTGTTTGAATCCGCCCCGTGTTTGAATTGTTGAAGACGGACGCGCGCTCCAAAGCCCGGCTCGGCCGGTTGACCACCCGGCGGGGCGTGATCGACACGCCGGTGTTCATGCCGGTGGGCACCCAGGCCAGCGTGAAGGCGCTCGACCCGCGCGAGCTGCTGGAGATGGGGACACAAATTATCCTCGGCAACACTTACCACCTCTCCATCCGTCCAGGGATGGAGATCATCACGGCGGCGGGTGGGCTGCACAATTTCATGAACTGGACCAGGCCGATCCTGACCGACAGCGGCGGCTTCCAGGTCTTCAGCCTGGCCAAGATTCGCAAGATCAAGCCCCACGGCGTGGAGTTCCGGTCGCACCTCGATGGTTCGCTGCTCTTCCTCGGCCCCAAGGAATCGATGCACATCCAGCGCGTGCTTGGCTCTGACATCGCGATGGTCTTCGATGATTGCCCGCCGCACGGTGCGTCCGCAAATGACGTGAAGGCGGCGGTCGAGCGCACCTTGCGCTGGGCCAAGGAGTGCCGCGAGCAGCCGCGCGCGGAAGGGCAGTTCGTCTTCGGCATCGTGCAGGGCGCGAACATCGCGAAGCTGCGCGAGCAGTGCGCGAAAGAACTGGTCGCGATGGATTACGACGGCTACGCCATCGGCGGTGTGAGCGTGGGCGAGCCGGAGCCGGAGATGTTCGCCGCCGTGGAAATGGCCGAGCCGCATCTGCCGGAGAACAAGGCCCGCTACGCGATGGGTCTCGGCACCCCGGCGCAGTTGGTCGAGTTGGTCGCGCGCGGCGTGGACATGTTCGACTGCGTTCTCCCGACTCGCGTGGCCCGCAATGGCACGGCCTTCACCACCAAAGGCACCATCAGCATCAAGGGCGGCGCGTATAAGGCCGACTTCGCGCCCATCGAGGAAGGCTGCGAGTGCTTTGCCTGCCGTCATTTCACGCGTGCCTACCTGCGCCACCTGCTCAACGTGAATGAGATCCTCGGCCTGCGCATGGTCAGCGTGCATAACTCTCACATGTATCTAAAAGTGATGACGGACATCCGCTCGCATCTGGCCGGCGGCACCTTCAGCGAATTCCGCCGCGAGTTCATCGCCAACTATCGTCCCTCGGGAAAAGTCCTGCTCGCCCGCCAACTGCACGCGGCGGCGACCCAGGATCGGTGAGCGCAGTGAGCGTCAGCCTCCTTTCCGGTGCGCGGGCTTTCAGCCCGCAGTTACTGCCGCAAGCTTGGGATCCAAGATCGTGCCCACACTGCTCTCGGTTCCACGTTGCTGCGGGTTGGAAACCCGCGCGCCGGCGCCGCCCGAAAGTTCCACCCCAGCATGGTGCCGCTCAAAAATTTCGATTGCCAATCCGCCCTGGATGGTTCCCGCTCTTCGCATGGCGCTCATTGCTTGTCCTGAATGCGGCCGGGAGGTTTCCACGGTGGCGAAGTCCTGTCCGGCCTGCGGATTTCCGGTGGCGGACAACCAGCCCGCCGTCGCCAACGCAGCCGCGAAGGCCAGCAACGAGTTGCTGGCCGAGGTGCGTCCTTCCTGGTGGGGTTACTTCTGGTGGCTCTGTTTCGCGTGGCTCATCATCCCGTTCATCGTCGCTTGGGTGAAGCGCAGCTCGGTAGTCCTGCGCATCTATCGCGGGCGCGTCACCCTCAAACGCGGCCTGCTCAACAAGTGTGAACGCGAGTTTTTCATGCGCGACATTCGCGCCATCGACATCGACCAGTCGTTGCTCGGGCGCATGACGGGCACCGGCGACATCACCATCTCCACGGCAGCCTCGGCGGATGGAACCGAGCGTGTGGAAGGTGTGCCGAATCCGCAGGGCATCCGTGACCTCATCATCGCGCAGCGACAGGGGCAGTGAAGGAGCGCGGGCTTTCCAGCCCGCAGCAATGTGAAACGGAGAGCGGTACTCGCAAGTTTCCACGCCCTCGCGCTTGCGGATGTTGCTGCGGGTTGGAAAGCCCGCGCGCCGATCAGGGTGGCGGCATCTTCAGCACACCGAGATCATCCCGAAATCGTGCGCTGCTCCACGGCCACTCCTTCGGATTCAGCACGAGACCCGCCTTGGCCGGATTGTTCTCGATGTAGCGGACCGTTTGCCGCTCGTGCGTTTCGTCGCGCATGAAGGTGTCCCAGTAATCGTGGGCCCAGAATTCCTGGCCGGCGCGCTGGAGCAACTCGTTGCCGCGCCGCCCGGTGTAACCCTTCCAGCTTTGCACACACTCGGACATGGGCACGGCCGTCACTTTGATGAGCACATGCACATGGTTCGGCATCAGGCACCAGGCTTTGAGCTGGTAACGCTCGCCGTCGAAATGGCGGAAGGCATTCTCGCAAAGCGCGGCAATGTCCGGCGGCGCAGCCAGCACTCGCCTCGACCACGATCCAGATACGCTTCCAATTGTTTGCGCCGCTCGCGGTCGTCCTCCACTTCGAGCAGCGCGCTCCATTCGCTGCGGAGCGTGGCGGGGACGGCATCGGCCAGATGATAGGTGATGAACTGGGTGAGACCTGGCGCGTCGCGGTGCGGCAAATAACCGCGCTCGTGCCAGCCACGAAAACCTTCGCGCTGCTTTTCCACCGAGGCCCGGGCGTCCCAGTCGCGTTCGCCCTCGACGAGATCGCGCAGGCCGGGATTGTGCGGCGGGCTGGGGCGGCGCGGCGGCGTGGGCATGGATGCAATGTGAAAAGCGCCGGGGCTTTTGAGAAGCCTGAAATTCGCACGGCGCGCGGGCTTTCCAGCCCGCAGCAACGTGAAATGGAGAGCGGTGCTCGCAAGTTTCCACGCCCTCGCGCTTGCGGATGTTGCTGCGGGCTGGAAAGCCCGCGCGCCGTTAGCCGAGCAACGTCTTCGCCTTGGCCAGCGCCTCATCCACCTTCGCCGCATCCTTGCCGCCGCCGCGGGCGTGGTCGGGTTTGCCGCCGCCTTTGCCGCCGACGATGGGCGCGATCTGCTGGATGATTTTCCCGGCATGAACTTTCGCGGTGAACTCCGCCGACACGCTTGCGATGAGCGTGACCTTGTCGTCGGTGCCGCCGCCGAGCACGACCACGCCTTGGAAGCGGCCTTTGAGTGCATCGACGATGGACTGGATCAAGTCGGCTTCGGCATCGCCGAGGTTGTGGGTGATGAGCGGGATGCCGTTCACGGTCTGCACGCGCTCCAGCAATTCACTCGCGGCGTTCGAGGCGTTGCGCTGCATGGCCACGCGCACTTGCTTTTCCAATTCCTTCTGCTGCGCGAGGAGCGATTCAATTTTCTTCTCCAGCTCATGCACGGGTGAATTGATCTTCCCGGCGACGTTGCGGATGAGTTGAAGCTGGCTGTTCGCCAGCGCGTAAGCCTCCAAGCCCGCGACCGCTTCGATGCGGCGCACGCCGGCGGCGATGGCGTTTTCGCCCACGATGCGGAAGAGACCGATCTCGCCGGTGGCGCGCGTGTGCGTGCCGCCGCAAAGCTCCATGGAATAACCGTCCAGCTTCTGCGCGCTGCCGCCGATTTGCACCACGCGCACCACGTCGCCGTATTTGTCGCCGAAGAATTGCATCACGTCCTTGCGGTTCTTCACGTCGGCGTGGGGGACTTCGGTCCAGCTCACGGGGGCGTTTTCGAGGATGCGTTCGTTGACGAGTTTCTCGATGTCGGCGACTTGCGCGGGGGTGAGCGGCGCGCTGTTGAAGTCGAAGGTCAACTTGTCGGGGCCGACGAAGGAGCCTTTCTGCGAAGCCTCCTGGCTGGCCACTTCGTGCAACGCCCAGTGCAGCAAGTGCGTGACGGTGTGGTGGCGCTGGATGGCGTTCCGGCGCGCGGGATCCACGGTGAGGGTAACTTCCGATCCAACGATGGGCAGAACGATGGACTCATCAAGCCCTAGTCTTGCCATGTGCGTTGCAACAAATTCTTCTCCTAAATTCGTCGTCAGCACTTTAACTGCTGGTGGGATTGGCCCAGCTTTAATGAAATGCAGCCAAGTATTGCCTGCCTTTTGCGTGTTGGTGACATGCCACGACTGGTCGCCATGTCTTAACTCGCCTGTGTCGCCCACTTGGCCGCCCATCTCAGCGTACGCGGTGCTCGTGTCGAGGACGACAACAACCTCCTGCTGAGGTTTTGAAGGCGATGGCACACTTTTCTTATCGAGCACCTTGTCCAAGGCAACGTCGATCATTTGATTCAGCGAATCCAACTTGCGCTGCCGTGTGTTGCCCTTCAGGGCAACGACTTCGAGAACTGTGGCTTTGATGGAAAGGGTGTCGAAGCCGACGAACTTCGTTGGTGTGACTGTCTCTATTTGAGAAAGTTCAATGACTTCTTTTTTTTGGGCGGCGCGTGAACGCTCACGCTCAATTTCCATCAATTTTTCCACCTCTACAGTGTTCAGGGTGAGTTGCCGTTCCTTGGCCTTCAGTTCTGTTAGGTCGATGGGAAAGCCGTACGTGTGGTAAAGGTCAAATGCCTTTTCAGACGGGAACACATTCAAAAAAGTGATCGCCTTTTCCTTCAATTCAGGCTTCTCGCGAACATTGATGAGTGCTTGTTCCAATCGGCCAGGTTCAGTGCGAAGCGTTTCCAAATCCGTCGCCGAGAGAGTTGTCAAACTCGACAACATCGAGAGCACTAATTCATCGAAATACCTTGAGGCTTTGCGATTGAACGCAACCTCCGACAAGTTCATCGCCCGATTGTTGTCGTTCGGGAAAAATGAAGTGAAGACCGAGCGAGCGTAGTAGTTGCCCATTGCGACGAGATTGAACAGTTCAAGGCCTCGATCCAACGTGACATTGAATGCGTCTTCTTCCCGACGCAGGACTTGTTCGATGTGGTGCCGCCTTTCGCGAAGATTTGGAAAAGTATCTCCCATTGTGTCGCAGAGCACAGGAACCAGTTTGTGGAGAAACGATTCTTTGAGATTCAAATTGCGGCCATAACTGACGGCGCGGCGCAGGATTCGCCGGAGCACGTAATTTCGGTCGTTGTTCCCAGGTTCGATCCCATCGGCGATTGCAAAACTTAGCGTTCGTAGATGGTCAGCAATGACACGGAACGCGATGTCTGTCCCCACTGGTTCTGGAAGAAACGCCAAACCGAATTCAGGCAAGGTTGAGGAATACTTCTTCTGACTCAGCTTCTCGATGGCATCAAAGATCGGGCGGAAGATGTCGGTCTCGTAGTTGGAGATTTTCGCGTTCTGGAAGTCGGTCAGGTTCTTCGTGCCTTGGATGATGCTGGTGACGCGCTCGAAACCCATGCCGGTATCGACGTGCTGGGCGGGCAGGGGGGTGAAGGTGCCGTCGGGGTTGGCGTTGTATTGGATGAAGACGTTGTTCCAAATCTCGATGCAGCGGGCGTCGGAGCCGTTGACGAGGAGCGCGCCGGAGATTTGCGCGTCGAGGTCGGTGGCGACGGGGCCGGGGCGGAGATCGACGTGCATCTCGGTGCAGGGTCCGCACGGGCCGGTCTCGCCCATCATCCAGAAATTATCCTTCTTGTTGCCGTTGACGATGTGGATGTCGGGGTCGAGGCCGACGGAGCGGAATTTCGCGGCCCACAAATCCCACGCTTCCTGATCGCGGTCGGCGGGATCGTTCTTGGATTTGTCGGGTTGATAAATCGTGACGTAGAGGCGCGACGGGGGAAATTTCCAGACTTCGATGATGAGTTCCCAGGCCCAGGAGATGGCTTCCTTCTTGAAGTAATCGCCGAAGGACCAGTTGCCCAGCATTTCGAAGAGCGTGTGGTGATAGGTGTCGAGAC
>JANOQV010000093.1:0-25363 GCA_031414955.1 Pedosphaera sp. | reverse complement strand
ACGGAGGAGCGTTCCGGCACCACCCCGGCCTCACTCCGGCGCGCTGAGGACAGCGCCGCCCGTCACCTTCGATGGGCAGGCTTGTCCCCAAGAACAGGGTTCAGATGCACCCTCCGCGACTCGCCGAGGCACTTGTGGCTTGCGCGGCTCCGGGTTATTCGCCAGAACTTCGTCGTCCCAAAACACGAAAGAAAAATTTATGCGCATCTCACGGCGTTCCTTCATCAAGTCGGCTTCGGTGGCCGGTGTTCCCCTTCTGCTGCCCGCCCCAATCTGGGCGGCAGAAACCCAACCCACCCCCAAGCTCCGCATGGGCTTCATCGGCATGGGCAAGCAATCGCGCGGGTTGCTCGGCGCGTTCCTCGGGCAACCGACCCAGGTGCTGGCCGTGTGCGACGTGGACACCACGCGCCGGGAGAACGCCAAGAAGCGGGTCGATGAGTATTACGAGAAGAAGGGGGCCAAGGCCGGCGACGGCTGCACGGCCTACATCGACTTCCGCGAGTTGATCGCCCGCAAAGACATCGACGCCGTCTGCATTGCCACGCCGGATCACTGGCACGCCATCATCACGCTGGCCGCCCTGCGCTCGGGCAAGGATGCCTATTGCGAGAAGCCGCTCACCCACAACATCCAAGAGGCGGTGGAAGTGATGAAGGCCGTGGATGCCAACAAGCGCGTGCTTCAGACCGGCTCGATGCAGCGCTCGAGCAAAGAATTCCGCGTCGCCTGCGAACTGGTGCGCAACGGTGCCATCGGCAAAATCCAACGTGTCGAGTGCTCGTTCGGCGACCCGGGCCGGCCCTGCGATCTGCCGGAGCAACCGGCCGAGCCAGGTTTGGATTGGAACCTCTGGCTTGGACCCGCGCCGGAACGACCGTACAGCGCGGTCCTCAGCCCGCGCGGGATGCATGACAATTTCCCCGACTGGCGCAATTACCGCGAGTTCGGTGGCGGCATGGTCACGGATTGGGGCGCGCATCATCTCGACATCGCGCAATGGGGACTCGGCATGGACGAAAGCGGGCCGGTCGAGATTCTCCCACCCGCCGTCGGCAAGAAGCGTGGAGCCAAACTGGTCTATGCCAACGGCGTCACCGTGGAACACACCAACGGCTTCGGCGTCGAGTTCTTCGGCACCGAAGGCGTGGTGCAGGTCAACCGCGGCAGATTCACCTTCAAGCGCGGGAACGAGATGGCCGCGTCCTTCACGGGCAAGAAAGCCGACGCCAAGGAAAGCGAAACGTCCCTCGCCGCCGAAGTAAAGAAGGCAGAGGAAGCCTTCCTGAAGGACGCGAAGGTGAAGCTCTACGTGAGCAACAATCACATGACGGACTTCCTGCAATGCGTCCGTGAGCGCAAGAAACCCATCACCAACGAACAGGTCGGCGGGCGCACGGTCATCTGCTGCCACCTGATGAACCTGGCCTACTACCACGGCCAGAAACTCAAATGGGATCCGGCGAAGTTCAAATTCGTGGGCGGCACTGGCGATCCGAAGTGGCTCACGCGCGAGTACCGCAGCCCTTGGAAGGTGTAGCCGGGCGCATCTTGGAGGTACCACCAAAGGATGGCGGTGCGCCGGGGTGAGGCGTGAAACATGCGGAAGTGTTTCTTCGTATCATGGCCAGGCGCGCTGAGCACAGCACCGGACACCCCCCCCGCATCTCTTGTCACGGCCAAGTCAACAAGCGCAGTGAGGAGATGCACCCTGCGGCAGACGTGCCTCTTGTTTTCACTCTGGTTCCTCCGGTCCGTCATGTTATGAACCGTGCGCATGACCGAAGTCACCCGCATCCTTCAGGCGGTGGCCGGGGGCGACCAACTCGCCGCCGCCGAATTGTTCCCGCTCGTCTATGATGAACTGCGCCGCATCGCCGCGCACAAAATGCAGGGCGAAAAGGCCGGGCAGACCCTGCAACCCACCGCGCTGGTTCACGAAGCCTGGCTCAAGCTGGCCGGGCCGGAGGGCGCGACCCGATTTGATAACCGGGCCCATTTTTTCAGCGTCGCAGTGGAGGCCATGCGTTGCATCTTGGTGGACAAAGCCCGGGCCAAGGGACGCATTAAACGCGGCGGAGAAATGCAGCGTGTCGAGGATGTTGATTGGGAAAACCTCGACGTGGCCTCGGCCAGCAACGATGAAACCATCCTCGCTGTGCATGAGGCGCTCGAAAAACTGGTTGTCCGCGACCCCATCTGCGCCGAGCTGGTCAAGCGCCGCTTCTTCGGTGAGATGGGCAATGAGGAGGCGGCGGAATCACTTGAGATTTCAGAAACTACTGCCAAGCGCAAATGGAGGTTTGCCCGCGCCTGGCTCCAGGTTGAATTGAAAAAGAATCTCTGACGCCGGGCCGCGTTCGGCCCGTCCGCCAGCCCTGGGAAAAAACATTTGGCCCCTAAACCGTCACCGTGTCGCTTGTAAAGGCAGTCACTCATGAGCACGAACGAACTACCGGATCGCGAGCAGGACATTTTCGCCGAGGCGCTGGACATCGCCTCGCCGGAAGCGCGCCTTGCTTTCCTCGACCAGGCTTGCGCCGGTGACGCCGCGCTGCGCGCCCGCGTGGATGAACTGCTTCAGGCCATCCAAAGCGGCGAAAGTTTTCTCGCCAACAAGGCGCGAGTAGCCGTCGTGACCGAAAAGCCAGGCGACCGCATCGGGCGCTACAAGCTCTTGGAACAAATCGGCGAAGGCGGCTGGGGCGTCGTGTACCTGGCTGAGCAGCAGGAGCCGGTGCGCCGCCGCGTCGCGCTCAAGGTCATCAAGCTCGGCATGGATACGCGCTCCGTCATCGCACGCTTCGAGGCCGAACGCCAGGCGCTCGCAATGATGGACCACCCGAACATTGCCCGCGTGCTCGACGCGGGCGCGACGGACGCGGGCCGCCCCTACTTCGTCATGGAACTGGTGTGCGGCGTCCGCATCACGGAGTATTGCGACGACAATCAGCTCCCCACCGAGCAACGGCTGCAGCTGTTCCTGCAAGTCTGCCAGGCCATCCAGCACGCGCACCAGAAGGGCATCATTCACCGCGACATCAAGCCCTCGAACATCCTCGTCACGCTGCACGACGGCGTGCCCGTGCCCAAGGTCATCGACTTCGGCATCGCCAAAGCGACGGACCAGCGGCTCACGGAAAAAACCCTGTTCACCTCACACGGTCAGGTCATCGGCACGCCGGCCTACATGAGTCCCGAGCAGGCCGAGACGAGCGGACTGGACATCGACACCCGCAGCGACATCTACAGCCTGGGCGTGCTGCTTTATGAATTGCTCGTCGGCCAGACGCCCTTCGACGGGCAGGAGTTGATGCGGATCGGCTTGCAGGCCATGCAGCGCACCATTTGCGAGCAAGAGCCGGCCCGGCCCTCAACGCGGCTGCGCGCCCTGACCGCCGCCGCCCTCACCACCACCGCCCAACGCCGCCACACCGCGCCCGCCAAGCTCGCCCAGCGCGTGCAAGGCGATCTCGACTGGATCGTGATGAAGGCGCTGGCGAAGGAGCGGGAACGCCGCTACGGAACGGCGACCGATTTCGCGGCGGACATCCAGCACCACCTGAGCAACGAACCCGTCGTCGCCCGCCCGCTGAGCACAGCCTATCGTCTCGGAAAAATTGTCCGCCGACACAGGTTTGCGTGTCTCGCCGCCGCAGTGGTGCTGGCGGTTCTGGTCGCAGGCATTGCGGCCACAAGCTGGCAGGCCGTCCGGGCCACACGCGCGGAGCATCAAGCGAAGGCAGAAGCTGGAAAAAGTCAGTGGGCCGTCCAGTTTATTTCCAACACGTTGTCCTCGGTCAAAGGATTGGATGCCACGCTGCTGAAAGATTTTTTGGACAACGCCAGCAACCTCGTCGGCACGAATTCAACGGAGCAAATCGAGATCAAGGCGGAGATTCGCCAGGCGATCCGTGATGCACACCGAACCATCGAACAGGCCCGGGAGGTGGTGCCATACGTCCAAAATGACCTCGCACTTCGGGAAGCCGCCCTGAAGTCAGCGCAAGCCCAATACGGCTTGGGCCACTCCAACACCTGGAACGCGATGTTTATCTACGCGGCGAAGTTGAAAGAGGCCGGACGCGTGAAGGAGGCCCTGCCGCTGATGGAGGAAGTGTTGCGGCTCCGAAAAGCCAACCTCGGTCCCGACCATCCTGACACGCTGGACAGCATGAACGGCTTCGCCGCGTCGCTTCAGGACGCGGGCCGCTTGAGCGAAGCCATTCCGATGTACGAAGAAACGCTCAAACTCCGCCGGGCCAAATTAGGCCCTGACGACTCCAGCGTGTTGACCTCCATGAACAACCTCGGGCGCGCGTATGACGACGTGGACCGTCTCGACGAAGCCATCGCCCTGCTTCGAGACGCCGTGCAACTTTCCACAGCCAAGCGCGGGGCCGAGGATTTAAGCACGCTGAACTACAAAAATAATCTGGCTCTGGCCTGCCATCATGCGGGCCGGGTGGACGAGGCGCGGCCGCTGTTTGAAGAAGTTTTCGCGGCGCGCAAAAGCCGGCAAGGGGCCGACCATCCCTCCACCTTGAGTGTGATGAACAATCTGGCCTCGGCCTACGCTGACGCCCACCGGTGGGGCGACGCCGTGGCTTTGAACGAACAGGCGCTGAACCTCCGCAAGGCCAAACTTGGTCCGAACCACCCGGCCACCCTCGTCTCCATGAACAACCTCGCGGCTGATTATCGCCAGTCCGGTCGCATCGCCGATGCGATCCGGATCGATGACGAAGCCTTGAAATTGCGGCAGACCAAACTGGGCGACGACCATCCCCTCACTTTGGCCAGCATGCACAACCTTGCGTCGGATTACAAAAAAGCTGGCCAGCCCGAAAAGGCCATGAGCCTTCTGACCAACGCCCTGCAACTGGCCGAGGCCAAGCTCGGCCCCGGCCATTCGACGACCCTGACCATCCTGAACGCCATCGCCTCGACCCACCATGACGCCCGTCGGCTTGATGAGGCCACCGTCTTGTACGAGGAACTGTTGCGCCGGGCCCTGGCTTCGCTCGGCACGAACCATCCTTCCACGCTCGTGATCATGAACAACCTCGCGGGAGCCTACGGGGACGCCGGACGGCACGTTGAAGCCGTGTCACTTTTCGAGCAAACCCTGCAACAGCGGCGGGCCACCCTCAGTCCGAACCATCCGAACATTCTGTTCAGCACCCGGCGGCTCGCCGAGGCCTATCAATCCGCCGGACGCCAGACCGACGCCGACGCCTTGTGGGCCGAAGTCGCGAAACTGAAAGACCAGACCAATGCGCCCGCGAAACGCTCCACCGCTCTTTCAGGAACCAACACTTCGGGCGGCTTCAGTGCGGGAAGCGACTACCGCCGCGCCGACGCCCTGTATCGGGCAGGCAAATTCTCGGAAGCCGAACCGCTCTACCGAATCGCGATCCAGAGCCAGCGCGTCGCCACCACCTCCAGCAACGAATACACCCTTGCGTACGCCGCCAGCCTCGCCCGCTGCCTCACCGAGCTGGCGTGGGCTGAACGCAGCAACTCCGCGCCTGTCGCCGTGACTCCGCTGGAACGCGCCCAAGAAGCCGAACGCCTCCTGCGCGAGTGCCTCGCCATCCGCCAGCGCGGGACGAACGCGAACTCCTGGCGCGTGGCCGACGTGAACAGCCGTCTTGGCTTCGCGCTCGCCACCATCTCTGTCACGGATGCCACGCTGGCCCCCGAAGTCCGCCTGACCAAACTCGCCGAGGCCGAGCCGTTGTTGCTCGAGTCCGCCGCCGCCCTGCAAGCCGCGCGAGGAGTCAGCACCGACTACATCCGAGACTCCCTGAGCCGCCTCATCCGCCTCTACGAAGCCTGGTCCAAGCCCGCCCAAGCCGCCGAGTGGCGGCAAAAGTTGGAAGCTTTCGACCGGACGGCGAACAGGAAATGAACGAGGTCCGAATCTTTCTGTGACCGGCGGAAGATTTTTGGCCCCAACCCCGCCGCCACGCCGCATGTAGGGGTGAAACAAATTGGAAACACGGACAACAACTGCGAAACAACGCGCCAACAGCCTTATGAAAAAACTTCTCCAAGCTTCCCTCCTGCTCCTGCACGCCGTCTTTGGCCTGCCCGCGCTCCACGCTCAGACCTACTCCACCAACCTTCTTTTGAATCCCGGTGCCGAGGCCGGCAGCCTGACCAACTGGACTGTGGGCGGCACTTCCTCGCCCTTCGTGGACTCGGGCACATTTAATCCCAGCATCCTTCCCCACCCACCGGGCAGCTACGATTTCGTGGGCGGCACAGGCGCGAGCGGGAGCCTGACCCAAATCGTCAGCATCACCAACGTCGGCGGCTTTAGCCTGGGCGCGGTGGACGCTGGTTCCGTACGAGCCGAAGTGAGCTTCTGGGAGCGCACGCTCAGTGGACAGAGCGACTCCGCATTCGTGTCCCTCAACTTCTTCAACGCCAGCAACCAGAGTCTTGGAGCGGCCGCGACCATCAGGATAGCCAGCGCAAGCTGGCTGCAACACACCAGAGTCTTCGCCGTTCCTCCCGACACGCGCAGCATCGCCTACGTGATGCAGTTTGTTCGTTTTTCGGGAACACCGCTGGATGCCTACTTGGATGACAACAGCCTGCGCCTAACCGATGCAGCCGCTGATAACCTTACGCCCGGCAACGACACCTGCGCCAACGCCATCGTGATGAACTCGGGCCAGACCTACAGCGTGAGCAACTTCTTCTACGCGACCGAACTGGGCGATGTGCGGACCAACGGCTGGGACAGCGGCATCTACCGGGGCGTCTGGTTCAAGATCACGAACACGAACAGCCAGCGGCTCAACATCACCACCTGCGCCAGCGACTTCGACACCGGCCTGGCCATCTACACCAACGACTGCGGCACGCTCCGGGAGATCACGGGCAACAACAACAACGGCCCCTACTGCTCGTTTGGGAACTACCAGGCCAGCGTGAGCTTCAGCAGCCCGGCCAACTCCACCTACTACATCCAAGCCGGAGCCAACAGCGCCACCGCCACCGGCATCCTGCGCATCCTCGCCGATCTGCAGGACCCGCCCGGCAACGACACCTGCGCCAACGCCATCGTGATGCAGTCGGGCGTGACCTACAGCGTGAGCAATATGTTTTATGCGACGGAAATAATGGATCCGAATACGAATTGCGCAGCGAACATCAGCCGGGGCGTTTGGTACCAGTTAACTCCTCCGTCGGGAGCCAGAGTAACAGTTGGCACTTGCGGAAGTGAATTTGGCACGGTGATGGCCATCTATACGGGGAATTGCGAGTCACCTGTAGAGTTCAAGTGCGCGAATCAATCTGGCCCAGTGGCTTGTTCGGGCAAGGCCAGCGTGAATTTCACAGATGTCGGAGGGTTGACCTACTACATTCTCGTCGGAGGGAATATTGCGCCGGGTCAAAAGCTGAACATTCTGGCCGACGTGGTGCCGCCGAACAATGACCAGTGCCCGAACGCCATTCCGATGACGGTGGGGGTGCCGTACAGCGTGAACACTTTGAACGCCACGGAATTGAACGATCCCCAACCGGCGTGCTCGCCGGGTCTGAGTCACGGGGTTTGGTACACCTTCACGTCCACGGTGGCGCGGGCGTATGCGCTCACCACTTGTGGAAGCAGTTTTCCAACGGCGCTGGCTGTTTATCAGGGCGGATGCGGTTCATCCAACTTGGTGGCTTGCACGAACAGCAGCGGGCCGTATTGCAGCGGATACGCCAGCCTGAATTTCATCGGCGTGGCGGGCACGCAGTATCACATCCTGGCCGGCAGCGCCACGGCTACGGCGGGCGACTTGCGCATCCTGCTCGCGGATTACGACCTGGTTTCGTCTGGCCTGGTGGCGACGAACAAGTTCACCACTTCTGTTCCCGCGACCACGCTGGTGGCGGGCCGGCCCGCATGGTTGTCGTGGAGGGTGACGAACGCCGGGGCCAGCGCCTTGGCGGCAACGTGGACAGACCGGCTCTCGATCAGCAACGCGAGCACGAATTACGTGTTCCCGATTAGTCCGGCATTTCGCAACCTGACAGGCTACGGGCAGGGCGGGAATTTCACGATGCCGCCCATTTCCAACGGCACCTACACCTTATTCGCCACCGCGGACTTTACGGGTCAGATCGCGGAGAGCAGCGAGGCGAACAACACCGTCCTCGGGACGGTGGTGGTGACGAACCTTTCGCCCGCCGTCACGCTGACCACGCCTTCGAACACCATCCAGTGGGTCATCTGCGGCCCGGCGCACCTGAAGCTTTCGGCGCAAACCGTGGCCGGCAGCTACAACATCCGGCGCGTGGAGTATTGGGATGGCGCAATCAAGATCGGGGAGAGCTCGAACGCTCCCGCTTTTCAGACCACGAGCCAGGGATTGACGCAAGGGGTGCATGTGATCAGAGCGACGGTGGAAGACGTGAACGGGTACACGAACCTGTCCCCCAACCAGGTGCAGGTGACTTTGACCTGGCCCAAGTTGCATGAGTTGCACGGTGAGTTGAACACGAACGGAGCTTTCGTGTGTTGCAGCGGCGTGTTGCTGGGCAGTAACTACGTGGTGCAAAGCACCACGAACCTGTTGAGCACCAACACGCTGTGGCAGACGTATCTCGTCACCAACGGGGTCACCTGGACGAATCTCGTATTCACCAATCAGCCGCTGAACTCGCACCGATATTTCCGCTTGTTCAAACCCTAGCGAACCGCTTACTGCGGCCACCAAGTCGAAACCAGTTTTAGCCGGAACGGTGTGGTCGAGAATTGGGATGCCTCACGCAAAGTCCGCAAAGGGCGCGAAGGAATTCGGGTTCCGACCCGCATGGATCCCGCACTGATTAGTGGGGCTGCCCTGGATTAGAAAATCCCGCTCTGGCTCTGTCCTTCGCGTCCTTTGCGGCCTTTGCGTGAGGCTTCAACTGCATGGATACGGTTTAGCGCTTCAGGAGAGACCGAAGGGCCGGTCGAGAAATGTTGCTGCGACTCCTTTGGCGGGTGTGGAAAAGCATCACCTCGTTACCCGCAAAATTCTTGTGGGGACACACGCCGCCGTGTTGTGCTGTGAGGGTCTTCGCACACATGGCTGAAACATCAATTCTCATCATCGGCGCGGGAGTGGCCGGGTTGTCCGCCGGCATTTACGGCCGCATGAACGGCTACCGCACGCGCATCGTCGAGCATCACAGCGAACCGGGCGGTGTGGCCACGGCCTGGCCGAACCAGGGCTATCTCATTGACGGCGGGATTCATTATTTGATGGGCCACAAGCCCGGCCAGGCCTGCCATGACGTTTACCGGCAGCTCGGCATCCTCAAGAACCGCCGCTATCCCGACCTCGACACCTTCGTGCGTTTCACCGACGAGGTGACGGGCAAGCAGATCAGTTTCACCCACGACCTCGACCGTCTCGAACGCGACCTGAACCAACTCGCACCGGCGGACACAAAGCTCATCGCCGGATTCATCGCGGGGGCCAAGGCCATGCGCCGCGCCGATCTGTTCGGGCTGATGGAAACGCCGCCGGAACTGATGGGTCTGTTCGGTCCGCTCAAGCAGCTCTGGGGCATGCGCCGCGTACTGCGCTACTTCGGGCCGGAGTTCAACAAGCCCATGGAGGAATACGCACGGGCCTTCCAGAGCGCGGAGTTGCGCCGCATCATGGGCGATCTCTTTCTGCCGGACGTGCCGGTGTGGTTTGTCATGCTCATTCTCGGTCTGCTGGCCAACAAGCAGATGGGCCTGCTCGAAGGAAGCTGCGCCGATTTTGCCGCCAGCATCGCGGATCGCTACGCGGAACTGGGCGGCGAGGTGCAATACAACTCCACGGTGAAGGAAATTCTCGTGGAGCAGGATCGCGCCGTGGGTGTGCGCCTCGCCGACGGCAGCGAACTGCGCGCGGACGTGGTGGTCGGCGCGGGGGACAGCCGCAGCACGATCTTCCATCTGCTGGGCGGTCGCTACGTAGATAAGGCGATCACAGAGCGGTTCGCGAACTGGAAGCTGCTCCCGCCCGTCGTCACGTTGAGCTTCGGCGTGGCGCGGGAATTCCCCGGCGAGCCGCCGCTGAACTTTCTGTTCCTCAGGGAGCCGTTGGTCATTGGCCGCGTGACGATCCCCGGATTTCCGGTGCGCCTGTTCAATTACGGCAAAAAGTTTTCGCCGCCCGGCCGCACCGTGG
Source organism: Pedosphaera sp. (assembly GCA_031414955.1). GTDB lineage: Bacteria > Verrucomicrobiota > Verrucomicrobiia > Limisphaerales > SIBH01 > JANNGC01. The sequence goes on along the minus strand of JANOQV010000093.1, from coordinate 15,188 downwards.
TGCAGGCGCTGGTCCACACGGACTGGGATTACTGGAACGAGTTGCAGAAGGACCAACCGCGCTACGCCGCCGAGAAGAAGCGCGTGGCCGACGAGGTTCTGGCGCGGTTGGAAACCCAATACCCCGGAATCACCGCGCAGGTCGAGGTTCGTGACATCGCCACGCCGCTCACCACCTGGCGCTACACGTTGAATCATCAGGGCGCCTTCATGGGCTGGCTGCCCACGCCGAAGACCATGCGGGCCACGGTGAAGAAAACCCTGCCCGGCCTGGCGAATTTCTACATGGCCGGACAATGGGTCATGCCCGGCGGCGGCGTGCCGCCCAGCATTTATTCCGGACGGCAGGTGATCCAGTTGCTCTGCCGACGGGACGGAAAACCATTTTGCGCGCAGGCAGCCTGAGTCACGGACGGAGCGCGGGCTTTCCAGCCCGCACCGCTGAGAGAGGGCGGCAAGTCCGCTTCCCAGACTGGCGCTTTTGATCGTCGAGAATTGCTGCGGGCTGGAAAGCCCGCGCTCCGCTTGGTGCGGGTGCCGCGTTGCACCCTTGAGTAACAGCCTGTGCCCGGCGCACTGATGACTTTGGGAAGGGTCTGATTGAGTCGATAAAAGTCCATGATTCGGGTACTGGTCATTGATGACGAAGAACTGGTGGCCGAGGCGTGCGCGATGATGCTGCGCGCCTCCGGCTTCGAGGTGTTCACGGCGCACGACGGCGAAAGCGGGCTGGCGCTGATTCGCGAATTGCTCCCCGCCGTGGTCGTCTCGGACATCCGGATGCCCGGTCTCATGGGCGACGAACTCGCGGCCCAGCTCAAGTCCGACCCGGCGACCCGGCACATTCCCGTGCTCCTGATGAGCGCCCACGGTTCCGCCGCCGGACTTCAATGCGATGGTTTTCTTTCGAAGCCTTTTCTCCGGCCCGACCTGATCGCGGCGGTGAGACGGCTCGCTCCTCCGGGTGGCGCAGGCTCTCAACCCAATTGAGCCAAGACTTCGGGAGGAGCTTTCTCGATCAGCAAAGCCAGGCAACCGCCGGGGGAATAAAGTTCGCCGTGATCGGTGCCGGGCTCGGCGTGGATGAAATCACCGGGCCCGAGGATTCGCCCCTCGTTGTGCAGATCACCCGAGACGATGTAGAGGTCTTCCGCGCCGCGATGTTCGTGATGCGGGAAACGCGCGCCCGCGGCCAGCTCGGCCTTGACCATCCAGTAGCCCGTCTCACGGTTGACGGACATGACCTTCATGCGAATGCCCGGAATGGGCGTCGACATCCATTCGCCTTCGTTGGGACCGAGGAAGTGAAAGCCGGGGCGGGCCGGGGGCACCGGCGACGAGACAGCGGCCTTTGGGAGCTGCTGTGTGTGAGCGATTTTTTCCAGCAGTCGCGCGCGCAAGGCCGGCGGGGGCGATTTCCGCTGGCCGGCCAGATGAGCCAGCGCCGCGCCCGCGTCCTGCAACGCCGCGACCTCGGCCTGGGCGTCCGGATCGTGGGCGATGGCTGCGCGCAAACGCGCCGCGTCCGCCGCGTCCAGGGCGCCGAGCGCCTGGAGCGCCGCCAACTCCTGTAGTTCAGTGCAATTCACAACTGGCCTTTCAAAATGTCCCGCATCGTCAACATGCCCCGGCGGATGCGCGCCTTGATGGTGCCCGCCGGCTCCCCGAGTTGTTCGGCAATCTCCGTATGCGTCAGCCCGGCGAAGAAGGCCAGGTCGATGGCCCGGCGCTGTTCGGCGGACAGGGCGCCCATTGCCTGGCGCACCAGAGACGACTCGTCCGAGGTCATGCCGGTCGCGCCTTCCTCCGCCACCGTCATCAACATAGCGGCGGATTCCTCCGTCTCCATCATCAGGGCGGCCTGGCGCTTTCGTTTGCGCAGCCGGTCGATGGCCTTGTTGCGGGTGAGGCAAATCATCCACGTCACCGGCTTGCCGGCGGCGGGATCGTATTGCGGCGCGCGTTCCCAGATCGTGGTGAACGCCTCCTGCAAGACATCCTCGGCTTCGTGTTCGTCGTGCAACATGCGGACCACCAGCGAAAAAAGGAGCGTGAAGCAACGGTCGTAGAGTTGCGCGAAAGCCTCGGTATCGCCGCGCGCCACCCGCGCCAGCAACTCGGCGTCCTCGCAGCAGTCGGAAATTTGTCGGGCACTCCTCACCGGGCGCGCAGGATAGAGTTCCGGCCCCGGGAAGCAACCCGAACTTTGGCGCGTCGGCCCCGGGAGGGCTTGAGCTTGTTGCCTCTCAGCAGTTGCTGCGGGCGAATTTTGTCGCTGAGCGAAATGAATTCCGAACCTTGGCCCATGCCGGATGCAGATCATTTAAAGCTTCAATAACCCAGGACACGTTGGGCGAACCAGAAGCCGCCGGCCAGCGCTACCACCACGGAACAGGCCGGCACCCAGCGGGTGACGAAGACCGGCCGCGAGCGGCACCATGCGATCAACGGGAGCAACAGGGCCGCCACCGCGAGCTGCCCCAGTTCCACGCCGAGGTTGAAGGAGAACAGCGGCAGCGCCACGCCGCCTCCATCCGTGCCCACGCCCATCTCACGCAGCACCGACGCGAACCCAAAGCCGTGGATCAATCCGAAGACGAAGGTCAGCAGCCAGCGCCCGCGCGGCTCGCCGCCGCGCCGGAGATTCTCCAACCCTACGTAAACGATCGACGCGGCGATGAGCGGCTCCACCACGCGGGCCGGCACCGCGACGAAGTTGAAGGTCGCCAGCGCCAGCGTGATCGAGTGCGCGAGGGTGAAACAGGTGATGATTTTCAGCGCGTCGGCCAGCCGGCGCGTCACCACCAGCAGGGCAAACAGGAAGAGCAAATGGTCGTAGCCGGTCCAGATGTGCTTCACCCCGAGCGCAACAAATCCGGCGAAGCGTGCGGGCGCGGCGAGCGCGGAAGCCGCCGCTGCCTCGTCGGGCGGCGTCACGAGGGCGGAGTCCTCCTTCGCGTGCAGCAGCCGCGAAGCCAGCGAACGCCCGCCCGGCTCGCGCACGGACAGCAGTTGGCGATGACCGCCCGCCAGCGAGCCAAGCAGCTTTGACTGGATGGTCGCAGGCCCGGAGGTGAGGGCGGAGAACAACAGCTTCACCTCCACGTTGTTGTTTTCATCCAGCCGGCAACCCACGGATTCAGGCGTGTGAGTCTTGCCCTCTTGGCGGACTTGAAAACTCACCGCCACGCGACGGCCCAGTTCCGCCCGGCCTGTGGCGAACTCCGCTGGAGAAATCTTTCCGTCCTGATCCGCATCAAGCGCAGCCAACTGTCCGGCGTCCTGGAGGGCGAAGGTCAACGAGGCGTCCATCCGGCCGGACTCCCAGAGCACGGTCGCCGTGCTCAGGCCGGCGTCGTGCGCGCGAGTCTCGAGGACGGCGAAGAGACAGACGGCCAGGCATAAATGCCCGAGGACGATCAGCCGTGCGCCGGACCGGAGCGCCGTTTTCCAAACCGGCAGCTCCCGCTTCGCGGACTCCGGCGTGCGCAGTGCAACGGACCAAGCCGGGGCAACGCATCGGTCGGGGAGCATTGCGGCGTGCAGGCGGCACTCGCGGATGCACCCGCCGCCATGCACCGGGGAGAGAATTCTCCGAAGCAGAATTTCACCCCTTGAACCACTGAACCGGAGCGCGGGCTTTCCAGCCCGCAGCAGCGTGGATAAGCCAGCGACTGGTCTCCGGCCAGGCCTGCGGAACATTTGGGGATTGCTGCGGGCTGGAAAGCCCGCGCTCCGGTTCAGGGACAGGGATGGACAAAAAATTTTCATGGTCGCATGAAGGGCAAAACGGCGGCCGGCTGTCCGGCCGCCGTCCCCACCTCTTTGATTTACGGATGCGAATGGTTGCGGCCGTTCTGCGGTGTCGCCTCGTAGGGGAATACCTTGCTAAAGGCCATGTCGTTCGAGAGCACGCCGTCGCCCGGAGGGAACAGGTTGATCACCGGCGGGGAGACGCGCAGGTCGCTGATCAGCGCGTTGACCGCGATGTCCACCACGTCGTCGCCGAAGCGCCGGCCATTGGGCCAGCCGCCGGGAATGGTGCCGCCGCCGAAGCCGGGCTGGATCGCGCTGGTCAGCACGTCGCCGCCGAAGATGCTCAGGCGTGAATAGCCGGTGTCATCCGGGTTGGTCGGATGGTTGGGTCCGCCGCCGGCGAAGCGCGCCTTGCTGGTCGAGAGATCCACCTTGATCAGATCGGGAATGAAGATGCCCGCGATGTCCGTGCGCCCGGTGGTGATGGTCGGCGCGCTGCCACCGAGGAGAAGGGCATTGATCAGCCCGGCCAGTTCCGGCGTCTCGGCGTACTTGCGGAAGAGCTTGTTGTCGCTGGATGGGCTGGAGCGGCTGTACAGGTCTTTGTCGGCGATGGCCACGAGACCCTCGTTGAAGAGCGGGTTGCCCTGCCGCGCCACCTGCACCCAGGGGCCGGAGTTGCGGTTTTCTTCCTTGCGCAGCACGCGCACCTGCCGGCGGCTCGTGGTCGCATACACGCCGACACTCTGCTGATCGCCGCCGAGTTCGCTTACGGGAATCTCGAGAGCCATCAGGTGCAGGTTGTAGCCGCCCTGCGAGTCCTTGCCGGGATTGCGCAGTTGCAGGAGATCAAAGATGGACTGGATGTCGGCGTAGAAACCGTCGTCGCGCTGGCCGGCGAAGGCGGTGTAGCCGCTCAGGTTCGTGATGGCCTGGGCGGTGTAGCGATCCAGTTCGCCCTCGGTCGCGACGCCCTGCTTGGCGGGGTTCGCGCCGTTGTCGCCCTGATTGTAGAATGGCGTGGCGATGCCCTGGTTGTTCGGCGGCACAAGGCCGGTGCCGAGCACAGTCTTCCGGCCGTGCCGGCGGTGATCCACCTTCGTCACCGTGTAGCTCTGGACGAGGTTCTGCGCGCTGTCGGCGATGTTGGTGATCACGCCGAGGTAGGATTGCAGGATGGTGTTCGGGTTCCGAAACGTGGTCGCAAACTGGAACTGGTAGCTGAGCGTCTTGCGTCCCGCCGCCACGTCGTCGCCGAGGGCGACATGGATTTCGTAGAGCACGGCCGGGTCGAAGTTGTACTTGTTCGGCCCGATGCCCGGCTCCTGGTGCGGATAAACGCTCAGGGCCACGACTAGGTTCTTGTTCGTCCCGTCCTGATCCACGAACGCGTACACGTCCGTGGTGTTGGCCGCCGGATCGAGGACGGCGAGCGGCGCGTCCATGTGGCTCGAGGCCAGCAGCGGGGTCGCCGGAGTGAGAAGTTGCGCCGCGAGCAGGAGCGCCGCGCAGCGGTTGAGCAGACTGTTTCTTTTCATTTTATTTCTATGTTTTGGTTTCGTTGTTGATCCAGGTCCGCGCAATTCAGTTCACGCGGGTGGAAAGTGAAGCCGTCGCCGCCTGGGCTGGCCCGGCCGCGCGCTGGGCGAGGTCGGAGGCGGCGGCCTGGAATTGCTGGCGCTCGGAGGGCAGGAGCAGATGCGCGAGGCGGCTGGTTTTCTCGGACCACTGCCGCGCTTCGGTGAGGCGGCCGTTGCGAGCCGCGATCACGGCGGCGTGGAAGAACAGGCGCGCGTCTTCGGTGCCTTCAGCCAGGGCACGCTCCATCTCGGACTGCGCTTCGGCATGTTTCCCCGCGCCGGTCAGCGCCCAGGCCACGGCGTCGTGGGTGAGCACGTCGCGGCGGAATTCAAGTTCGCTCTTGGCCAGGCGCAGGGCGGTTTCAAGTGACTCGCCGCGCGTGGCGAGGAAAAGCGCGAACGAACGTGGGTCTTCCATCGCGCCCTGCCGGCGCAGCTTTTCCTCCACCGCCTGGGCCTCGCCGCTTCGCCCCGCTTCGCGCAAGGCGTCGGCCCAGGCCCACTGGTGTTCGGGCAGCGGATTCAGCGCGGCCGCGCGCGCCAGAATCTCGGCGGCCTCGGAGGATTTTCCCTCCGCCAGCCACATCCGCCCGCGCAGCAGCAGCGCCGGGGCGTAGTCAGGCTGGGCAGCCAGCGCGGCCGCGCAGGACTCACGCGCCTCGCCCAGCGCGCCCGCCTGCCACTGGAATCCGGCCAACCGGGCCAGGACCCAGGCGCTCATTTCCCCGGCCCGCGACCCGGCCGCGCCCGCCGCGACCTGCATCGCCTCGATCGCGCCCTCCACGTCCCCCTTCAACCAGCGCACCTGCGCGATGCGGACGTGCGCCTGGGCATCGGGCTTGAGATCGGCCATGCTCTGGTAGGCCGCGATGGCTTCCGCGAGCCGGCCTTGATCGAGCAGCACGTCGCCCAACAAACCGAAATCAAGCGGCGAACCTCGCTGCGCCACCAACTGATTCGCCAGCAGCTCGGCCTCCTTGAACCGGTGCAGGTTGTGCAAAGCGTGTCCGCGCAACAGCCCGGCCCCGTGGTGTTGCGGCTGGTGCTGTTCGAGCGCCAGCGCGCACTGCTCGGCGAGTTTGTAGAAGCCCGCGTCAAAAGTTTCCCGCGCCTTGGCCACGAACGCCCACCCGAGCCGCTCCAGCGCCAGCTCCGTGCTCTTGCCGTCACGCACCTCCTGCTGGCGTCGCGCAATCTCCTGATCCGTTTTCCCTGCGCCGGTTTGGGGCGTGAGTACCAGCGTCATCGGATCGATCCCTTCGGGGCGGGGCGGGGAGTCGGCTTGCCGGACGACGGCCTGTTGCCGGCAGGAGGTGGCGAGCAGGGCCGCCAGCAAGAACGCCACGCCGCCGAGTTGCCTCACCCGGCGCGACCGTGAACCGCCACGGAGGAACGGTGCGGGAATGAGGAATGAAATTCTGTCGGCGCTCATAATCGTCTTCATGTTCGGAGAGAGCTACGCGCGCACCACGCCAGCGGATGCACGAAAGCGAAAAATATTTCCGGCGAAGAACAATGCTGCTCGGGCGGGACGCCGAATTAGGCCGCTGGCCGTATCATTTCGCAGTCGCGCGCGGCCTATTTTCTAAGGTGTCATGAACAGGAGACGGGCGAGTCTCCAGCCTGAAGGGTGAAACGCTGGTATTACTCCCGAGGGAGTGTTGCCCAAATGCTGCGAAGCGCCAGATTGCCGCGACGCGCTGGCTTTTCCCACCGCCGTCCGGCATAACACCGTCATGAACTTCCGACCGCCTGTGCTGTTGATCGGCCTCGTCGCCGCCTCGCTCGCCCTGTCCACACTGCGCGCCGCGGAGAAAGCCGTCCCGCCTCGCATCGACATCATCCTCTGGTTCGACACCGAGGATTATTTGCTGCCGGCGGATGACGACGCCTGCCTGCGGCTGGCGACGATGATGCAAGAGCGCGGCATCCGCGCCACCTTCAAGGTGGTGGGCGAGAAGGCGCGCGTGCTGGAGCAACGAAAACGGCGCGACGTCATCGCCGCGTTGCGCCAGCACGACATCGGTTACCACTCGGATTTCCATTCCGTGCATCCCACGCCCACGGAGTATCTCGCCGACTGCGGCCTGCTCGACGGCATGGCGGAGTTTGTCCGGCGCGAAGGCGACGGCGCGGCGGACGTGCGCCGCATTTTCCGGGTGGAGACGCTCTCCTGTTACGGCCAGCCCGGCTCATCGTGGGGGCCGCAGACGGTGGCCGCGTTGAGGCGCATCGGCGTCGCGCCGTCGGGCGTGCCTTGTTATGTCGATGAAGGTTCGCACATCGGGCTGAACAACAAACCCTTTTGGTACGCCAATGCCTTGAACGTCTTCAACATGGGTCGTGGGCGGGGCTACACCCGGATGGAGTTGCACGATCCCGCCGTCGTCGAACCGGCTAAAAAAGAATTCACCGCCATGGCCGCACGCCTCGCGCAGCAGGACGGCGGCGGCCTCATCAGCATCTTCTATCATCCATGCGAATGGGTGCATCGGGAGTTCTGGGATGGGGTGAATTTTTCGCGCGGAGCCAATCCGCCGCGCGAGCAATGGAAAGCGCCAGCGCAGCGCACCGCCGGGGAGACGGACGCAGCCTTCCAGCGCTTCGGGCAATACCTCGATCACCTCCGCGCCACGCCCGGCGTGCGCTTCATCACGGCCAGCGATCTGCCTGGGATTTATCCCGACGCGGTGCGCCGTGCCGGTGTGACTGAAGCCGAACTGGGCGAACTGGCCCGTCGCATCCTCACCGGAACGAATGGGCTGAATTTCCAGCTTGTGGGCGGGAAATCGTTTTCGGTGGCGGACCAGTTCGAGCTGCTCACGCTGGCGGTGGCTCAGTTTTCCGAGACCAAGAAGCTGGCCTTCCCGATCTTGGCCCGCGGACTCCTCGGCCCGGACAGCGCCGCGCCGACCAACGGTCCAGCCCAGGTTTTTCCTTGGCCGGCCTTCCGCGACACAGTGCTGGACGTGCGTCAGTTCGTGCGGCGGCACCGGCGTGTGCCGGCGCGCGTCTTCGTGGGCACGGAGACGGTGGCCCCGGAAGATTTTCTGATCGCGCTGGCGGGCACCTATGATTTGCGTCGTCGCAGCGGCGAGGTGCCGCGCGAGGGCGTGGCCTTCAGCAAAAATACCGCCCTGCTCGCGGCCAGCCGCGTGGCTCAGGACACGCCAGGACTGTTCGGCGGCTGGGTCATCCACAAGGAAGGTTTCCGTGCGCCCAAAGTTCTCGAAGTCGCCCGGCTGCAAGCCTGGACCCTGAAGCCGGCCCTCCGCGGCGAATAGCCTGCGCCCGGCCAGAAGCAAGACGCTCCCGGGCGCCTCCGTTCCGGTCTAGCGCCCTGGGGGAAAATCTTTCTGGTAGCGCCGCAACAGCGCCGGCACGTCGTTGGTCAGCACGTAGAGCTTGGCGTGAATCGTCTTCGTCTCGCCCGCCTTCAAGCCGCCGATGCGCGGGTCGCTGTGCAGGCACACATACACGCCCTCGAACAGTTCGTGGGTCGCGCTCGAAGCTGTGGCCAGCAACTGCCGGCCATCCGCGCTGAAGCAGCCGATGAGACCGTTCACCGGACGGTTGAGGGACAGCGGACGCGGATTGGCATCGCGCAGCTCGACGCCCGGCATGACATAGACCTGCCCGCCGCGATAGAGCGCGTCCTCCGTGCGCCGTGTCTGGTCGAGCGTGGTCAGGCCGCGTTCGGTGAAGACAAACGACTTCGCGGTGTAGTTGCTCTGGACGCAGCCGGTGAATTTTTCCACGCGAATGCAGGCGGGCTGGAACCATTGCACGTCGATGTCCTCGCGGCTCCGATTGATCAACGTGAAGCGGAAATCAATTTCATCCGCGCCCGCCGTGACGACATGAGTCACCTCCACGTTCGTCTGGACGAGGGTGCGGAAACGCAGCACGCGGTTAAGCTCGTTGGTCAGCAAGGTTGTCTTGTGGGGCAGGGTGGTCTGCCGCCAGTCGCGATCATGCGCTCCAGGCCGACAAAAGGCTTCGAGATACCAGACGTCGATCTGGCCGCCGGGCAGGTTTGTGCCGGTGACGCTCAACAGGTTGTTGGTCCAGGCGACTTGAAGCTGCGCGGCCAGCGCGGCGCAGGAAAAACCCAGCGCGAAAAGACCGGCGATGCGTTTCATGTTCGTGGAGCGTAGCGGAGAACCAGGCCATGCTCACGGAAGAAAATCCCAAATCCCAAATCCCAAACAAATTCCAAAGTCTAAATTCCAAAAACGCGGCCCGGTCTAATCCGCCTGTTCAGCACGAGAGTTCCGGCACCTCACGCCAGACCTTGAGTTTGGAGTTTAGGGGCCTGGACCTTGTTTGGGATTTGGGTTTTGGAATTTGCGCCCCGCTCCCCCCTCACTTCGGCGCGTAGTACTTCCGCGTGTAATCCTGCACCATGCGCCAGGTGTTGAACTCCGGCACCAGGGTGATCATCGCGCGGCGAATCTTCTGAATCCACTTGCGGGGCAGACCCTGGGCGTCGCGGTCGAAGAAGGTGGGAATCACCTGCTCGGTCAGCGTGGTGTAGAGATTGGCCGCATCCTGAAGGTCTTGCTCATCGATGGAGGCCGGGTGCGAATCAGCGCCGACGGCGAAACCGTTCGTGCCGTCGTAGCCTTCCCGCCACCACCCGTCGAGGATGCTCATGTTCAGGCAGCCGTGCGCGCCGCACTTCTGGCCGCTGGTGCCGGAAGCTTCGAGCGGACGGCGCGGGTTGTTCAACCACACGTCACAGCCGCTGACCATCTGGCGCGCGACATGGATGTCGTAATTCTCGATGAAGACGAGATGCCCCTTCAACTCGCTGAACTTGCTCAGATGGATGATGCGCTGGATGTAACGCTTGCCTTCATCGTCCCGCGGATGGGCCTTGCCGGCGAAGATGAACTGGACCGGACGGGCGGAATCCTTGACCAGCTTCACCACTTCGTCGAAGCGATCGAAGATGAGCGGAGCGCGCTTGTAGGTCGCGAAACGGCGCGCGAAGCCGATGGTCAGCGCGTCGGGATTCAGCAACTGATCGTAGGAGATGAAATCCTCGTGGCTCACGCGCTGGCCCTGGAGCAGGAGGCGTCGGCGGGCGAACTCCATCAGCTCGCGCCGCAGGTTGTAGCGCATGGCCCAAATCTCCTCGTCGCTGGTCACGGCCGGATCGGCCAGCCGCGCCCAGTATTCCTTGGAGTTGATGTCCTTATCGGCCTCGGGGCCGAGCTTGCGCCGGAGCCAGCGCCGCTGGGTGCCCTTGATCCAGCCGGGGATATGCACGCCGTTGGTGATGTGGCCGATGGGCACCTGCGCCACCGAGCCGGCGGGATAAAGTTCATGCCACATCTCGCGACTCACCTGGCCGTGCAACTCGCTCACGCCGTTGGCCGAGCGGGAGCATTTGAGCGCCAGCACGGTCATGCAGAACGGCTCTTGAGTGCTGGTCGGATGCACGCGCCCGAGCGCCATCAAACCGGCCAGATCCAGCCCCAGCGAGGATTGCAGCTTGGGCATGGCGAAGTGCATCAGGTCCGGCGAAAAACGATCGTGGCCCGCTTCGACCGGCGTGTGCGTGGTGAAGATGCACTCGCGCTTGGTCGCGGCCTGAGCGTCGGAGAAGTTTTTTCCGCCCGCCATCTTTTCGCGCATCAGTTCCAGGGTCAGGAACGCCGCGTGCCCTTCGTTCATGTGGAACACGGAGGGCGCAAGCCCCAGCTTGCGCAGCAACCGCACGCCGCCGACGCCGAGCAGAATTTCCTGCATGATGCGCGTGGTGCTGTCCCCGCCGTAAACGCGCAGGGTGAGATTGCGATAGGTCTGCTCGTTCTCCGGGCGGTTGGCATCGATCAGATAAACATCGCAGCGGCCGATCTTCACCTTCCAGGCCTGGAAATGAACCGTGGTGAATCCGATATCGACCGTGCAGACCAGCGGGTCGCCCTGGGCGTCGAGCACCGGGGTCATGGGCAGGTTGCGCGGGTTGAGCAAGCGGTAGTAATCGACCTGCCAGTTCTCGTGGTCGATGGCCTGCATGAAATAACCCTCGCGGTAGAACAAGCTGATGCCGACCAGCCCCAGCCCGAGATCGCTGGCCGACTTCAGATGATCTCCGGCCAGCACGCCCAGACCGCCGGCCGCGATGGGCAGCGTCTCGTGGAAACCAAACTCGGCGGTGAAATAGGCCACCGGGTTGGTGAAGAGTTGCGGCACGTTCTGCCGGCCCCAAGTGTTCTGGTCGCCCAGATAGGCGTCGAGCTTGTGGATGGCCCGGCGCACCTTCTCGGCGAACTCCGTGTCCTGCAACCGCGCCCGCAGCTCCTGGTCGGAGACCTCGTGCAGGATGGCCACCGGATTGTGGTAGAGGTTCTGCCAGGCCCGCGGCGAAAGCTGGGCGAAGACTTCCACGGCGTCCTGTTCCCAGGTGGCCCAAAGATTCCGGGCCAGCCGGTTCAGGCCCTCCACAAGTACGTTCAATTCGGTTGTTGGTAATGGTGTGTTTGCCATAAGAAAAAACCCTGGTCGCGGGTGACGCCACCGTTAGGCGCGGCCGCACCGTAGCGAGGGGCGCGAGACTCGGCAACGGAAAATTCCTTCCGCCAAAATCGCGCCTGCCCCCGGAAGGATCGCCGAACTTTGCGCCTCTCGACGGGTGAAGAAACAGCGGCCCTGAAGCGACCGCATTCCAAACGCTCTGCGCAACACGAGGCGTCCGGTCCTGCGCCCCAGCGTTTGGAGTGCGGTCGCCTCAGCGCCGCTTTCGAGACGGCAGGGGGGGGTCAAGACGCGCCCGGAATTAGAGGCGTGGACGGGTGCAGTTCGAGGGCGTTTCAATGGCGTGCCGGCTCAAAACACCTCCGGCACGCCCTCCTCCAGCATCCGCACATGATGGCTCAGGCCGTTTTGCGCGGCCAGTTCCCGCAGCCAGCGCGGCGGCTCGGACAAATCCTCAAAGGACAACTTGAACGTGCCGAAGTGCATGGGCACAAACCACTGCGCGCCCAAATCACGAAACACTTTCAGCGCCTCGTCCGGTCCCATGTGGACGTTGCGGAACGAGTCCGGGTAATACGCCCCGATGGGCAGCAGCGCGATCTCCGGCTGCAACCGCTCCCCAATATCCTTGAAGCCCTCGAAGTAGGCGCTGTCCCCGGCGTGATAGATGCGCCGTCCCTGGTGCTCGAGCACGAAGCCGCCGTAGCCGCGATGCGCACCGCGAAGGGTGCGCGCTCCCCAGTGTTTGCACGGCGTGAGCGTCACCTTCCAGTCGTCGTGGGAAAAGCTCTCCCACTTCTGCAACTCCACGATGCGCCCGAAGCCCAGGTCGCGCGCCAGGTCGCCCACACCCCACGGCATCACGCCGATCTGCGGCGAGGGCAGCCGACGCAAAGTCGGCTTGTGGAAATGATCAAAGTGCGCGTGGGTGAGCAGCACCAGATCGATGGGCGGCAAATCTTCGATGCGGCAGCCCGCGCGCTTCATCCGCTTGAGCAGGAAAAGCCAGTTCGCGAAATTCGGATCGATGAGCACGTTCAGATCGTTGAACTGCACCAGGAACGAAGCGTGGCCAATCCAAGTGATGGCCACCTTGCCGTACTCCAGCTTGGGAAAGACCGGTTTGCGGCACTCGCCGTGCCGCGGCGTGAGCCAGGCCTTCCAGACCATCTCGTAGAAAAACGTGCGCGGATTGAAATGATTGCTCGGGGTCAGTTCCTTGAACGACCTCGGCAGGCGGCGGCGCGGCGAGGAGGCATCTCCTGGATCACTATTCATGCAACATTTGTCCCACGACGATGGGGAACGGGATGAATTCTTAGAGCCTGCCGGCCAATGGTCAACGAAAGGCGGCGGCGCCGCGTTGCAACCCCGTCAACCGCCCGCCTGCCGGATGCGGGCCAGCTTCTCGTCCAGTCGCTTGGCCGAAACAGGCTGGGCGGTGCCAAGTTCCTGGGCGAAGAGAGAGACTTTGAATTCCTCAATCATCCAGCGGAACTCCTCCATCTCCCGCCGCGCCTCGCTGGATCGAGGCGGCGCGGCTTGCAGTTGCTTCCACGATTCTTGGTACGGCGCGACCTGGCGGGCGCGCTCCAGATCCTTGGCGGGATTCAGCGCAGCGCGTTCCAGACGGGTGAGCAGTGCCTTGAGATAGCGCGGAACATGCGGCAGGCGGTCGAACGGAATCTGTTCCAGAAAGCGTGGCGGCAGCAGCGCGGCGAGTTCGCCGGCCAGCGGATGGCCACTCACCGTCTTCACCACGGGCACGCCGAGTTGGCTGAATTGGTTCAGGGTCTTGGGACGAGGCGGTGCGGAGGGCGCGGCGGGACCGAGGCGCAATTGCACTTGCTGACGCAGTTGCAGAATCAGTCCAACGCGCTCGATAAACGGCGGCACCAGCCCCGCGAGGCGGCTGCGCGCGAGGTCCACCGCGCTGGTGAAGCACACTGCGCTCAACGCGGACAGCGGCCCGGCGGGCAGGAGATGGCGCTTGAGATGTTCGAGCGCGGTTTCGCGCAAAACCTCACCGTCGCCGAGCGGGGCGAAGAGCAGTTCAAACTGCTTCAAGGCGCGCAGATCTTTTTCGATCCAGGCGAGATCTTTCTCAATCGCCAGTTCCACGAGGCGCTGCACGCCGTAAATGCCAGCCGAGCGCGCGGCGTCCTGGCTGCGGAAGAGGCGGACGTTCACACTGCCATCCTCGAAATGCAGACCGGGCCATCCGTAGAGCGGCAGGCCTGGGCCTTCGCTCACGGTGACGCGCTCGGGCAGATCGCCGCTGCTCCAGCCGCGCAGGTCGAAGCGTTCCCACTGTTGCGCGACGCGCTGCCACGCCGCCGGCTCCTTCGTTGGCTCGGCTTTCACCTGCGCCAGCTTGCGGCGGAGTTCCTCAAGGTCGCGACCGGCGGCAAGCTTCTTCTGGTCGTGACTCACGATCTCGATGCGCGGACGCAGATGGGCCGGCATGGCGTCGGCGGGCCAGGCGGAGGCCGGCACCGGCACGCCATAATGCTCGTGCAAGAAGCGTCCGAGATCGGCGAGGAACGACGCGCCGCTCGGCTGAAAGTCGCGCACGATCTCCACCACCTTGGGCGGGAACGGCATCAGCTCGCGGCGAATGGATTTGGGCAGCGCGCGCAGCAACGTGGCAATCTTTTCCTCGCGCAAACCAGGCACGGCCCATTCGAGCACTGCGGCGGACGCCGAGTGCGCCAGGCTGAACGGAAGCTGGATGGTTACGCCGTCGTGGTCTTCGCCCGGAGCGTAGGCGTAGGCCAGCGCGACGGGCTGGCCGCCCACCGGCAAGGCGTCGGGGAAAGCCTCCGTGTCATAGCTGGACACCGGCCCGCCCGCGAGATCGGCCTCGTGGATGCAGAGGAACTCCGGATTGCTCTGCTCGCGAATCACGCGGTTCAAGTCGTGTGTGCCGGAAACATTCTCCAGGTGCTTCGCGTAAAAATCGAACAGCGCCTGATCCAAATCGGCGAAGTCGTATCGGCGGACACGGGTCTGCCAGTTCTCGATCTTCTGCCGTACCGCGCGGTTGTGGACGAGGAAGCGATAGGCTGAATTCTTGTTGGATGCGGAACCTGCGGTCTCCTCCGCTTCATCCTCCAAGTCGTCGGCCAGCGGTGACGACGAAGGGCGCGACCGGCGCGCCACGTTCTTCGGCTCCAGATTGTCCTCCACCAACGCTGAACGGATGAAGATCTCCGTGGCGTCCTTCGGGTTGATGTTCCCGTAAGCGACCTTGCGCCGCTGCACTTCCATCCCGTGCAGGGTGATGACTTCCTCGACGAGCACTCGTCCGCCGCTGGCGCTCCAGTGCGGAGCCTGATGCGTGACCTTGCAGCAGTGCGGGGCGAGT
>JANOQV010000092.1:0-30111 GCA_031414955.1 Pedosphaera sp. | reverse complement strand
GAACGCGCTGCGTCTCGCGGAGAAGCAATCTTCGCCCGAAGTGATTTCCGCCGCCGCGAAACTGGTCGATGACCCGGACGCCAAAGTCCGCCTCCAACTCGCCTGCACGCTCGGCGAGTGGAGTGACCCGCGCGCGGGCGAAGCGTTGGGCCGTCTCGCTGTCGCACACCACGCAGGTAGCTTCATGGTCGCCGCCGTGATGAGTTCCGCCGTCCCGCACGCGCACGCGCTGGTCAATGCCGCCGTGCGTGCTGGCCAGCCCGCGCTGGCGTCGCTCTCCGAGCCGCTGGTGAACCTCACACTCGGCCTGAATGAGCGCGATGCGCTGGCCGCTTTGCTGTCACCGACGCTGACGGCGAAGGAGGCCGCGTTCACCGCCGCGCAGATGGCGGCCTTCAGCCAGTTCCTCGACACGCTCGTGCGCCGCAAGACCACGCTCGCCGCACTTGCCGTGGGTGATGACGCGCTCGCTAGGCAGCTCGCCGCTGCCGAATCGCTTTTCAACGCCGCGAAGAAGGCGGCCGTGGAGGAATCGCAGCCCGTCACCGCGCGTGCCGCCGCCGCCAATCTCCTGGCGAAATCTCCCGCGCGTCGCGCCGACACGCTGACGTTGCTCTCCGGCTGGCTCGCGCCGCGTCAGTCCGGCGAACTTCAGCGCGCCTCCGTGAACGCGCTGGCGCTGGCGGCGGACCCGTCCGTGCCCGCCACGTTGCTCGACGGCTGGCCGTCGTTCTCGCCGGAGACGCGCGCCGCCGCGCTCGACGCCCTGTTCTCCCGCGAGCCGTGGACGTTCGCGCTGTTGCAACACGCGCAGAAGGATGGAACGCCCTCGTTCGACGCCGCCCGGCGCAGCCAGTTGATCAAGCATTCCTCGGCGCGCATTCGCGAACTGGCGGGCCAAGTTTTCAACACGTCCGCCGCTTCGAGCCGCGCGAAGGTCATTGAGCAATTTCAACCCGCGCTGAAGCTCGTGGGCGATGCCGCGCGCGGTGAAGCCGTGTTCACCAAGCTGTGCCTCACCTGCCACCAGCGCGGCGCGGTCGGGAACGAAGTCGGGCCGGACTTGCGCTCCGTGGCTGGCCATCCGCCGGAGAAATTGCTGGCGAACATTCTCGATCCCAGCGCCGACGTGCAGCCCGGCTTCCACGCCTACCATGGCCGCCTCGCGGACGGCACCGAGTTGTACGGACTCATCGCCGCCGAGACCGGCAACAGCATCACCTTCAAGCTCGCCGACGCCACGAAGCGCGTGGTGCTCCGCACCGACATCGCCGAACTCCGGGGCGCGAACATCTCGCTCATGCCCGAGGGACTCGAGGCCGGATTGAGCCAACAGGAGATGGCGGACTTGATTCAATTCCTCCGCACCGGCGAAGCAAAACCACGGGCCAGCGGGAAGGGTGCCGCTGATGGACGCTGATTGGCGCTGCTCGTCGCGCCACAGTCAGACGAAGGCGGAATGCCGGAGCGCTGTAAGCGCGGCCAGACAATAGCCCAGGGCAAAGCGAGTCCGCGAGCGACGCCCTGGATTCAGGTTCCCAAAACAAATCATCAAGCCCTGTCGGGGCGGCAGAAATGCGACTCGCGCGGAGACACGGAGTTGGCAAAATGGCGGCGATGAGTCAGCCCGGGAAAAGTAATGTCGAGAAGACGGCCACGTTTGGGTTTGCGCCGCTAAACCGCGCGGCTAGTGTCGCACCGTGAGCGGCGAAGCTTCCAACGAAAGTCCATTCCACCTCGAACCGAACAAACCTGGTTTCGAGTCGCTCGCCCATAGCAACGGTTTCCGCTTCTGGTGGGCTTCCGAACTCGCGGTCATGCTCGGCTACGAGAGTGTGAACAGTTTCCGCAAGGCCGTGGAGCGCGCGATGATGGCCCTGACCAGCCTGAACATTCCCGTGTTCGACAACATCGTGCAGGACCAGCGCGAGGTAGATGGGAAGCTCGTCACGGATTACAAACTTTCCCGCTTCGCCTGCTACCTCGCCGCCATGAACGGCGATCCGAAGATACCGCAGGTCGCGCAAGCCCAGGGATATTTTGTGCAATGGGCGGAGGCGTGCCGGCTGTATCTCGAACAGGCCGAGGGCGTGGAGCGCGTCGCCATTCGCGGCGAGATTTCCGAGCACGAACGCACGCTCTCCGGCACGGCCAAAATGTCCGGCGTGGTGGACTACGCCTTGTTCCAAAACTCCGGCTATCGCGGCCTCTACAACATGGACTTGTGGCAGGTGCGCCGGCGCAAGGGTGTGCCGGACGGACGCTCCCCACTCGACTTCATGGGCAAGACCGAACTGGCAGCCAATCTTTTTCGCGTCACGCAGACCGAGGAGAAGATTCGCGCCGAACGCATCCGGGGCCAGCAACCGCTGGAGCGCGTCGCCGAGGACGTGGGCCGGAAAGTCCGCCGCACCATGATCGAAATCAGCGGCAAGCGCCCGGAAGATTTGCCGCCCGCCGAAGACATCAAGCAGGTCCACAAGAAACTCAAATCCTCCCACCGCGAAATCAAGAAGCTGGACAAGCCCAAGGGCTGATCCCGGAGCGCGGACCGCCGAGTCCGCGTGTTCCAGAATTTTCAACCACGAATGATGCGGATGAACGCGGATGGAATGGCCGCAAAGAACGCAGAAAGCGCAAAGAAGTTGAACCGCTGATGGACGCTGATTGGCGCTGATGCCGGAGCACCGGGCTCCGACCCGGCGTGTTCCCGCTTCACTTCCGCTCGTTCAACGCTGGCAGCTTGTTCACGATCTTCATCGTTTCCAGGCTCACGCGGACGATGCGCTTGAGGAGGTCGAGGATGTAGCGGGGCTGGTTGTGTTCGCGCGCCCAATCGTTCGGGTCGTTGCGGAGGCCGCTGTCTTTGTCCACGGTGATTTGGTAGCGCTCCATGATCCATTCGAGCGCGGGTTTGCCGTTCACCACGTAATCGTAGGCTTCGAGCGGGATGCCGGTGAGCGTGATTTGCGCGTTGTAATGGATGGCGGTCTTGTCCACCTGCTTGTCCTTCCGGCCAAAGGTCATCTTCTGGACGAGGAAATCCTTCGCCGGGTCGCTCAGGAGTTCACCGGCAAATTCCTTCGCCGGCCACGGCTCGACGGTTTCGTAATTCAAATGCCATTGCGCGAGGTCGCGGCCTGCCTGGCTGAAGCGCCAGAAATCCGCCGTCTCCCGCGTGAAGGGCAGGCGCGGCAGCATTTTCTTCAAGTCGCTGGCGAAGCGCGTGCGATACTCCGGCGAATGCAGCACGCCATAGCCGTAGTAAAAGATGTCCTCCTTGGTGATGGCGCGGGCTTTCTCTCTCGCCCCGCGAGGCAGGAGTGGGGAGAGATCCGGAGAGAGGGGCGGCTTGGTTGATAAAGACTCCTCCTCTCCCCGGCCCTCTCCTCCATTCCGAATGGAGGAGAGGGAGTGGGCTGCCGCGTCCGGCATTTCGTAAGCCGCGCGGAAATCGGCGAGGATGGCATCCGTGATGGCGCTGCGCCGCCGGTAACCGTCCACCAACTCGCCTACCGGTTCTTTGGCAATCATCTCGCCTTGCCGGAGCTTCTTTTCTTCGCCGCTCTTTGACTCCGCTGGCTCGACCTTCTCGTAGAGGTAGAGGGGGAAGCACTGGCTCGCTCCGTTGGAATCAGCCATGTGCAAATCGGGCAACGCATTGCAAATCAGTGCGGAGAATTCGACGCGATTGCCAGCGGAGGTCATGCAAATGGCGAGATTATCGAGCGACGCTGTTGGGAACAGGCGGAACAACTGATAGACCATGTCATTGAGGTGGCGGTCAAAGTACGCCCACTGCTTGCAGTAGGGCCGGTAAATTCCCTGACGGACGGCGTCCGGGCGGAAGGGCCGCTCAGTCAGCCGTGTGAGGTCAGTCAGTAATCCGCGCGACCATGAGATTTTCTTTCCGTCGGTTTCAATGAAGGACTCGGCTAAGGCGGGAAGCTCCTCTTTGAGTTTTCCGGTGCTGACTTTGGCGAAGCCCTCAACCTGCGTGTTAAAGAAAGCAATCATGCGTTGCATGTTCGCCGTCACTGCCGCTTTGGAAAAGTTGTAGCACCAAACATCACGGCACGTTTTCAAACCGCTGGAGTAGTTTTCAAAAACCGTCTTCGCCTCATCGTCCTTCTTGTCGCCAACGGAAACGAACTTCTCGAAAGCCGGGTCGCGCTGGTTAATCCAGTCGTGGCTGGCGTTGGGCTGGATGCGCTGCCATTTCTTTTCGCGGTGAAGGCCGTTGATGCTTTGGAAGCCACGGATGAGAGCCAGCTTTTCTTCGCGGGAGAGGTAGTCGCCGATGTCGTGATAGTGAAGTTCGCACTTCCCGCTTTTATCGGGATTCCGAACGAACAAGGAAATGGCGATTCCGGCGCGGCTGCCTGAGCCGAAAATTTTGCCACCTTCCATGCGGGACGTTTCGCCAGAGGTGCGTTGATTGCCGCGAAGGTTGAAGATGTAGATGGTGGAGAACTCGTCGGTCAGGCTGGCGCGCAAACCTTCCATTGCATTGCCGTCAACGAACGCGCCGTTCGTGACGAAGCCAACGACGCCTTTGCCATTGATGCGGTCGCTGGCCCAGCGCAGAGCACGAATATAGCTGTCGTAGAGGCTATTCTTGTTCGTGGCACTCGATTGGGCGGCGTAGGTGGCGCGGATGCGCTCGTCGAGGATGGGGTATTTTAGATTCTGGTTGTTTGCGTTCGCGTCGCCCTGGCCGACGGAATATGGCGGGTTGCCGACGACGACGCGGATGGGACTTTGCTTCTGGCGCTTCAGCCGGCGGTTGTTTTCGGGGAACATCTTTTCGTCCATCTCACCTTTGGTTTCCGAAAGCTGGAACGTGTCCGTCAGCACGATGCCATCAAACGGAATGTAGGCCGCCCCTTCAGGGCTTTGGACTTGCGGGGTGGCGCGACCCAGGGCGTTGCCCTGGGCTGGTATGGTATGCCCCGTTGGGGCTGCGGCTTCTGCGCCAACGGCGCAACTCATTCCAGCCTGGGGCATCGCCCCAGGTTTAGAGGCCCGCGTATCGGAAGCCCTGTAGGGGCGGCCTATCTCCGCGCCGGGATATTTCACACCGGTTCGTTGCAACCCGTGGAAGGTTTCCTCGATGTTGATGGCGGCGATGTAGTAGGCGAGCAGGACGATTTCGTTGGCGTGCAGCTCGTGCTGGTATTTGCGGAGGAGGTCGGCGGGCCGGATGTGGCCGCTCTGGAGGAGGCGCACAATGAAGGTGGCCGTGCCGGTGAAAGGGTCAATGACGTGGACATCCTTGTCCGAAAGGGTGCAGGAGAACTCGCGCTGGAGGATGTCGTTAATGCTGTGGATGAGAAAATCCACGACCTCGACCGGCGTGTAAACGATGCCGAGGCGCTCGGCCATCTTCGGGAAGGCGGTGCGAAAGAATTTGTCATAAAGCTCAATGACGACGCGCTGGCGACCCTCGGCGTTGTCGATGCCGGAAGCGCGCTGGCGGACGCTGACGTAGAATTTTTCCAGCGCGGCAGTTTCCTTTTCCAGCGCCTGGTCGTGCAGCGTTTCCAGCATCGTCTGCATGGCGATGGAGACGGGATTCTGCTGGGTGAAGGCGTAGTTCTCGAACAACGCATCGAAGACCGGGCGGGTGATGAGATGCTGGGAAAGCATTTCGATGGCGTCGTCCGCAGTGACGCTGGGATTGAGGTTGTCGCGCAGACCGGCGAGGAAGTCGGCGAAGGCTTTCTTGTGGCGCGCTTCACCGCTTTCGAGCAGGGCGCGGATGCGGTCGGTGTGGCGTTCGGCGATGACGGCCACGTCCTTGGCCCAGCTTTCCCAATAGCGACGGTCGCCGCACTTGAGGACGATGCGGGCGTAGATCGCGTCCTTCCATTCCTCCAGTTGCGGAAAGGCAAACGCGCCCTGCACTTCGCGGACTTTCATCTGACTGTCGCCGTCGCTCTTGCTGTCGTCCTTGGAGTTCGGGTCGTCACCGCCGATGCCGATGACTTGGATCACGTCGGGCCGCTGCTTGTTGAGTTCGATCTGATTGACCGTGGCGTTGAAGCGGTCGTCGTGGGCGCGGAGCGCCTGCAAGACCTGCCAGACGACTTTGTATTTCTCGTTGTCTTTCAGCGCTTCTTCGGCGGGCACGTCCGCCGGGATGCCGATGGGCAGGATGATGTAGCCGTATTTCTTTCCTTCCGCGCGGCGCATCACGCGCCCGACGGACTGGACGACATCAATGATGGATTTGCGCGGATTGAGAAACAGCACGGCGTCCAGCGCGGTCACGTCCACGCCTTCGGAAAGGCAACGGGCATTGGAGAGGATGCGGCAGGTGTGGTCCGGGGAATTGGCTTTGAGCCAATCGAGCCGGGCGTTGCGCTTGAGGGCGTCGTATGTGCCGTCCACATGATCGAGTTCGCAGGTAAGGAGATTTTCCGCGTCGGGATGCGTCTCGCGGTAGGCGGCGATGATCTGGCCGAACTTCTCGACGAAGGCTTTCGAGTCTTTGATGGAACGGGAGAAGGCCACAGCGCGGCGCATGTGAGCCATGTCGCCTTGCAAGTCGGCGGCGGTGGCGGTGGCGGCGGACTGTTCAAAGCGTTTGGCGAGACCATTCCAGCAGCCGGTGATACGAACGGCGTCGTCGAGATTGATCTCGTTGTTCACGTCGGTGATTTGACGCTGGAAAGTTTTGGAGACGTATTTTTCGTCCACAGCAAGAACGAGCACCTTGTAATCGGAGAGCAGGGATTTGCCGACGGCTTCGCCGAAGCCGAGGCGATGAAACTCCGCGCCGAACTGTTCGACCGTATCCATTGAGCAGACTTCCGCACTGGCCTGTTCCGCCTTCACCTTGGCCTCGTCGCCATAGATGCGCGGCGTGGCGGTCATGTAGAGGCGTTTCTTCGCCTTGATGAAACTGGCGTCGTGGACTTTGACGAAGTGACTTTCGTCTTCGCCGGTGAGAGTGACGCCCGTGGTGCGGTGTGCTTCGTCGCAGATGATGAGATCGAATTCCGGCAACCCGGCTTTCTGCGCTTCTGCCACCGCTTCGATGGATTGATACGTGGAGAAGACGACGGTCATCTGCGCGGGCGTTTTCTTTTTCTCCGCCATGCGGTGAATCGCCTGATACTGGCCGACAATCTGCCGTGCGGAAGTCGTGGCAGGAAACGCGAGGCCGTAGGTCGTGATGTCCGCCTTGTCGTCGTCGGTCTTGGTGGTGCGCTTGCCGATGCTGGTGTCGGAGCAGACGGCGAGGCTGTGCATGGGGCGGGTGGATTCGGCGGTCCATTCGCGCAGGTTTTGCGACAGCAGCGAGAGTGACGGCACGAGAAAGAGAACGTGGCCCGTGGGCGCGATTTGTTCGGCGATGCGCAGGGAAGTGAAGGTTTTGCCTGTGCCGCAAGCCATGATGAGTTTGCCCCGGTCGGCCTGGGCAAAGCCGTTGATTACGTCGGTGATGGCGACGGTCTGGTGTTGAAGCGCCTTCTTCCGCTCGCGCAAGGAAAGGTCTTGCGGGCGCTGGAGACTGAACTTCGACCAGTCAATCGGGCTGGCGTCGAGGTCGTGGACGGTGATTCGGTTGAATGGCTTCCCTTGGCTGAGGAGAGCGTGCTCGGCATTTTTGCCCCACTTGTCCGTGGTGGAGACGATGATTCCCGATGTGAACCTGGCACTGCCTGCGGCGGTGAAGAAGGAGTCGATGTCTCCTTTGCTGATTTCGTTTTCCGGGAGATGGAACTTGCACTGGACGGCGCAGAACTCACCGGTGGCGCGCTCTTCGGCCACCACGTCAATGCCCACGTCACCGACGTTTCCTTTGCGCGGCCACTCGTTCCACATCCACACGCGCGAGAAGCGCTCGGCGTAGATGGGATCGAGTTCGAGGTAACGGCAGATGAGCCGCTCGAAGCGGTCGCCGAGGTCACGGTTGGAAGATGCGGCCTCGCGAAAATGCGCGAGGACGTCGTGAATGGAAATTTTAGCCATGCAGACAGGGATTCGCTCGCGCGCGAATCAGCCCTGTCGGGATGGCGTGTCCTCCGTGGGTTCTTCCCGGTGCCTGAAAACAAAAGGGACGTGTTTACACACGCCCCACTACAGGCACCGCTAAGGGCCCACGAAGGAGCGCTTTCAACACGCCCCAGGTGGGGCGTGCATCAAGCGATGTCCTTCGTGTCGAAATTAGCGGTTTCGTAGTGGACAGCAGCCGAAGCTACGCGAATTGGTTCTGGTTAAATTGGTTTCTGGATCGTTTTGTTTTTCGGAACGCGGCGAGAGTAGCGGGGGTGGAATGGCGGCGACAAGCACAGTAAAACCTCGACACCTCACCCCATTGCCCTCACCCCAGCCCCTCTCCACTCTCCAAGCACACCTCATCCGACCTGCGGCCACCTTCTCCCCATCGGATGCGGAGAAGGAAAATCTGATGGGCGATGGTGGCGTCGGACTCTCCCCGTTCGAGGCGGAGAGGGAAGGTGGGCATGGGCTTCGGCAGCTTGACCGATACTTGACTGATACTTGACCCAAGATTGACCCATCGGCAAAGTGGCGGACATGAGTTACCAGCCGCAATTCACCATCACGGTCGCCCTGCTGGCGCGGGTGGAAAGCATTGCCGCCCTGCGGGAGCGCATTCAAGGCGCGGCGGTGCAATTGCCGTGGATTCCCGCGCTGCAAAAGGACACGCGAGCGCGGAACACCCACAGTTCAACCGCCATCGAGGGCAATCCGCTCACGCTGGAGGAAGTCCGCGCGCTGGAGGAAGGAACGACGGTGGTCGCGCCGGTGCGGGCACGACGCGAGGTGCTGAATTATTTCGCGGCACTGCGGCATGTGGAGAAGCAGGCGACGAAGAAGCGACTGACGCATGAGGACATTTTCCGGCTGCACCAGATCATCGCCGGTGAGGTGATGGATCAGGGCGAGCCGGGTCGCTACCGGACGATGCGGGTGCGGGTGGGCCACTTCGTGCCGCCGCCGCCGGAGGATGTGTCGGGCCTGATGTTCGAACTGTTGGAGTGGTGGAACAAGGATGCGCCGGGACTGTCGCCGGTGTTGAGTTCGGCCATCGTGCATCATCGCTTCGAGACGATTCATCCGTTTGCCGATGGCAATGGGCGCGCGGGCCGGGCTCTGGCACTCTGGGAACTTTATCGGCGCGGGTTTGATTCGCATCACATCTTCGCGGTGGACGAATTTTACTGGGAGGATCGCCCCCGGTATTACGCGGCGCTGGATGCGGTGCGACGCGAAGGCGACGACCTGACCTCGTGGCTGGAGTATTGCGCCGAGGGTTTGCGGCAAACGCTGGAGCGGGTGTGGGAGCGGATGGGGCAGCTCTCGGTTTCCACGGCGCGCGAGAAGGTGGTGCTCCGCCCGCGTCAGGAGCAGTTGCTGAAGCTGCTCGGCCAGAGCGGGGGCATGGCGCCATCCGCACTCTGGGCGGCACTGAAGGTGTCCAAGCAGGGCGCGATGGATTTGCTGCGTCCGCTGGTGAAGGCCGGGTTGGTCAAGCGCGTGGGCACTGTGAAAACCGGACGCTACGTTTTGAAATGAGCGGCCACGCCGACGCCGAAGACCAACTTGTCGAGCGGCCCCGGCCGGCCCTCGCCTCGCAGCGCGAGGCTTTCCACCTCCGCGCCGTCCCGCCTTCACCAACGGTGTAAGGCTGCGCCTCCAGTTGCCTCGCTGGCTCCAAAAGGATTGGCTCGGTCCGCTGAATCCGTGATGCTGGAACTCGAACCATGAAAGCCAAAATCGTTGCGACCCTCCGCTTCGCACGCTGCTTCCTTCCAGGTCTGCTGTGCCTGCCGTGGCTGGCTCTCGCTGCGGACGCACTGAAACCCAACATTCTTTTCATCGCCGTGGATGATCTGAAGCCGGTGCTCGAGTGCTACGGGGACAGGGTGGTCAAGTCGCCGAACATTGATCGGCTGGCGGCGCGCGGGGTGGTGTTTGAACGCGCGTATTGCAATCAGGCGGTGTGCGCGCCGTCGCGCAATGCGCTGATGACGGGCGTGCGCCCGACCACGCTGGGCATTTATGATCTGGGGACGAACTTCCGCCTCGCCGCCTCGAATGCCTTGACCATGTCGCAGTATTTTATGAAGCACGGCTATCGCGCCGAGGCGCTGGGGAAGATTTTCCATGTCGGGCATGGCAATCACGAGGACTCCGCATCGTGGAGCGTCCCACACTTTCAGGCGAAATCGATCGCCTACCTGCTGCCGGAGAGCCGCGCCAACCAGTCGCTCACGCGGGAGGAGGCGCTGTTCGCCAACCAGGACGCGGGCAAGCTGCCACGCGGAGCCGCGTATGAATCCGCAGCCGTGGCCGACACTGAATATCCCGATGGCAAGATCGCCGATGAAGCCCTCCGTCGTTTGCAGTCGGCGAAGTCGAAACCCAACGAACCGTTCTTCCTCGCCGTTGGTTTCCTCAAGCCGCACCTGCCGTTCTGCGCGCCGAAGAAGTATTGGGATCTGTACGAGCGCGCGTCATTCACCGTGCCGTCGTTGCGCACGCCGCCGGAAGGCGCGCCGAAGTACGCTCCGACGGGCTGGGGCGAACTGCGCCAATACAGCGACATGCCGACCAACGGGCCGGTGACGGATGAGCAGGCGCGCGCGCTCCTCCACGGCTATCACGCGGCGATCAGTTACATGGACGCGCAGCTTGGCCGCGTGCTGGATGAATTGGACCGGCTGAGTCTCGCCACTAACACCATCATTGTGCTGTGGGGTGACCACGGCTGGCATCTCGGCGACCACGGCATGTGGTGCAAGCATTCCAACTACGAGCAGGCCACCCGCATTCCGCTCATCGTCTCCGCGCCCGGCGTGAGCAAGCCCGGGGCGCACGCGACCAACGCGCTCGTGGAGACGGTGGACCTTTATCCGACGCTGGCCGAACTCGCCGGACTGCCCGCGCCGCAGGTGCCGCAAGGCATCGAAGGCAAGAGTTTTGTCTCCGCGCTGCGTGCCCCGGCGCTCGCTACGAAGAATCAAATCTTCCACGTCTATCCGCGCGGCGAACGCATTGGCCGCGCCGTCCGCACCACGCGCCATCGCCTGGTGGAATGGAAAGTCCCCGGTGCCGCCGCTGACTCGGCTGAACTCGAACTTTACGATTACGAAACCGATCCATTGGAAACGAAGAACGTCGCGGCGTCGCAACCGGAAGTGGTTTCCCGAATGCGGGCCATGCTGGCGAAACTGCCCGAAGCCAAACCGCAGTTCAAAGCCGCCAAAGCCACCGCAAATCAGAAACAGGATCGCACCGCCCTCTTCGAGAAGAAGGACGCGAACCATGACAACCAACTGACGCGCGAAGAATTTCTCGCCAACCAGCCCGACCCCGCCGAAGCCCCGAATCGCTTCGAGCGTTTTGACAGCAACAAGGACGGCGTGTTGAGCCGTGATGAATTCATCTACAGCGGCAATCCTCCGACGCCTTGACTTCACTGCGCCGAATTCATGGGCCGCACGAGCACGGAGGGAAGGCAAAGAAGTTGAGCCGCTGAGGGACGCGGCCAGTCACTGATGATGAAGCGCCGGTTCCCGATCCGGCGTCTGAGGTGGAGAAAAACCAGCGCGGACTTGGCCCATTCCTCAAATGGAAGTGCTCCTGCCCCAGCGAGGCAGGGGCCAGGCGAGGGCAACACCGCTCGCGCCTCCAAGCCAAGTCACCACGGAACCACCCGCCTCACACGGTCAGGATTTCTTTTTCCTTGTGGGCGAGATGGGCGTCGATCTTGCCAATGTATTGGTCGGTGAGTTTCTGAACTTCGGCCTCGGCGTTCTCGACGTCCTCTTCGGACACGCCACCGTTCTTCGATTCCTTCTTGATGCCTTCCATGGCGTCGCGGCGCACATGGCGGATGGCGACGCGGCCGTCCTCCGACATCTTGCGTGCGATCTTGGCCATTTCCTGGCGGCGTTCGGTGCTGAGATCGGGCAGGACGATACGGATCAATTTTCCCTGCACGGTCGGGTTAAAGCCGAGGTTCGCCTTTTGGATGGCCTTCTCGATCGGTCCGGTGGTGTTCACATCCCAAGGCTGGATGAGCAGCATGCGCGCCTCCGGGGTGGTGATGCCGGCCAGTTCGCGGATGCGCGAGTGTGTGCCGTAGACCTCGACCATGATGTTCTCGACCAGCGAAGGCGAGGCCTTGCCGGTGCGCACGCCGCCGAACTCGTGCTGCACGACTTCCTCGGTCTTGATCATCTTTTCCTCCGCTTCGAGCAAAATATCGTCGAGTGCCATAGTGGGCGAGACCATAGGAAGCGAGGCGCGAACATTCAACGCCGAACATCGGGAAAGCCACCCCGGCTGGATCCAGCAGAACCAGAGAACTGGGGCACATCTTGAAGTTGCGGCGGCCCAATCCGGGCGGCGGGGTGCTCCGTCGGTGCTGAAATGAAACGCCCGGCAAGCGGCGCGTCATGAATTCCGCTTTGCCGTCGCGCGCCGCCGACCCTTACCATCCGCGCCCGGATGAAGAAACAGCAGCCATTTGATTCCATCGACGCGGTCATCGCCGACTTGCGCGACGGACGCATGGTCATCGTGGTCGATGACGCGGATCGCGAGAATGAAGGCGATCTGATCATGGCGGCGGAGAAGGTCACGGCGGCGGCGGTGAACTTCATGGCGCGCTTCGGGCGCGGGCTGATCTGCGTGCCGACCACGGGCGAGCGGTTGAAGCAGCTCGGGGTGGAGGAAATGGTTTCGCGCAACCGCGAGAGTTTCAAGACGGACTTCCAGGTGAGCGTGGACGCCAGTCAGGGCATTTCATCCGGCATCAGCGCGGCGGATCGCGCCCGGACCATCCAGGTGATGGCGAATCCGACGGCCTTGCCGGAGGACCTGGTGCAGCCGGGGCATGTGTTTCCGCTGCGGGCCAAGGCGGGCGGGGTGTTGCAACGCGCCGGGCACACGGAGGCGGCGGTGGATTTGGTGCGCTTCGCCGGCTGCCGGCCCATCGGGGTGATCTGCGAAATCATGCGCGACGATGGCGAGATGGCGCGATTGCCGGAGCTGCTGCGATTCGCGCGCAAACATCGGCTGAAGATTTGCACCATCGAGGAGCTGATCAAGTTCCGCCGGGCCAAGGAACGCCTGGTGGAGCGCGTGGAAACCATCCAGATGCCGACGGAGTATGGCAATTTTCAACTCACGCTCTATCGCTCGACGCTGGACGGGCAAAATCACCTCGCACTGGTGAAGGGCGAAGTGGCGGGGAAGAAGAACGTGCTCGTGCGTGTCCACAGCGAATGCCTGACCGGGGACGTGTTTGGTTCGCGGCGCTGTGATTGCGGCCCGCAGTTGCACCAGGCCATGAAGCAGATTGCCGAGACGGGCGCGGGCGTGATTGTTTACATGCGCCAGGAAGGCCGGGGCATCGGGCTGGGGGCGAAGATTCAGGCGT
The DNA here is from genome assembly GCA_031414955.1 of Pedosphaera sp. Classification (GTDB taxonomy): domain Bacteria; phylum Verrucomicrobiota; class Verrucomicrobiia; order Limisphaerales; family SIBH01; genus JANNGC01. The sequence goes on along the minus strand of JANOQV010000092.1, from coordinate 16,688 downwards.
ACAAATTGCAGGAGAAGGGTTTCGACACGGTGGACGCGAATCTGAAGCTGGGCTACCCGATGGACCTGCGCGAATACGGGCTGGGCGCGCAAATTCTCGTGGACCTGGGTTTGAAAACCATCCGCCTGCTGACCAACAATCCGAAGAAGATCGTGGGGCTGGAAGGCTATGGTCTGGAAATCACGGAGCAGGTGCCCATTCGCGTGCCGGCGAACCCGCACAACCAGAAGTATCTGGAGACAAAGAAAACCAAGCTCGGGCACCTGATTTAAGCCTTAGAGCCGGTCTGAAAAGTCACTGGTGCAGCGAAAGCTGCCAGCTCCGGAGTGCGCCTGTCCCCGGGCGCAGGAAGGTGCGAACATCAGCGGGTATGGGATTTTCCGACGCGCTCCAAGTCATCATGTGGCTGCGCCCGAGGACGGGCGCACTCCGCCTCCAAATTTTCAGACCGGCTCTCACCTGAAACACGGTCGGCCTGGGGCGCAAGCAAGCCGGCCCTTCTGGAATCGATCCGGCCGCGCTTTAACCACCACCCACCGCGCCCGGAGTGGCTCGATTGACTCCCGATGGTTTGGCCACCGGCCGGCCGGCCCAAGAGCGCGAGCTGATGCGCGGCCCGATCACGGCTCGAAGTAGAGGAGGAAGCGGGTGAGGAAGTAATCGAAGATCAGGATGAGCACGATGGAGTTGACCACGGCCTTGGTCACGGAGCGACCGATGCCGCGCGGGCCGCCGATGGTTTGCAGGCCTTGCGCGCAGGAGACGACGCCGATGGTCAGGGCGAAGATGAAGCTTTTGAACAGGCCGTGCGCCACATCGCCGAAATCGACCGTGAGCCGGAGGTTGGAGAAAAAGGTCTGGTAGCTGACCGCAATCTTTTCATTCGCCGCCGCCACCATGGCCCCGCCGAACCAGCCGACCAGGATCGAGAACAGGGTCAGCATGGGCAGGGCGACGCTGATGGCGGTGATGCGGGGCAGGACCAGGTAATGGATGGGATTGATGTTCATGGTGCGCAACGCGTCGATTTCCTGATAGACGCGCATGGAGCCAATCTCCGCGGCCATGGCCGAGCCGATGCGGCCGGCGATGAGGATGGCCATCATCAAGGGGCCGAGTTCTTTGGCCATGGCCATGCCCACGCCGCCGCCGATGGAGGTGGAGAGGCCGTACTTGGCGAGGAGAGGGCCGGTCTGGAGGGCGATGACGCCGCCGATAAAAAGCGAGAGGACGCAGGCCATGAGCAGGCTGGCATTGCCGATCTCGAAGAGCTGGTCGAAGAATTTGTGTTTCTGGCGCCAGAGTTTAGGCAGCGCCTGCAACGTGCGCAGGAACAACACCACCATCTCGCCAATGCTTTGGAACATATCGCCCGCCTGACATATCCGCGCACCCAGGGAACAGCAAAGCATTTTCGAGCGGCCCGACGCACCCGTGGCCGTCTCCTGCCTGCTATGGCGTTTGCTTTCTCGGGCGGAATGGGCTTCTGTCTGCGCGCGCTCAAACGTCCAGGCCATGGTCATCACTCTGACTCTGGGAAGATCCGTTGGGCTTCGACACGACATGAAATCATTTATGCGCTCCTCAATTCGCCGGTTCACCCCGCTCCGGCCGCTCTTGCTCGGACTCACGTTGCTCGCGACGTTCTCCGCGAGCGCGGCGGAAACGATCCTGTTCACGCTGACCAACTCGTGGCGCTACAACCAGACCGTCTCCTACGATGGCACCAACTGGACCGCCCCGTCCTTCGATGACTCCGCGCTGCCCGTCGGTCGAGGGGCGCTGGCGGTCGAGGACTCGGGCAATCCCTTCGCCATCGCCCGCACGAACACCATCCTGACCCTGGGCCGCCTGACCTATTATTTCCGCACCAGTTTTGTTTTCACCAACGGTGTCACGGGCGTTTCTTTGGTCTTCTCCAACCTGGTTGACGATGGCGCGGTCTTCTACCTGAACGGGCGGGAAATTCATCGCATCTACCTGCCGGCGGCACCCGCGCCGATCACTTACACCAACCTGGCCACGAGCCACGATGCCACCTCGATTGAAGTCACCACGCTCTCCGGCCCGCTGGTGGAGACGAATCTCATCACCGGCACCAACGTGCTGGCCGTGGAAGTCCATCAAACGACTGCGGGCAGCTCGGACATCGTCTTTGGCTGCGCCTTGAGCGCCAGCACTTCGGAACTCACACCCGCGCCGCTGCGCTTGCCGCTCTATCCGCCAGTCTATGGCTACAGCGTGGTGAATGGGTTCCCCGGTTTGAGCTTTGGCGCACCCGTGGCTATCGTCACGCCGCCCGGCGAAACCAACCGGCTCTTCGTCGTCAACAAGGCGGGCACCATTCTCGTCATCACCAATCTGGCCAGTCCGAACCTGACCACCTTCATGGACCTCTCAGCGCAAGTGTTCGACAGCGGCGAGTCCGGCCTGCTTGGTTTGGATTTTCATCCCGGCTACGCCACGAATCGCTCCTTCTTTGTCTTCTATTCCACGACCGCTTCCACCACCCAAGGCAGCAACACCTTGCATCAACAACTGGCTCGATTTCAGACGGACGCAGGGAATCCTAACTCCGCGTCCACGAACACGCAGGTGCCGCTCATCACGCAGGCCGATCCGGCCAGCAATCACAACGGCGCCGATGTCCACTTCGGCCCGGATGGGCTTCTCTACGTCTCGCTCGGCGACGGTGGCGTGCAGAACGACGGCAGCCGCAACAGCCAGATCATCACCTCGAATTTCTTCTCCGCCATCATGCGGCTCGATGTCGATGAACCGTTCCGCGTCAGCAGCATTCTGCCGAATCCGCACCCGGCCAACACCAACACGGGCGCGTTCAATTACCGCATCCCGTTCGACAACCCCTACATCGGCTTCACCAACTTCGATGGTCGCACCATCAACTCGAACCAGGTCCACACCGAGTTCTACGCGGTGGGTTTTCGCAATCCGTGGCGCTTTTCCTTCGACCCGGGCACGGGCTGGCTCTACTGCGGCGATGTCGGACAAGGCACTTGGGAGGAGATCGACATCGTGACCAAGGGCAGCAACTACGGCTGGGCCTATCGCGAAGGCGCGCATCCCGGCTACCGCGCCACCAACACGGTCATTGGCCCGCTCATCGATCCGATCCAGGAGTATCAGCACGGCTCGGGATTCAACCAGGGGAACTCCGTGACCGGCGGCATCGTCTATCGGGGCGCGCGCTTCCCGCAGCTCTACGGCTGGTATGTGTTTGCCGATTATTCGAGCGGCAACATCTGGCGGCTCTATCACGACGGCACCAACACCATCCCCTTCCAGCGCATCGCGGGCACGGGTGGCATCTCAGCCTTCGGCCCTGATCCATCGAACGGCGATGTGCTCATGGCCAACGTCAACAACGGCACCGTTCACCGACTCATCTACGACACCAACTCCGCCAGCGGCGCGCCCATCCCGCCCACCCTGGCCGACACCGGCGCGTTCACCAATCTCACTTCGCTCACCAATCAGACGCAGGCGCTGGGCGCGAGCACGGGCGTCGTGCCGTACGACATCAATGTGCCGTTCTGGAGCGACCATGCGCGCAAGAGCCGCTGGTTTTTGAGCGCGACCAACTTGAAGATCGGATTCCGGTCCGAGGGCAACTGGTCGTTCCCGGCCGGCTCGGCCTGGGTAAAGCACTTCGACTTGGAGCTGACCAATGGCGTCGCCTCCTCCGCGCGGCGCATCGAGACGCGCCTGCTGGTGCGGAACTCGAACGGCGTGTACGGCGTGACCTATCGTTGGGGCAGTTCTCTCACCAACGCCACGCTGGTACCCGAGCAGGGCCTGGACGAGTCTTTCGCCATCAGCGACGGCGGCACCACCCGCACCCAAGTCTGGCATTATCCCAGCCGGACCGAATGCAACGTCTGCCACACGCCGGTGGGCGGATTCGGGCTGGGCTTCAACACCGTGCAGTTGAACCGGGACTTCGGCTATAGCAGCGGTGTGTCGAACCAGATTGCGTTTCTCAAAGCGGCCGGTGTGTTCTCGAATGCCGTGCCCGAGATCAATTCCCTCCGTGCGCTGGCCGCAGCAACCAACGAGGCCGCCAGCCTGGAATGGCGCGTGCGTTCCTACCTCGCGGCCAACTGCAACTCCTGCCACCAGCCCGGCGGGGCCGCGCTCGGCAGTTGGAACGCCAACCCTTCCAACGCCACCGTCAACGCCGGACTGATTCACGGCGCGCTCAACAACAACTTCGGCAACCCCGACGCTCGCGTCATTGCGCCCGGTTCACTCACCAACTCCATGCTCCTCTCGCGCATCTCCGTGCGCGGCGCGAGCCAGATGCCGCCGCTGGCGTCGTCGATCCTCGATACGCAGGCCATGGCGCTCTTGAGCCGCTGGATTACGAATGACCTCGCGGGCGGCTGGACGAATTCCATCGAGCCGCTGACGCTCGGCATCACCGCGACCAATGGCGGCGGGGTGTTGCAATTCATCCATCCGGCCAATCGGGCGGTGCGCGTTGAGAGTGCGACCAACCTTACCTCGCCGATCCAATGGAGCTTCCACGATGTGCCGGGGAACCGTCCCGTGTATCCCGCCACCTCGAACAGCGTGTCGATCAGCGACGTCACCAATGCGGCGCAGAAGTTCTTCCGCGCCCGCGTGACCGCGCCGTGAAGCTACCCATGCTGAGAAGGGTAGGGCGTCGCTGTCCTCAGCGCGCCGGAGTGAGGCTCACGCAAGTTCGAGCATTCTCGTCCGCTTCGTGGCGCGGCGCGGTGAGGACACCGCCGCCCTACCAGCCGTGATCATTTTCGCGGTTTGTAATTCGTAAATCGCCAATCGTAATTCCTTCCGTCAACTTCCCCGCGCATGGCGACTTTCTACGACACGCACGCGCATCTCGATTCTCCGGACTTTGGGCCGGACTTCGGCGAGGTGCTGGCGCGCGCCCGCGCGGCGGGCATCACGCGGCTCATCTCCATTGGCACCTGCTTCGAGAGCAGCCGGCGGGCAATCATGCTCGCCGAACAACACGCGGAAGTTTTCGCCGTGGTGGGCTGGCATCCTTCTGATGCGCTGGCCGCGCCGGACGATCTGCGCCCGACGCTGCGCGAACTGGCCGCGCATCCCAAGGTCGTGGCCATCGGCGAGACCGGGCTGGACTACTACCGGATGCCGAGCGCCAAGGGCGGCACGGCCGAGGACGACACCCGGTTCAAGCAGAAGCAGGCCGAAATCTTCTGCCAACAACTCGAAGTGGCCGCCGAAGTGAAACTCAATTGCGTGGTTCACCAGCGTGGGGAGACGCTCGACGACACCCTCGCGCTCATGACGCCCTTCGCGGACCGGGTGCGTGGCGTGTTTCATTGCTTCTCCGGCACACTCGACGCGCTGGCCCGGATTCGCGCGCTCGGTTCCATCGTCAGCTTCACCGGCATCGTGACCTTCAAGAACGGGCAGAACGTGCGCGATGCGGCGACGGCGGTGCCGCTGGGCGAGTTCATGCTGGAGACGGACGGTCCGTTCCTCGCGCCGATTCCTTACCGGGGCCAACGCTGCGAGCCGGCTTACGTGAAAGAGATCGCGCAGGCCGTGGCCCAGGCCAAGGGTTGTTCGCTGGAGGAATTGAGCCGCGCCACCTGCGACACGGCGCACCGGTTTTTTCCGAAATTGATCCGCTGAAACAGCGCCGGGTGGTTCCGGCCGGATTGAATCCGAATGGCGCTTCAGGCGCGCGGACGAGGGCCGGGCGGCAGGGAGCGGACCTAGCCCGGCCGCATTATTGACGCCTTCGTCGCTCCACCGTCTTCGATTTGTCACGAGCGCGGCGGAATCATGGTGGTGAGTGAATGTTCTGACCCATTTAGTTCTCCAAGAGTCCACGCTGGTGGCCGGCTCGGAATGGAAAGAGCCTGGCCCGGGCTGGAAGGTGATTCTGGTCACCAAGGGATTTCTTTACTGGATCGCGCGGGACGAGGTTCGGGAATTGAACGTGAACGAATTGCTGATCCTTGGCCCGTCGGTGGATGGCGTGCTGCGGGTCAGCCAGATTGGTCCGGCCGAATTGCACTACCTTCACCTCCAGACCCAGGATCTGATGGGTCTGATGTCCTTCTCCGAAAGATTGTCGGCCGAAACGGGAGCGCCCCGGCTCCAGTCGCGAATTCTGCCGGCGACGGATCCGATCGCCTCGGAGTTCGCCGGCCTGGCGGGCAAGCCGGGGAAACGGCGGGACTTTTCCTATCGCTGCCGCCTCTTAAATCTGGTGGGCATGGTTTTTGGTGAGGCACTGCCCGAGCCGGCTTCCCGCGCCCGGGCCACGACTCCGCCCACCCTGTTGCGCTTCGAGGAGATCCTCGCGCGCATTCCGGATGCGGATTTGATCCATTACTCGGCGGAAAAGCTGGCGGAGATGTGCGGGTGCAGTCTGCGGCACTTTCGGCGCATGTTCCGCAAGCAATACCAGACCTCGGTGCGCGCCCGGCAGACCGAATTGCGCCTGGAAAAAGCCCGCCGTTTGCTGCAAGAGACGGACGACAAGATCACCTCCATCGCCCAGGCCGTGGGCTATCGGCACATGGGCTTCTTCAACATGATGTTCAAGAAGCGCTTCGGTCTTACCCCCAGCGAATGCCGCCGGCGCGGTGCGGTCAGCGGACCTTCTGAACACGCCTCCGTGGTCCGCGACCTGACATGAAACGGCCACCGCTCCGGGCCTGGCCGTTTTCGTTCAACGCCGATTATTTCCACGCCCGCCGGGCTGCTTCGGGATTTCTCGCGGGCGCGATCTCGAGGCGCAAGGTCCGGTACAGGTTACGCCAACGTAACGAGCGCGCCATTTGTTCGACATTTCGGCTCATTAGTGTGAGCGCCATGAAACGAACCCTGATGGCAGCCATCCTGACCGCCGGCCTCGTGGCGATGGGCGCTGATTCCAGTGACAAACTTTCGGCCACCCGCGGCACCCTGGAGAAATGGGTGGAGGCGCGCGGACTGGTTTCCAAGACGCGCACCGACTGGCAGTCGGACAAGGAGACCCTCCAGCAGACCGTGCTGATTCTGGAGCGCGAGTTGAAGGGCGTGGAGGAGAAGTTCTCCAAGCTCACGACCAACAACGTCCAGGCGGAGAAGGAACGCGCCGAGACCGAGGCCTCGATCAAGGCGTCGAACGAAGGGCTGGCTCCGGCGCAGCAGTTCGCCGTCGAGTTCGAGGGCAAGATTCGGGCGCTGGCCCCGCGCCTGCCCGATCCGTTGCAGGACATTCTCAAGCCGCTCTTCGCGCGCCTGCCGGCCGAAGGCACGAACACCCAGATGAAAGCCACCGAGCGCGTCCAGGCCATCGTGGCCATCCTCAACGAGCTGGATAAATTCAACAACGCCCTCAACGTCTTCAGCGAGAAGCGCAAGAACGCCGCCGGCGCGGAGGTGTCGGTGGAGACCGTGTACATCGGCCTGGGTGCGGGATACTTCGTCAACGATTCGGGTGACTTTGCGGGCCTGGGCACGCCCGGGGCCACGGGCTGGGAATGGTCCACTCAGCCTGAGATCGCCGGCCAGGTGCGCGAGGTCATCCGCATTTATCGCAATGAGCGTCCGGCCAAATTTGTGTCGCTCCCGGCCGTGATCAAATGAGCGCCCGCCCTTTCAAAACCTTTATCCCACATCGCATGAAGCACTTGGTTCCTCTCGTTCTCGTTACTCTGACACTGTGGCTGCCTGGCCGCGCCGATTTGCGCGCGCAGGATTTGGAGGCTGTCTCCACGGCGGTCTCGGCCGACTTGCAAAAGGCGCTGGCTGATCTGGCGGCGGCGCGCAAGGAAGTCGAGGCGGAGCGACTGCCGCTCGGGCGCCAGCTCAGCGAGCTGGAGCAGAAGCTGATCGACCGCAAGGCCGAGTTCGCCAAGGCCGACCAGTCGCAGGCCAACCAGCTCGCGGCCTTGAACCAGCTCAAGACCGAAGCGCGCAAGACCACCGAGGAAGTAAAATTTCTGGAAGCGCTGCTCAGTGAGTACGGCCGCCAGCTTCGGGCCAAGATCACCTTTGTGGAGGAGCCGCGCTACGCCTCGATGTTTGACGCCGTGGACAAGGCGGCGGCCGCTCCCGATCTCACTCCGGCGCAACGCTTCGCGCAACGGTCGGCCTTGCTCACCACTTCGCTCCAGCGCTCCGAAGCGGCGCTGGGCGGTGACACCTTTGACGGCCGGGCCCTCGACAAACAGGGCCGGGTCCAGCAGGGCAAGGTCGGCCTGGTCGGTCCGGTGGCGGTGTTCGCGGATGCCTCCGGGCAGGTCGCGGGATTGCTCCAGCAGGAATTGAACAAGACCGATCCCACCGTCGCCGACACGGACAAGGCCATCACCGAGGCGAGCCGCGCGCTGGTGACCACCGGGCGGGGCCAGCTCGCGATCGACCCGACGCTGGGCAACGCCTTCAAGCTCTCGGCCATGGAGGAAAGTCTTTACGAGAAGATCGCCGCCGGTGGCTGGGTCATGGTGCCGTTGCTCGGCCTGGGCTTCTGCGCGCTCATCGTGGCCTTCTTCAAATGGATTCAGCTCATCCGCATTCGCACGGCCAGCGAAGGGGATTTGCAAACGGTGCTGCGCCACGTCGAAGAACGGCAACCCGAGAAGGCGCTGGCCCATGCGCGCAGCATTCCGGGCATGGCGGGCGATCTCCTGACCACGGCGGTCGAGCACATGGACGAGAAGAAGGAATACATCGAGGAAGTGGTGTACGAGAAGATGCTGGCGGCGCGCACCAAACTGGATCGCGGCCTCTCCTTCCTTGCCCTCACCGCCACGGTCGGCCCGCTCATGGGACTGCTCGGCACCGTCATGGGCATGATTGCGACCTTCAAGATGATTTCGAGTTTCGGCAGCGGCGACCCGAAGGTGCTGGCCGCCGGCATCTCCGAGGCGCTCATCGCCACTGCCTCCGGCATGGGCGTGGCCATTCCGGCGCTGCTGCTCCACGCCTTCTTGAACCGCAAGGCCAAGGGCATCATCGGCAGCATGGAGCAGACGGCGGTCGGCTTCATCAATGGTCTGCCCAGCGAGGAAAAAACTTTTGTCTGATTCAAACTCAAACGCCGCGGCAAAAAAAATCGTATGAATGCAACCCTCCAACAAATGGTTCACGCTTGGACCACCGGCGGCTGGGTCATGGGCGCGCTCTTCGCGTTGGGCGTCGTGATGTACAGCACGGCGGCCCTTCTGCTCATCAAGCTCTATCACCGCGGCCTGACCCGCGCCTCGGACGCCGATCTGCGCCGCTGGGTTGGCAAGCCGGAGGACTCCCCGAAGTCAGTGCGTGAACTGGTTCGTTACACGCAGGACGAGGTGCAGTCGCTGGCCGATATCGAGGGTCGTTTCCGAGAAGTCGAGGCCGGCGAGGTGCGCGACGTGGATCGCCGCATCGCCTTCCTGAATGTCATCGTGGTTTCCGCGCCGCTCTTCGGCCTGCTCGGCACGGTGCTGGGCATGTTGCTCACCTTCAAGGCTATCGGCGTGGGCGGCAATTCCACCTCGGACATCATCGCCCGCGGTATCAGCGAGGCGCTGATTGCGACCCAGACGGGCATGATGGTGGCGGTGCCGGGCTTCATGATGGCCCATGTCGCCAAGCGCTGGCGCAATGAATATGTGTCCTTCCTCGCGCGCCTCGAAGGCATCACCCTGCGCTACTTCCGTCCGAGCTTCGGCGGCATGACGCAGCGCTTCGTGCGTAACAACCAGCCGGCGGTCAAGACCCCGGCCGTCTCGACCCCGATCACTAAACACGCGCTCGCATGAGGTTTCGCCGTGAATTGGAAGAGGCCGATGGGCCGATTGAGCTGAACCTGATTCCGCTCATCGACGTGATCATGTTCCTGCTCATCTTCTTCATCTCCACCACCAGCTTCATCGAGGAGCCGGGCGTGCAGGTCGAGAAATCGCGGGCCGCCAGCGCCAAGCAACTGGCCAAGAACAGCATCATCTTCGCCGTGACGGCGGACGGCAAGGTGGCCTACGGCGGCAAGGAGATCGGGCTGGGCGGGGTGCGCCCCACGGTCAAGCGCCTTTGCGCCAAGGAGAAACTTCCCGTGGTCATCCAGACGGACAAGGAGTCCCACTCCGGCGTGCTCATTCGAGTGCTGGACGAGGCCAAGCTGGGCGGAGCCAAAGAAGTTCATATCTCCACGGATCGAGGTTGAGATCAGCCACGCATTGCAACCGACGACATCATGAAATTGCGCCGATCATTGAGCGAGCCGGAGGAGCCGATTGAGTTGAACCTCATTCCGCTCATCGACGTGATCATGTTCCTGCTCATCTTCTTCATCTCCACCACCAGCATGATGGAGGACGTCGGCGTGGCGGTGGACAAGCCCAAGCCGGGCGCTTCGCAGCAACAGTCGGAGTCCAAGAGCATCATCCTGATGATCACGGGCGAGGGGAAAATTTTCCACGACGGCCGCGAAATTGGAGTCAACGGGGTGCGGCCCACCGTGAAGCGCCTCTGCGGAACCGAGTCCCTGCCGGTGCTCATCCAGACCGAGGAGAGTTCGCGCTCCGGCATCGTGATCAAGGTCATCGACGAGGCAAAGATGGGCGGGGCCAAGGACGTGAGCCTGGCCATGGACAAGGGTTGAGGAGTTTGACGAGGAAGCCATGCGCAAGGTCTATCACGCGGAGAAAAGCAGAACGGGGGTCGCCCTGGCGGTGATCATCGGCGTGGGCGTCGCCGGAGTTTTGTTCGCCATCATCCCTTTCTCCCACGTCATCGCCACGCCCAAGAGCATGGTGCAACTGAGCAGTGCGAAGACGGTCGATTTGCCCCCGCCGGTAGATCAGGACGCGCCTCCGCCTCCGCCTCCGCCGGACAAGCCCGAGGAGAAACCGCCGGAACTGGCCCTGGCCGCTGAGCCGCAGAAGATGACCTTTAATACCGACATCGAGTCCGTGGAAGGCAGCGGCGGCGCGTTCAGCGGTCTCGGAGAGATTCAGAAAACGGCGGCGGTGCAGGAGGCGGGGACCGAGATCGTGGACATGAGCGAACTGGAAAAGCGGCCCGAAGCCGTGTCGCAGGTCGCACCTGTTTACCCGTCGGATCTGCGCAAAGCCAAAATCGAAGGGGCCGTGACGATCCTTTGCCTGGTCAGTGCGCAGGGCCGGGTCGAGGAAGCGCAAGTCGAGAACTCCTCGCGGCCGGAGTTTGAAAAGCCGGCGCTCGAGGCCATTCGGAAGTGGAAGTTCCGACCCGGCGTCAAGGACGGCAAAGACGTCGCCACCTATCTTCGTTACCCGTTTGCTTTCCGCCTCACGAAATGACCGGACGCATCCCCACCCACTTTTCATGAAAGACCCTATGAAGCGAATGAACCCTTTGAACCTGGTGACCTTGTTGTGGCTGCTCGCGCTGCCTGCTTGGGCGGCGGCGAAGAAAGACAAGGTGGACGCGCCGGCTCCGGTTCCGACCGGTCCCGCCACCTTCGCGCCGCTGCCCGCGGATCATGAGCTGGCCCCGTTCTGGAACGATCCCGAGGTCGCGCGCCGGCTGCTCGCGAACTACGGATTCCTCCCGGAAGTCGAACCGGCGCTCAAGGGCGAGGACCTAAATTTCTACACCAACAAGATCGTGGCCATTTGGAAAGGGACGAACCGCGCCGAGGCTTTGCCCTTGCTCGAAGCGCGCGTGAAGCAGCCCGGGGTGAGCGCTCTCTTCGACTTTCAGCTCGGCACGCTCCAGTTCGACGGCGGCGATTTGACCAACGCGGTGAAGAGCTTCGAGAACGCCCTGACCAAGTACAAGGAATTTCGCCGCGCCCAAAAAAGTCTGGCCCTGGCCCTGGCCCGCAGCGAGCGCCACGAAGAAGCGGCCAAAGCCCTGGTCAAGACCATTGCGCAGGGCGGCGGCGACATCGCGGTCTATGCGCTGCTCGGCAACGCCTACATGAACCTGGGCCGGTATGCCTCCGCCGAGGGCGCCTTCAAGCAGGCCATGGTTTTTGATCCAGACAAGAAGGAGTTCAAGCTGGCCCTGGTGCGCTGCGCGCTGGCCGCCGGCAACAACGATTACGCCCTCGCCCTGCTCGACGAACTGATTCTTCAATATCCGGAGCAGGACAATCTTTGGAGTCTGCAGGCCAACGTCTATCTCCGGAAGGAACAGCCGGCCAAGGCGCTGGTCAGCCTCGAATTGCTCCGCCGTCTGGGCAAGGCCGATGCCAAGTCGCTCTTCCTCCTGGGCGATCTCTACATGAACCAGGAAGCGAAGGATCTCGCGCTGGTGAGCTATCTGGAAGCGATCGAGAAGGACGGCGGCAAAAGTCCGACCAAGTCGTTGCTGCGTCCGGCGACGATTCTGGTGAGCCGCAGCGCCTGGGAGGAAGCGAAGAAACTCTTCGCCAAGATTCGCGAAGTGTCCACGAGCCTGGGCGGCGAGGACGAACTCAAGCTGTTGAAGCTGGAAGCCAAGGTGGCGATGGCCACGGGCGAAGGCGAGAAAGCCATCCAGACGCTGGAACTGATCAAGGACAAGAATCCCTTGGATGGCGAGGCGCTGCTCCTGGCTGGCGACTATTACGCGCGCAACGATCAACCGGGGAAAGCGACGGACCGTTTCGACGCGGCTTCCAAGATCGAGGGCTTCGAGGCGGACGCCTTCGTGAAGCAGGCGCAGTTGCTGGTCAAGTCGCAGAAATACACGGAAGCGGCCGACCTGCTGCGCAAAGCGCAAAAGGCGAAGCACCGCGAGAATGTGCAGCGCTACCTGGACAAGGTGGAGCAACTCGCCCGGGCCGGACGCGGTTGAACCGCACCACCACACCGACCTGTGCAACCTGACATGAGTTCCCGAATGGAAATCGAGCCCGTGCGGTGTGAGTCGCAAACTTTGGCGAAACTCCAAACTCCACCCTTCCACCCTTCTACTCCAGAAGCGCCTCTCTCGCCCAAGCTCCATCTGGCCCCGGCCTTGGCCTTGTCGCGAACACCCAGTGCCGCCGGGCGGCGAATTGGAATGGGTGACTTGAAGGCTGCTTGGATTTTTGGACCTGGTTGGTTTCGCGCCGCGCTCGCGTTGCTGACTCTGCTCGTCAGCAGCGGCACGTTGCGTTCGCAGGAAGCGGGCGGCTCCGTGGCCGGCCTGGTTGTGAACACCTGGAACAGTTCTCCCATCTCCGCCGTGGTGGTCACGGTGCGCGGCACCACGCTGGCCGTGCAGACGGATGCCACCGGCCGGTATGAGTTGAAGAACGTGCCTCCGGGCGAGCAGGTGCTGCGATTCTCCAAGGGCGGCTTCGCCTCCACCGTGGTTTCGGAGGTGCGGGTCATCATCGGCCAGACCACGACCGTGAACGGAAACCTGCGGCCGGAGTTTTTCGACATGGAGGAGGTCGAGGTCACGGCCGAGGAGTTCACCGAGCAGACGGAGAAGATCATGTTTGAGCGGCAGAACTCGGAGAAGATGGTCGATACGGTCAGCAACGCGGACTTCTCCAAGCTGGGGGCCAGCGACGCCGGAGCCATTGTCCAGCGGGTCACCGGCGTGTCAGTCGTGGGCGGCAAATACGCGGTGGTGCGCGGACTGTCCGACCGTTACACCCGCACGCTGCTCAACGGCGTGGAGGTGCCCAGCGCTGATCCCTATCGCATGTCGCCGCAGCTCGATTTGTTTCCGGCCGCGATGATCGATCGCATCTCCGTGAGCAAGACGTTCACGCCCGACCAGCCCGGCGGCACGGGCGGCGGCACGATTGACATCACGACCAAGTCATTTCCTGAGAAGCCGTTCGTCAAGGGCACCTATGGCAATTCCTACAACCCGAACTCGAACCTGAAGAAAAATTTCCTCGCCGACCCCAACAGTCCGATGGAGATGTTTGCCCTGCCTTCCGGGCCGAGAGCCTTGAGCCCGGAGTTGTACGGAATCAATTCCGTGCCCGCACCGCCCGGGCCGGCCAGTTCCCGCGAAACGCAACTCCGGGCGAATGATCGTGCCCAGGCCGCCCGGGAGGTCCAGGACTTGATGCAAAGTGTGGGCCTCGCGAATTTTGCCGGGGTGTCGAAATCGTCGCCCTTGAACTCGAGCTTCGATGTCTCCGGCGGTGGCACGGTCCCGACGCTGTTCGGACAAAATCTCGGGCTGTTTGCCGGGATCAACTACAAGCGCAATTTCAACCTGCTGGAGGAGATGGAGGTGGGCCGCTATGCCACCGAAATCACCAAGCCGAAACGCCTCGGCGTCCAAACCCGCAGCAACATCGGCACGGACTACGGGGCCAACGTCAACGTGGGCTACGCCCTTTCCCCCGAGCATGAGGTGGGGTTCAACTTTATGCTGGCCCGGAGCATTGATGAGGAGGCGCGCTACACGCACAATTCCTTCGTGGAGGGGCGCGATGAGTCGCTGGACCAATGGCAGCTTCGTTACACCGACCGGCAGATTTTCAACTACCAGTACCGCGGGCACCACGAGTTCCCCATCCTGGCCCAATCCAAAGTGGACTGGGTGGTGGGCCTCGCCAACACCTCGCAGGATGAACCGGACAATCGGTACATGAATTATTTCGTCTCGACCGATGGCCAGGCGCAATTCGGGGACTCGGCCCTGCCCACGCCACAGTTTCCGGCCCGCTATTTCCGCGAGATCCGGGAGGACGGCTTCAACTATCGGCTCGATTGGACGCTGCCCTTGTCGTTCCTGCCCGTGATTGAGGAGGACAGCAAATTCAAGGCGGGCTTTTACAGCAGCAACAACGAGCGCGAGTTTCGCGAGCAGTATTTTGCCTACAACCTTTCGAACGGATTTGATCCGAAGGATCCCAATTCCTATCTGGATGATCCGGCCTACCTGCGCTATGTCGCCGATTATCTGGGAAACACCTCCAGCGGAGTAGGCCGCACCAACTACGGTTTTCAGCGATATATCGGCAACGCCTTCAACCACCCTTACGCCGCGTCTCTCGACATCACGGCCGGTTACCTCATGGCGGACGTTGCTCCCCGGCCCTGGCTTCGCTTCATCGGCGGCGCGCGCCTGGAGAAAACGATGATGAACATCGACGCGGACTCGGGCAGCTCCCTGATCGATCAGACGGATTTGCTCCCTTCCGCCAGCACCGTCATCACGCTCTACACCAATCTCAATCTGCGCCTGGGCTATGGCGAAACGCTGGCCCGGCCCAGTTTTCGTGAGAAGGCCAACGTCGCCAACTTTCTGCCGGACGAGGATTTGATCGCCTTCGGCAATCCCGATTTGCAAATGGTCTCCATCCAGAGCTGCGACGCGCGTTTGGAATGGTTTCCCGCCCCGGGTGACGTAGTGAGCGTGGGCGTTTTTTACAAGGAGATCGAGCGGCCCATCGAGCTGTATTCGAGGACGGTGGATGACATGGTGGTGACTTGGATCAACCGCACCAATGGCGCCGCTAAAGTCATGGGCGCGGAATTCGAGGTGCGGAAGTCGATGGGGTTCCTGGCCGACGGTCTGAAGGGATTGAGCCTGGGGGCGAATGTCACGCTCATCGAGTCCACCACCACCCTGACCAAGGACGAGTTGTCCAACAAAAGGGACAGTGACCCGCGCACGCCCAAGACGCGGCCGCTTTACGACCAGTCTCCTTACATCATCAATCTGGACATGACCTATGCCCATCCGACTTCCGGCACCACGCTGGCCGTGGGTGCGAATCTCACCGGGGAACGCCTGGTCATCGTGAAGTCGCAGTCGCCGGACATTTACGAACACCCGCCCATCAGTCTCGACCTGTCGATCAGCCAGAGACTTTGGAAAAAATGCTCGGCCCGGTTTTCCGTCCGCAACGTGCTCGATCCTGATTTCGTCCGGACCTACGGATCGAGTCCCGATGGCAGCGTTTATTCGTCCTTCAAGCGCGGCCGAACTTTTGCCCTGAGCCTCACGGCGGAGTTCTGATTTGGGTGCGACCGTCCGCCGGATTCATCCGCGCGCCTTATCACCTCGTTTCCAACGCCCCCTGCGTGAGCGTCAACTTTTCCTGGACGGCCTGTCTCCAGCTCAAACCGCAAGTGAAGGTCCGCTCCTCCTCCGCCAGACGCTGGATCGTAATTGCGTTTACTCCCAGAACACACATTTGGCGGACATGAAAACTCCCTCCAAGTCACTCCCTTGTTGCGACGTCGCCATGAATCCGGCAAATCCATGCGGCAGGCTTGGCCCGCAACCATAACAAAAAACTTATGATAATGAATTCCATCAAACGCCGCTTCATTCTGGCGGCACTTCTCGGCGCGGGGCTGCTCGCGACCGGTCTCAGTCATGCGGCCAACACCATCGTGACCGGCTACCTGTCCGGCACGCATCGCTGGTATCGCACCAACACCTATCAGTTGAACGGCATGGTCTTCGTGCGCGCGGGCGGCGTGCTCAACATCGAGGCGGGCACGGTGATCAAGGGCCACAACCTCGGCACCGACAGCACCAATATCTCGGCCCTCGTCATCTGCCGCGACGCGAAGATTTTCGCCGAGGGCACGGCCAAGAATCCCATTATTTTCACGGCCGAGGCGGATGACCCGTTCCTGCCGGACGACATGCCGCTGTGGGGTGCGACGGCGCGGGGCCTGTGGGGAGGCGTGGTGATCCTGGGTCGGACGGTGATCAACGGGGCGATTGACGCTGGGGGCAACGCGGCGACGCCGAAGTATGAAGTGTATGAGGGCCTGCCGGACGTGACCGCCAGC
>JANOQV010000091.1:0-17971 GCA_031414955.1 Pedosphaera sp. | reverse complement strand
CGCCCCTGCGCCCCCGCGCCCCCGCTTAAAAGAGTAAAAGAAAAGAAACTAAAGCCCCCTCACACATCGGAACCCACAGTAGTAGTAGGCGTCGCCTGGTGTGTTGAGGTCGCGCCGCGCGCACCGCAGGTTGGCCGCGGTATCGCCCCACGAACCGCCCCGCAGCACACGATTGCTCAACGCCGCAGCAGGTCCGCGAGGATTGTTGTTCGCCGCCGGATTGCCGTAGTAGGTGCTGTCATACCAATCCCAACACCACTCCCAGATGTTGCCGCTCATGTCGTAGAGTCCGTAGCCATTGGCCATGTCCACTCCGGCGGGCACCTGCGAGCCGTTGTAGTAGCCCACGGGCGTGGTGCGCGTGCTCGCCGCTTCAAACGGATCGCCACTGCCGCTGTAGTTCGCCTGGCTGCCGGTGATCGTATCGCCCCACGGATATCGCTTGCCCAGCAGGCCACCGCGCGCGGCCTTCTCCCACTCCGCCTCGGTGGGCAGGCGGTAGCCGTCGGCGTTCCATTTCACCAGCGCGTTGGTCAGAATCACGGTGCCGGTGCGATAAACCACGGTCTGCGCGAGATCCGTGTAATAGCACGGCGTTAGATTTTCCTTTTGCGAACGGGCATTGCACCACTTGACCATGTCGTACCAAGTGATGGATTGCACCGGATGAGCCGGGGCGGCGAAGGCACCGCCCCCGATGCTGTAGCCATTGGCGGTGCTCCAGGTTTGCACGGCCTGCCAGACTTCCTTGCTCACCTCGAAGCGCTCCATGAAGAAGGCTTCCACCTGGACGTTATGCAGGGGGAGCGCGGCCGTATCGCCATCGAGATTGTCCCCCATTTGAAACACCCCCGACGGGATGTACACCATGCCCGGCGGCGGGACCGGAGTGGTGCCGTCATTGGCGGTGATGCGCACCTTGGCGGTGGTCACGAGCTGGCCGTTCCAATCCACGCCCGCGTTCCAGATGATGGAGCGGTTCACCCCCGGCGAGACGCCGGCCCCGATGTGCCCGGAGAGCGCCGTGGCGGGGATGGTGTAGGTCAGCCCCGCATCGCCGGAGATTTGCACGGCGATGGTCTGCAAATCGCCATCCGCATCGCTCAGGTCATAGAGGATCTGGACGTTCTTGGTGCCGGCCATCTGGGAGGCGCGGACATTGGAGACGACGGGTGCCGCAGCGTGGGCGAGCGTGGCGGTGAGGAGGAGGAACATGAAAAAGGATTTCATGGCAGCGAGGAAATCAAAATGGGGGCGGGAAGTCGAGGGCGAAGGCGCGAGCTGAGAGCCTGTCTGAAAATCAGGCGGACGGAGTGCGCCCGTCTCGGGCGCAGAAACTTGAAAAGGTGGAAGGCGCTGGAAAAATCCACGCGGCCGCAGTTCGTGCGTCGCTGCGCCCGGGACGGGCGCACTCCGGCCGGGTCTGGTGCCACCGGATTCTGGATTTTCAGACCGGCTCTCAGGGGCGGAGCCGCTGCCCCGTCCCAGGCGGAAGACAAAGCTTGATTCCCGATTATTCGACAGCAACATTTGCCCCGACTTTAACGTCTTTGAACAACGATTTGATCTATGGCTGACATTGCGAACAAGTACGCGGACAACACGACGGGCAAGTATTTCGTCGATAACCAGTGCATCGACTGCGATCTCTGTCGCGAGACGGCCCCGGCCAATTTCACCCGCAGCGATGACGGCGGTTACTCCTTCGTTTACAAGCAGCCCGCGACTGAGGAGGAAGAAAAGCTCTGCAAGGAAGCCCAGGAAGGCTGCCCCGTCGAAGCCATCGGCGACAACGGTGCCTAAGCCCGGCTGATTTTTGAAAAGCCCCGCGGGAAACTTCTCGCGGGGCTTTTTCTTGGGCAGGACGCTCTGCGGCGCGGCGGATCAAACCAGCGCCCGGCGCAAAATCTCCAGCGCCTGCTGCGAGGTGACGTACTTGAAGGTCTCGCGATCGTAGCGATTGAGGAACTTGTAAACGCGCGACTGCTCCGCGCTGGCCAGGCTGATAAACACGGTGCCCACCGGCTTCTCCGCCGTGCCGCCGTCCGGCCCGGCCACGCCTGTGACCGACAGCGCGTAGTCCGCGCCGCTCACCCGCCGCGCGCCTTCCGCCATTTCCCGTGCGGTTTCTTCGCTCACCGCGCCGTGCATAGACAGCGTCGAAGACTGCACGCCCAGCAGCTTCAGCTTCGCCTCGTTGGCGTAGCTCACCACGCCGCCCCAGAGGACGGCCGAAGCGCCGGGGACATTCGTGAGCCGGTGGGCGATGAAGCCGCCGGTGCAGGATTCCGCGAGCGCCAGCGTTTGCTGGCGTTGCGTGAGCAACCTGATAAGGACGGTTTCCAACTGCTCGTCATCCACGCCGAAGACGTTCTCCCCGAGGCTCGCGCGTAGAATCGATTCCGCCTCCGCCACCGTCTGTTGCGCGCCGCAGCCGCGGGCCACGAAGCGCACATCGACCTCGCCCGTGCGGGCGCAGTAGCCGAGTTCCAATCCCGCCTCGGTGAGATGCTTCAGTTTCGGTGCGATCATTTCCTCCACGCGCGATTCGCCCAGGCCGGTCGTTTTGAGCGTCCGGCAGACGAACTCAGTTTCCAGCGGGAGCTTCTCCTTGAGCAGCGGCACGATCTGGTTGGTGAACATGGGGCGAAGTTCGCGCGGTGGCCCCGGCAGCATGATGAGCAGCGTCGCCTTGGGTCGAAACTTCCCGGCGGGAACTTCCATGACCAATCCTGGCGCGGTGCCGTGGGCGTTCATCAGCACCCGCGCGCCCTCCGGCACGAGCGCCTGGACCTTCGTGCTCTCCGGCATCGGCCGCTTGCGTGAAGTGAAGAACTCGGTGATGCGTGCCAGCACTTCGTCATTACGGACAAGTTTCACCCCCAGCATCCCGGCGATGAGATCGCGTGTGCAATCGTCGCTCGTCGGCCCGAGACCGCCGGTGGTGATGATCAAGTCCGCGCGGGTCAACGACTCGCGCACCACGTCGAGCATTGGCCCGGGGTCATCGGAGACGCCGACCTGGCGTGTGACCACATAGCCGAGGTCGGCCAGTTGCCGGCAAAGCCATTGCTGATGGGTGTTGAGCACGCGACCCAGCATCAGTTCGCTGCCGGTGTTGATGAGTTCGATCTGCACGGCGGGGAGCGTGGCAAAGCTCGCGGTGGCTTGGAAACTGTAAACCAAGCGACGGCTGGCGATGGGTGCGTCGCGCACCACTCGGAGCGCGGGCTTTCCAGCCCGCCGCGAGGTGGGACGCTGAAAGACCTCGGGCGATCGGCCGCGATCCGCCGGTCGAATGTTGCTGCGGACTGGAAAGTCCGCGCCCCGACCTACGATCCCGCCCCGCGCTCGGCGCGATACGCCTCAGCGAGCAGCGTGATGGGATGCGCGATACGGACCTCGAGTCCGGCCGCGCGGCAGCCGTTCTGCACCTGCAACATGCAGCCGGGATTGCCCGTGGCCACGACCTTCGCGCCGGTGCTCTGGATGTGCTTCACCTTGCGCACGAGGAGATCTCCGGCCATCTCCGGCTGCGTGATGTTGTAGATGCCAGCGCTGCCGCAGCACCAAGTGCTCTCGGGCAGCTCGGTCAGTTTCACGTTGCCGATGGCACGCAAGACCTGGCGGGGCTGGGCGGTGATCTTCTGGCCGTGGCAGAGGTGACAGGCTTCGTGATAAGTCACGCTCAATGGCGCGGCATCATGTGCGCGCGGCGCTTCGATGCCGATCTGCGCCAGCCATTCGTGAATGTCCTTCACCTTCGTGTCCCACAACTCGGCGCGCTGCGCGTAGCGCGGGTCGTCGTGCAGCAAGTGCGCGTAGTGCTTGAGGTGCGAGCCGCAGCCGGCGGCGTTGGTGATGATGGCGTCGAATTTTTCCGGCGGAAACTGATCGAGGCTGGTGCGGGCCAGTTGCTGCGCGAGTTCCCATTCGCCGTTGTGGGCGTGGAGCGAGCCGCAGCACTGTTGCTCGGGCGGGGTGATGACTTCGCAGCCGTTGCGGGCCAGCACCTCCACGGTGTCGCGGTTCACGTCGCTGAAGATGAGATCCTGCGCGCAGCCGGTGAGCATGGCCACGCGGTATTTGCTTTCGCCGCAGGCCGGAGTCACGGGCGAGATCAATTCGGCGGAGAACTTGGGCTGCACTTGCGGCGTCATGGCTTCCAACTCGCGCAGACGTTGGGGCGCGAGGCGCAGCACCCCGCTGCGGCGCAGGAGCGTTTGCAATCCGAGCTGCTGGTAGAGCCGCATCATCAGGCCGAGCAGATGCAGCCGGCGCAGGTCCATGAACAGCCAGCCGACCGTGAACCAGCGGATGAAGTTGCGCTTGGGATTCCGCAACACGCCGGCCCGCTCCGCCTCGGCGCGGGCGTGTTCGAACAGCTCGGCGTAATTGACACCGGCTGGACAGGCCGTCATGCAGGCGAGGCAGCCGAGGCAGAAATACATTTCGTTCGCGAAGGTCTCGGTCGGTTCGAGCCGGTCATCGGCGATGGCGCGCATGAGGGCGATGCGGCCGCGCGGACTGTTGCGTTCCAGCTTGGTCGCGTCGTAGGTCGGGCAGGTGGGCAGACACATGCCGCAGTGCATGCACTGCTGCACGACCGAGTAGTCGAGGTTTTTGAGATGCGAGAACGCCGTGCTCATGAATCGAGTGGCGCGAAGCTAGCGGGCGCGCGGAGCGCAGGGCAAGCGGACTCGTCAATGCGAGCACTGGGTGCAGGGCACGAACTGGCCATGCAGTGCTCCCACCACGGCGATCGCAAGGCTGAACAGGGCCAGGTCACCCGCGACCGTGAAAGGCGTGAGCACCACCTGGATGGCGGTGCCGCGGCCATCTTCGTAGGTGGGCAGCGGGTAGGGACCGATCTGGCCGAGTTCGGTTTGGATGGTCACACGTTGATTGGCGAAAGCGGCGGGCAGGACGTTCGTGCCCTGGTTCACCGGCACGGGTTCGAGATCTTTCAAGAGCGTGGAAGTGAACCGGGGTTTCTTCTGATCCATGAGTCGTTCCACGTTTTCACCCAGATAGAAATTGCGGCGGTGGAAAAGGAATCCATCCGTGGACTCGTAGGCCACGAGGTAATCCTTGCGGGCCGGGGCGTAGAACACGGCGACGGCCGGATCGGGCGCGGGCGTGGAATGGTGGCGGAAGCGCTCGGTCTTCCAGAGCTGCGCGGTGAAGCTGGATTCACAGCCGGTCAAGCCGAGGGCGAGAACCAGCGCCATGGTCCGGGTGACAATGGAATTGAGTGCCATGGACTGGTTCTAGCATTGGAGACGGTCGTGTCGAGCCGAACCACGACCTTGGGTTGGCCCACGATGCCGAGCGAATCCTTGGCCGTCCGGCGCGAACCCAATCAATTCCTCGATCCTTCTGCCGGGAGTGGCGGGCGGCGGGTGGAAAACTTGCGGGCCGGACTTTGGTCGCCGGCTCTCAAACGGCCCCTGCGTTGCCAGCCTGAGAGCTGGTCTGAAAAGTCGCCTGGGCGGCGCAGACCGTCCGCCCCGGAGTGCGCCCGTCCTCGGGCGCAGCAAGGTGCTAAAGCCTGAGGACGGGGCTTTTTCCAACGCGCCCGGCGTCAGCGCACTGCTGCGCCCGAGGACGGGCGCACTCCGCCAGCGAATTTTCAGACCGGCTCTGAGGCAGTTTTTGCTCGCGTCACACGTTCGTCACAGAGTAGGTTTTGCCCCGAACCCAAACAGTTTTATGTGCATGAGAATCTTTTGCGTCCTCACGGTATTTTGTACCCTCGTCATCCGGTCCCTGGCGGCCGACAACCTCATCATCAGCGAATTCCTGGCGTCCACCATCGCGACCAACCTCGCGACGTTGCGCGATGAGAACGGGTCCGTGGAGGACTGGATCGAGATTCACAATCCGACCACGAACTCGATCAGCATCAACGGCTGGTACCTCACGGACAATGTGGGGAACCTGGCGAAATGGCAGTTCCCCGGCACGAACGTCAACGCGGGCGGATACCTGATCGTGTTTGCGTCGAACAAGGATCGGCGGGTGGCGGGCCGGCCGTTGCACACGAACTTCCGCCTGAATGACGGCGGCGAATATCTCGGGCTGATCCGGCCGGACCTGACCATCGCGTCGCAATACTCGAACAGTTATCCGCAGCAGGTGCCCCTCGTCTCGTACGGCCTGCCGGTGGTGCAGACGACGACCATCCTGGTGGCGACGGGGGCGACGGCGCGGGTCTATGTGCCGACGAATGACATTCTGGCGAGCACCTGGCTGGCGAATGCCTTCGATGATTCGAGCTGGATGAGCGCGGTGACGGGCCTCGGGTTCGACACGCCGGACACGAACCTGGTGGTGGTGGCGGACTCGGCGGCGGACTGGTCCGGGAGCGGCACGCAGGGGGAGAAGGGGTGGTTCCATGGTTATTGGAACAAGACGACGGATGGGAACGGGGTGTATGCGTCGAGCGAGTTCGTGCCGTTTCCGCGGAGTGCGAATCCATACGGGGTGGATAACTACTGGACAGGCTCGGCTTGGGATTGGTTTGCGGGCAACCCGCCCTGGGATGAAATCACCCAGACGGGCTGGCATCCGAACAGCGGCGGCGGCGAGCACTGGGTGATGCGGCGCTGGCAGAGCACGGTGAGCGGGAACTTATCGGTGACCTGGACGGGGGCCAAGGCGAACCTGGCGGGCCTCGGAGTGACCTTTCGTATCATGCACAACGGGGTGCTGAAGGACTCGGCCTCGGTCGCCGGCACCGATGGCATGGGCGTGAACCGCACGCTGTTGGTCTCGAACGTGGTGGTGGGGGACTTCATCGATTACTCGCTGGATCCGGTGGGGCCGACGGCGGACACGGGGGACGGCTCGGATGGCTCGGTGGGCACGATGGTGGTGCGGGCGCCGGGCACGTTCGCGCCGCTGGTGGCCACGGACATCCGCTCGCTCATGCAGAGCAACAACGCCACGGCTTACATCCGCATTCCGTTCGAGGTGGCCAATCCGTCCTCGATGCAGTTCCTGACGCTGAAGATGCGTTATGACGACGGGTTTGCGGCTTACTTGAACGGAGTGCAGGTGGTCACGCGCAACGCAATCGATCCCCAGAATCCGCTGACCTGGAATTCCGGGGCCACCGCCAATCGCACGGACGGCGCGACGCTGGTGACGGAGACCCTCGACCTCACGACGTTTGTGGGCCTGCTGACGGCGGGGACGAACGTGCTGGCCTTCCACGCGCTGAACACGAATGCGGGGGATGCGGATTTCCTCGTGCTGCCGGAATTGCTCGGGGCGAGCGTGACGCAGGGCACGAATGCCGGCTACTTTTCCCCGCCCACGCCGGGCGCGGCCAACGGCTACGTCTCGACGAACATTGGACCCATCATCTCCGACGTGGACCACACGCCCAACGTGCCGCAGGACAGTGAGAATCTGATCGTCACGGCCACGGTTACGCCGTCGTTCAACGCGGTGAGCAACGTGACGCTGGTGTATCGCGTGGCCTACAGCAACGAGGTGACGGCGCCCATGTTCGATGACGGTGCGCACGGCGACGGCGCGGCGGGGGACCAGGTGTATGGCGCGACCATTCCGGCGAGCGCGGCGTTTGCTGGGCAGATGATCCGGTATTACGTGTCGTCCTCGGACATCAAGACCAACCTCAGCCGGCTGCCCATTATCGCCGGTTCCATTGCGGAGCCGAAGTATTTGGGCACCATCGTCGATCTGCCGCAGACGAACGGGCTGCCGATATTCCACTGGTTCCTCGCGGATGCCGCCGCCATCGCCGCCGCCGCCACCGAGGTCGGCGCGCGCTGCTCGATCTTCTACAACGGCCAGTTCCGCGACAACGTGGGGGTGACCCTGCACGGCCAAAGCTCGTCCGGGTTTCCCAAGAAGAGCTACAACTTCAACCTCAACCGGGGTTACAAGATGAACATCCGGCCCGGCGAACCGGACGCGAGTGATTTCGCCATCGCCTCCACCTGGTCGGATCGCATCCATGTGCGCAACCGGGTCAACACCGAGGTGCACCAGGAAGCCGGGACGCCCGCGCATTACTCCTTTGCCTTGCGGGTGCAGCAGAACGAGACCTTCTTCTCGGTGGCCAACTTCCTCGAGCAAGGCAATGAAGAGTACCTCGAACGCATCGGCTACGACCCGGATGGCTCGCTCTACAAGATGTACGACAGCTTCGTCAGCGTGGGGACAGCCGAGAAAAAGACCCGCAAGTACGAAAACTCGGGTGACTTGCAGACCTTGCTTAATGCCATCTCCACGGTGAATCCGGATGTGGCCGGGCGCACGACCTATGTCTGGGACAACGTGAACTTGCCGAGCGTGATCAACTTCCTCGCGATCAAGACCATCACCGCCGACCACGACTGCTGCCATAAGAACTATTATGTTTACCACGACAACAACACGTCCGGGGAGTGGTACGCGCTGCCGTGGGACTTCGACCTGAGCCTCTCGCACATCTGGACCAGCGGTCCCGGCTATTTCGACGACACGACTTACACGAACAATCCGGTATTGGGAACCGGTCAAAACAACACTCTGTTTGGCCTGATGTGGAATGAACCCGTGCTCAGGGCGATGTGGCTGCGGCGCATCCGCACCATTGCGGACACGATTCTTCAGGCACCCGGTACGCCTACGAATGCGGACTATCTGCGCGCCAAGTTCGATGCTTATACTGACCAGGTGCGCGCCGACTCGGCGCTCGACAAGACGAAGTGGGGAGGGGCCAGTTGGACCCCGCCTGTGTACGGCCCGGCCAACCCCACCCTCGGCGGCAATGCAACCAACAACCTCGAAATCGAACTGGCCCGCATCAAGGACTTCTTCCTGCCTGGCCGCCGCACCTATCTGAACACTCCGGCCACCGGGTTGCCCACGAACATGCCCGCAAGTTTCAACCTTGTCTTCGGCGCGATCGAGTACAACCCAGCCTCGGGCAACCAGTCCCAGGAATACGTAGAGATCCGCAACACGAACGCCTTCGCGGTGGACATCAGCGGCTGGAAGTTGAAGGGCGAGG
Source organism: Pedosphaera sp. (assembly GCA_031414955.1). GTDB lineage: Bacteria > Verrucomicrobiota > Verrucomicrobiia > Limisphaerales > SIBH01 > JANNGC01. Next base: position 8,943 of record JANOQV010000091.1, on the reverse strand, counting down.
CCGATTTCACCTTCCTGCCCGGAACCGTCATTGGCGTCACCAACCGCATCTTCCTCACGCCCAATCTCGTCGCTTTCCGCGCCCGGCCCAGCGGCCCGCGCGCCGGCCAGCGCATGTTCGCCACCGGGCCATACCAGAACCAGTTGTCCGCGCGCGGCGACACGCTGGTGTTGCTCAACGCGGCCGGCCAGACCAACGCTTCGCTCACCTACACCGGCACGCCCAGCCTGGCCCAGCAATACCTCCGCATCACGGAAATGATGTACCATCCGCCGGCGCCGCTCGCCGGTCCTTATTTGCAGGAGGATTATGAGTACATCGAGTTGAAGAACATCGGGCCGGTGGCGCTGAACCTGAACGGCGTCCACTTCACCAATGGTGTTGAGTTCACTTTCAGCAGCGCCAACGTCACCAACTTGAATCCTGGCGAGACGCTCATCCTGGCCAAGAATCTCGGCGCCTTTGCCCTCCGCTATCCGGGCGTGCTGAATGTCACCGGGCCTTACATCGGCCTGCTGGAAAATGCCGGCGAGAAGGTCGAGTTGGATGATGTGCTTGGCGAAATCATCCTCGAGTTCACCTACAACAACACCTGGTACCCGATGACCGATGGCAATGGCTTCTCGCTCGTCATCGTCGATGAGAATTCTGACTGGCACGCTTGGGACACCAAAGCTGCCTGGCGCGCGAGCGGCGCGGTCAACGGCTCACCCGGCGTCGTCGATCCCGCCCCGGTCGTGGTGGGCGCGGTGGTGGTCAATGAAGTGCTCGCGCACACCGATCTGCCGGACTACGACCAGATCGAGATTCACAACCCGACCACCAACGCCGTCGATGTGGGCGACTGGTGGATTTCGGATGACTTCCTCACTCCGCGCAAATTCCGCATCCCCGCGCCGCGCATCATTCCGGCCGGCGGCTTTGCGGTCTTCATCGAGTCCGACTTCAATTCGGGCGCGAACGCCTTCCTGTTCAGCTCGCACGGCGATCAGGCGTACCTCTTCTCCGGCCTGCCCTCCGGGGAATTGAGCGGCTACTACCACGGCTTCGACTTCGACGCGTCCGAGAATGGCGTGGCCTTTGGCCGCCACCTCAACAGCCTGACCAACGAACACTTCGTGGCCCAGGGCACGAACAGCTTCGGGTTCACTAACACCGGGCCGCGCGTCGGGCCGCTCATCATCAGCGAGTTGATGTATCATCCGCCGGACGTGAACGGGGTGGACAATTCCCTCGATGAATACGTGGAGTTGCAGAATCTCACCACGAACGCGGTGCCGCTCTACGATCCAGTTTATCCGACCAATCGCTGGCGGGTGGACGACGGCATCAACTACACCTTCGGCACCAACGACGTGGTGCCGGCCAAGGGCTTCCTCATCGTGGCGAATTTCAATCCCACGAACCTGGCTCTGCTCCAGGCTTTCCGCGCCAAGTATGGCGTGGCCACCAACGTCCCGATTGTCGGGCCGTACTCCGGCCAGTTGGACAACTCGGGCGAGAAGGTCGAACTACGTCGGCCCGACGTGCCGGACCTCTCGGGCACGCCCTACATCCTGGTCGAGCGCGTGAATTACCGCGACGACGAGCCGTGGGACGTGGGCGCGGACGGCATCGGGCCATCGCTCCAGCGGCGGGTCACTGCCTTTCCGGCCGACACCAGCGACGCGGCGGGCTACGGCAACGAGCCGCTGCATTGGTTCGCCGCCCGGCCCAACGCCGGGGCCCCGGGTTCCACGGGCACGCCGCCGGTGGTTGTGCAGCAGCCGCTCGACGTGCTGACCATCGCGGGACTCAGCACCAACATCAGCCTGACCGTCACCGGCACCGAGCCGCTCGCCTACCAATGGCGGCGCGGCACCACGAACTTGATCGGCGAAACCAACGCCACCATCCAGTTCAACAACGTGCAGGCCTCCCAGGCCGGCCTTTACTCGGTCACGATCCTGAACGATGCCGGCTACACCATCAGCTCGAACGCGCTGCTCACGGTGCAAATCCCGGTGGCCTTCACCCAGCAGCCGACCAATCAGAACGTGCAGCCGACGACCAACGTCACCGTGTCCGCCCAGGCGCTGGGCAATGGCGTGCTGCGCTGGCAGTGGCGCTTTGAGGGCACGAACATTCTTAACGCGACCAACAACACGTTCAGCTTCCTGAACGCGAACCTGACCAACGGGCACGGCAACTTCTCCGTGGTCGTGACCGATGACATCAGCACCGCCACCAGCACCAACGGCTTTGTGTTTGTGATGGTGCGGCCCGGCATCATCCTCCAGCCGCTGGCCCAGCAGGTCGTGCAGGGCAACAGCGCCATGTTCATCTGCCAGGCCACGGGCGCGCCGCCCATCTTCTACCGGTGGCTGACCAACGGCGTCGGCTACGTGACCAACACGAGCGGCATCTTCATCTTTCCCAATGCCCAGGCGAACCTCACCGTCCGGGCCAACGTGGTGAACACCGCCGGCAACGTGAACAGTTCGTCGGTGGCCATGACCGTGCTGCGCGACTTCGACGGCGACGGCATGGCCGACATCTGGGAGACGAACTACTTCGGCTTCAGCACCAATAGCCCGGCCGACGGGCCGCTGGACAGCGACGGCGACGGCATGAGCAACCACGATGAGTATTATGCCGGCACCAATCCGACCAACGCGCTCAGCCTCTTGAAGCTGGTGCAGTCCGCGACCAACGTGAACACCCTCCAGTTCACCGCCCAGACCAACCGGACCTACTCGCTGCTCTGCCGGACCAACCTGTCCGACGCGCTGTGGACGAAGGTGACGAACATCTTCCACTCAACGCTGGTGCGGACGGTGGCAGTGGACGCAGTGGTGTCGCCGGGGCTGGATCCGGAGCGTTACTACCGCGTGCTCACGCCGCTCATCCCGTAGCGGACGAAACGTCTCTCGAGCCGGCATCTGCCTGAGGCGGGTGCCGGCTTTTTGTTTAACGACCGAACGACCGAGATCGGCGTCAGATCGGCCGGAACCCTAAGAGGTGGCTCCCAACCCGACCGAGGCGGGAATGGCGGACCGGTCGCAGGCGGGCCGCATCCCTCACCGGTGCGCGGGTTTTCAACCCGCAGCAGGTCGCTCCCGCCGAGGATCGAAATAGTCCCTGCGACTTCCGCCCCGGCCACACGCGGCGGGTTGAAAACCCGCGTGCCGGGGCCAGGCACTGCGGGCTGCGGTTCAACTTTGGAATGCGGACTTAATTGAGTGGGCAACGGAGACTGCGGCATCAGGGCTTCACACGCAGGCGAAAGAATTGGGCGGGACTCGTGAAAGGGACTGTCCACTCGACTTCATCCTCGTACGCGGGCTGGGGAGGGCTGAGACTCCACGCAGGCAGGTGGGTTGCGGCATCCAGGGAATGCAGCGCGCCGCGAAGGCCCGCCGCTCTCACTCGCATCGTCGCGCCCTCGCGCTGAATCCTTAGTCCAGGCGTGGCCTCCACCCAGCGCGCGATTCCGCTGACCGGATGGGAACCCGCGCGATCGAAGCGGCCGCCGACGTAAAGCCCGTCGCGCCACGCCAACAAGCTATTGCCAGACAGCCGCCCCTCACCCAACAGCACTTCCTGCAAGCGGGCTGGCAAATCCATCCAGTTCGTTCCGTCCCAGCACAGCAGCGCCGTGCGCTCGTCGAGCGTGTTGGTCAGCACACCGGACACGAACAACTTGCCACGGTAGAGGGCGAGGCCGTTCAACGAACTGCCTCGAATCCCATGGCCAATCGCCGCCCAGTTGGTGCCGTCCCACACCGCGATGTTCGTGGCCGCGATGCCTCCGGCGGAAGTGAACTGGCCCGCGACGTAAAGTTTCCCGCCCTGGGCATGCAAGCGCGTGACCCTCGGGGCTTCGCCGTCCAGGCTCGCGCCCAGCATTGCCCACTGCGTGCCGTCCCAGCGCGCGAGGCCGCGCACTGGAGTGGGGCCGGAGTTGGTGAAACTACCGCCGGCGATCCATGCGCCGCCAAATTCAGCCAGCGTCAGCACCGTGGCGTCAAACCCATCTGCCAAGGGATGAAATGCGGACCCATCCCAGCGCGCGATGCGGCTGGCGGCGACGCCACCGGCATTGGTGAAACGTCCTCCCACGAGCACGTTCGTCCCCGACCAGAGCAAGGCTTCCGGGCGATCATTCAAGCCGCTGCCCAGCCCGGTCCAGTTCGTGCCGTTCCAGTGCGCGACCCGCGCGAAATCCGTCCCGCCGATGTTGGTGAAGGTGCCCCCGATGTAGAGTTGCCCGTTCCTGGGCGCGATGGCGCGCACCGAGCCACTGAATGGCTGCATGTCTCCCGGCAGGAAATCCCAACTCGATCCATCCCAGCGCGCAAGCCGTCCGTTGGTCGAATGGCCGGTGGTGAAGAACGTGCCGCCCGCCCAGAGATTGGAGCCGTCGTCCGTCAGCGAGAACAGGAGGCCGAGCGGCGAGTTCAATCCGAGCGCGGGCGAAGAAACTACCGCGCGCCATTCGCCCTCCGAGAATTTCGCGAGGTGGCTGATGGCGTTGGAACCGCTCCACCACAACTGCCCGCCGGCGAAGACTGCGCCGTCCGAAGTGGCGGTCAGCGCCAGCACGTTGTCGAACTCGCGAAAGCCAGCGCCCGGCTGCGCCCAATTCGTCCCATCCCAACAAGCGACCTTCTGGGCCGCAACCCCGTTTATGGAATCGAACTGGCCACCCACCCATACCTTGTTCTGTGCGCAGACCACCGCGCCCAGCCAGTCATCCGCCACGCCCAACTGCGTCCAGTTGGTTCCGTCCCAAGAATAGACCGAGACATCGCACGCCGCGTAAACATTGTGGCCATCCGTGGCCACTGAGTAAGGCCACGCACCGGGCGTGCCGGCCATGGACTGCCAGTTCGTGCCGTCCCACAGGATGAAGGAACCCGGATAGGCTGCGCCGCCGAGGAAGTTCGCCGCCAGCAATCCCCAGCGCGTCGGAAGAAAGACCCGCATGCCCGTCCAACAACCCGAAGTGCAAAGTGGCGTCACGCTGCCGAAGGTTTCCCACGCACTGCCATTCCAGCGCCCGACGGCGTAGCCGTTCGTCTCGCCTGGCAGGGTGAAGTTGCCCGCGACGTAGAGCGCGCCGTTGGTATAGACGAGTCCTCCCGCCTGTCCGCTGAAGCCGCCCACGTCTGACCACGCGCTGCCGTTCCACTGCGCGAGGCCATTGGCTTCCACGCCGCCGACGTTGGTGAACATGCCGCTGATCCACACGTTGCTCCCATCACTGGCGGCGGCCCACGCGAAGTTGAATCCGTTCGGCGAAGGGATGCCCTCGCCCAGTGCGTGCCACCGCGCGCCGTCCCAGCGCGCGATGCCGTTGGCCGCCACCTCGCCTGCGCCGTTGAATGGTCCGGCCGCGAACAGATTCGTTCCGTGCGCGGCCAGCCCCTGGATGGTTTCGTTGACGCCCGGCGCGAAAAAGCGCGCGTCCCAGTAGCCGACGGTATCGCTGGCTGCCATGCCCGGGAGTGCCGTGATCAGCAGTTGAAGGAAGGCCATTCCGACGGATCGCATATACGCGATTGTTACCCCAGAAACGGCGTGGAGTCGATACGCCAATGCTTGCCGAGCCTGGGCTTTGCCGTGACCAGGGCGGCTTGTTTCGCCGGTGCTTGGATCTTGGAGCCTAAGATTTCTGTCGCTACGCTCGCGCCCATGAAGCCTTGCCTCCAACTTTGCGTCTCCGCCCTCGCGTTAATGCTTTCCGCGGCCTCCGTGCTCGCTGCCGACGTCCTGCTGCCCGGCGCCCGGCGCGTCCTCGTGCTCGGCGACAGCATCACCCACTCGGGACAGTACGTGGATTCCATGGCGGCATATTTCGTGACGCGCTTTCCGGATCGGCAGATCGAGTTCCTCAATGTGGGCCTGCCGAGCGAAACGGTCTCGGGCCTGTCCGAAGACGGCCACGCGGGCGGACAATTTCCCCGGCCCGATCTGCACGAACGTCTGGGGCGCGTGCTGGAGAAGGTGAGGCCGGATACCGTCATCGCCTGCTACGGCATGAACGACGGCATCTACCTGCCGTACGCGCCGGAACGGTTCGCGGCGTTCAGCAATGGCCTCGTGCGGTTGCGCGAAAAGGTGACGGCGGCGGGCGCGAAGATCATTCACGTCACACCGCCGGTCTTCGACGAGATGAAGGGCCGGGGGCCGGGCTACGGCAATACGCTCGATCGTTACGCGGAATGGATGATGAGTCAGCGCGCCGCCGGCTGGAACGTAGTGGACTTGCACGAGCCGATGAAGCGAGTGCTGGTCGAACGACGCCAGGCCGATCCGAAGTTCTTCCTCGCCGGGGACGGCGTTCACGCGGGCGAACTCGGCCACTGGATCATGGCGAAGCAGATCCTCCTGCATCTTGGCGCGAAGGATCTCGCCAAGGTCGAAAGCGTGGTGGAGATGATGGCCCCACATGCGAACGGCGCGGCCATCTTGAAGCTGGTGCAACAGAAGCAGCGCGTGTTGAAGGACGCGTGGCTGACTGACACCGGCCACCAGCGTCCCGGCATGGCCAAAGGTTTACCGCTGGCGGAGGCGCAGGCGAAAGCCGCAGGGCTCGACACGCAAATTCGCTCGCTGGCGAAGCAACAATCGGAGCGCCGCGCATCGCTCGGCACGGGTGGCGATACTCCTGCCGGGCCGAGCGATGCTCGGCGCTCCGATCCAACCGCTCCATTCCCCGGCAAGAAGTCCGCGTGGAATGGCTTCGACCGCTACGACTTCACGGTCGATGGTAAACCGGTCCTCGTCGTCACACCGAGGACGAACGCGCCGGGCAAGCCGTGGGTCTGGCATGGGGAATTTTTCGGGCACAAGCCCAACCCGGACATCGCATTGCTCGGTCGCGGCTTCCACGTCGTTTACCTGAGCGTGCCAGACATGCTCGGCACGCCGCCGGCGGTGGCGCATTGGAATGTTTTCCACCGTGCGCTGACCGAGAAATACGGCTTCGCGAAGAAGGCCGCGCTCGTCGGGCTGAGTCGCGGCGGGCTGTATTGCTACAACTGGGCGGCAGCCAATCCGGAAAAGGTCGCCTGCCTCTACGCCGACGCGCCCGTCTGCGACTTCAAGAGCTGGCCGGGCGGCTTCGGCCAGGGCAAGCGCAGCGAGCGCGACTGGCAGTTGATTCTGAAACTCCACGGCTTCAAGTCCGATGACGAAGCGAAGGCTTACGCGAAGAACCCCGTCGATAACCTCGCCCCGCTCGCCGCTGCCAAGGTGCCGCTGCTCCACGTCTTCGGCGACGCGGACGAAGTGGTGCCGTGGGAGGAGAACACCGGCTTGATCGCGGAGCGTTTTCAAAAGCTCGGCGGCAGTATCACGCTCATCCGCAAGCCGGGCGTGAAGCACCATCCGCATGGGCTGGACGACTCAACGCCGATTGTGAACTTCATCTGGGAACATGCGGCCAGCGCGGAAGCAAAGGCGTGGTGGGCTGGCCTCAGGTCCCAGTAAATACAACGGCTGATTGTGCAGCGCTGGGACTGCGGCAGCCCTCTACCGCTTTCCCCCTCAGGCTTCGGAGAACGACTCATACCAACTGCGATAATAGAGTAGTTGGTATTACATGGATGGCGTTGGCCAGCGCAGTCGCATTGGTCCGGACGAAAGTCCGGGGCCAAGGCCAGATTGCGACCCGCAGACATCGTGGTCCGCAATTTCCTTTTGCCTTCACGCGCCCATTCGCAAAGATGCGCCCCGCATGAGCAAGAACAGCAAGTCCGTCTCGAAGAAATTCGCCGCCTACCCGCGCCTCAATCCGCTGGGCGTGGGCAAAAACATTTCCGCCGCCGACCTCATCGACGAATGCTTCCTCGCCTACAACGGCGGGCGCTTGCGCGAGGCGGCGCAGTTGCTCGTGGAGAAGATGCTGCCGAACAACGGCTGCATTGGCATGTCGCTCACCGGCGCGCTCACGCCGGCGGGGCTGGGCAAGAGCTGCCTGATTCCCTTGATGAAGGCGGGCTTCGTGGACTGGGTCGTTTCGACGGGCGCGAATCTTTATCACGACCTGCACTACGGGCTGAACATGCAGCTCTACTCCGGCTCGCCGTTTCTCAACGACGTGGACCTGCATCGCGACGGCGTCATCCGCATCTACGACGTGCTCTTCGATTACAACGTGCTGCTCGACACCGATGCCTTCGTGCGCGAGGTGATCCAGGGGCCGGAGTTCCAGCGTCCGATGGGCACGGATGAATTTCATTATCTCCTCGGCAAATACACCGCCGAACGCGGACGCAAACTCGGGCTGAAAGATTCCAGCGTGCTCGCGACGGCCTACGAGTGCGGCATCCCGATTTTCACCAGCAGCCCCGGCGACAGCAGCATCGGCATGAACGTGGCCGCGATGGCCTTGCGCGGCTCCAAGCTGATGTTCGACGTGAACCGCGACGTGAACCAGACCGCCGGCATCGTCTATGACGCGAAGTCCACGAAGCACAAGAGCAGCGTGTTCATCCTCGGCGGCGGCTCTCCGAAAAACTTCATGCTTCAGACGGAGCCGCAGATTCAGGAAGTCATGGGCATTGAGGAAAAAGGCCACGATTATTTCCTGCAATGCACCGACGCACGCCCCGACACCGGCGGACTGAGCGGCGCGACGCCCGCCGAAGCCGTGAGCTGGGGCAAGGTCGATCCCGACACGCTGCCCGACTGCGTCGTTTGCTACACCGACTCGACGATTTCACTACCGTTGCTCACCGCCTACATGTTGAGCCGCGTGAAACCGCGCCGCCAAAAGCGCCTTTACGACCGCCGCGACGCCATTCTCGACAAAGTGAAGTCGATGTATTTGAAGACCGGCACAGTGGCAAAGGTCACGACGAGCCGAAAGATCGCCAAGCGCGGAAGCAGCGTGGGGATGAAGGCGGTGGGCGGGGATAGGTGACGGGGGCAACCCATGCTCTGGACGACGCTCAA
>JANOQV010000090.1:0-13793 GCA_031414955.1 Pedosphaera sp. | reverse complement strand
AATGCCGGCAAAGGCAGCCCGAATTGGGAACGCAGCGCGGTTGTGCTCACCAGCCCATGGGTTCCGGAGCCGCTCTACTTCCGGTATGCCTGGGCCCGGAACCCCTTGGAGAACCTCAAGTCCACCGACAACACGGGGCTGCCCTTTGACACGCAGCGCAACGACACTTGGTCGCTCGCCGACATGTATGAGATTTACACCGGCAAGAAAACCAAGACACCCAATGTCCTCGATGCCGTGGAGAACCGGGAGCTTATCCGTGCCTTGCAAACCGAGGATCGCAAACGGCGCATCGAAGATGCAAAGGCGCTGCTCAAGGCCAACAACATCAAGGTTGAGGAACGGTGAAATGAGTTCGTTGACGGGCTAAACTTTTCGCCCAACGCCGTTTCCAAGCCATGAATGCAGCAACACGTCGTAACACGCAGTCCATGAAGCATACCCTCGCCCTTGTTTTCTGCTGCCTCGCATCGGTCCTGCTGAACGTGAGCGGCGCACCCGCTTCCGCCCGGCTGCTTCTGGATGCGGACACGGGCATCTCGCTCCGGGAAGGATTCGACGCTGAGTTGCTTTACGAGGTGCCGAAATCTCAGGGCTCGTGGGTGGCGATGGCATTTGACCCGAAGGGCCGCCTCATCGTTTCCGATCAGGATGACCAGGGGGCGTTCCGCGTGACGCTGCCTGCCGAGGGTGCGGCCATCAAGGTTGAGAGCCTGCCGGGATTTCCTTATGAGCCGGTGGATTGGGGGAAACGCAAAGTCGGCGGGGCGTATGGTTTTCTCTACGCATTCGACAGTCTCTATATGGCGAACATGCGCGGGTTTTATCGCATCAGGGACACGGATGGGGACGACCAGTTTGATGAATTCACGCTGCTGCAAAAATTGGACATGGGCTACGAGCACTCCGCGCACTCCATCATTCCGACTGCCGATGGCAAGGGGCTGTATTTGGTGAGCGGAAATTTCACCCGCGTGCCGAAGGGGGCGACTTCCGCGCAGCCGCCGGTGTGGCAGGAGGACACGCTCCACCCGGTCATTCCCGACCCGATGGGGCACGCGGTGGGGCTGAAGGCTCCGGGCGGTTGGATTTGCCGGATTTCGCCTGATGGCCAGGACTGGAAAATGATCGCCTCCGGTTTCCGCAACTCCGTGGACATCGCGCTGAATCGCGAGGGCGAGCTTTTCACTTATGATTCCGACATGGAGTTCGATGTCGGCTCGCCGTGGTATCGGCCCACGCGCATCAATCACGTCACGAGCGGCGCGGAGTTCGGCTGGCGCGCGAACACGGGCGTGTGGCGCGACTATTTCGCCGACAGCCTCGGCTCGGTGCTCAATATGGGACCGGGTTCGCCAACGGGCATCAGCTTCGGGCATCACTCAAAGTTCCCGACGGAGTTTCAAGACAAGCTGTTCGTTTGCGATTGGACCTTCGGCACGATCTTCACCGTGGAGATGCAGGAGAGCGGTTCCAGCTACACCGGCACCAAGACGGAGTTTCTGCACGGCAGCCCGCTGAACATCGCGGCCATGCGCTTCGGTCCCGACGGCGCGATGTATTTCGTCACCGGCGGACGGACGACGGCGTCGCGGCTTTATCGCATCCGCCACACCGGCGCCCCAACAACGGGGACTCCGAGAGCGCTGCTGGCAAATAGCGAACTCCGAGCTTTGCGCCACTCGCTGGAGAAGTTCCACGTCCGCGGCGAAAGCGCGGAAGCAGTGGAAAAAGCATGGCCGCAGCTCGCGCACCCCGACCGCCACATCCGCTACGCAGCGCGCATCGCCGTCGAGAACCAAGACGTAGCGCTCTGGCGCGGGAGGGTCTTCGCGGAGAAAAATTCACGAGGCACGATTTACGCCGCCATCGCGCTCGCCCGACACGGCGACAAGTCCCTCTCCGGGCGGCTGCTCGACAAACTCGGCGAAGTTCCCTTTGGCTCACTGGAGAAGGAAGACCAGCTCGCGCTGCTCCGCGCCTACGCGCTTTGTTTCATGCGGATGGGTCAGCCCACTGCGGAGAAGGCGGCGGCCGTCATCGCGAAACTCGATCCGCATTTTCCAGCGAAAGACGACACCGTGAACGCCGAACTGTGCCGGGTGCTCGCCTCGCTCGACGCTCCCACGGTCGTGCGAAAAACCATCGGGCTGATGAAGGCCACCCGCGCCGAGACGGTGGACTACGACAAGGCAATGCTCGGGCGTCACGAGTATGGCGGGGCCATTTTGAAGATGATGGCCAACACGCCGAACACGCGGAATATCCACTACGCGTATTGCCTGCGGCGCGTGCGCAATGGCTGGACGATTGAGGACCGGAAATACTTCTTTGGCTGGCTGAACGAGGCCCTGGCAAAAGACGGCGGCAAAAGTTTCGCTGGTTACATTCGGGCGATTCGCAAGGATGCCATCGGCCAGCTTGAGACGAAGGATGTCGAGCTGATGGTTGGGCTGCTGGGTGATTTCCCCGCTTTCGATCTTTCCAAACTGCCGAAGCCCAAGGGCCCGGCTGGAGCGTGGACGGTCGAGACCGCGATGAAGCTGTTTGAAGCAGACCTTCGCGGCAGGGATTTCGAGAACGGCAAAAAGATGTTTTCCGCCGGACTGTGCATCGCCTGTCATCGCGTCGGCGGCGAAGGCGGACATTCCGGCCCCGACCTCGGCTCCTTGGCCAGCCGCTACTCCATCCGCGACATTCTCGTGGCCATCTGCGAACCCAGCGCGTCCATTTCCGAACAATACATGGCCAGCATCGTAAAACTCAAAGACGGCGACCCGCTCTATGGCCGTCTCATTTTCCGGAATGACCAGGAAGTCGGCGTGGCCTCGAACCCATTTGATTTGAACCAAATCACCAAAGCTCCGGCGGATCAGGTGGAAGCCATCGAGTTCTCGCAAGTATCCATCATGCCTTCGGAAATGATCTCGGGCCTGAACCGCGACGAGTTGATGGACCTGATGGCGTATCTGCTCTCCGGCGGAAACTCGCAGCACAAGGCGTTCGAAAAAGAATGATCAAAAGCCTCACATTCCTCGGTTGGATAAACACATGAGGACACCCGGAAACCCGAAATGATTTTCCACAGATTCGGGTCTCCGCAGATGGTTCAGAAGGAGAGTCATAATCTGTGGAATCCCGAATCTGCGGGAAACCCGAGTTTTCGGGAGCGCCCCCTTGAACGAGGCAACAAACGTCCGCACGCGCACCGGAAGCCGCGCTTGGTGACCGCCAAACTCCTTGGCATCCCCGCCTCGTCTCATGCTGCGGATAGAACCATCAGGAAGCAATCTCGCGACCCAGCGCGTTCTTTGCTGTCGCGCGCGTAGCCATTCGCTAGGATGCGTCCGCATTTGCCCATGAGCTTGGTAAAATCCAAACAACGAGTCGCCGATCACGGGGAGGTCTTCACCCCCGCGTGGATGGTGGAGGCCATGCTCGACCTCGTGAAGGGCGAGACCGAGCGCATTGACTCGCGCTTTCTGGAGCCGGCGTGCGGGGACGGCAATTTCCTCGTGCCGGTTTTGCGGCGCAAGCTCGCCGCCGTGGAACTCAAATACGGCAAGTCTGATTTCGAGCGGCGGCATTACGCGCTGCTCGCGGTCATGTCCATCTATGGGATTGAGCTGCTGCCGGACAATATTGCGGAGTGCCGCGCGAACCTGTTGGCGATCTTCGCCGAGTATCTGAACCTCGCCCCGTCGGACGACCTGTATCGCGCCGCGTTCTTCGTGCTGTCGCAAAATCTCATCCACGGCGATGCCATGAAGATGTGTCGTGCCGATGGCTCAGCCATTCTCTTTGCAGAGTGGGGCTACCTCGGCAAAGGCAAGTTCCAGCGGCGTGACTTCCGGCTCGACACCCTGACGCTTTCTTCCTCTTTCAGCGCCGAAGACTCGCTCTTTGCGCAACTCGGCAAGCACGAGATTTTCACACCGGCTAAGACCTACCCGCCGATGACCGTGGGTGAACTGGCCGCCGTTGTCGCCGGAGCCAACGCGATGAGCGATGAACCTTTGCCACGATGAGTGGACCCGTCACAGCGCCAACGGCGCGCTTCAATACCAGCCCAGGGCAACGCCCTGGGAACCGGACGTTTGAAACCAACCCAGCCCTGAAAGGGCGACCCACGCCATGTCTCAATCTCTCGCGCGTCTCCATGTCCATCTCATCTTCAGCACCAAACATCGCGAACGCCTCATCACCGACGCCGTGCGTGATTCCCTGCACGCCTACATGGCCACCGTGCTCCAAAACCTTGGCTGCGCTCCCGTGCTCATCAACTCCGTCGAAGACCACGTTCACATCCTTTTTGAACTGGCCCGCACCGTTTCGGTCAGCGAGGCGGTGGAGGATGTCAAAAAATCCTCGTCCAAATGGATCAAAACCCAAGGCGCAGAGTTTGCTGGGTTCGCGTGGCAGGCGGGTTACGGGGCGTTCGCCGTCAGCGAATCCAACGTGCCAGCCGTCCGCGATTACATCGCCGGACAACGCGAGCATCATCGGGTCAAATCGTTTCAGGAGGAATACCGGGCGTTTTTGGAACGCCATCGCGTCGCGTTTGATGAACGGTATGTGTGGGACTAGGCCGCCCCTTCAGGGCTTGCGGCCTTCCAACCCGTTGTCCCAGGGCGTTGCCCTGGGCTGGCATGGGTCAGGCCGTTGGCCTGCAACTGATTTTTATCGGGGTGGATTCGCGACGATGAGTGATTCCGTCACAGCGCCAACGGCGCGCTTCAACTCCAGCCAGGGGCAACGCCCTGGGAACCGGACGTTTGACAACCACCCAGCCCTGAAAGGGCGGCCCAAGCCATGACCGCCCAAGTCCCATTCTCCCTGCGCGGGCGCAACCCGGACGTGCTGACGTGCATCGCGAATCTCTCCAACGACGAGGTGTTCACGCCGCCGGAGTTTGCCAACCGGATGCTCGACACGCTGGCCGAGGCGTGGGCGGCGAACAACAAAGGCGCAAACCTCTGGACCGACAAGACGGTGAAGTTCCTCGACCCCTGCACGAAATCCGGCGTGTTCCTGCGCGAAATCACCAGCCGACTCACGCAGGGACTGGAAAAGGAGATTCCGAACCTGAAAAAGCGCGTGAACCACATCCTCACCCAGCAGGTGTTTGGCATCGGCATCACGCAAATCACCAGCCTCCTCGCGCGGCGCAGCGTGTATTGCTCCAAGCACGCCCAAGGCGAACACTCGATTGCCAAAGGCTTCGCCAGCGACGATGGCAACATCTGGTTCCAGCGCCTCAAGCACACTTGGGAGGGCGACAAGTGCAAGTATTGCGGCGCGGGCAAATCCGTTTTCGACCGGGCGGCGGGACTGGAAACCCACGCCTACGCGTTCATTCACACCGACAACATCAAGACTCGGCTCGCCGAGATTTTTGGAGGCAACATGCAATTCGACGTCATCATTGGAAATCCGCCGTATCAATTGGCGAGTGACGGCGGCACTCGCGACGTGCCGATTTATCAGAACTTCGTCGAGCAGGCGAAAGCACTTGAGCCGCGATACCTCGCGATGGTCATTCCCTCTCGTTGGATGGCTTCCGGCCTCGGGCTCAGTGAGTTTCGCCAGACGATGTTGGGTGACCGGAAGATGCGTGAACTGGTGGACTATCCGGCGGCTGCGGACGTGTTTCCCGGCGTTGAGGTCAAAGCCGGTGTTTGCTATTTCCTTCGCGACTCCTCCCATAACGGCGACTGCAATGTGACAACAATTCGCGGAGGTGAAATCGTTGGCCCAGTGAAACGCAACTTGGGCGAATACGATGTTTTCGTCCGCGATGCGCGTGCCGTGACGATTCTGCACAAGGTGTTGGCTCATCGCGAACCGTCCATCAACACGATCCTCGCCCGCGACAAGGAGTTCGGCTGGACATCGAACTTCGACGGATTCCACGAAAAGGAGCGTTCAGGCGATGTCCCGATTAACTATATCCGCACGATGAAGCGGGACGTGGGCTACATCGAGAGAAAGGTAGTAACCAAGAGTGCTCACCTAATCGACACTTGGAAGCTTCTTGTCCCGAAGGCGTTCAATGGCGGAGATGCGGTGCCTCATCAGATCTTGGGCAAGCCGTTAATTGCTCCATCGCCGTCAGTCTGCACCCAGTCGTTCCTATTCTTTCACGTTGGTTCACTCAAGGCGGCCAAGAGTCTCCAGTCGTATTACACGACGCGATTTTTCCGATTCCTCGTCTCGGTGCGAAAGATTACCCAAGACGCGACGCACTCCACTTACGTTTGGGTGCCGATGCAGACATGGGACCGCACTTGGACGGACGAAGACCTTTACGCGAAATACGGCATCACGAAGAAGGAACAGGCCTACATCGAGTCTCAGGTCAGGGCGATGAACCTCGAAGACGCCGACGATGAATAAGACCATCGAAGAAATCCTTGCGCCGAAGCCGGAGGCGCGTCCGCGCATCTACGCCTACGCCATCGCGGACCAGGCGCACGCCCCAGCGCCAACGGCGCGGCCCAACACCAGCCCAGGGCAACGCCCTGGGTATGCGTCCCCCATAAAATCCCAAGCCCTGAAAGGGCGGCCCAAAACGGCGAACGCAATGGTCCACGCGGCCCCGCATGGGTCCGCCCTTTCAGGGCTTGAAATATTGGGGGGCATTGTTCCCAGGGCGTTGCCCTGGGCTGGCCTAGGCCGCGCCGTTGGCGCTGAAACCACCCCCTGAAAGCGCGCCCATGAGTAAGACCATCGAAGAAATCCTTGCGCCCAAGCCATAGACAGGAGACGCCCATGCCTAAAAAGAAATCACCGAACAGTGTGCGCATCCGCAACAGCACGGCGGAATTTCTAACCTTCGCCTACCAGACCGGCGGCGACGGCGTGGAAGTGCGGGTGCAGGACGGCACGATCTGGCTGTCGCAAAAAAACATCGGGCTTCTGTTTGCGACGACACCGGAAAACGTGCTGATGCACCTCAAGAACATCTTCGCCGGGAAGGAATTGGCGGAAGATTCAGTTGCTAAGGTTTTCTTAGCAACTGCCGCCGACGGCAAAAACTACCGGATCAAGCACTACCACCTTGATGCCATTATCGCCGTCGGCTACCGCGTGAACTCCAAGCGCGCCACGGCCTTCCGGCAATGGGCCACGGGAGTCCTGCGGGATTACACGCTGCGGGGCTATGTGATGGACCGGAAGCGCATGGAGAACGGCGCGTTCCTCGACGAGGATTACTTCGAGCGCCTGCTGGAGGAGATACGGGAAATCCGCCTGTCCGAGCGGCGCTTTTATCAAAAGATCGCCGACCTCTATTCCACGGCGATGGATTACGACCGGGACGCGCCGATCACGCAGGCGTTCTTCGCCAAAGTGCAGAACAAGATGCACTACGCCGTCCACGGGAACACCGCTGCCGAGCTGATCGTCCAGCGCGCGAATCACACGAAAGAACGCATGGGGTTGACGACTTGGGCCAAAGCCCCCGGCGGCAAAATTCTCAAAAGCGACGTCGGAGTGGCAAAGAACTACCTGACAGAGGCGGAACTCGAAGACTTGGGGCGCATCGTGAACGCCTACCTCGACCTGGCGGAAAGCCGCGCCAAACGCCGCGTGCCCATGACGATGGAGGCTTGGGCGGCGCGGCTCGACATCTTCCTCGCGGCGGATGAGCGGAAAGTGCTGCAAGACGCCGGGCGCATCAGCGCCGAAATCGCCCGTGAGCACGCCGAGGGCGAGTTCGAGAAATACCGCGTGATTCAGGACAAGCTCTTTCAAAGCGATTTCGATACGTTCGCGGCGCTGGAGAAACGTGACGAGGACAAAGGCGATGAGTAAGACCATCGAAGAAATCCTTGCGCCCAAGCCGGAGGCCCGGCCGCGCATTTACGCCTACGCCATCGCGGACAAGGCGCACGCGGGTCAGCTCAAGGTCGGGCAGACCACGCGCGACGTGAAGCAGCGCGTCGCCGAACAGCTCAAGACCGCCAACATCAAGAACTACACCATCGAGCTGGACGAGTCCGCCGAGCGCGATGACGGCACGATTTTCACCGACCACGCCGTGCGCGCCGCCCTCGCCCGGAGGGGTTGCGCGAATACGGAATTGGAATGGATGCGCTGCACGCTCAAGGACGTGAAGACCGTCCTCACCGAACTGCGCACCGGGCAGCGGTTCACCGGCACGCACTCCGAGACCTTTGCCATGCGCGCCGAGCAGCGCGCCGCCGTGGACAAGACGCACGATTATTTCCACTCCATCTGGAAGGAGGACATGCACGCCGTCCCGCGCTTCCTCTGGAACGCGAAGATGCGTTTCGGCAAGACCTTCACCGCCTATCAGCTCGCCCGGAAACTCGGGGCGAAGCGGGTGCTGGTGGTCACTTTCAAACCGGCCGTGGAGGATGCGTGGCAGACGGACCTCGAATCGCACAAGGACTTTGACGGCTGGCAATACCTCTCCCGCAATTCCGACAGCGACCCGACCCGCATCTCCGCCAAGAAGCCGCTCGTCTATTTCGGCTCCTTCCAAGACCTGCTGGGCCGCGACGATGTGGGGAACATCAAGGCCAAGAACGAATGGCTCCACAAAGTGAAGTGGGACCTGGTCGTCTTTGACGAATACCACTTCGGTGCCTGGCGCGAGACGGCGAAGGAACTGTTCGAGGGTGAGGAAGAGGCGGTCGCGAAGAAGGAGGCGAAGCTGGAATACGCCGCCGGATTGGAAAGCGTGAATGTGGACCTGAGCGAACTCTCGGAAAGCGAGACCGAGTTCCTGCCCATCACCACCAAGGCTTACCTCTACCTCTCCGGCACGCCGTTCAAGGCGCTGGCCACGGGTGAGTTCATCGAGGAGCAGATTTTCAACTGGACCTACACCGACGAGCAGCGCGCGAAGGAGGAGTTCGCGACGAAGAAGCCTGGCCAGTGGAATCCCTACGGCGCATTGCCGCAAATGCGGCTCCTCACCTACCAAATGCCAGACGAACTGGTGGCCATCGCCAGCGCCGGGGAGTTTGATGAGTTCGACCTGAACACTTTCTTTGAGGCGTCGGGCGACGGGAAAAAGGCGCAGTTCAAACACAAGAGCGACGTGCAGAAGTGGCTGGACATCATCCGCGGCGGCTATGCGGCCAAGGCGGTGGAGCAGCTCAAGACCGGCACGCGCCCGCCCTTTCCGTATTCGGACGTGCGCCTGCTGCCGTATCTCCAGCACTCGTTCTGGTTCCTGCCCAACGTCGCGGCCTGTCACGCGATGGCGAACCTGCTGGCCGAGAAGCACAACGTCTTCTGGCATGACTACGATGCACTCGTCGCCGCTGGCTCGGCGGCGGGCATCGGATTGGAAGCATTGCCGCCCGTGCGCCAGGCCATCGGCAGCGGCTTCGACACCAAGACCATCACGCTCTCCTGCGGCAAGCTCACCACCGGCATCACCGTGCCGCAGTGGTCGTCCATCCTGATGCTGCGCAACCTCAAGTCGCCGGAGACCTACTTCCAAGCGGCGTTTCGCGTGCAGTCGCCGTGGTCCATCAAGAACCCCAACGGCGACGACCCGAACGAGGAGGAAATTCTCAAGCCGATCTGTTTCGTGTTCGACTTTGCGCCGACGCGCGCGCTGCGGCAGCTCTCTGAATACGGGATCGGGCTTTCGCCCGGCGAGCCGAACCCGGAGAACGCCGTGAGAGACCTCGTGTCGTTCCTGCCCGTGCTGGCCTACGACGGCGCGAACATGACGCAGATTGATGCGGGCGGCATCCTCGACATCGCGATGGCCGGAACCTCGGCCACGCTGCTCGCGCGCAAGTGGGAATCGGCCATGCTGGTGAACGTGGATAACGACACGCTGCGCCGCATCCTCGACAACCCCGAGGCGATGGCCGCCGTGGAGCGCATCGAAGGCTGGCGCGCGCTCGGCGACAACGTCATCGAAACCATCATCAACAAGAGCGAGAAAGTGAAGGCGCTCAAGAACAAAGCGAAGGAAAAGGATTTGTCGGCGAAAGAGAAAAAGCAGCTCACCGAGGAGGAGAAGGAATACAAGTCCAAGCGGAAGCTGGTGCAGGAGAAGCTCATCAAGTTCGCCACGCGCATCCCGGCGTTCATGTATCTGACCGACTTCCGAGAGAACACGCTACAGCAAGTCATCACCAAGATTGAACCCGACTTGTTTCTGATCGTGACCGGCCTGACGGTAAAGGATTTCCACCTGCTCGTCGGGCTCAGGGTATTCAACACCGAGCACATGAACCAAGCCGTCTTCGCCTTCCGCCGTTACGAGG
This sequence comes from Pedosphaera sp., assembly GCA_031414955.1. Classification (GTDB taxonomy): domain Bacteria; phylum Verrucomicrobiota; class Verrucomicrobiia; order Limisphaerales; family SIBH01; genus JANNGC01. Next base: position 3,534 of record JANOQV010000090.1, on the reverse strand, counting down.
ACGCCTCGCTGCGCTACACCGGGATCGAGAGCCATGAGGGGCTGACGCACTACGGACTTTACGATACCGTGGTGGCGATTCGCACGGGCGCGCTCGATTCGTAGAAGCACTCCGACCACACGCCTCAATTGCAACAGACGACATGAAACCCACTCTCACCGACGCCCGCATCCAAACGCGATCCGCTTGGCGAACCGTCTCGGTTCTCGCTCTCTTATTGTGGGCGCTTTCTCCAGTTGAGCGCGGTCTGGCTGATGACAAACCTGATTCGAGATCCATCGGAACATCGGTTAATGACGGCTGGGTTACGGTCGCGCCGCCCGAGTTCCAAGGCGCGATCAACAATCCGCTCAAAGGTTTCCGCGATTACAAGAAGGATGGCTACGGGCTTTTGGAGCGCACTTACATCAAGTGGAACGAGATCGAGGTCAGCGCGGACGACGGCGTGGAGCGCGTCATCGCCCACACGACCAAGATCACTAGCACGAGGGGGAAGCGCTTTGAGGATCTGAATATCAAACTCGTGCCGCGCGTGTATCTCGACTGGAATGGTGAACCCGGGACAGAGAAACATCCCAAGCAACATTGGCCCGCTGATTTGCACACCTTCGATTACGACAGCCCCGCTTTTCAGGACCGGTTGCGGCGGTTGGTGGCGAAGCTGGGCCAAGCTTGGGACGAAGACCCGCGCATCTTCGCCGTGCAGATGGGACTCATCGGACGCTTTGGCGAGCATCACAATCCTGCGCCGACGAAAGAGCAACGCCAACTGCTTGCAGAGGCTTTTCAGAAGGCGTTTAAGAACAAGCCTGTGCTGGTCAGGCACAATGACGCGGAGTTCATGCAGGCGGGCTTCGGCATTTACTACGACACCTTTGCCAATCTCGACCGCGAGACACCCGATGGACCCAAGGAGCAATTCCCCTGGCAGGCCACGCATGTGTATCCCGAGATCTGGAAACGTGCGCCCATCGAAGGCGAGGTGGAATACAACTGGCAGCAGAGGAAAGAGAGCGCGAAGCCCAAGGAGACCTTTGGCCTCACGCCCGATGAGACGATGAAAGTGCCGGCCTACCGCCGCTACATGGTGGACAAAATCCGGCGCTACCACGCGAGCTACCTCGGCTGGATTGACAACTACGACGCCTCGAATCGCGAGGTGCTGGCGGGCGCGGCAGAGCTTCAAAAAGCTTTCGGCTATCGCTTCGTGCTCGATTCCGCAAGCTATCCGCTCGCCGTGCAGCCGGGGGGAAAGCTGGCGGTGAAACTGACCGTGCGAAACACCGGCAGCGCCCCTTTCTACCTCGACTGGCCCGTGGCCGTGGCACTGCTCGATCCCGTGACGAAAAAGCCCGTGTGGTCGGCTCCGATCAGCGGCGTGGACATTCGGAAATGGCTGCCCGGCGAGGATTGGGATAGCGGCACTTTCGCTTACCGTCGCCCCGCCGTGCCGCATCACGATGAAGGCCACGCCACGCTGCCGCAGGACATCAAGCCGGGCCAATACCTCCTCGCCCTCGCCATCCTCGACCGTCAGGGCGGCATGATGCCGAGCGCCCGTTTTGCGATGGAGAATTACTTCCGTGGCGGCTGGCATCCGCTGGGCTTCATCGGCGTCGGCGAGGCACCCGTGGAAGCTGCGTTGAAGAACATCTCATTCGACAGCCCGGCCTTCGACGACAGCCTTCATTACAAGGTGCCTGAAAAATTTCTAGCCGTCCGCATGCCACCCCTGCCGCCAGTGAAAGTCGTCGCGCCGTGGAGTGCCGATCCCAAAAAAGAACTCATCAACCCATGGCGCTACTGGACTCTCCAGGCAGACGGCAATGGCCTGGCAAAAGAGAATCGCACGGATGGCCCCGCTGGCGGCCGGGTCATTCGAGTCACCGGTGACTTCGGCAAAGGCTCAAGCCTCAACTACACCCTCGGCAATGCCACCAAGCTCGACCGCGGCCGCTACCGCTTCGCCTTTCGCGTGCGTGGCACGTCTGGCCAGTCCGTCGAGTTTGAGCTGGCCGACGGCTGGCGTCGTGTTTCCAAGGAAGCCCAGATTCCACTGACTGGGCAGTGGCAGGAGCACATCGTCGAGTTCGAGATCAAAACCGCGTTCAAAGACGAAACCACCCTGCGCTTCGCCATGCCGCGTGATGTCAAAGGGGAGTTCGACCTAACCGACACACGACTCAAAAGGGCAGAATGACGTTCACCGAGACTCTGCCAAACAAAACCATGAAACACCTGCTCACACTCCTTGCCGACCTGGGCGCTGACTCCAGTGGCAGCGCTCTGTGCCGAAACGCCGGAAGCCGAGGCCGACACCAGGACCGGGCGCGATTGGAAGTGGCGGGCATCAGGTGGTGGATTTTGTCGCGCGGTGACAAAACCAGCCCGCATTGTTCAGCCTATTTTCCCGCAGATTCGGGACGCCCGCAGATTCCGCTCCGAAAAATCTGTGGTTGTCCTGAATCTGTGGGAAGCACCCGGTCGAGTTCTACTTCTGGGTTATGAGATTTGCAGGCTAGCCCGCGCAGCGCGCCGCGACTGCTCACAGCGCGAGCAGTTCCACCTCCTGGTCTGCCCACCACTTTTAATCGCACGCCCCATCTTCTGGAACGCGGCCTTTCGGCCTTCGGGTTTCGGATTTCTTTCGCATCTCGGATTTCGAACTTCGGATTTCGGGATGAATCGAATTCTCACTCTCGCCCGAGCCAATCCATGAAAACCATTCTCGCGATTCTTCTCACGGTCTGTTGCCTCGAAGTGGCCGCGGCAGAACCCAAAATGAACGTCGTCTTCATCCTCGCAGATGACTTGGGCGTGAACGACCTGTCGCTCTACGGCAGCAAGTTTTTCGAGACGCCGCACCTCGATGCACTGGCGCGGCGCGGGATGAAATTTACGCGCGCGTATTCGCGCCAGCCCGCTGTGCTCGCCCACGCGGTCGAGCATTCTTAGTGGACTGTATCCAGCCCGGCTCGGCATCACGGCCCCGGACTGTCATCGGCCGAAAGTCGTGCTGGAAAAGAAGCTGAACGCCACCGCGCCGCCGACGCAGAAAGCGCGCACGGCGGAGAGCGTGACGCGCTTCGCCACGAATCACTACACGCTGGCGAAGGCATTCAAGGCGGAGGGTTATGCCACGGCGCATTTCGGCAAGTGGCACCTCGGGTCGGAACCATACAGTCCGCTGGAGCACGGCTTCGATGTGGACATTCCGCACACGTCGGCGCCGAGTCCGTTGGGCAAAGGGTTCTTCTACCCGTTCCCCGTTTGGAAGAATCATGGAAAGCCCGGCGACAATCTTGAGGACCTCGTGTGCGACGAGGCGGTGAAGTTCATCGAGCAGCACAAGGATCAGCCGTTCTTTCTGAACTACTGGGCGTTCGAGGTGCATTCGCCGTGGCAGGCAAAGGAGTCGCAGATCGACAAGTATCGCGGGAAGGCGAAGCCTGATTCGCTCCAGCGCAATCCGGTCTATGCCGGCATGGTCGAGACGCTCGATGAAGTCGTGGGCCGCCTCGTCGCGGCGCTGGA
>JANOQV010000089.1:0-51289 GCA_031414955.1 Pedosphaera sp. | reverse complement strand
CTCGTTCGCCGTCGGCACCAACGTCGTCACCTGGACCGTGACCGACGTTCACGGCAACAGCGCGACGTGTCAGCAGCAGGTCATCGTCAATGACACCCATCTCCCGCTCATCTCCTGCCCGGCCTCCGTCACGGTGAATGCGGATCTCGGTTCGTGCTTCGCCACTGGTGTCGCGCTCGGCACGCCCATCACCTCCGACAACTGCGGCGTGGCCTCCGTCTCCAGCAACGCGCCAACTTCGTTCGCCGTGGGGACGAACCTCGTCACCTGGACGGTCACGGATGTTCACGGCAACTCGGCGACGTGTTTGCAAACGGTCATCGTCAATGACACCCAGCTCCCGCTCATCTCCTGCCCGGCCTCCGTCACGGTGAATGCGGACCTCAGTTCCTGCTTCGCCTCGGGCGTGGCCCTCGGCACCCCGATCACCTCCGACAACTGCGCCGTCGCCTCCGTCTCGAGCAATGCTCCAGCGAGCTTCGCTGTCGGCACCAATCTCGTCACCTGGACCGTCACGGACATCCACGGCAACTCCGCCACTTGCCTGCAATCGGTCATTGTGACCGACACCCAGTTGCCGCTCATCTCCTGCCCGGCCTCCGTCACGGTGAATGCGGACCTCGGTTCCTGCTTCGCCTCGGGCGTGGCCCTCGGCACCCCGATCACCTCCGACAACTGCGGCGTGGCCTCGGTCAGCAGCAACGCTCCGACCTCGTTCGCCGTGGGCACCAACACGGTGATCTGGACCGTGACCGACATTCACGGCAACTCCGCCACCTGCCAGCAATCGGTCATCGTGAACGACACTCAGCTCCCGCTCATCACCTGTCCGGCCGCCGTCACGGTCAACGCGGATTTGGGAAGCTGCTTCGCCACCGGTGTCGCCCTCGGCACGCCCATCACGTCCGACAACTGCGCCGGCGCCTCCGTCTCGAGCAATGCTCCAGCTTCGTTTGCCGTCGGCACCAATCTCGTCATCTGGACCGTGACCGACATCCACGGCAACTCGGCGACCTGCGAACAGCAGGTCATCGTCAATGACACCCAACTCCCGCTCATCACCTGCCCGGCCTCCGTCACGATCAATGCGGACTTGGGAATGTGCTTCGCCACCGGCGTCGCCCTCGGCACCCCGATCACTTCCGACAACTGCGCCGTCGCCTCGGTCAGCAGCAACGCTCCGGCCAGCTTCGCGGTCGGAACCAACTTGGTGCTGTGGACGGTCACCGACATTCATGGCAACGCCGCCACCTGCGCGCAACAGGTCATCGTTCGCGACACTCAACTCCCCACGATCACCTGCCCCGCCACCATCTCGGTCAATGCCGACCTGGGTGCGTGCTTCGCCACCGGCGTGGTGCTCGGCTCCCCCGTCACTTCCGACAACTGTGGCGTGGCCTCCGTCTCCAGCAACGCTCCGGCCAGCTTTGCGGTGGGGACCAATTTGGTGGTCTGGACTGTGACCGACCTTCACGGCAACACGGCGACCTGCGAGCAGATGGTCATCGTCAATGACACCCAGTTGCCGCTCATCACCTGCCCGCCCACCGTCTCGTTCAACGCCGACCTCGGCGCGTGCTTCGCCACCGGCGTCGCCCTCGGCACTCCGATCACCGCCGACAACTGCGGCGTTGCCTCCGTCAGCAGCAATGCCCCGATCAGTTTCACGGTGGGAACCAATCTGGTGTTGTGGACGGTCACCGACATTCACGGCAACGCAGCGACCTGCGAACAGCAGGTCGTCGTCCGGGACACTCAGCTTCCCACCATCATCTGCCCAGAGGACATCACGGTGTCGGCGAATGCCGGTTGCACGGCGACGAACCTGACTCTCGGCAGCCCGGTGGTCAGTGACAATTGCAGCGTGACCTCGGTGACCAGCAACGCGCCGGCGGTTTATCTGCTCGGGGCGAACCTCGTGACCTGGTCAGTCATTGACGGCCACGGCAACACCAACACCTGCACTCAGCGCGTGATCGTGCGCGACACCACTCCGCCGACCATCACCTGCCCGGCGGAGGTCACGGTGTCGGCCAATGCCAGTTGCTTCGCAGTGAACGTGGTCTTGGGCAGCCCGGTGGTCAGCGACAATTGCAGCATCGCCTCTGTGTCGAGCAACGCCCCGGCGAGCTATCCGCCTGGCACCAACCTCGTCACCTGGACGGTGACCGACGGCAGTGGCAATACCAACCGTTGCACGCAGCGGGTGATTGTGCGGGACACGACGGCACCGACGATCAGTTGCCCGGCGAACATCACGGTGAACGCCTCAGCCGGCCAGTGTTCGAGCAATATCACGTTCACCGTGACGAGCGCGGATAATTGCGGCGCAGTCGCCAGCCTGGTGAGCGTGCCGGCCAGTGGATTCGCCTTCCCGGTGGGGACCACGACCGTGACCAGCACGGCCACGGATGCGAGCGGCAACACCAACCGTTGCACCTTCACGGTCACGGTCATCGACACCCAACCGCCGCTCATCACCTGCCCGGCCAATATCACGATCAACACCACGCCAGGCGCAAACACAGTGACGAACGTGGCGCTGGGCCTGCCGATGGTGTCGGACAATTGCACGGTGGTGAGTGTGACGAGCAACGCGCCGGCCGTGTTCTCGGTGGGCACGAACACGGTGACGTGGACGGTGACGGACTCGGCCGGTTTGACCAACTCCTGCCAGCAAAGAGTGGTGGTGGTTCTCTCCTGTTCGGGCGTGCTGACGGTTTCGGCGCTGACCAACCAAACCCGCTGCGCCCTCGATCCAGCTCTGTTCCAAGTGATCGCCACCGCGCCCGATCCGATTACGTTTGCCTGGAAGTTCAACGGCCAGATTCTAACCGGGCAGACGAACAACGCACTGCTGCTGCCCAGCCCGCAAACCACCAACAGCGGTGTGTACTCGGTGGAAGTCCGCACGCTGTGCCGGGCAGTCACCAACAGCGCGAGCTTGACCGTGCTGCCGTTGCCGACCACCAACCTGCTCGCGTATTCGAACAACGCAGCCATCAGCATCCCGATGTTTGGCGCGGCCAATCCTTATCCTTCCGTGATCACGCCGCAGTGCGTGCCGGGGGTGGTGAAGAAGCTCACGGTCACGCTTTATGGTTTCACGCACACCTTCCCATCGGACGTCAACGTGCTGCTGGTCAGCCCGGATGGGCGCAAAGTCATGCTGATGGCGGGCGCGGGTGATGCGGTGGCGGGCGGCGGGGTAAATCTCACCTTCGCGGACGCCGCCAGCCTGCCGGTGCCGTACTCGGGCACCTTGGTTTCGGGCAGCTACCGGCCCGCGAATTACAACCCCGGCGTGGGGTTCAGTGCTCCCGCCCCAGCCGGACCGTACGCAACGAACCTCGCGACATTCATCGGTGCGCAACCCAACGGACCGTGGAAGCTCTTCGTCTATGACGACATTTCGGGCGACGCGGGCAGCATGAGCCGCTGGAGTTTGAACATGGAATGGGGAGTGGAGTCGCCGCTGATGCTGGCCAATCCACGCGTGCAGCCCGACGGCGCGATGGCCATGGATGTTTGGGGGCGGACCGGGGTGCCGACCATCATCGAGCGCTCGGCGAATCTGATCATCTGGACGCCCATCTCCACGAATGTTTATGGCGTCAGCCCGTCGGTGTTTGTTGACCCACAGGCTCCCTTGTATCCGCACCATTTCTATCGCGCCTCGCAGCCCTGATCGAATGACCGCAATCATGCAACCAAGACCAACTATGACTAATTCAATCACAACGCCCCGCCGCACTGGACGGGGATTCACTCTCATTGAACTGCTGGTGGTCATCTCGATCATCGCCCTGCTGGCCGCACTGCTGCTCCCGGTACTGGCCAGCGCCAAGCAGAAGGCCAAGGTGCAGAGCGCCCGGATGGACATCACCACCCTGGTCTCGGCCATCAACCAGTACCAATCCACCTACAGCGTGTGGCCGACCACCAAGGCCGCCACCGAGTGCGCGGGCAACAACCTGGGTTCGGGCGATTTCACCTTCGGCACCACCGACACGGCCGGCGTGGCGCTCAAGCCCACCTATCCCACCATCATCAGTTATCCGGCCGGCCCCATGTCGCACTATCACAATAACTCCGAGGTCATCGGCATCGTGATGGACCTGGAAAAATTCGGTGACGGCACTCCCACAGAAAACGTGAATCATGTGCGCAATCCCCAGAAGCACCAGTTCCTCAACCTGCGCCAGGCCGGCAGCTCCTCTTCCGGCGGCTTCGGCCCAGACGGGATCTTTCGCGATCCGTGGGGCAATCCGTACCTGATCAGTCTCGACATGAATTTTGACAACAACACCTTCGACGGCTTTTACGCCACGCTGCGCAAGCGCAAGCGACTGCCCAATCTGGCGCCGGAGATTCCGCAGGCCGTGCTGGTCTGGTCCCTCGGCCCGGACGGCAAGGTGGACGAAAATGCCGCCACCGGCATGAGCGACACGGGCAAGGGAATGGGAGCCAACAAGGACAACATCCTTGGCTGGGAGAATTAGTCCCGAACTCCGAATTCGGAAGGGCCGCGGCCGCAGCGGCGCACGGCGAAGTGGAACAGCCCGCAGCGGCGGCCGTGGGATCAGATGGACCAGACGACCCAGCCCCAGCGGGGCGAGAGGATCCTCGCGACGGCCAGTCTTTCGTCCCGCTGGGACCGGCGGCGGATCATTTTTCCACGCTTGCCGCCGTGGGCTACTCTCTCGCCGTGCCTCCGGCGCTCAGCAACGGCACCCTCCGTCTTCTCGCCGTCCGGCCCGCCACTTTCAATCGCTTCCCTCGCCCAACCGTTCCTTGCCAGGGCGAAAGGCCCGGCTTTAACGTCGCGGCCTTCGTTCGCGTCGGGCCACGGCCTGATGGTTCGTAATCACAAAAATAAATCACATGAGTGTTCGCGTTCGTTTTGCGCCGAGTCCCACGGGTTATCTCCACATTGGTGGGGCGCGCACGGCTTTGTTCAACTGGCTTTATGCCCGCCACATGGGCGGCACGTTCGTGCTCCGCATTGAGGACACGGACGCGGCGCGCAACACGCAGGAGGCGGTGAACGTGATCCTCGAAGGGTTGCGGTGGCTGGGGCTGCAATGGGACGAAGGTCCGTTGACCGCCGACGCGCAGGGGCCGAGTCAGGGGCCGCACGGTCCGTACTTCCAATCGCAACGCAAAGAGATTTACGCCCGCCGGGTGCAGGAGTTGAAGGATCGCGGATCGGCTTACGAACGGGACGGCGCGGTGCGCTTCCGCATGGAGCGCGCGCCCGTGCTCATTCCCGATCTCGTCGTCGGCGAGGTGACGCGTCCGCTCACCGACCGGGAGGAACAGGATCCGGACTTCGTGCTGGTTCGTTCCGATGGGCAGCCGGTGTTCCATTTCGTCAACGTGGTGGATGATCTGGAGATGGGCATCACGCATGTCATTCGCGGGGAGGACCATCTCTCGAACACGGCCAAGCACATTGCACTCTTCCGGGCCTTCGGGGTCGCCCCGCCGCTCTACGCCCACATTCCCCTCATCCTGAACCAGGACGGTTCAAAGATGAGCAAGCGCGATGATGGAGCCTCGTTAGCGACTTATCAGCATGGGCTTTTTCTGCCGGAAGCAGTCCTCAATTACCTCTGTTTGTTGGGCTGGTCTCCCAAAACACCGTCCGAGATTTTCTCCGCCCAGGAGGCCATGGCCGCGTTTGATTTGCCCCAGATTGTCCGGCACAACGCGCGCTTTGACATGTCCAAATTGAAGTGGCTCAACTCAGAACATCTGAAAATCGCTCCGCCCGAACGCTTCGACTCGCTGATGGTCAGCCAACTGGAGCGGGCGGGCATTGTCACCTCCGGCCATGCCCCGGCCTACGTGTCCGCCGCGTTGGCCACTTATCGCGAGAAGCATCAGCAGTTGATCGACCATCCGGAATCGGCGCGGTTCTATTTTTCCGGGGCCGTTTCATATGATTCCGCTGAGGCGCAGAAACATCTGACGACCGAAGCTCTGCCGCGCCTCGCCCTGCTCAAGGCGCGCTTTGCGGCTCTGGAGGAGTTCGAGGCGGCTCACTTGGAGGCAGGATTAAAGGCCGCCGCCGTAGAAATGGGCGTCAAGCCCGGGTTGCTCGTTCATCCGCTGCGCCTCGCCTGCACCGGCCAATCGGTCGGTCCTAGTTTGTATCACTTGATGGCGGTTCTGGGCCGGGAGCAAGTCATGCTCAGGCTGGATGCAGCCAGCCTCTGGATTGGCCGTCGCCAAGTTTAGAGCCTGTCTGAAAATCAGGCGCACGAGTGCGCCCGTCTCGGGCGTAGAAACTTGAAAAGGTGGAAGGCGCGAGAAAAATCCACTCCGGCCGCAGTGCGAGCGTCGCTGCGCCCAAGACGGGCGCACTCCGGGGCGGGCAGCTTGCGCCGCATCAGTGACTTTTCAGACCGGCTCTCAGCCCATCGAAGCCCAGTTTGTGTTCTGCCCGCTGCTCTCTGGTGGTCAGTCCTGAGAACTGAGCACTGACATTCCTCAGGCCATCCCCTACCCTCCGGGGATGGAAATGCCGCCCATCATTCTCGCCTCGGCCTCGCCGCGCCGGGCGGAACTGTTGCGCCGGGTCGCGGATCATTTCCAGATCATCCCCGGCCACGCGGAGGAATTTCAGCCGGAACATTTATCGCCAGTCGAAGCCTGCCTGCTGAACGCGTATCGCAAGGCCAGGGTCGTGGCCAAGCTGCATCCCGACGCTCTGATCATCGGCGCGGACACCGAGGTGTGTTTGGGGCGCAGGGTTTTCGGCAAGCCAAAGGATCTCGCGCAGGCCGCGCGCATGCTGGCTGATTTGGCAGGTCGGCAGCATCTGGTCATCACCGGGGTCTGCCTGCTGCACCTGCGGCCTCATCGGCAGCGACTGTTTGCCGAGATCACGCGCGTCACCTTCAAACCGCTGCGGACGGAACAAATCACGGACTATCTCCGCCGCATCGACCCGCTCGACAAGGCCGGAGCCTATGCCATTCAGGATCACGGCGACCTGATTGCGGAGAAGGTTGACGGCTCCTTCACCAACGTCATCGGACTGCCTGTGGAACAATTGCAAACGGAGCTGAAGCATTTCATCGAGGCATACTGACATGAGACAATTGACTTTAATTCTACTGCTGTTGGCCCTCCCGCTCGCGGTTTCCGCCGGTCAACTTCGCCCGACCAAGGACGTCGCCGAGCTTCGCTCCTGGCTGGCCAACATGGTCACGCACCAATTCACTCTGGCCGAGATGTCCGAGGTGACTGGTCTCGCCACCAACGACCTGGCCCGGGCACTTCGCGATCCCGGGGTCCGCCCGGTTCGTGCCACCAATTCTCTGCTGGTGCTTCCCTATCCCGGCGGTCGCCATCCGCGCTGCGGTTTCCTCGACGGCGCGATCGATCCGCAGCGCGAGACCAAGTTCAGCGTCTTCCTGCCGTGGGAGGCCGCGAGCTACGTGGTCATGGATTTGCCGGAGGCCATCTTCTCGAACCTGGGCCTGACCTATCTCGCGCACACGCACATCCCGACCATCTGGTCGCAGCAGGGCGTGACGCTGCCACCGCTGGAATGGAAACGGAACCCCGATGGCTCGCTCGAGAGTGAGCGGATGCTGCCCAACCAGATTGGCTTCGGCGCCAAGATCAAGCCGTCCTCGGACGCGGTGCGGATGGAATTGTGGCTCCGCAATGGCACAGACCAAACGCTCACGGGCTTACGGGTGCAAAACTGCCTGATGCTCAAGGCCGCCGCTGGTTTCAACGCGCAGACGAACGCGAACAAGGTGCTTTCCTCGCCCTACACGGCCTGCGCCTCTCCCGATCGACGCCGCTGGATCATCACGGCCTGGGAGGCGGCCCACCGCGCCTGGGCCAATCCCCCGGTGCCCTGCCTGCACTCGGACCCGAAATTTCCGGACTGCGCGCCCGGCGAAACGAAACGCCTGCGCGGCTGGCTGTCCTTCTACGAAGGCGCAGAGGTGGAGCAGGAATTCAAACGGATCGAGGCCACCGGCTGGCGGCGTTGAAAGCCAACTTAGAGCCTGTCTGAAAATCAGGCGGACGGAGTGCGCCCGTCTCGGGCGCAGAAGCTTGAAAAGGTGGAAGGCGCACCAAAAACCCACGCCGGCCTCAGTTCGTGCGTCGCTGCGCCCGGGACGGGCGCACTCCATCCAGGTCTGGTGCCACCGGATTCTGGAATTTCAGACCGGCTCTTACAAATCCCGCGCGGGAGCGAATCAGTGGCTGCATTTGCCCGAGGCGGACGTCACTCTCCAACACCATGAACTGGCAGCGCGAGGCATACGAGTTGAGCGACGACACCACGCGTTTGCAATCGGACGCCGTCTGCGCCCTGCTGAACCCGACCTACTGGGCCGCGGGCCGGACGCGGGAACAGATTGAGAAATCCATGCAACACTCGTTCTGTCTCGGCTTGTTTCACGCTGGAATACAGGTGGGCTTCGCGCGCGCCGTCACCGACTACTCCACCTTCACCTACCTGTGCGACGTGATTGTCGCCCCCGCCCACCGCGGCCGGGGCTTGGGCAAGTGGATGGTGGAAATCCTGGTGGGCCATCCTGAACTGCAAACCAGCACCCAATGCCTGCGCACGCGCGATGCGCATTCGCTCTACGAGCGGCACGGCTTCGAGCGCACCGAATACTTGCGCCGCTCGCAAGGAGACTGGTCGAAGCGGCCCGTGTGAATCAAGCCGACCGGCCCTGGGACCGTTCAAGCTCGACGCTCCACGGGCCGGCCGCGCCCGCGTGCTACCCGGAACATGATTCTGCATTTGCCGCCACGCCTCGTTTGGCTAACGTCGCTCCCTCATGAACAAAGTGCGTCTTGGCATCATCGGACTGGGCAACATCGGCAAGCATCATTGCGGGTACCTGCTCGACGGGAAAATCTCCCGGGCGGAACTGACGGCGGCCTGCAGCGTGGTGCCGGCAGAACTGGAGATGTACCGCGGCCGGATTCCGAACCTCTTCACCGATGGCCACGAGATGATCCAATCCGGAAAGTGCGACGCGCTGATTGTGGCCACGCCGCATTTCCAACACACCACGCTGGGCATCGCGGCGCTCGAAGCGGGCTTGCACACGATGATCGAGAAACCAATCTCCGCGCACAAGGCCGACGCCGAACGGCTGATCGCCTGCGCGAAGAAGCATCCCAAACAAGTCTTCGCCGGCATGTTCCAGATGCGGGTCGAGCCGCGCTACGCCAAGATTCAGAAGCTCATCCAGACCGGCGAGCTTGGATCCATCGTGCGCATCAACTGGATCATCACCGACTGGTTTCGCACCGAGGCTTACTACGCCAGCGGCGGCTGGCGCGCGACCTGGAAGGGTGAGGGTGGCGGGGTGCTGCTCAACCAATGCCTGCACCAGCTCGACATGCTCCAATGGTTGTGCGGCATGCCCTCGCGCGTGCGCGGCTTCTGCCAGCTCGGCCGCTTCCACAACATTGAGGTCGAGGACAACGTGACCTGCTACTTGGAATGGGCCCAGGGCGCGACCGGCGTTTTCATCTCCTCGACCGGCGAAGCGCCGGGCACAAACCGTTTCGAGATTGTCGGCACCCGCGGCAAGCTGGTGCTGGAGAACGACCAGCTGACCTTCACGCGCAACGACGCGGACATGATCGAGTTCAGCCAGAGCGCGAAGAGCGGATTTGCCAAGCCGGAAGTGTGGAACGCCGAGATTCCCTTCGCCGACGCCGGCAACGCCCACGCCACCATCATGCAGAACTTCGTCGACGCCATCCTCGATGGCACTCCGCTCATCGCCCCGGGCGAGCAAGGAATGGGCTCGGTGGAACTGGCCAACGTCCTCCTCTACTCGTCGCTCCTCGAAAGCCCCGTCCAGCTCCCGCTCGACGGCGCGGCTTGGGAGCACAAGCTTAACGAACTCATCGCCGGCTCCACCGTGCAGAAAAAAGTCGTAAAAATCGCCAGCGACGACTTCACCAAGTCTTTTCACCGGTAGCCAACGGCGGACGACCGCAGTTCTCATCCGTCAGAATTTTCTTCCGCACCTTTGCGTCCTGTATCACTGTGCGTGCCCAATTCATTTTATGAAAACGAGACTCTTGACCATGTGCCTGCTGGCTATTTGCGCCACGTTGTTTGCCGCCGAGGCACCGTTGCGCATCTTCATCAAGGCGGGGAAGAAAACCCACGGCCCCGCCGGCAACGGCGTCCATGACCACCCGACATTCCTGAAGGACTGGTCGCAGTTGCTCCGGGAGCGCGGCGCGGTGGTGAATGGAAAGATCGGTTTCCCCACGGCGGAGGAACTGGCGAAGACCGACGTGCTGGTGTTTTACAGCGAGGAAGGCGGGCGGATCGAAGCCGCCGACCGGGCGAACCTCGACCAGTTCCTCAAGCGCGGCGGCGGCATCGTGGCCCTGCACGACTCGGTGTGCGGCAACGACGCTCAGTGGTGGAAGACAGTGATCGGCGGTGCGTGGGAGCATGGCCATTCCAAGTGGCTGGAGCACGACGTGCCAATCTATTACACGACGCTGGAGCATCCGATCACGGCGGGGGCCTCGAATTTCGAGTTCGACGACGAAATTTATTACGACCTGCACATGATGCCGGAAGCGAAGATTCTCGCCGGCTCCTGGACGCCCGACAAACGCAACGCCAAGGGCGGCCGCCAGATGCAGCACATCTATGACGTGTGTCCGCAGATGTGGACCTACGAGAAGGAAAACTACCGGGCGTTCGTCGCCATTCCCGGACATCACTACAAGTCATTCAACCTGCCGCATTTTCGCAGCGTGCTGCTGCGGGGCATCGCCTGGGCGGGCAAGCGCGACGTGAGCCTGCTGACCAAGCCGGACGAGATCGCGTCCCTGCGTTACCCCGTGGGTGGCCCAACCGCGCCGGAGAAGGCAGTGGCCCAGCTTGAATTGCATCCTGACTTCAACATCTCGCTCGTGGCCTCGGAGCCGCTGGTGAACAAGGTGATGAACATAGACTGGGATCCGGCGGGCCGGATGTGGGTGGCCGAGACGCCCGAGTATCCGAATGGCCGCCGCGGCATCCGCCTGGATCAAGCGGGCGCGGAGTGGAAGGACCACGGCGGGCTTGTCGCGGAAGCCGGCAAGCAGGATCGACCGGCGCGCGATCGCATCTCGTTCCTGACCGACCCCGATGCCAACGGCCGCTACACCAAGAAGCAGGTTTTCTACGAAGGGCTGGAACTCGTGACGAGCTTCGTCTTCCACCGCGACGGCGTGATCGTCTCGCAGGCACCGGACATCCTCTGGCTGCGCGACACCAATCACGATGGACGGGCGGACGTGGTGGAGAAGCTCTACACCGGGCTGGGCATTGGCGACACGCACGCCGTGATCAACAACCTGCGCTGGGGTTTCGACGGCTGGATTTATGCCACGCACGGCTACAGCGCGGGCACGGTGACTTCGCCGGACAAGTCCAAAAGCTTTGGCAACATTGGCTCGGGCGTGGTGCGCTTCCGTCCGGACGGCAGCGCCTTCGAGCAGTTCTGTTCCAAGAACGGCAACACCTGGGGACTGGAAGTCACGAGCGACGATGAGATTCTGTTCACCCAGCCGACGAGCAACGATCTGCTCAACCACGTCGTGACCTCCGAGGCCGCGCTGGCGCGGGGCAAACTCGCCGGCACCACGAGCTACAAGGCCGTCATTCGCGACCGTCCGTCCAAGCCGCTGATCAAGTTCGAGAATCTGGCTTACGTGCAGATTGATCTCGTGGGCAAGTTCACAGCGGCGGCGGGCTGCGCCATTTATGAGGGCGGCTCCTGGCCAGCCGAGTGGAATTACTCCTACTTCACCACTGAACCGACCATCAACATCGCGCACCACGAGGTCGTGATGCCGGCCGGCCCGAACATCGCCGCCGGCAAGACCCGCGACGAAGAGTTCATCGGCGGACGCGACCCGTGGTTCCGGCCCATCGAGACACGCGTCGGGCCGGACGGTGCGCTCTACATTGTGGATTGGTACAACCAGGCCGTGATTCATAACGATACGCGCGGACCCAAGCACAACGGCGTGAACGCCGCCGTGCGTCCGGATCGCGACCATTACTTCGCCCGCATCTGGCGGGTGAACCACAAGAACGCCCTGCCGATGACGGTGCCGAACCTGGAAGGCGCGGCGGCGACAAATCTGGTGGCGGCCTTGGAGAGCCAGAACAAGCCGGTGCGTTTTACCGCGCACCGTTTGTTGCAAGAGAACATGTCCTCCAACGTCGTGCGAGCATTGCAGCAGATGCCCCGCACGCAGGAAGCCCCGGCCTGGGTGCATCGCATCTGGCTCATGGCGAACGCGGGCCGGCTGCCGGAGTTCATCCTGAACGCCGCCATGACGGATCAGCGCGCGGCCGTGCGCAAGAACGGCATGCGGCTCGCCGCCTTGCGCACCGAGCCGCCCGCGAATTCCACCAAGCAGGCGCTCTTGCGCGGCATCAATGATGCGGATGCGCGCGTGCAGTTGGAGGCGCTCGTAGCCATCGGCGGGGTTCCGGTGGATTCAGCCATTGTGGCGGCGCTGGTGAAACTTTATCCCACCCTGACCAACTCGTGGGCCCAGTCGGCCGTGGTGGGTGCGGCGATGAAAGATCCCTCCGCGTATCTCGCCGCCGCGCTCGCGACTGAGCAACCGGAGGACTACCGCTCGCTCGTGGCGGCGCTCGCGACCCAGGGCGCAGGTGAGGCCGGCACCGCCGCCGCGCTCGTGGTGGCCGCCGCCCAGGCGCCGGTCAAGGCGGACTCGCTCAAGCTGCTCATTCTGGACGCGCTGGCCAAAGCGCCGCGCTCGGCGGCCGCTCCAGCGTGGAGCGTCCCCTTGCGCGCCGCGCTGCAAACCACGCTCCAATCTCCGAACCCCGCCATCTCCGCCACAGCCCTGCCGCTCATCGGGCGTTGGGACAAGCAAGGCGCTCTCGCTGCCGACGTGAAGGCGCTCGTGCCGCAACTGCTCGCCAAACTGAATGACCGCGCGCAACCCGACGAGCAACGCGGCCAGCTCGCCGTGAGCCTGCTCGGGGTGCGCGAGATGAACCCCGAGATTGTGCCGAGCATCGCGAAGCTGGTCCGTCCGCCCGCCTCGCCCGCCTTGCAGCGGCGCGTGGTGGAGGCACTTGGCGGCACCGGCGACGCGGCGGTTGGGGCCACGCTGGCTGAGTTGTATTCCAAGGTTTCGCCCGAGATGCAGGACGCCGTCTTCTCGCAGATTGTGAAGCGCCGCGACTGGTCGCTGGCGCTGGTGGAGTCCGTACAGAAGGGAACCATTCAACTCGCCTCGCTCAATCCTTCCGCTGTTCACCGGCTTCGCACTCACGCGGACGGCGCGGTGGCCAAGCGCGCCAATGAAATGGTTGAACAACTGCGCGGCCCCGAGGTGAAGGAGAAGAATGCGCTCATCGACAAATACGCGCTCGCGGTCGAGAAGCCCGGCAACGTGGAGAATGGCCGCAAGTCCTTCGTCCAGAATTGCGGCGTGTGCCATCAGTTCAACGGCGAGGGCAAGACGCTCGCGCCCGACCTGACCGGCATGGGCGTGCATGGCGCGCATGAGTTGCTCGTCCACATCCTCGATCCCAACCGCATGGTGGAGGAGAACTACATGTCCGTGAGCATCGAGACCCGGGACGGAGAAAGCTACGACGGCATCCTCGGCCGCGACACCCGCGGCAGCGTCGTGCTCCGCAATGCGGCGGGCGACACGGAATTCAGGGCCGCCGACATCAAGTCGCGCCGCAACACCGGACGCTCGCTCATGCCCGAGGGCTTCGAGGCGCTGGGCGAGGAAGGCTTGCGCGACCTCCTGGCGTTCATGATCGGCGGCGATTCCAAGTATCGGGTCATCGACCTGAAGGCGGCCTTCAATGCCGATACGCGCAAGGGCCTGTTCCAGTCTGCTGAGAGCACCCAGGACACGCTTCAGTTCACCAAGTTCGGCGTGATCAAGGCCGGCGAGGTGCCCTTCGACGTCATCAGCCCGGCCCGCAGCCTGAATGGCAACAACCTGATTGTGCTCAAGGGCGGTGGCGGCGTGGCTCGGCAGCAGCCCCAGCGGGTCGAGATCAACAACGTCAACGTCAAGGCCGCGCGGTTGCACTTCCTCGGCGGCGTGGGCGGCTGGATGTATCCCTACGGTGGCGAAGGCACCAAGGATTTGCCTGCGGCCAAGGTCACCGTGAAATACGCCGACGGCACGGGCGAGGAGTTCGTGCTGAAGAACGGCGTCGAGTTCGCCGACTGGAACGGACAGGCCGAGGTGCCCGGATCGAAGATGCTCGCCGGGGCCGTGCAGCGCGGCCAGGTGCGCAGCTTCAGCCGCGAGCTGGCCAAGGGCGGCGTGATTCAATCCATCACCCTGGAGAGCTACAATAATTCCGTCGCGCCCGTCTTCGTAGCCATCACGGCCGACAACGGCCCGGCCCCGAAGAAAGTCGCCGACGCGAACGCTCAAGCCACCACGGCCACCGATGCCTCGGCCGGCGCGTTCACGTGGGGCCCTGGCACCAAGGTGCTGCTCGTGGGCGGCGGCAGCTCGCACAACTACCAGAAGTTCTTCAACGAGAGCGACACCGCCACCCTCAAGGCCGCGGGCTGCTCCGTGAACTACACCGAGGACGGGTCCGTGACCGCGCGCGAACTGCCGCGCGTCGATGTCGCCATCCTGAGCGTGAATGCGCCCAAGTGGGCCACGCCGGACCTGCGGTCGGCGCTCCACGCCTACGTGCAGGCGGGCAAGGGCCTCGTGCTCCTCCATCCTGGCATGTGGTACAACTTCAACGACTGGCCGGAGTTCAACCGTGACCTGGCCGGGGGCGGTTCGCGCGGTCACGACGCCATCGCGGAGTTCAGCGTCAACGTGCTGAACCCGGCACACCCCATCACCAAGGGCGTGACGACGAGTTTCAAAGTCACCGACGAGCTTTACTACATGGCCCCCGATCCGAAAGGCACGCCCATCGAAGTTCTGGCCGAGACTTCCAACAGCAAGAAGTTCCAAAAACCGCATCCCAGCGTCTTCGTGGTCAAGCATCCGCAAGCGCGCATCGCCGGCCTCGCCCTCGGCCACGACGCCCGCGCCCACGACCTGCCGGAGTACAAGCAACTCCTCATCAACGCCGCCAAATGGGCGGCTCGAAAACCATGAGGCGGAAGGCGCGGCGCGGAGGACACACTTACGTTATGCACACTCTGACCAGTTTCGTGGTTTGCTTTTTGAGCGCGGCGAGCCTCGCGATGAGCCACGCCGCCGGAGCGAAGCCGTTCTCTTTCCCGCGCAGCACGCCGGAGGCGCAGGGCGTGTCCTCGGCGGCGGTGCTGGCCTGGGTCGAGGCACTCGATCAGATTGACGGCCTGCACAGCGTGATGGTGGTGCGGCACGGCCAGGTCATCACGGAAGGCTGGTGGACGCCCTACCGTGCCCAGGACAATCACGAATTATATTCGTTGAGCAAGAGTTTCACCTCCACCGCCGTGGGCCTGGCCGTCGCCGAAGGCCAGTTCAGCATCGACGATGAAGTGTTGAAGTTCTTCCCGGAGGAAGGGCCGCTGGTTCCGACCAACCACCTCAAGGCCATGCGCGTGCGCGATCTGCTCACCATGTCCGCCGGGCATCAGGACGAGACGTCCACGGCCGCAGACAAAATTTCCGCTCAGGCGTTCCTGGCGCATCCCGTGCCGCACAAACCAGGCACGCACTTCAAATACAACACGCCGGCGACCTTCATGCTCTCGGCCATCGTGCAAAAGCAGACCGGCCGCACCGTGCTCGACTATTTGCGCCCGCGTTTGTTTGAACCGCTCGGCATCCAGCAGCCCGTCTGGAATACCAATTCACAGGGCATCTCCCTCGGTGGTTACGGACTCAGCGTGAGTACGGAGGACATCGCGCGCTTCGGGCAGCTCTACCTGCAAAAGGGCCAATGGCAGGGCAAGCAACTGGTCCCGAAGGATTGGGTCGAACTGGCCACGTCGCGACAGGTCTCGAACGGGAGCAATCCCAAAAGCGACTGGGAACAGGGCTACGGCTTCCAGTTCTGGCGCTGCCGCCACGGCGCGTATCGCGGCGACGGCGCGTTTGGCCAGTATTGCCTCGTGCTGCCGGAGCAGGACGCCGTGATTGCCATCACCAGCGGGGTCAAGGACATGCCGGGCGTGCTGAATCTCGTCTGGGACAAGCTGCGGCCGGCGTTGGAACCGAAACGATTGAAAGCGGATGCCGTTGGCCAGAAAAGGCTGGTCCAGAAGCTGGCCAGTTTATCCGTGCGCCCGGCGGAGGGCCGCGAGTCGTCGCCGCTCGCGGCTAAAATCATGGGCCGCAAGTTCATGTTTCCGACGAATGATCTCCAGTTGGAATCGATCACCATCACCACCAACCTGGCCGGCCAGGGCGTGGTCGTGACCGTGCAATCTCGTGGCCTCAGCCGGCCGTTTGGCGCTGTCCACCGCCAATGGGAGCAAGGTCGCGGCACCTTCGGCACCTATTTGGATCAGCCCGCCGCCGCCACCACCGCGTGGTCGGCGGAGGACACTCTCTTGGTGAAGCAATGTTTCACCGGCACGCCCTACCATGTGAACCACAAGCTGCGCTTCGACGACGACCAGGTTTTTTACGATGCCGAAGCCAACGTGGGTTTCCGCAATACCCGGCAACCGCAACTCGTGGGGCAGGCCGAGTAGCGAAGGGCGACGGGACATTCCATGACCTGGGTGGTGCGGTGGTCACAGGGATTGGCCGCTCACACTCACCACCTCGAAGGAGCCTGCTGATCCCCGCCGCGATCGGGGCGATCAATCGCCGGCACCCCGGACATCCGTCTGGTCGCCAAGTCCGGGACGGGACTCGGGCTGCGAGGCGAACCGCGCGGTCGGAGCTGGCCGCCGTTTGGATCTTGGTGTTTGGAGTTTCTCTGGTGTTTGGATCTTGGTGCTTGGTGTTTTCCACAGTGGGTTCTCACCGAATTGAGGTGCGTCGGCCTTGGAGGTCCGGGCGAATCCTCTTTGCGCTGCCGGGCCTTTGCGCGAAATTCCGCAGCGATGCCCGTGACGGATCAGATTCGCGACAAACTCTCGCAACTCCCGCACAAGCCCGGCGTGTACCTGATGAAGGACCGCTTCGGGCGCGTGATCTACGTGGGCAAAGCGCGCGACCTGCGCAAGCGCGTGTCGCAATACTTTCATCCCTCGCGCCGGATGGGCTGGGACTTGAAGCTCAACGCCCTGGTCGAGGCCATTCACGACCTTGATGTCCACACGGTGCGGAGCGAGCCGGAGGCGCTGCTGCTCGAAGGCAAGCTGATCAAGGAGTTCCAGCCCCGCTACAACATCAGCTTCCGCGACGACAAAAACTTCCTGATGGTGAAGGTGAACCTGAATGATCCGATCCCGCGCTTCTCCTTCGCACGTCTCAAGCAAGACGACGGGGCGCGCTACTACGGACCGTTCACGGACTCCGGGGCGCTGCGCAACACGCTGCACTTGATGCGGCGCACCTTCAACCTGCGCGGCTGCCGTCCGCTCACGCCCACGGAGGCGGACTACAAGCATTGCCTCTACGGCCATTTGAAATTCTGCACCGCGCCCTGCGTGAGCAACGTGACCCTGGAACAATACAAGGAGCAGGTCGTGGCCGCGTGCGAGTTCCTCTCCGGCCAGTGCGAGGAAATGCAGGCCCATCTGGACACGGAGATGAGGAAGGCGGCGTTGGCGCAGGATTACGAGAAGGCCGCCGGGCTGCGCGACACCATCGAAGCGCTGCGCCGCACGACCAAGAAGACCGCTCGCTTCGAGCGCACGCCGTACAGTCTGCCGGTGTCGCTGATGCCGGAGCGGGACAACCTGGAATTGGGAAAGGTGCTGAACCTGCCGGTGCCACCGGTGCGGGTGGAGGGCTTCGACATCTCGAACATCAGCGGCACGTTCGCGGTGGCGTCGGTGGTGGCGTTTCGCAACGGCCGGCCGGACCGCGCGAATTATCGCCGGCTGAAGATCAAGACCGTCACGGGCCAGGATGACTTCGCCTGCATCGCGGAAGCGGTGCGGCGGCGCTATGCGCGCCTCTTGCGCGAAGCGACCGGGGTGAGTGCGAAGGAGAACGAGGAAGACCGGCCGATTGTGGAGGAATTGCGCACGCTGATGAGGAGACCGTGGGAAGGGCCGAGGGACACCAACCCGGAGGAAGATCACCGGCCGGCTCCGCCACCGGATCATGGGCCGGCCAATCTCCCCGACCTCATCGTCATCGACGGCGGCAAAGGCCAGCTCAATGCCGCGTGCGCCGAGTTGGAAAAACTCGGCCTGGCGCAGATCCCCGTCATCGGGCTGGCCAAGGAGTTTGAGGAAATTTATTTCCCCGGCGGGAAGGAACCGCTGCGCCTCTCGCACGCGAACAACGCGCTCAAGCTGCTCCAGCGCATCCGCGACGAATCGCATCGCGTCGCCAACAGTTACAACGCGCAGCTCCGCGTGAAGAAAATTTCGGAAAGCATTCTCGATGAATTCCCCGGCATCGGCGAGCGGCGCAAGGCGGCGTTGCTCAAGAAATTTGGTTCGGTGCAACGGCTGCGGACGGCGACGGTCGAGGACATCGCCGCCGTGCCTGGCTTCGGCGGCAAGGCCGCCGGAGAGTTGAAGACCTTTCTCGAGGCGCGTTCAGGCGCACTGCTGGAACAGTTCGGCGCCGCCGGAGTCAAGGTGCGGCCTTCTTAATTGGCGGCGTGTCCGGGGGCCCGCCCCAATGAAAAGACTGCACGGAGGCCAGTCCGCGCGGGGATAGTTCAGACCGCACCGGCGTTCGCCGGCTCAGACACCAACGTCTCCATCGGCACGGAGAGCTTGAAGGTCGAGCCTTGGCCGGGAGTACTTTCCAAAGTGATGACGCCATGCATGCGCTCGACCAGACGGCGAGTGGTGGCGAGCCCCAGGCCCAGGCCTTCATGGCCGCGCGCCAGGGAGTTGTCCACCTGGACAAAGGGATCAAAGAGGCGTTCGCGCGCGGCGGCAGAAATACCGGGGCCAGTGTCGCGGACGGTAAAATCGAGGACGACCCGGCCAGGCTGGGCGGTGTCACACGCAACCCCGAGTGCAACCTCGCCCCGGTCTGTGAAACGCACGGCGTTGTCCAGCAGGCACCAGAGGGCGCGGCGCAGGGCGTTCGCGTCGCCCCGGAGTTGTTCCGGCACTTCGCTCTCCACGGTGGACAGAATGGCAATCGGTTTGGGGCCGCGCCCGGACTGGGCTTTTTCGAGCAGCGCCCGCACCAGTTCACGCAGGTTGAACTCGACCAGGGTGGGAGTAAACAAGCCCGCGTCCAGGCGCGAAAAATCGAGGAGCCGGTTGATCTGGGTCAGAAGATGATCGGCGCTGGTGCGAACGGCCTCGGCGCTTTCGCGCTGTTCCGGGACCAGGCTGGTCGTGAGCAGATAGTCCGTCATCCCGATGACGCCATTCATCGGGGTGCGCAGTTCGTGGCTGACCTTGGCGAGAAATTCTGATTTGGCGTCGCTGGCGATTTCCGCCCGGGCCTTGGCTTGCGCAAGCTGGTCGTTGCGGACCTGCAACAAGGCGCGCTGCCGCTCCAGATGGTGGTTGGCCTCGCTCAGTTCGGCGTAGAGCCGGGCCTTGGCGATGGCCATGGCCGCGCGCCCGGCCAGTTCCCCCACGAAGTCCATTTCGTCCGGGTTGAAGTGCCGCGGCTCCTGCGCTTCGAGCACAAACAGGATGCCGATCAGCTTGTCTCCGTCGAGCAGCGGCACGGCGAGATAGGCGGTCACGAACGACACCGGTTCGTTGACCGCGAAGGGATCGTCCCGGGTGATGTTCGAGGCCACGAAAGTTTCGCGATTGTCCCGCACCCAGTCGGCCACCCGCGCAAACTGAACGGCCGGATCAAAGCCCGGACGCGGATGCGGATGGAAAGACGCGGCCAGCGCGAACTGGTCCTGCTCCTCAACCAGCACAAAAGCTCCGCCGCCCGCCGGCAGGATTTGCGCGGCTGTCTCCACGATGGAATCGAGAATCCGCGTGACCTCGATCGCTTCCCCGATGACGACCGCGAGTTTGGCCAGGGCGACCTGGCGGCGGTATTGAAGTTGGAGCCGCTGCTGCTCGGCGTTCAAGGCGTGGGCGGCGCGCTGGCGCTCGGTAATGTCCCGGAATGCGGTGACCATGACCTCACGCCCGGCGTGGGAGATACGCTTGGTGAATAGCTCGACATGGAGTTCCGACTTGTCCGCGCGGCGAGCCACGGCCTCGAAGGGGCGGAAGTTGCCCAACAGAATGCTTTCCTCGATCACGTTGCGCGAGGCGCGAGTGAACCAGTCGAGCAGGTTGACACCGCGCAGCGCTTCCGAGCGGCAGTTGAGCAGCGAGGCCAGGGCCTGGTTGCCCTCAATGATGACGCCACGTTCGTGGATGGCGATGCCCTCGAAAGTGGCTTCGTACCAACGCCGGAATTGTTCGTCGCTTTCCGCCGCGTTGATCGGAACACCCGGTGAGCCAGGGCCGGTGCGGAGCATTTGTTTGAAAGCCTGCAAATGCAGCCGCTGAAACATGGCCGAGAGCAGGGCGGCGGCGGCCAGCACGCCGCCAAAATAATACCAACCCGGGCCGAAGCCCGCCTGCCAGGCAAACCAAAACCAGCCGCCGGCGGCCAGCGCAATGATCAGCGTCAACGATCGCGTGGTGAAGATCAGCGCGCCCGCGCCGAAGACGGCGAAGGCCAGCGGGACGGTTTTCTCCGGCGTAACGCCCAGAGTGAACCAGCCGAGCGCGTTCAGCACCACCAGGGTGGAACTGAACGTGCCGAGCGGATGCGCCCAACGCAGCGGCAGGCGCGGCAGGAGCAAACGCAGCACCAGAAAAAAGAAGGCCGAAGCCGAGGCCAGCATCCAAGCGGGCAAGCGGCTCCAGGGCGTTTCCTGAAGTGCCGTGAGCGGACTCAGGAAATCCCAGCCCGAAGGATTGAGCAGGTGGCCGAGGCCCACCACCGCGTGCAGGAAGGCGATACCGACGGCCAGCCGGGCCAGCCGGTCGCGGGCCAGAATCTCAAGCGAAGGGGCGGGCGCAAACTCGGCGGCGTCCGCCCGGAGCGGATGCAGATCAGGCCGCGCGGCCGGGCCTTTCAGCCGGAGAATTGCTTCGGATTGCGGGCCTGCGTTCATGGGTGCCTGACCAGGGGACCGATGGGCAGATTTCAGATCAAGACGGCCAGTTCCTCCGCCACGCCCGAGGGCCGTTCGTGATTCAAGACGCGGGCTTGCTTGCGGGCTTCGATCCGATGACGAAGGGCGAAGGTCAACGCCTTGACCGTGAGTTCAATGAACATGAAGGGTTTGGCGATCAGGTCACTGGCCCCGCGCAGCGTGGATTGCGCCCGCACCTGGAAGTCGGTGGTGCCGGTGACGAAGATAATCGGGGTAACTTTGTTCAGGCCATGCTCGCGCAGTTTGTCGCAGAGTTGAAACCCGGTCAGGCCCGGCATGTTCACATCAATGAAAATTAGATCAAATCTGGTGACCTTGGCCCGGGCCAGGGCGGCCTCGGAGTCTTCCACGGCGGCGGCCTTGAGGAACGCCTTCTCCAGCGCATAGACAATGGCTCGCCGCGACAGGACTTCGTCGTCCACGATAAGAATGTCGATGGGTGGATTCTCCGCCAGGTCCGGCGCATGGCCGGCCTTGCACAGCTCACCAAAGAAATCCACAGCCTGGGCCACCGTCCGCAGGGTGGAGAGGTTGACCGTCTTGGGCTTGTCCAGCATCTCCTTGAGCAAGGCCTCCACGGCGGCCCCGAACTTGGCCACGTAAAGAATCCCAGCCATGCCGGCCCCGGAGGTGAACGAGCGCACCTTGCGGTAGAGCGCTTCCACGCAACTGGAGCGCGACGCCTCATCCGCTTTGCTCGTTTCCTGGAGTTGCTTGCGCATTTCGATCACGGCGGCGGCACTGCCACCCAGGAAGCTGGCCTGAAGTTCCTTTTGAAAACTGGCGTCATCCGTGGCGTTGGTGGCCGTCGGCTTTTCGGGGGCGCGGTTTGGAGGTGGAAGCACGACCACCGGCGCTGGTGCCGGGACTGGTTTGGCTTCCAAGGCCGCGACCCCGGCCGCCGCCGCATTGGCCGCAGCCCGGCCATCGGGCGAAAGCATGTTGGAAAGGACGTCGATGATTTGCCGGGGTGTAACCGTGGACTTGTTGTACACGGCCGAGGCCCCGGAGGAAAACGCTTCGTGAATCATGTTCGCCACGTAGGCGTTCGTGAAAACAACAATGGGCAGCTTTTCAAACTCACGGACGGCCCTGACTTTTTTCAACAAGTCGATGCCGTTGAGTTTGGGCAGCATGAGATCGAGGAGCAAGCCGTCCGGCTTCCACTGATGAAGCAAATGATGACCCAACTGCCCATCCGGCGCGACCTCGACTTGAAATCCTTCCTTCTCCAAGCGACTTCGATAGACGTGTGCAACGATGGGATCGTCCTCAATAATCAGGATTTTCTTCATAACTACGAATACTTAGGACAGCGGCAGATTATCACGGGAGTTTAGGATCAGCGCGTGAACGCGCTGGAAAGTAGTCTTCATCGCGGCCAGCACCGGTTCCAACTCTGACATCTGACCGGCCTTGCCCAACTGTTCCGCCTCGCGGAAAAGATGTTCCATGGCCCGAATACCGCATACGCCGCTGGCTCCGGCCGAACTGTGGGTCAGGCGGACCACGGCGGACGCATCGCCCGTCTGCCACGCCGTCCGGAGCCGGGCCAATTGATCGCCGGTCTGATTGAAGTAGAGGTCGGTAATTTCAACGAAACTAGCGCGGCACCCTCCGGCAAATTCCAGCAGATGATCGAAGTCAATCATCTCGGCATCGCCCTCGGCGGGTTGAAAAGGCGGGGCTGAAACGGCTGCGGCAGCCGATTGGTTCCCAGTGGCCAGGGCGGCCTGGCCCAAGGACGAAGGCGTGGAATTGGAGTGATTGAGCCCAGCCACGCGCTCAATGGTCGCCTGGAGGGTCTCGGGTCGGACGGGTTTGGCCAGGTAATCATCCATCCCGGCGGCAAGACATTTGTCCCGGTCCCCAGTCATGGCGTTGGCCGTCATCGCGACCACACGAATGGGATTGCGCCCGGTGCATTTTTCGAACTCACGCCACTGCCTCGTCGCGGACAGGCCGTCCAGACCCGGCATTTGAACATCCATGAAGACCAGATCGTAGTTGCTCTTCTCCAGCGCCCGCAGCGCCTCGTGGCCGTTTGAGGCGATGTCCGCGGTGTAACCGAGTTGCTGGAGCAATCGGGAGGCGACCTTCTGATTGATCAAGTTGTCGTCGGTCACGAGGATTTTTAACGGCAGCCGCTGTCCCAGCTTTTTTTCCGGCACCGGACCGGCGGACAATTGATCCGGAGTTGCTGCGCGCGAGGTTTCTGGACGGCGCTCAAACAATTCGACCAGCGCGCGCTGCAATTGAGACTCCTTGATCGGCGCGGTGACGAAGCGCTTTTCAATCTGACTGAGGGCGGACTCCGCCACCGTCGCGCCGATCGGGCTGATCAGCACCAGCGGTTTGCGCGCCTCAATCAGCGCCGGCCCCACGGCGGAGCTGGCCGCCAGACTGAGGTCAAGCATGGCCGCGTCGCACTGGCCTGCGCGCAAAATTTCGAGCGCGGACATGGTATCGCGGGCTCGCACGCAATTCATGCCCCAGTTCGTAACCGTCCGCTCCAGAATTCCGCCCACCGTCTCGTTCCACACGGCGAGCAGGAGTCGCTTGCCACCCAGAACCGCCGCGTCCGTCCGGGCACCGAGCGTCGCCGCGACCGCAGTCAGCGGGACGGTAAAGAAAAACGTCGATCCCACGCCCGGCTGGCTTTCCGCCCGGATCTTGCCGCCCATCAATTCCACCAACCGCTTGCTGATGGCCAGACCCAGCCCAGTGCCGCCATGCTCGCGCTCCGTCGATGCGTCGGCCTGGGCGAAGGGCTGAAACATGTGCTGCAATTTCTCCGGCGCGATGCCCAGTCCGGTATCGCGCACCGCGAATTCCAGGTTCGGCCTCGTCTCCGTTTCATGCGCGCCCGGACCAGGGGCGCGGCGCACGGTCAGTATCACCTCGCCCTGCGGCGTGAACTTCACCGCGTTGCCCAGCAAGTTGATCAGCACCTGGCGGATCCGTTGGTCGTCGCCCAGCACGGAGTCAGGCAGGTCCGGAGCGACTTCAAAAGCCAGGTCAATCTTGTTCTCGACGGCTTTCGGTGCCAGCACGTCCACGGCGCTGCCAATGCATTCGCGCAGCGAGAACGGGCGACAATCCAGTTCCAGCTTGCCCGCCTCGAGCTTCGAGATGTTCAGAATGTCGTTGATGATGGTGAGCAGCGATTCGCCGCTGGCCCGGATGGTCTCCACGAAATCGCTCTGCCCGGTGGTAAGGACGGTCTGCTGGAGCAGACCGGTCATGGCGATCACGCCGTTCATGGGCGTGCGAATCTCATGGCTCATGCTGGCGATGAAATCGCATTTGGCCCGCGCGGCCGCCTCCGCCTCATTGCGCGCCTGCTCGAACTCCCGCGTCCGCGCCACCAAACCGTCGTGCATGCGCTTGGCCCGGGTGGCCGCCTGAATGCGCGCCCGCAACTCGGAGATGATGAAGGGCTTGGTGATGAAATCATGCGCGCCGAGTTCAAAGGCATGAACCTTCTCCTGGATCTCGCCGTGGGCCGTGAGCACCACCACCGGAATGTGCGCGTGCTTGGCGTCCGCCTTGAGCGCGCGCAGGACATCCAGTCCATCCATCCCTGGCAGGCGCAGATCAAGCAGCACGACATCGAATGATCCGCGCCGGATGGCCGCGAGACCCTCCTCACCAGTCGCGGCCGCCGTCACCAGGTGCCGCGACAAACCGGCGAAGATGGCGTCGGCGATCTGCGGCTCGTCCTCGATGAGCAGGATGGAGGATGCGCCCAGGTCAGAATGCCAGGCCCATTGCTCGTCCCGCCCGTCGATGGCACCAAGGCCAGGGGACGCCGTTGCCGTGTGGTCAGTGTCGGTCACACCAAGCCTTCGGCAGAAACGAGAGGGCGGTTTAGCCGGCCACCGCGTGAGGTCCCGCCCCGCTCAGAGTTTCCGCACGCGGAAAAATTGGGGGCCCGCCGCGCCGTTGGTCACGGTGTAGGATTTGGTCGTGTCACTCATGATGAGGCCCACGGTCACAGCCTGCCACTCGATGGGCGCGACCAACTCGCCGGCCGACTCCAGCACCGAATCATTGTTCGGATCATACCAGAACACCGTCGTCACGGCCGGGCCGCGCGCCACGCGCAGGGAATTCACCGGCGTGTTCAGGACGGGGACGATAAACGAGCCGGGAATGGGCGGCAGGCCGAGGAAAGAAAGGGCGAGGTTGCTGGCATCGGCGTTGCGGATGGGCTGGGGCTGAGTGGTGTAGTCGGTGCGGTTGGTGCCGGGGTGGCCGCGGTTGAGGAAAATCGCATACGCATCCGCGCCGGCTTGAATGCCCGGCGCGCGCACAAAGAACGGCACGGTGTAGTTGGTGATGTGGTAAGCCTCGGTGTGCGCGTTGAACGTCACCCCCCCGCCGCCGTGGTCCGCCGTGATGAGGAGGGCGGTCTGATTGGAGAGCACCGGATTGGTGTCGATGGCGTTGAGAATCCGGCCAATCTCCCGATCCACGTTTCGCACGGCATTGCTCCAATTGGCGCTGCCCCAGCCCGAGGAGTGGCCGGTCAGGTCCGGCTCGGCAAGGTGGATGAAGCTGTAATTCCTGGGCGTGGCACTGAGCAAGTTGGTGATGAGCTGCGTGACTTCATTCGAGATGGCCGAGCCGGAAATATCCGCGATGGAGCCGAAGTCGATCTTGTCGCGCCCGTGATCAGCCCCCGTCGAATCAAGCGCACCGTTGGTCGTGTTGTAGCTGCGGTCACAGATGTCGAGGCGTGTTTTGCCGGTGTAGAGAGCGGTGCTTCGTCCGTAATCATGGGCCACATCCATCATGCTCGACTTGTAGGCCAGGTTCGAGTTGCCCGCGTTGTGGAAGGTCTCGGCCGGAGTGGGAAAGTTGTTGTTATAGCCATGATGCACGGTGTTGGCCGCGCCCGCGGGCTGCAACACCGGCCGGGCCATGAACATGGTGGCGTGATTGGGGACGGTTTCTGAATACTCGTAATCGCAGCGCGCGTTCATGGTCCATGCGCCTTCCTTGATCAGCCGGACGAAGTTGGGGAACTGGGCGGGCGCATTGGTCACGTAGAATTGCAAATGCACCGCCGCGCAACCGTCCAAACTCATCTGCACCACATGATTCACGGTGTATTCCACGCTGAGGCTCGGGTCGAGGAGGTAACCCCACGCGCCGCCCAGAAAGGGGTTTGCGTTCGGTGAGACATCCGTGATGCCGTGCCCGGCGGCCCAGGCCACGGCCACCGCGCCCGTGGGCGGGGGCGGGAAAGTGAAGAGGTAGGGGCCGGCTCCGACGCCGCTGACGTTGGTGGCGACGAGTCCATTGATCAAAATATCCCCCGCATCCACTCCACTGACCGGTTCGTCGAAGGTCACGTTGAGGTGGGTCAAACTCCGCACAGTATTGGACGGCGCGTGGAACACCCGGGCCTGCGGAGCGGCGTGGTCGAGGGAAGTATAGCTCCACGTTGCGCCTGGGGCGGCGGCGTTAAAAGGGTTCGGCGGAGCGACGGCGTCCGTGATGCCGTGACCTGGGGTCCAGGCCACGTTCACATTGGTGTCGTTCAACCAGGGCACGGTGAAAGTATAGCTCCCCAGGCCGCCACTCACCGCAGTTGCGGCGACTCCGTTCACCCGCAGGTCACTGGCGTTGACGCCAAGGACGTTTTCCGAAAAATTCACCGTGATGAACGTAAGGCTCGGGACAAACGAACCGGTGGGCGGGTTCTGCGACCAGACCACGGGCGGAATCTGATCCAGGTTCGTGTAACTCCAGGTGTGACCCGCCGTGGCTGGATCAAAGAGGTTGCCCCACAAGTCTTGAAGGCCGTGGCCCGTGGCCCAGGTCACCGCGACCACGCCCGCCCCGCGCGCCGGGAAGGTAAAGACCCAGTTGGAACCGGAGCCACTCAGGCCGGAAGCGGGAAAGGTGCTCAAGAGCAGGTCGGCCGCATCTAAACCTGTCACCGGCTCGCTGAAGGTCACGCTGACCTGCGAAAGATTGGTCACGGTCGCGCCGGCCCCCGGAGCGCGGGCCGTGAGCGTCGGCGGGAAGACATCGATCAAATTGTAAGTCCAGGACGCACCCGCTCCGTTTTCATCGAAGGCCAAGTCCGTCGGGTAACCAAGGTCGGTGATGCCGTGACCGGTCCCGAAGCGCACCGTCACCGGGCCAAACGGCGGCGGCGCGATCAGGAAAACGTAATTCGATCCGATGCCGGTGACGTTGGTCGCCGCCAGGTCGTTCACCAGCAAATCGGCGGCCTGCACGTTGAAGACATTTTCCGAGAACCGCACTTGAATCGAGGAGAGGTTGCTCACTGTCCCGCCGCTCGCAGGTGCTTGGGCCAGAATGGCCGGCGGCGCGGCATTGGTCGGCGGCACCACCACGTAGATCGTATTCGTAGCGGAAAACTGCGCCGACCCGAGGCTGTTCGTCGCCACGGCATAGATGCCGTAAGTGCCCACAGGGAGGATGAGGCTGTTCGTGTAAGGCGCCGTCAGCACGGAGGCGAGGAAACCACCCGGCGCGGAGTAGAAGCCGAGGCCCGTGGTCGTCGGGCCGCCCGATCCAGGATCAGCCGTGGCCTCGAACGGGATGGGAAGATGGAACCCGTAGGCCACGCCGTTGGTGGGGGAGAAGATCGTGCAGGAAGGCGGCGCGGGCGTGAGCGCGAGGGAGAAGTTGTCCAGTGCCACCGCCACGTCGGCGCCCGCCGATGTGTTGTCATCGGCGAAGAGCAGGAAAAGATTGCCGCCATTCAGCCAGTTCACCGGGAGGTTGGTGCTGAACTGACTCACGCCGTTGCTCGCCACGGTGTTGAGCGCAGGCAGGTTGGCCCATGAGTTCGACAGGCCGGTGAGGCTAAAATAGACGCGGGTGCCGCGACCCGGTTCCTCCGCGATGGTGGTGCCGGCAAAAGTTATCTGATAGGAGAGCGCCACCACCGAGATGTTGCTCCCGCTGCTGTTGACGAATTTGCCCATCAACGTGGTGTAGCGATTGCCAGTCGGTCGGGTCTGGACATACAGCCCGGCGGAACTCCAGATGGCGCGCAGACTGGCCGCCGCCGGATCACTGGTGCTGGAAGTCAACGCCGCCACCGCGAGCGCGGCGGTAATGTTCGTCTGCACGTCGGCATCCAGATCGTAGCTGTCCGCCGCCCCGCCGGACCGGCTCAGACTGGTCCAATCTGCGCCTCCGGGCAGAGCGTCGAAGAAATTCGTGGAGCCGCCCGGACCGACATTGGCGGCGGAGCACATGAGCACGCCGACGAGCAGTGCGACCACCCCAGTGACCACGGCTCGCGAAGGAAAGCAGTTCATAAAGTTGTCATTGCGCTCGCCGGGAAACCGACCTTTCGTCCGGATCCACGAGCGGCCCGATTTGTTCAATAGGGACGATTCGACACCGTACCGGGTTTCAGTCCGGGAGGATATTCTTCACCGTCAACTTTTCCACATGATAGTCGGCGTAAAGAATGTTGAGCGTGCGGCCCTGGTCGTGAAATTTCTCATAGTCGTACATCAAGGGCGCCTCGCTGATCGGGTTCTGGCTCTGGCGCGGGCTGTCCACGGGCCGCCCGTTGTAATGAGCGTTCCACTCGTAGCTCGAACCGTTCTGCTCGAAACGCTGCACGTTGTCCTGCGGGCAGCGAAAGACCGTGGCCTGTTGCGGCAGGTGGTTGGTGTCGTAGCCCAGTTCCGGGGCCAGCAGATCGCAGATGCGCGGCAGGGTCGCGCCGGGCAAGGAAGGCAGCCGCTCGGCGACAGGCAGCCGGCCTTCGTTCGCGTCCGAGCAGGTGCGCACGGCGATCCCGAGCTGCTTGAGGTTGCTCAAGCAGGCGATGCCCTTGGCTTTGTCCTTCGAGCGGGCCAGCACCGGCAGCAGCAACGCCGCCAGGATGGCGATGATGGCTATGACCACGAGCAACTCGATGAGGGTGAAGGCCCGGATCGATTTGGAAGGAACATTCATGATTTCAAAACGCTTTTCATTTCTTTGCCGCCTCACCGCGGTGGCCCGCCCGGGCCACTTCCGCCCGGCCCGCGGAATTGCCGCATTCTCGCGTCCATTTCGGCGCGTTGCTCCGGTGTGCTGTTCAGCAGCCTTTCCTGCATCATGCGGTTCATGCCACCTGGTCCGCCTGGTCCGCCCGGCCCTCCACCCATCTGGCCCATGCGGTCGCGGCGTTGTTCGGGTGTCAGATTCGCCATTTCCTCCATCAGCTTCTCGCGCTCGCGCTGGGCGTTCTCCAGCTTCTGGCGCTCCTCGGCCGGCAGAGTTTGCTTCAACGCTTCTTCCAGTTTCTCCCGTTGCTGGCGCGCCTCGTCGCGCTGCTCCTCGCTCATCGGCGGTCCGCCGAAGGCAAATTGCGGCGGACGGTTCGGATCGCCCTCCCTTCCGCCGCGCACCACGAACGGCGCGGCTTCTCCGGGTCCACCCAGCCCGCCTGGGCCACGGCCCCCGGCCAGGCCGAAGCCGGGCTGTAAAGCATACATCTTCATCCAATCGCGATTCACCGCCCGGGCCAGTTGGGCCACCGCCTTATCCACCGGGGCCTGCTGGATGGTCACGTTGACGGTGGCGGTCACTCCGTCCTCCGGCACCACTCGGGTCTGGGCGAATCGGCTGAAGGCCAGGGCCGCGAACGTCACGTCCTGATTCAGAATAGTCAGCGAGACAAGTCCAGGAGCCACGGGCGCGAAGCCCGGCCCGCCTGGCCCGCCCGGACCAAATCCGCCCAGGCCAACGCCCCATGGATTCGCCCCCAGATTTGTCCAACCGCTCGTGATCGGATCGGTTTCCCCGCGCAGAGATTGCTTGAGTGCGGTGAAGGAACGGCTGTTCGAGTAAAGCGCATACAGGACCGAGGAGCGCGCCGAGGTCTGACTCGCCACCAGTGCCAGCACTTGCTCCAGTGGCATGCGCTTCACGTTCAAAGTCACTTTACCGGCCACCGCCTTGTCCACCTGGATGATTTCCCAGACCTGCCACTCGATCTTCCGCACCACATCGCGCACGTCCATGTTGCGCACATCGAGGGTGACAAGATT
The DNA here is from genome assembly GCA_031414955.1 of Pedosphaera sp. Taxonomy (GTDB): domain Bacteria; phylum Verrucomicrobiota; class Verrucomicrobiia; order Limisphaerales; family SIBH01; genus JANNGC01. Next base: position 21,034 of record JANOQV010000089.1, on the reverse strand, counting down.
CTGGTGCGCAGTCCAAGCCCGCCAGCTCAGGCCGAGCATCAGCACGGCCGCGAGCGCCCCCAGCCAGCCAAGAATTCTTCGAGTCTTCATCATTCAAGCAGAGGTCAAACGTCCTCTACTCAGACATGCGCAGAGGGCCGGGCGAAGCCGCCACAATTCCCACGGCCAGGAGGCGCGCGCGGCCCAACGCAGCGGTCCCGCGCGGGCTAGGGAGTGAAGGGAGTGGTCACACGGTAGTAACGCTCTGGCTGGAGCACCGGAGCCGTCGCCGTGTCCACCAGGACGGTTCTTACCGTGGCCGAAGGCAGCACATTGGTCAGGCCAGTCCAGGTCGCGCCCGTCAGGTTGGTCCGGCCCAGCACAGTGTAGGTAAGGTTCGTCTGGGCGATGAACTGCAGCACGCTGGCATTCGTCGCGGTCGGCACCAGCTTCAAAACACTCAGCGCGTTGGTCGGGTTTGTCCGGGCGCGGTACTCATCGTAATTGCTCATCCCATCCCCATCGAAATCGAGCAGGCCATCCGCCGGGTTATTGGTGCTGAAACCAAAATAGTTCGTCTCCCAACTGTCGGCGAGACCGTCGCCGTCGAAGTCGCGCAGGATGGTCAGCGCGACCGTGGAGCTGTTCACACCGCCGGCGAGATTCACCGGGTTGGCGCGCAGACTGAAATTCAACTGGGCGTTCGGAATGACCAGGATGCCGCTGCTGTTGGTAAGATAGCCGACCCCATTGGTCAGCCAGCGAATGCTGATCGGCGGCGCCCCGGTCACCACGCAAATAAACATGGCACTCTGACCCTGAATGACCGCCTGGGGCAAAGGCTGCAAAACAATGCCGGGGCGAAGGCGGACGAAGACCAGCGCGTTGCTGCTGGTGGCCGTGCTGAGGTCATCCGTGGCGACGACGGAGAAGATGCCGTGCCCGAAGGCCAGCGAGGCGTTGGCGAAGCTGAAGGTGGCATTGGTGGCGTGGGGAAGATTCGTGCCCTCGAAGCGCCACTGATAAAGCACGGTGCCATTGCCCACGGCCAGCGAGACGAGGTTCACGTTCGTGCCCGGCTCGACAGTGATCTGGTTGGTCGGTTGAATCGAGAAATAGACCGGCACCTGGACCGTGAGCAGCACGTTGGAACTGAACACGGAGCCGGCGGTGTTGCTCACCAGCACGCGATACTGGCCCGCCTGGCTGGGATGCACATTCGTCAACAGCAGCGTGTCGTTCGTCGCGCCAGGCAGGTTCACCGTGTTGCGCTGCCACTGGTAGGCCAGCGGCGGCGTCCCGCCCGCCGTCACGCTGAAGAAGGCGGATTGGTTGCTGCTGATCACGACCGGCTGCGGCTGCACGAGGACGAAGGGCGGCGACTGCACGATGAGGGTGGCGACCTGGCTGGTGATCGAACCGGCAGCATTCGCCACGATGACGCGGTATCCGCCCGCGTGCGCGACGGTGAGCGCGGAGAGGTTCAAGGTGGCATTGGTCGCGCCGCCGATGGCCCCTTCGTTGAACAGCCATTGATAAGCGAAGGGCGGCGTGCCGCACAGGCTCACGCTGAACGAGGTCGAACCGTTCGTGGCCGCGATGCGATCCTGCGGCTGCGAGGTGATGGTCGGCAATCCCGCCGGCAGATTCGCGCGGGCGCGTCCCGCCGTCGGCGGCTCGGCGGCCCATTGCGCGGGATCGGTTCCGTGCAACGTGGTGCTGAGACGCTGGAGGGAATTCCCCGTGCCGTCACTGCCGCAGGGCCACGGCGGCTGATCGGCGTAGAGCACCTCATCGACGATCACCCAACTGACGGAGTCGTTGGTGCCGTCGGGATGTTGCGGCAGTTCCAGCGCGAGGCGGTCGCTGTTGTTGGCCAGCTTGCCGGCGTACGGGCCGAGGATGCGGAGGGCGGGATCGGTGATGCCGTAAAGACTGCGAAAGGCGTTCGACACCGCGGCGTTGGTCGAGGGATCGAAGTTCACCAGCAATGCGTACTCGTCGGCCGCGAGGGTGAGATTGGTCGGGAAGGTGAAGTTCACGCCGCCGTTCACGCGCCAGGTTCCGTTCGTGTTGTGCAATGTCACCGGACCGGGCGTGCCGTTGTGGATTTCCACGAATTCATCGAGCGAATTGTCGGTAAGGTTCGTGCCCACCAGGAAGTCGGGCGGATGATAATTCACTTCGCTGATGTGGACGCGAGACGGCGGGGCGGCGTTGGTGGTGTCACGCGTGCGCGGCGTCAGGCCATACCAGAACGGCGCGCCATCCGGGTAGCGGCCCAGCGACCAGTCGTTCTCCTGGCCTTTGAAACTCACCGCATCCACCACGCGGTCCTGCACCGTGCCGGGCAAGTAGGAGAGGAAGACCTGCTCGCCACCCTTGTTCAGTCCGAAGCCGATGTTCGTGGGAAAATGAAAGCCAGTCACTTCATCGAAGCTCACCCAGCCATGCGCCGGGATCGTGGTGTTCGTGGGGATGGCCCACTTCATCAGGTTGGTGTAGGCCGAGCCGTCATCGCTCAAATACCAGCCGGGGCCGAGCGTGACGGGCGAGTCGGTCGGATTGAACAGCTCGATCCAGTCGTTGGAATCCAACTCGTTGGTGAAGTCCGTGTGGGCCACGATCTCGTTCAGCAAAATCGTCGGCACCGGCACCGCATCCGCCGCGCCAGGCGAGCCGCGCAAAAAAGTGCTGCCGCGCCAACTGCCGGCGTAATCACCCGCGCCCGAACCTTGCGCTGCGAGCGCGCCGTCGAGGAAGACCATGGAGTGTCCGCCGCCATCCGCCGCGACCGGCCAGCCGCGCCCGTCGCCATAGCTGAAGTTCACGATGTCGCTGCCACCCGCCGAGGTGCGCAGCACGAGTTGCTCGCCCGCGTTGTTGAGCGAACCGGAATACGGACCATAGACCACCACCTCCGGCGCCAGTCCGTGATAAGCGCGAAACGCCGCCAGGTCCGCCGTGCCCACCACCACGAGATACGCGCCGGGCGCGAGCGTGGCCCCAGACGGAAACGTGAAGTCGATGCCCTGGGTGAACTTCACTCCCGCCAGATCGAGCGTGAGAGTTGCGCTGGTGTTGTGCAGTTCGATGAACTCAAAGCCGCCGGGCAGCGGATTGTACATCACCTCGGTGATGCGCAGATAATTCAGCAAGTCGGCCAGATTGTCCGACGGACCGACCACAAATTCCTGCGGAGCCGACCAGTGGCTGTTGCGCGCGGTCGTGTCGGTGTGCTGCACGCGCAGGCGATAGCGACTGCCGACACGGAGCAGATTCGCCGGCACGGTGATGTCCGCATTGAAGGCGGCGATGGGGCCGCTCTCCCAGACGGTTTCGATCTCATACTTGCGCGGCTCGTCGGCGCGGTAGTTGATGCTGTTCGTGTCCGTGATTTCACCGACGCGCCAGCGCAACGCGGCGAAGGGATTGCCCCCGCTGTAATTGGTCGAGCGGAAGTTCAGTCGGTTGATCGGGAAACCTCCCGGGCCGGTGGAGGCCACCGTGGGCGTGGCGGGCTTGGCGGCATCCGTGGCCAGTTCGTCGAGATAACCCGCGCGCGTGTTGACGTAATTCTTCACCACCTGAATCGAGGCGTTGAAGCTGCCCTTGAGCGCGACGTTCGTCCCGCTCTCGCTCGGGAACTGGTAGTAGCGGCCCGTGCCCGCCTTGCCGAGGTTCGGGGTGTAAGCGCCGTCATTCATCTTCGGGTTGTAATCCCACTGCATGCGATCCGCATCGATCACACTGGGCGTGCCGACGGGACCGCGCGCCAGGGCCGCGTACTCCTCGATCAATTTCCAGGCCTGATCCGTGTTGAAGAGCAGGTCCCGGATCTCGCGCACGCGGTTGCGAAACTCCGTGTCGAAGACGGGCCGCGTCCCGCTCAAACGCATCACGCCCGTGCCGGCCTGCCCGCCCGTGCCGGCCTCCTTGGTCGGATTGAGAATGCGTTCCGCCAACCGGTCCACGCCCGAGCCGGCGACATCGGAGCGATACATGTTGTGCGCCCAGGTCAGGTCCAGATCCCACGACACCACTTCCCAGAGCCGGGTCTGCGAGTCGTAGTAGTAGAAATAGTTTTTGTTGTCGCTGATGTCGAAGTGGTGGATGCCCTGCACGATGGCCTGGTAGCTGTAGTAGCGGCCCAGGTTCCAGTTCGTGCGCCACCATTGGTCGGTGGCGCCGGTGTAGTTGTTGAGGATGTAGTTGAGGTCGGATTTGTCGCTCGGGCCGTTGGGTCCAAGGTTGTTCAATTCTCCGGTGCCGCCCTCCATCTTGTAGAAGTTGGAGTCCGCCCGTTCGTGCTCCTCCAGGAAACGCCCGTCCTCCTGTTCGAGCATCAGGTAAAGCCCCCAGAAATCTCCCTCGTATTGCGTGCCCGGTGCGGCTTCCTGCGCATCGTCAATCACGCGCAGAGTCGAGAAGGTCGAGTTCGGTCCCTCCACGCCGGCCATCTGGAACAGGCGGAATCCAACCGACTCAAAAAGCCCCTGCTCGCCGCGATGGTTGAAATCGCCCTGCTGGATGCAGGAACCCAGGTTCAGCTTGCGCCACGGCACATCAAACTTCCGGCCCCAGTTGTCCCGCGCCTCGAAGTCATGCCCGCGATTGAAGTCGAACTTCCACATGTTCTTCACCATCGAATAGCGCCACACCCCGCCGCGCGCGCGGTAACGGACGTGATCATACACTTTGCCGTCATAGACCAGCGTCCCGCCCCATTGATAAAGGTCGCCCCCGTAACGGCTGAACCACGTCGCCGTCGCCACCGTGTTGCTCACGCCGATCAGATGAATCGTGGGCAGGCGCGACATCTCGTTGCTGGCGACCGTGACCACCGCGCCATTGGAACCGCCCGCGCCCGGCTGCACCGCGCCGGTCCAGGCCGGCACGCCGTTGTAAACGAAGTAGGCGAAGTTCGGCTCCGGATCATCCACGTACGGCACGCGCACCGAGCGCCCGCCGGTGTCGGCCACGGTGATGCGGTAGCGAATGAGCCGCCGGTGCGTCTGCACGGCGGCAGGAATCTCGGCCATGAACAGGTCATCCCCCGCCGTCACGTCGCTGTTGGTCCCCACGTCATTCATCGGGACGGAAATCCAGTTCGCCGCGTTGGTGTAAGCCGCGCTGGCCAGCTCGATGTAACTGCCCGGATTCACGATTTGATACTCCAGCGTCACCGCGCTCACGCCGTCGGGGTCCGTGACCTTGGCGGTGATCCGCACCGGCACTCCGCCGGCCGGCTGTTTCGGAGCATGCTCGACCTGGCGAATCTGCGGCGGTGCGTTGAGAGAATAGACCGCGTTGATGCGACCCGGCGTCGGCCCGGCCCCGACCGCGCCAGTCAAACCGGCGAGCCGCACGTTGAGGAAAAAGTCCGAGCTGTCGTTCTTGGAAATGTTGTGAGCCTGAATCGCGATGACGTTCGTGCCCGCCTGCAAGTAGGCCGAAGGATTGTTCAGCGTGAACAGCCGAAAGGTGGCAAACTCCTCGTTCACCCCGGCGGTGCCATCGAACGGCACTTCACTCACCGAGATGTTCTGATTCAACACATTGCTCCCATTGATCCAGACCTTGAAGCCGTCGTCGTACTGCGCCTCGAAACTGAGCGTGTTGTAGATGAACGGATCGCTGACCGTGAACGTCTTGCGGAAAAACACCGCGGTGTAGTTCGACCGCATGTCATTCAGCGGCGTCACGATGAACGCCTCGCCGTAACCAATCGGAGCGGCCCCGCTGTCCCAGTTGGTGTCATTGAAGCCCGCCATCCGCCAGGCCGTCGTGGGGCTGGACGCCTCGTTGGTGCCTTTGAAGAATTTCCACGACGCGCCATCGGCCACCAGCGTGTTCGAGCTCTGGCCGACTGCGGCGCTGGTCGAAGCCCGCCAGCTTCCGCCCAGATCGTTGTCGAGGCTGGGATGAATCAACTCGATCGAGTACCCTGGCGGATCGCCCACGGTGGGCCACGGGAAACCGAGCGCGTATTCCACTTCATCCTGAATCTGGTTGGCCGCGTTGCGCAGCGTGATTTTATCCCCGCGTCCCGCCAACCCCGAGCTGCCGTTGGTGTTGAACGGCCCGAGCGCGCCCGCCGCGCCGTACTTGGTCTGGAGAAAGGCCGGGTTCTGCGCCACCACGACAAAACCGCCGGCCGCCACATTCGTCGCGGGGAACACGTAGTTGAGACCTTCCGAGAAGTACCAACCGGTGAGGTTCACCGTGCCCGGCCCGGTGTTGAACAGCTCCACGAACTCCGCCGGCTCCGTCTTCACGTCCGGGTTGTAATGGATTTCGTTGATGAGGATGGCGGCCGCAGCGGAGAAGTGACTGGCAGCCAGCCCGCACCAGCACACGACAAGGCAAACAATGTTTTTCACGCGATTTGAGAGTGCGGAAAGATACTCACGGTCGAAGGCACCACAAGGGCTGAATCTGATTTGGGAGCGGATGGGCACAACAAAGAGAGACTGCGGTTGGAGTGGAACCCAGCCGCTCCAGCCACGAGATGTGGCCCGGGCCTGTTGCTCAAACCCGCACCCCCATCGTGACCTACACTTCCGCAGAGCTTGCGCGGGGTTGCGCGCGCCGCCTAGTGTGCGCGCGCATTTGCGCCTGATGACTCCGGCCGAAAAACTTCTTCGCGAACTGATCGCGCTGCCCAGCGTGAATCCCGCCTTCATGCCGGCGCGGGATGCGCGGGCCGGCGAGCAGCGGGTCGCGGATTTTCTCACCGCCACCGCCGCGCGAGGCGGGCTGGACGTATCCATTGGGGAAGCGTTGCCCGGACGCAGCAACCTTCTCGCGCGACTCACTCCGGCCCGTCCGCGCCAGCGCATCGTGCTCGCCCCGCACATGGACACCGTGGGCCATGCCGACATGCCGGAATCCATGTTTCAACCACGCAAGAAAGGCGACCGTCTCTTCGGTCGCGGCGCGTGCGACACCAAGGGTTCCGTCGCCGCCATGCTCACGGCCCTGCTCAAGGTGGCCCACAGCGCGCAACGTCCACGCGAGACGGAGATTGTTTTTGCCGCGCTGGTGGACGAGGAGAGCAATCAAGGCGGTTCGCGGGCGCTGGTGAGACAGGGATTTCGAGCCGACCTCGCCATCGTCGGCGAACCAACACGGCTGCAAGTCGTCACCGCGCACAAGGGCGACCTGTGGCTGACCGCACGCACCCGGGGCCGGGCCGCGCATGGGGCCTGCCCCGAATTGGGCCGCAACGCCATTCATCTCATGGCCCGCGTGGTGGAGGTGTTGGAGACAGATTACGCCCGGCAAATCGCCCGTCGCCGTCATCCCCTGCTCGGTCGCGCCACGGTGAATGTCGGTCGCATTCGCGGCGGCACCCAGCCAAACATCGTGCCCGACCATTGTGAGATTTCCATCGACCGCCGCACCCTGCCGGGCGAACGCCAGGCGGCCGTGATTCGTGAAATCCGTTCCCTCCTGAAGCAGCACGGTCTCGCGGCCAAGGTCGCGGACGACAAAGCCGCCGCGCCTTGCTGGCCCATGGAGACGGACGCGCGGCTGCCGCTCGTGCAGATCTTGATGCAAGTGACCCGGCAGCGCGCGCCGCTCGGCGTGCATTACTTCAGCGATGCCTCGGTCTTCGCACGCGGCGGCACGCCGGCGGTTCTGTTCGGCCCCGGCGACATCGCGCAGGCGCACACCGCCGAGGAATGGATTTCCGTCCGCTCGCTGGAACGCGGCACGGAACTGCTGATAAAGTTTCTGCAATCGCTGCCATGAAGGAGGGACGTTTCACTTTTTTCCGTCAGAGCGGCTGGATGCTCATGGCCACCATCGGCGGCGGGGTCTTCATGTTTCTCGTGCAAGCCGCGGCCCAGCGCATGCCCAAGGATGTGCTCACCGGCGAGTCGCAGTACGGAGTCTTCGCCACGCTGCTCACGGCGCTGGGGCAGTTGGCCATTCCCGCCATCGGCCTCCAGACGGTGTTTGCGCAGCAAGCCGGGGCGGCACATGACGAACAAAGGCGCGCGGTGCTGGCGGGAACCGTGCGGGGCGTGCTCAAAGTTCTGTTCAGCTTCTGGCTGATCGTCGCCGTGCTGGCGGTGGTGTTTCAGGCACGGCTGTTGGCCGACTACAAGATTGGTAATGCCACCGCCCTCTGGCTCCTGCTGGGCGTGGCGCTCGTGTCGATGCTCACCCCCCTCTTCGCGGGACTGCTTCAAGGCCGGCAGGATTTCCTTTGGTTCGGATGGGCCACGATCCTCAACGGCGTGGGCCGGTTTGCCGCCGTCGCCGTTCTTGTGGTCTGGCTGGCTCAACAAGCGGCCGGAGCCATGGCCGGCGTGCTGGCCGGATCGTTGGTCGCGCTCGGCGTCTTCGTGTGGCGATCGCATGATGCGTGGCGTGGCCCCGCCGCTCCCTTTGACTGGAGAGGCTGGCTCCGCCGAGTCGTGCCGCTGACCCTGGGCTTGGGCGCGTTCACTTACATGTTCACGCAAGACATGATCACGGTGCAGCGATTTTTCGCCAGGAACACGGACGAATACGGCGCGGCGCGGATTGTCGGCACGGCGTTGGTCTTTCTGACCGCCCCGCTGGCGGCCGTGTTGTTTCCGAAAGTGGCCCGGAGCATGGCGCTATCGGAAAAATCGAACGTCCTCGCCCAGGCTCTGGGCGCGACAGGACTGATCGGTGTGCTGGCGGCCGTGGCTTGCAGCCTCATGCCCGAACTCCCGTTGCGGGTTCTGTCGCGCGATCAATTCATCCAGAGCGCGTGGCTCGTGCCGTGGTTCGCGTGGTGCATGTTGCCGCTGGCCGTCGCCAACGTCCTGATCAACAACCTGCTCGCCCGGGAACGGTTTGCCGTCGTGCCCTGGCTCGTGGCCGTGGCGGCAGGCTACGGTGTGACGCTCCATCATGTGCATGGCAGTTTTACCAAGGTGATCGGTCTGCTGGGTCTGTTCGGTCTGCTGCTGGTGGGCGTATGCGTCGTGTTCACAGTCTGGAAACCGCGCGCCGATGGCATCCCAAAGTAGCCGCCGGCGCGGAGGCCTCCTCCGTCCGTTCGCGGACGAATCCCGCGCCTCGCTCACGCCTCCAGCAATGAACTACGCCTTTGCGAGCAGCGCGCGCGCCTGGGGCGAAAGGTTTTCTGTGGAAGCTTTTTGCACCGGCCGGCCCGGGGGCGTGGTGCCCGTGGGAACCAACGCGTAAAGCGTGCGGTTCTCCGCCGTGTGATACGTGCGGGCAACGCGCTGCAAATCAGCGGGAGTGATGCACTTCACGGCCTCAAGATAGCGTTGAGAGAAGTTCAGATCCTGCGCCGCCATCCAGTTGCCACCAAGATCCTGCGCCTGGCCGGCCATCGTCTTGCGCACCGAGAGCGTGCCGGCGGTGAATTGTTTCACGGCCTTGGTCAGTTCTGCGGGCGTCACGAGTTCGTGCTTCATCCGTTCCAGTTCTGCCAGCATGGCCGCGCGCGCGGCCTCGAACTTGTCCGCCTCCAGCAGCGCGCTCATGCCGAAGAGTCCCGCGCCACCCGGAGTGTAAGTCCAGGCATCGACGGAATTCACCAGACCCTGCTTCTCCCGCACTTGTTGATGGAGGCGCGAGCTGCGGCCATGACCCAGCAACGTCGCCAGCACGTCGATGAGCGGCAGGTCGGGATGCCGCACGTCCGGGATGTGCCAGCTCATGTGGACATGGGCCAGTTCGATGGCGGCCTCTTCGATGATTTCGCGCGCGGCGAGTTGCGACGGTTCCTCCGCCAGCGGCCGCGCCACGCGCGCCTGAGCCTGGGCCGGAGCATAAGCGGCGCGGATTTGCTCCTCCACTTCCTGCGCGTTGATGTCGCCGACCACGACGTAGAAGACATTGTTGGGCGCGTACTGCTCGCGGTAGTAGTTGAAAATGTCCTCGCGCTGGAGGCCGTTGAAGATGTCGGGATAGCCGATGACGGTGAAGCGGTACGGGCTTTGCGTGTAAGCGACCTCGAAGAGCCGGCGCGCGGAACGCTGGCGCGGATCATCCACGCTCATGTCCATCTCGCGGCGGATGACATCCATTTCCTTGCCCAGTTCGTCGGCCGGGAGCGCGGCGTTCCGCATGATGTCGCAGAGAATGTCGATCGCGACCTTCGCGCCCGTGTTCGGCACGTCGATGTGATAGACGGTGCGATCGAAGGAAGTGTAGGCGTTCATGTAGCCGCCCTGATCCTGCACGAGTTTGTCGATGACGCCCGGCCCGCGATGGCTGGTGCCCTTGAAGAGCATGTGTTCGAGCACATGCGACAATCCCGCGCCCAGCCAGCGCCCTTCGTTGATCGAACCCGCACGGCACCACGCCTGAGCCGAGACGACCGGGGCCGAGCGGTCCTCGCGAATGATGAGGGTCAGCCCATGATCGAGCGTGACGAACCGCACATCCGCCGGCACGGCGGAAAAAGCAGCGGCCTTGGAAGGATCAGCATCAGCGACATTCAGGGTCATAAGATCAAGCCAGCCAGCGCAACCGCGCGTTTCATGGCGCGCGGACGTTACACAGGGAGGGAGAAACACCAAACACCAAATCCCAAGGTCCGGGCCGACGATTTTCCATTCCCAGGCGGGTGCTGCACTGGTCGCGCCACGCGGACGCCCGTCGAGCAGTCAAAACCGCGCGACTTGTCTCTTGCATTTCGGCGCGGCGTTTGGATATTAGCCGCCGATTTTGGTCGGGGTCTTAGCTCAGTTGGTAGAGCGTCTCGTTCGCAATGAGAAGGTCAGGGGTTCGAATCCCCTAGGCTCCACCACTTTTTCGCCGGGCAGCCGGCGGTTTTTTGCAGTGGGGAGAAAAGAGGACTTGCAAACGCTTTCGGTTCTCCTAATTTCGCGCGGTCTGAACGGAAGCGAGCGTAGCTCAGCCTGGTAGAGCATCACGTTGCCAACGTGAGTGTCGAGGGTTCGAATCCCTTCGCTCGCTCCAATCTTACTCCCCGGCCTTACAGTTTCTCGGCCACCACTTTTTCCAGCTTGAGCGTGTCCACGGCGAAAAGACGGATGCCCTCCGAGAGTTTCTCCGTCGCCATCTGGTCCTCATTGTGGAGCCAGCGAAAGGATTTCTCGTCGAGGTGCAGTTGCTTCAGATCAGATTTCGCTGCGGACTCGGGCGTGAGCTTGCGCGTTACCGGCCCGGTGGCTTTGGCCAGGTCTTCCAGCAGCGCCGGGCTGATGGTCAGCAGATCACTGCCCGCCAGTTCGAGAATTTCACCAACATTGCGGAAGCTCGCACCCATCACTTCAGTCTGGTGGCCGAACTTTTTGTAGTAGTTGTAAATCCTCGTCACCGAGACCACGCCGGGGTCTTCCGTCGCGCTGTATTCCTGGCCCGTGCTCTTCTTGTGCCAGTCCAGGATACGCCCAACGAACGGAGAAATGAGTTGCACGCCCGCCTCGGCGCAGGCCACGGCCTGGGCGAAGGAGAACAGCAGCGTGAGGTTGCAATTGATTCTGTCCTGCTTGAGTTCGGCGGCGGCGCGAATGCCTTCCCACGTCGAGGCGAGCTTGATGAGAATTCGCTCCCGCGAAACTCCGGCCTTTTCGTAACGAGCGATGAGCGAGCGCGCCTTCGTCACCGAGGCTGCGGTATCAAAGCTGAGCCGCGCGTCCACTTCCGTTGAAACGCGGTGCGGCACAATCTTCAAAATCTCCAGGCCGAACGCGACGGCAAGTTTGTCGAGCGCAAGGTCGAGGGCATCCTGCCCGCCCGCCTCCTGCTTCGCGTCGGCAATGGTCTGGTTCACCAACCCGGCATACTCCGGCATGGTCGCGGCTTTAAGGAGCAGACTGGGATTGGTGGTGGCATCGCGAGGCTGATACTTGCGAATGCTGGCAAAGTCACCGGTGTCGGCCACGACCTTGGTGAATTGCTTAAGCTGCTCGAGCTGGCTCGTTCCCGCCGCAGTCTGCGGCCCTTCAATAATGGCAGTAGGGGTCATAAGTTTTTGCTTCTGGAGCGTTGGTCAGGCAACGGGGCCGCGCAATCCCTAAGTTGTGCGCTATTACAGGCAACATGCGATGAGACGCGCTCATGATTTGTTCCGGCGATCGTTCGTTTGCCGGCTGCCTTCGAGAGCGACGGCCAGTAGATGCACTACGACCGCGATCACCTCACGCCCATAATTCTCGAGGAGTGGGTCGATTCGCAAGTGGCTGACGCTCCCTCATCTCTTTGAATCCAAAGCGGGCGGCGGGGCGACCAGCAACGCTGTGAGTGCAGGGCCGACGCATCTCAATTTGGTGAGATCCCACGAGGGAAAACCCCAAACCCCAAGCACCAAGCACCAGGGAATCTCCAAACCCCAAGATCCAAACGGTGGCGGCTCCGACTGGGCCGATGGCCTGGAGGCTCCGGGGCGCTTTGAGGTTTGGAGCTTGGGGTTTCTCTGGTGCTTGGGGCTTGGGGTTTGGGGTTTCGGAGGCGGTTTCGGAGGCTCGTGGCGTGCCGATTTAGCTGCGTCTGCCCTGGCGGTGAGTGGCAGCGCCAAGGCGCATGGACTGGCGAATAATCCTTTCAAAACAGAGACGTGAACGGGGTGGAAATCTTCCGCCGCAACATGACCAACTGACCCGGCGGCCCAGTGCTGTTCACCGACCTCCTGAACGCGGCGGACGAGGTAAGTTTCTTCAGTGGGTCGGCCAACGCCTCGCTCCGGCGCGGCAGCGACAACGTGGCGGCAGTGAAAATCCACCAGACGATGGCGTCAGCCCCGGTGCGCGCCCGAGGTCGGCGCACCCCGCCAGCGAATTTCCAGCCAGCCGCGAGGCCGTGAGCGAGGCGGAGTTTGTCGCGCTGCGACCGCTCCGCCCGCGAAGTAGCGGGCGGTCCAGATGCGGGGGCGGCGTGGGCGGAGTCTCCCGCGAGTTCGTTGCGCCGCTGATGCGCGGCGCTACTGATCGCAGCGCGACTAGTTCCACCTCACACTGCGGCGGGACCGACTTCGCTTCGCTCGAGAGTTTCTTCCCAAAAATCTTTCACCCGTTTCGTAACCCGCCCTGGCGAATCCTTATTCGTAAGGTGGGTGGCTCGTTGATGAGCCGCGAGAACGAATTATGAAATCCATCAAGACCATGAACATGAGCAAGACATTCTGGCTGGCCGCGCTGGCCTTCGCCGTGACCGTGACCACCGCCTTCGCGCAGGTGCCGGGCATCATCCAATACCAGGGCCGCGTCACCTCGAACGGCACGAACTTCACCGGCACGGGGCAGTTCAAGTTCGCCATCATCGAGCCCGTGGCCACGGGTGACTCGCTGTGGAGCAATGATGGCACCAGCGTCCACGGCAGCGAGCCGACCAAGTTCACCCCCGTGGCGGTGCAGGACGGGTTGTTCATCGTGGGGTTGGGCGACATTTCGCTCGGGAACATGCTGACCATCCCGGCCTCCATCTTCTCATACGAGAATCTTCAGTTGCGCATCTGGTTCAGCGACGGCGTGGGGGCGTTCGCGGCGCTCAGTCCCGACCAGAAGATCACCTCGGTGGGCTTCGCCATGAAGGCGGCGATCGCGGCGACGGTGTCTGATGGCGCCATCACCTCGGACAAGATTGCCGACGGCGCCGTGCTCGGCCCGAAGATTGGCGCGAACGCGATCACCTCGGTCGAGATCGCGGACACGTTGACCCTGCAGCGCCTGGACCTGGGCGGGCCGCTGTGGAATGGCACGTTGAATCTATGGGCGGTGGGTGCCAACGAATCGCGTGGTCTGCTAACGGGTGATGGCAGCGGGTCGGAGTTGCAGCTCCGTTTCGCCGACAGCAGCACCGGGGCTGTGCTCAGTGCCAAATCCACCGGCCTGTTGTCCCTCCGCAACTCGGTGGGAATTGAAGGACTGAACCTCAAGTCCAGCGTCAACGGCGGCGACCTCACGCTGCGCAACGGTGCCGGGAATCTCTCGTTGCTGCTCACGGGAGACTTTAACGACGCTGGCCGCATTCAGGCGCGAAAACCGGACGGCGTCGTCACGGCGGAAATCCTCGGCGCAGCGACGGCATCAACGGGCGGTCGCATGACTTTGCGGCGGGCTGAGGGCCACGCCTCCGTGATCGTCGATGCCGAGAACGGGGCGAGCGGCGGCGCGCGCGTGGCGCTCACGACGGGCGGCGGCATCACCACCGCCGAACTCCTGGCGGCGGAGATCGCCGGCAGCGGTGCGGAGTTGCGCCTGGGCCGCGCCAACGGCACCACGACCGTGGTCGTTGATGCCGAGAACGACGCGCAGGGCGGCCCGCGCCTGGAACTCTTCACCGGCGGCGGCGCGAGCACGATGGTCCTCCTGCCAGGCGGTGGCGACGCCTCTCTCGGCGGCGGCGGCCTGATTCGTCTCGGCGAATTCGACAGCACCAATCTCGGCATCGACGACAACGAAATCATGGCCCGCAAGAACGGCGTCTCCAGTCCGCTCTTCTTGAACTACGGCTACACCGGGGTGGTGCATACGACCCGCATGGCCATCAACACCGCCACGCCGGCGGCGGGCTATGCTCTCAGCGTCAACGGCAAAGTCATCTGCGAGGAACTGGTGGTGCAGGATTCCGCCAACTGGCCCGACTATGTCTTCGCCGATGATTACGACCTCATGCCGCTGGAGGAAGTCGAAGCGAGCATCCAGAAGCACAAACACCTGCCCGGCATCGCCAGCGCGAAGAAGATTGGCGAGGAAGGCATTCCGCTTGGACAGATTCAGAAGCAGATGATGGAGAAGATTGAAGAACTGACCCTGCACCTGATTCAGCAGAACAAGCGCCTCCAGGCGCAGGAAGCCGAGCTGGGCCAACTGCGTTCCCGTCTCGACGTGGTGAAGTAACTCCAACTCGAAACGACTTCACCGCCATGAAACGACTTCTCCTCTTCCTGCCCGCGCTGCTCCTGCTCGCGGCCCTGCGGCTCGACGCGCAGATTTCCTCGGGAAACTACCGCATCCCCTACGCGAGCGGCCAGATGGCGACCACGCTTGTGGACCACCTCACGCACACCCTGTCGAACCGCGTGGACCTCCGTGGCGCCTCCGGCTCGACCATTGTGGCCGCCGACGACGGGGTGGTGCGGTTTATCCGCGACAACGGCCCGGGCGGCTGCGGTGCCTGCACCAACTATGTCTGGATTCAGCACAGCAGCGGCGAGTGGACGGGCTACTTCCATCTCCAGCAGAACTCCGTCACCCTGACCGCCGGGCTGATCGTCGGCAGCAATGTCGTGGCGGGCCAGACCATCGGCATCGAGGGGACCGCCGGCTCGCCGGGCGGCGCGCGGCTGCGCTTCGAGGTTGGCGTGCCCGCGAACGTGAACGACGCCATCGTGACCACCACCGGGCTGCTCAAGGGTGCCAACCTCGTGCCCGCCATCTGCAACATCACCGACAACGTGCTCCGGGCGGGGCGCTTCTACGACCCGCGATCTTGTTTCGCCCAGGAGTTCTCCTACGGCGTCTATCGCCTGCCCTACACCACTGGCACGTCGATCAGCTTCGGCCGCGATCACCTCACGCATGCGCCAGCGAAGACACGGCTCGACCTCAACGGCCAGGGCAATGGCAACAACCTCTACGCCATCGTGGCCGCAGCGGCGGGGACCATCAGGATGATCGTGGATTCCAACACGATCAGTTGCACGGGCGCGGGTTGTTCGGCCTCCAATAACTACGTCTGGATCGCTCACCCCAACGGCGAGTGGACCAAGTACACCCACTTCCGTACCGGCTCCGTCCGCGGGAACGCCGGGCTGGTGGTCGGCCAGAACATCGCCGCCGGCACCTACCTCGGGGACGAGGGCGCCATCGGCGCGGCCGCCGGCCAGCACCTGCACTTCGAGGTGGGCGCCCCTGCCAGGCAGACGCTCAACGACATCGATCCCGCAGGCGGCTTCCTGACGAACGGACCAAACCGCATTCCTTTGTTCTGCGACGTTCCGGGGAACATCGGGTTCGCCGGGGATGTCTTCGTCGCCGCTCCCTGCACGGGGGGCGGCTGCACGGACAACATCCTGCTCACCGCCGACACGATCCGCGACACCAAGGCCTATGTCGCCGCCGACACGGTTGACTCAAATAACGCCGGCATTCGCGTGGACACCTACGGCAGCCTCGTCCTGATGGCCGGCGACAAGATCACCCTGCGCCCCGGATTTCGCGCCGCGTCTGAATCCTACATGCGCGCCGTGATCCGTCCGTGTAACTCGCCGCCGTGATCCCGGCCCGAGTCGCTTCACCTGAACCGAAACGAACATATTCTTCCGAGATGAAAACTTTGAAACTCATTGCCCTTCCAGTCCTGCTGCTCCCCGCCACCGCGCTCCAGGCCGCCGAGATTCCCTGGTGGACGTTCACCGGCGGAGGCGGCATCGCCCAGCACGGCGCGGTCGCGCTCGGCGGCGCCATCGGTCCCATCGCCCCCGCGCTCTCGCCTGCGACCGGCGGCAACTACACCCTCACCGGCGGATTCTGGCCCGCGTTTCCCGGCCATCCGCAGCCTGTCTCACCCGTTCTGAAAGTCACGCCGCTTAACAACGGCGGGAAAATCCGGCTGTCTTGGCCCTTGGGAGTGAAGGGCTTCAAACTGGAATACTCCACGCAACTAGCCTCGGGCATCTGGATTTCGGAGTCCGGGGATGTCGTGGATACCGCCGCCGAGCATACGGTCACGGTCACGGTGCAGCCTGACTTTCGCTGTTATCGGCTCAGGAGTTGGTGAAGGTGCTTCCGAGGCGGGAAGGGCGGGCCGGCCGCAGGCACGCCGCACCCCTCATCGGCGCGCGGGTTTTCAACCCGCCGCACGTCGCTCCCGCCGAGGATCGAAATAGTTCCTGCGACTTCCGCCCCGGCCACGCGCGGTGGGTTGAAAACCCGCGCTCCGGGGCCAAGCCACGGGCCAGGCTGAGGTTTGACTTCGGAATTTGAACTTGATCCGGCAGCGCGCCCGTCAGGCCCTGACCGCACCAAGTCAGGCCGCGCCTCGGGGTCAAAAAAATTTGAGGGCAGTTCGCTTCTGATTTCAGTTTCAAATTTTCATCACTCATCCCAGACTCTCCCGCTGATTGCTGGCATGAAGACAGTATTGTTCGTCTGCACGGGAAATGTTTGCCGCAGCCCCATGGCTGAAGGGCTGTTCAAGCACGCGGTGCGCGGGCGCGGAGACGTGAAGGTCATGTCCGCCGGCGTCGGAGCCGTGGATGGCCAACTGGCCAGCGACCACGCCGTGCGCGCCCTGCGCGAGATCGGCCTCGACATCAGCCAGCACCGCAGCAGCCATCTGACCGCGAAGATGGTGGCCGAGGCGGAATACATCTTCGGCATGACCCACAGCCATGTGGATGCCATCACGCTCCTCTACCCGCAGGCCGCGGAAAAAACTTTCTTGTTGCGCGAATTTGATGACACGCTCGACGCTTACGAGAACGACATCAGCGATCCCATCGGCGGCTCCTTGGAGGTGTATCGCAACTGTCGGGACCAGATTGAACAAGGCATTGCTTCTATGTTGAACTTCGTTGACCAGACCCTCAGCGGCACCGGCGCGACCGGCACCGCAACCAAACAGACTGTCGCCCTCGGCGCCGACCACGGCGGCTTCGAACTCAAGCAGGTGGTCAAGACCCACCTCCAGGCCAAAGGCTGGATCGTCGTGGACTACGGCACCTCCTCCAAGGAATCCACCGACTATCCCGACTTCGCGCACCTTGTCGGCTACGCGGTCGCGGACAACAAGAATGAGTTCGGCATCCTCGTCTGCACCAGCGGCGTGGGCATGAGCATCACCGCGAACAAGATTCCTGGCGTGCGCGCCGCGCTCGTCTTCGACGAGGAAATGGCCGGCCTGGCCCGCCAGCACAACGACGCCAACGTCCTCTGCATCGGGGCCAAGCACACCGACGCCGACCAGGCGCGCAAGATGGTCGATGCCTTCCTCACCTCGAAGTTCGAGGGCGGACGCCATGAGCGCCGCGTCAACAAGATGGAAACTTCCGCCCCGCGCGAACTCCGCCTGCGCGCCATCGATTCCGAAGTCGCCGACGTCATCCTCCTCGAAAAGCAGCGCCAGCAGGAAAACATCGAGCTGATCGCCAGCGAGAACTTCACCAGCCCCGCCGTCATGGAGGCGCAAGGCTCCGTGCTCACCAACAAATACGCCGAGGGCTATCCCAAGAAGCGCTGGTATGGCGGTTGTGAGAACGTCGATGTGGTCGAGCAACTCGCCATCGACCGCGCCAAGCAACTCTTCGGGGCCGAACACGCCAACGTCCAGCCCCACTCCGGCAGCGGCGCGAACATGGCCGTCTATTTCGCCATGCTGAAGCCCGGCGACAAGAAGCTGACCATGGACCTCAGCCACTGCGGCCATCTCACCCACGGCAACAAGGCCAACTTCTCCGGCAAGTTCTTCGAGATCGTCCACTACGGCGTGCGCAAGGACGACGAGCGCATCGACTACGATCAACTCGCCATCATGGCCCGCGAACATCGCCCCAAGATGATCACCGTCGGGGCCAGCGCCTACTCGCGCACCATCGACTTCAAGCGCATGAGCGAGATCGCCAAGGAAGTCGGCGCGCTCATGCTGGCCGACATTGCCCACATCGCCGGTCTGGTCGCGGCGGGCGAACATCCCAGTCCGGTGGGTCTGGCTGATTTCGTCACCACCACCACGCACAAGACTCTGCGCGGCCCGCGCGGCGGACTCATCCTGTGCGGGGAGAAGTATGCCAAGGAGATCGACTCGCAGGTCTTCCCCGGCATCCAGGGCGGCCCGCTCATGCACGTCATTTCCGCCAAGGCCGTGTGCCTCAAGGAAGCCCTCCAGCCTGCCTTCAAGGAATACCAGAAGCAGATCGTCAAGAATGCCAAGGCCCTTTGCGCCGGCATGATGAACAATAACTTCCGCATCATCAGCGGCGGCACCGACAACCACCTCATGCTCATTGATGTCGGCGCGCGCGGGGTGACCGGCAAGGAGTGCCAGATCGCGCTCGACGAGGCCGGCATCACCACCAACAAGAACACCATTCCCTTCGAGACCCGCTCGCCCTTCCAGGCCAGCGGCATCCGCCTCGGCACGCCCGCCGTGACCACGCGCGGGATGATGGAGCCGGAGATGGCCGCCATCGCCGACATGATCAGCGAGGTGTTGATGGACCTGAAGAACGTGGAAGCGGCGCACCAAGTCCGCGGCCGCGTGCGCGAACTGACCGCGAAGTTCCCGCTGCCGTATTGAGGCGCAGTTCATAAACAGAACGCCGGAACATCACCACGACTGGTAGGGCGTCGGTGTCCTCACCGCGCCGGGCCACGAACGGAAAGAACGCTGGAACTTGCGCACACCTCCCCCCGGCGCGCTGAGGACAGCGCTGCCCTACCTTGGGCTGGATGAAGCGCCGCGCCACCGCACCCAGGCCGCCCCGCTGGGGCTGAAATCATTTTGCGGGGTGAAGTGCAACCAAGATGCCGCTCCGCTGGCTCTTCCCGGGTGCAGTCCATGAAGCACCGGCCCGGAAGGGTTTATGGAATCCTGAAGGGACCCCATCACATAGCCCAGCGTTGCGCCGCCGCGCCGCTACGCTGGGTCATACGGCCGGAGCAGGCTCAACTCTGAAAGAGTTGAATCACCCTGCGCGCCCCGCCAACCTCCGCCATGCCTCAATCGCTCTCCAAGATTCTGCTCCACCTCGTCTTCTCGACCAAGGAACGCCGCCCGTTCCTCCGCGACACCACGCTGCGCGATGAGATGCACCGCTACATCGGCGGCATCCTGAACGGACTCGAATGTTCGCCCGTCATCGTCGGTGGCGTGGAAGACCATGTGCATGTGCTCTGCCTGTTGTCCCGCACCTGTGCGCCCGCCGACATGGTCAAGGAAGTCAAACGAAGCTCATCGGTCTGGATCAAGACCCGCGCGCCGGAACTGGCCGACTTCGAGTGGCAACATGGCTACGGCATCTTTTCCATCGGCTACTCGCAACTCGAAGATGTGCGGCGCTACATCGCCGGACAGGCCGAGCACCACGCGCGCACGACCTTCCAGGAAGAATTCCGCCGCTTGTTGCAACGCTACGAGGTGACCTTCAACGAGGCGTACGTGTGGGATTGAACGTGCCGAGGAACGGTTCCCATCCAGAGAATCCCAAAGGAAATTTTGAGAGCCACGCCCAACGTCCCGGTCGCAGGGACACGCGTTCCGGGAATCCTGAAGGGATTCCATCGCATAGCCCAGCGTTGCGACGCAGGAGCTACGCTGGGAACGGGAGGCGGAGGGTTCCCCAACTCTGAAGGAGTTGTATCGGTGTTCCCGTGGTTCGTGGCGGGCCGTGGCCCGGTGATGCAACTCCTTCAGAGTTGCGACGGACGCGGCGCGGTTTCCCAGGGTAGCTCGTGCCTTGCAACCGCTTGGCTATGTGATTCAACACCTTTGGTGTTGGGGGAAGGCACGCCACCACACACAGGCCGCCCCGCTGGAGCTTCCCGAGCACGGGTGCCGTGCGATATCCGCAAACTTACCGACCAATGTCGATAATGACGGCTCCAGGAGGTGGCGCTGCACTACTAAAAAATACACCAAGGCGAGGGATGCCATTACTCGCGGCCAGCCCAATTTTATTCAAAGCATCAATAATGGCCAATGCGGCCGTCCCGCCTTGACCTTGTGCTCGAACCGAAATTCCTTTCTGCGGTGGCCCTCCCATTGAGCTTTGCTGATCTACCCCTACAAAATTGAAGCCAGCATTGGTAAGGGCGAAGGCCAATTGGTTGCCAAAGCTTTCGGCATCGTTTGACGTCGCTTCCAAGATCACAAAAAAGTCGGCCTTTGGGGCATCCGCTAGAAGTTCCTTTAACTTGTTTTGCTGTGCACGGGTCAGACGTCGAGGAATGTCACCGAAATTATTCTGGGTTCCAATTTGAGTCCCTCCGGGGGAGTTGAGCATTTGCATACCCCCCGGCGAGTTATCCATTTGCTGTGTCGGACCGCCCCTTTTGCTGTTGAGAATCGCCGCAATGATCGGCCCTGTCGCTGTAATTATTGAGACTTGTACAATAGAGTGACACCGAGTCAC
>JANOQV010000088.1:0-8264 GCA_031414955.1 Pedosphaera sp. | reverse complement strand
GCAAAACGGTCCGCTCGCCGCGCCGCGCCGGAACTGGCGCGAGCCGTGAACCGACCGACCACCCAAACGCTCCGACCTCTCCCGCGACTCCCGCACTGACTGGCTCTGATGCTCCAATGCGCATGAGGTGGACAGCGGCCTAACGAATCAAGCTCAGCGACTGGCCAGCAGCCGCGCAACAACGAAGGAACAAAATGACAAATGACCAGGAACACAATAGACAAGAT
This sequence comes from Pedosphaera sp., assembly GCA_031414955.1. GTDB lineage: Bacteria > Verrucomicrobiota > Verrucomicrobiia > Limisphaerales > SIBH01 > JANNGC01. The sequence continues at coordinate 8,037 of JANOQV010000088.1, read as the reverse complement.
CAGGAATAAGCCGTTGATATGGATCGGGTTGCAACAGTTTCTGGTTTCTGGATTTCAGGCGGCGGCTTCCTGCCGGCAGCTCCATCGGTAATTGTGCAGCGCGCACCCGATCACCATCACTTCGTCCACCATCCCTTTGCGCCGGTTGCGAAATTCATCCCGCAGGATCCGCAATCGCTTCACACTGGCCAGCGTGTGCTCCACGCCCACCCGCTCCCGGCTCAACAGCCGGTTGAACGCCCGCCGTTTCCAGTGCAGGCGCCGCCCCTTGGGTTTCTTCCAAGGCGTGATCATCGCCGCCGCGCCCGGCTCCAGGCCGGCAAAGCCGCTGTCCCCCAGCACGGTCACTTCCTTGGGCAGCCGCAGCCGTTCGTCCTCCGCCACGGCCTTGTCGTGCCGCCGGCCCGGCCGGGTGCGCGACACCCAGCGCACTTTGCCCCGGGCCGTCCCGATCACGTTCTTGACCGTGTGCCGCTTCTTGCGCCCGCTGTAGTAACGGCGTTGCCGGCCCCGGTGCGTGGGCCGGGGCAGGCGTCGTTCCGTGCCGTCGATGATGACTTCCCGCAAAGCCGGATCGGCCTCCAGCATTTCCCGCAGGTCCCGCGCTTTGCGGGCGGGTTTGTGCAGGGTCAGCAACCGGCCCGCCAGGTCGGTGAGGCGGCGGACCCAGTCGCTGATCTGGCCCTGGGTGAGGTCAAAGAGCAGCCCCATCACGTCCTGGGTCGGATAGGCTTTGTAGTAGAAGAGGATGAAGAAGAGTTTCAACTCAGGCGTGGCCAGGACGCTTTTGCGGCCGCCGCCGGAGCGGCGCTGGCGCGGGGCGCCCTGGACGGTCTGGTCGGCCAGCGTGTCGGCCCACAGCAGGGCGAACTGCCGGGCCAGCGCGTCGAACTCGGCCACGGTGAGGCTGGTGGCGGCTTTCATCAAGCGGTCGGAGCGGCGGGCGTGGCGCAGCGAAATCATGGCGGCGTGTTTACCAGATCCAAAAAATCGGCGCTATTCCCAATCAAGTCTAGTGGGATAGGCATGTTGATTCTTCCCCGCCGCTCGTTACGCTTCGCCGCAATGAAACACCTGCTGCTCCTCGCGCTGTGGATCCTCACCGCATCACCCGCCATGACGCAGACGCCTGTCCTGCTCTGGCCGGACGGCGCACCGGGCGCGCTCGACTCTGCGGACAATGACAAACCTTCGCTCACGCCCTATCTCCCCGATGCGGACAAAGCAACCGGCGCGGCCATCGTGGTCTGCCCTGGCGGCGGCTACGGCGGGCTTGCCGCGCACGAAGGGCCGGACTACGCGCTCTACCTTCGCAAACACGGCGTCGCGGCCTTTGTGCTCAAGTATCGGCTCGGCTCGCACGGTTACCGGCATCCGCGCATGTTGGAGGACGCGCAACGCGCGATCCGCCTCGTGCGATCGCGCGCCGCGGAATGGAAGATCGATGCCAGGCGCGTCGGCATTATGGGCTCGTCAGCGGGAGGGCACCTCGCTTCCACCGCAGTGACGCATTTCGACGCGGGCAAAGCCGACGCCACCGATCCCATCGAACGCGAGAGCAGCCGGCCGGACCTCGGCATCCTTTGCTACCCCGTCATCAGCATGGGCCCGCTCACTCACGGCGGCTCGAAGAAGAATCTCCTCGGCGACAACCCGGACGCCGCGCTGGTCGAACTGCTCTCGAACGAGAAACAGGTCACGAAGGAAACGCCGCCCTGTTTCCTCTGGCATACGCAGGAAGATCAGGCGGTGAAAGTGGAGAACTCGCTGGAGTTCGCAGCCGCCTTGCAGCGCTCGGGCGTGGCCTACGACCTTCACGTCTATCAAAAGGGCCGCCACGGCATCGGCCTGGCGGACAAGGCACCGTTCACCAACGCGCATCCGTGGGCGAAGGATCTCGTCTTCTGGCTCAAGGCGCAGAAGTTTGTGAAGTGAGACTTCCCGGGGTTGATCCCCGCAGCGGGTGCGGTGTTCCTGACTCAGCGAGGATTCTGGCTGACTTTTTGCCACGGCTTGCTACGGTTCGCACGAATTCACCCTCAGCCGTTCTCGCTCAGAACAAGAATCTGCCATGCACAAATCACTCCTTCCCTTCGCTGCCATCGCCCTGCTGTCCGTCGTCGCCAACGCGGCGCAGGTCCGTGTGCCCGTGAATACCAACACGTCCACCATGCGACTGGAGCTGTGCGCCGATCCCGGCATCGGCCAGCAGTGCGACAACGATACCAGCCCGCTCTCCGGTTTCCTCACTGTCGCACTCGACCAGCATGGCAACCCGACGCAGATCGCATTGCGCAACTTTGACCTCCGCGCGACGGAACCGTTTAACCTGGAGCTCCGCTGGTTGTTCGGATTGGCCTCGGTGGACGCAGTCGCGTCCGGGTTGCGGATTTACCATTCCCGGCCAGGAGCAGCCAACCCGTCTGTTCCCGTGACGGGCAACGCCTTCACCTTTACCGCGGTCCCGTTTCTGGTCGAAGGCACGGCCAACTACGTCCTCGGCGGCCTGGCCTGCGGCGCGGTCGCCGGGCCGTGCAGCAGCAACCTGAATCTTTCCACCCTGGGCGAGAACAGCATCGATACCCTGTCTGGCACGCTCCAGATCGGCAACGGCATTCTCACGGTGAACCTCGATTTCACCTTCAGCACCCCGCTCGATGACAGTAATCCAGGCCTTGGCGTGATGGACGGCCGCGTCATAGTCCACGCCTCCACGCCCATCAGCCTGGCGCTGGTGCCACCCAACTCGGACTGGAAATACCTCGATGACGGCTCGAACCAAGGCGCGGGCTACATCCTGCCGCCGCCGCAGTTCGACGACACGGCCTGGCCGGTGGGCCCCGCTCAACTCGGCTACGGCGACGGTGACGAGGAAACCGTCCTGAGCTTCGGTCCCAACGCCGCGACCAAGCCGATCACCACTTATTACCGCCATCATTTCAACGTCCCCGATGCCGGCATCTACACGAACCTCGCGCTCCGCGTGCTGAGTGACGATGGCGTGATCGTTTACCTCAACGGCACCGAGGTGTACCGCGCCAACATGCCAGCGGATGACTTTCCCAGCTACCTCGCCCCGGCCACGGTCGCCGTTGGCGGCGCGGCTGAGACTGTTTTCTTCGCGGCACCGCCCATCGACCCATTCTACCTGATCAACGGCGCGAATCTCATCGCCGCCGAAATTCACCAGTCCGCCGCCAACAGCTCGGACATCAGCTTCGATTTGGAACTGCTGGGCAACGGCGTGTTCCCCGCTTCTCCGCCCGCCATCGCCATCACCAGCCCGACGAACAACAGCAGCCTGACCGGGAGCAGCATCACGCTTCAGGTCAACGCCAACGACCTCGACGGACTCGTCACGCTCGTCGAATTCTACGAAGGATCGACGAAGATCGGCGAGGCCACGGGCGCCGGTCCCGGATACAGCTTCACCTGGCCGAATGCCTGCGCGGGCGCCTACATCTTCACCGCCCGCGCCACGGACAACGACAACCTCATAACCGTCTCCGCGCCTGTGGTCGTCGCTGTTACCCGCCCGTCGCTCATCCTGCCGGGCGCAACGTGGAAGTACCTCGACAACGGCACCGTGCCCGCCGCGGCGTGGCGCTCCAACTTGTTCAACGACGCTGCCTGGTTGAGCGGGCCGGCCCAACTTGGATTCGGCGACGGCGACGAAGGCACCGTGCTGAACCGCACCAACGCCAACGGCACGACCAACATCAGTTTCTATTTTCGCCGCGCGTTCACCGTGGCCAACCCCGCCACGGTCTCCATGCTTTCCATGCGCGTGATGCGGGACGATGGAGTGGTCGTCTATCTGAACGGCGCTGAGGTGTTCCGGAACAACATGCCCGCAGGCACGCCCACGGCCACCACGCTGGCCCTCACGAACGCCACGACCTTCGAGGAATCCAACTTCACGTTCACGGTCTCTGTTCCCACGGCGCTGCTGGTGTCTGGGGACAACGCCATCGCCGCGGAAGTCCACCAATCCTCGATCGGCAGCAGCGACCTGAGCTTCGCCCTCGCGCTGGAGGACACTTCCACCAACCGTCCGCCCGCTCCCGTCGTCCTGGCAGGCCCGCCAAACAATTCCACTTACCCGCTCGGCGCAAGCATTGCCCTCGGCGCCACGGCAACCGACCCGGACGGACTGGTGCGCCGCGTGGAATATTACGCCGGCACGAACCGCCTCGGGCAGGCCACCATCGCCCCGTACTCGTTCGTCTGGAACAACGCCCCCGCCGGTCTCCATCAACTCACCGCCCGCGCCTACGACGATTGCGATGCCGCCGGGAGCAGCGCCCCCGTCACCGTCCGCGTCGGGACGTTCACGATGGTTCCGCCCGGCACCACATGGCGCTACCTCGACAACGGGTCCGATCAGAACACCGCCTGGCGGGCGCGCACCTTCAACGACAGCGCTTGGACCACCGGCACCGCCCAGCTCGGTTACGGCGACACTGACGAAATCACCCTTATCAACGGCGGCCCCACGACGAATCGTTTCATCACGACCTACTTCCGCCGCACGTTCGAGGTGACCGATCCGGCCATCGTCACCGGACTCGTCGCCCGAGTGCTCCGCGACGACGGCGCTGTCGGCTACATCAACGGCACCGAAGTCTTCCGCAGCAACATGCCCACCGGAGCGGTGAACCACCTGACGCTCGCCCCGCTCGTAGTCGGCGGCGCGGATGAGAACACATTTTTCCCCGTGGCCTTCGCCAACAGCGTGCTGCTCCCCGGCCTCAACGTGCTCGCCGTTGAAATCCACCAGCAGGCCACCAACAGCTCCGACGTGAGCTTTGACCTGGAATTGGTCGGCCTCGTCGGCCCCGTCGAGCCTCGCCTCACGATCACACCGGGCGCCGGCACGCACCAGTTGCGCTGGCCCAGTGCCGCGGCGGGCTTCCGCCTCCAGTTCAGCGCCGACATCAGTTCGCCCGCCAACTGGCAGCATCACCCCGGCGTCCCCGCGGACGACGGCGCGTGGAAGACGATCCTGCTGCCGAACACCCCGCCGGCCCGCTTCTACCGCCTCGGGCCGTAATCGCTGATCATCGCCTCGTCGCCTTTACTGCTTGCGTGTGCGTTGCTGCCTTTGTTGCAATCGCGCCCGCGCAACCCGCAATGCATTCCCATCCCAAACACTACTGCGGTGTCTTCGGCATTTTCGGCCACCCGAACGCCGCGGACCTGACCTACTACGGCCTCTACGCGCTCCAGCACCGGGGGCAGGAGAGCGCCGGCATCGTGAGCTGCCATGAAAACCAGTTTCATGTCCACCGGGGCATGGGCCTGGTGCCGCAGGTGTTCACGGGTGAAATCCTCCACGGATTGCCGGGCAACCGCGCCGTCGGCCACACGCGTTATTCCACCACCGGCTCGTCGCACCTGCGCAACGCCCAGCCGCTCACCGTCGATTGCGCGCGCGGCCAGATCGCCATCGCCCACAACGGCAACCTCACCAACGCGGCGGAGCTGCGCGAGGACCTCGAGATGCGCGGCTCGATCTTCCAGACCACGGTGGACAGCGAGATCATCCTGCACCTCATGGCCCAGCCGAGCCTCAACGGGCAGGAGAATAATCTCATCGAGACCGTCCGCCGCATCCAGGGAGCGTTCTCGCTCGTCATCCTCACGGAGAACGAACTCATCGGCGTGCGCGATCCCCACGGCTTCCGCCCGCTCTCGATCGGCAAGGTGGGCGATGCGTGGGTGCTCTCCAGCGAGACCTGCGCGCTCGACTTGATCCACGCGAAGTTCGTCCGCGACGTGGAGCCGGGCGAGATCGTCATCATCAACAACGACGGCTTGAAGAGCATCCAGGCCTTTCCCGAGCAGGAACGCCGCGCGTTCTGCATCTTCGAGTACGTCTATTTCGCCCGGCCCGACAGCAACGTGTCGGGTCGCAATGTCTACAAGGTGCGCGTCGAGATGGGCCGGCAGCTTGCGCGCGAGAATCCCATCGAGGCCGACATCGTCGTGCCCGTGCCCGACAGCGGGAACACCGCCGCGCTCGGCTATTCGATGGAGTCCGGCATCCCCTACGAGATGGCCTTCATCCGCAACCACTACGTCGGGCGCAGCTTCCTCCAGCCCAGCCAGCTCATCCGAGACTTCAACGTGCGCGTGAAGCTCAACCTCATTCCCGAACTCGTGAAGGGCAAGCGCGTGATCATCGTGGACGACTCCATCGTCCGCGGCACCACCTGCAAGTCACGCGTCAACACCCTCAAGGAAGCCGGCGCCAAGGAAGTCCACGTCCGCGTCAGTTGCCCGCCGCACATGAACCCCTGTGTGTACGGCATCGACTTCCCCGATCGCTCCAAGCTCATGGCCGCCAACTATTCCGTGGACGCCATCTGCAAGTACCTTGACGCCGACTCGCTCGCCTACCTGTCGCGGGAGGGCATGGTCAGCGCCACCGGCCTCCCCGCCGCCGGTTTTTGCATGGCGTGCTACGACGGGAATTACCCGGTCCCCTACGATCCCAAGCTTGAGAAGAACATCATGGAACGCCGCCGCGCCCGCGTCGAAGGCCTCGGCGAAGCGCTGGCCAAGAACGAGAAACAGATCAAGCTGCTGTAGCCGGCACACTCCCGTCCGCCCGTTCTACCGATGCCCACTGCCAGCCCTCATCAGACGCGCGCCGCGCAAATCCTCGTCTTCTGCACGATGCTCTGGGCCTTCAGCTTTCCGGCCAACAAAGCCCTCCTCACCGTCCAGCAAATCCTCGTCCCCGACACCAACACCTGGTTCTTTGCCGCCCTCGGGAATCTCTTCCGCTTTGGCATCGCGGCGCTGCTCCTGATCCCCTTCGCCGCCCGCACCCTGTCACGGCTCACACGCTCCGAGTTCGAGCAGGGCCTCGGCCTCGGTCTGTTCGGCGGCTTCGGCATCATCCTGCAAGTCGATGGCCTGGCCCGCACGCACGCCTCCACATCGGCCTTCCTCACCCAATGCTACTGCCTGCTCATCCCCATCTGGGTGGCGTTCCGCGATCGACGCTGGCCGGCGGGGAAGGTCTTCCTGAGTTGCGCGCTCGTCATCGCCGGCATCGCGGTGCTGGCGGGGGTGGATTGGCAACACTTCCGCCTCGGCCGCGGTGAACTCGAGACCATCGCCTGCTCCGTCCTGTTCACCGGGCAAATCCTCTGGCTCGAGCGCCCCCGATACGCCGGCAACAACGTGAACCACTTTTCCATCATCATGTTTGCCGTCATCGCCCTCGTCTGCCTGCCGGTGGCACTGGTGTTTTCGCCGGGAGCGGCCGCGTGGACGCACGCGTACAGCACCGCACCCACTGTGGGCTTCCTGGCCATCCTCGTGTTCCCCTGCACCTTCGGCGCCTACATGTTGATGAATCACTGGCAGCGCCACGTCTCCGCCACGCACGCCGGACTCATCTACTGCCTCGAGCCGGTCTTCACCAGCCTCTACGCGTTGTTCCTGCCCGGCTGGTTCTCGGCATGGGCGCGGATCGATTACCGGAACGAAACCCTCACCAACACCCTCCTCCTCGGCGGCGGCCTCATCACCGTGGCCAACGTCCTCCTCTACCTCCCCATCAAGCGCGCCGCGCTGCCCGGCCCGGCGACCACAGCCGCCGCACCGGATTAGCAGAAGACCGCGCTGGGCACCACCCGCCTGGTGGCTTGCGACGCTTGTTCATCTCGACATGGTCTCGTGCCTTGGACATGCCACACCTATGCAGCGCTCTTCAACAAACGGCACCCTATCCTGCGAGGCTCAACAGTTGTCGCGCATCGTCGCCTGTAGCTTCTGTTTGAAATCCGCTACGAGCTTCTCCTGCGCCGCGCCCACCTCCGCATCGGTGAGCGTCCGCTCTCCGTGTCGATAGGTGAAGGCGTAGGCAAGGCTCTTCTGGCCGGCGGGCACGTTCTTGCCACGGAACACGTCGAACAATTCCACGCCCTCCAGGTTCGCGGGCTTGGCCTGCTTCACGGTTGCAAGCACCGCGTCGTGCGTGATTGCCTCGGCAACAAACATCGCCACATCCCGGCGCACGGC
>JANOQV010000087.1:0-2855 GCA_031414955.1 Pedosphaera sp. | reverse complement strand
ACAATCTTTGCCGCGACCGAATTACCAGCGGTGGCGGCGGCGATCACTTCGCGGCCGCTCGTCGCGTGGCCATGAAGAGCGTTGAACCGCGTCACCAGTGCCGGCCCGGCGGCAATTTCCTCCAGAGTGCGCCGGCTGACATGGCCGCATTGCTCGCAAGGAATGCTCAACGGACTGCTCCCCATCGTCCCGGTCGCCCCCCCCGCGCCGAGATACGGCCTGCCGTCGAGCATGAGGCAGCAGCTGATGCCGGTCCCCACCGTGACGTAGAGGAATGTCCTGAAGGGTTTCGCCGCTCCGAACAAGGATTCCGCAAGCGCCGCGGCACGCACGTCGGCTTCAATGACGGCAGGCGCAATCGTGCCGAGCTCCTCGCGTACCGGTTGGTCCTGCCAATGGATGCAATTCGAACTCGCCACCTTGCCATCGCGGTCCACCAATTCGCACACGCCCAGGCCGATGGCATCGACGCGCTCGGTTGCGCTGGCCAGTTCGCGGGCCAGGCGCAGCGCATCATCGAGCACGGAGCGGCCACCACGACTGGCAAGCGTCGGCGTCAGGCGTTGAGCCAGGACGCGTCCTTCCGGGAACGCAATCAATCCGGCGGCGATCTTGGTCCCGCCAACATCAATGCCGATCGTGATGAACTGGGGCGCGCTCATGATTTCGCGGAAAGGTTCGCCGCCGCTGCATCATCGAGGAACACGCGGGTGTCGGGATGCCCTTGCAGGAGCGACGCTGGACATTGCGGGCCGCGCGGACCCTCGACCATCGCCTTCACCGCCGCTGTCTTGTGCGAACCGTAGGCCAAGATGAGAACGTGCCGCGCCGCCAGAATGGTTTTCAAGCCCACGGTCACGCCTTTGGCGGGCGCATAATCGCCGCCAAACCATTTCCGGTTCGCCTCGATGGAGACGCGTTCCAAGTCGAGCAGGCGGCAGCTGGAATCTTCCTCGCTGCCGGGTTCGTTAAAACCGAGATGACCATTCTGGCCGAGGCCGAGGATGATGACATCCAGTCCACCGGCCTTGGTGATCTTGCGTTCGTGCTCCTGGACGCTGGCCAGCGCGTCCGCTTCCAGCGAACTGACAGTGTGGAATTGCGCGGGCGGAATCCCCCACGCCTGCTGCACGCAACGGCGCATCAGGTTCGCGCAGTTGCGCGGTTCGTCGAGCGGCACGCCCACGTATTCATCGAGCGCGAAGACGTTCAGGTGCGAGAGCTTCAACCCGCGTTCACCGATGCGCCGGTAGAGCTCAATGGGCGTGTTGCCCGCCGCGACAATGACGTTGCGGATCATCGGTGCTGTGAGCCAGCCGGCGAGACAATCGGTTGCCGCGACGTTGGCGACGTCCGCAGATGGATGGACGTTCAGCGTCATTTCGCCTCCGCCACCCCGCGTGACAAAGCCCGGATGTAGGCGGCGTTGCAACCGCAGCAGCCACCGAGGAAGCCGATGCCTTCCTTCTTCGCCACCTTGCCGAAGTCGATGAACTCCGTGCGCGAAACCTGAATGGTCTCCAGATCATCGGGGAACGCGGGCAGCCGCGTGAAGCTGTGACAGGCGTCCGTCGTGTGGAACGCAGCGGGCTGTGCGGCCAGCGGCACGTTCGTCGCGGCGCGCATCTCGCGGAGCAACGGCAGCATCCGCTTCGGGTCCTGTTCGCAGTTTGCGCCGACGGCGATGGCACCAAGGTCCGCCATAACTTTGGCACACTCGGCGGGCGTGTGGCCGTCGGTGCATTTCGTGATCAGCGGGCGGAAGCTCATCGTGGCCACGGCGGGAAGCCCGGCGGCGGCGGCGCATTCGAGCGCGACCTTCATCTCGGCGAGGTGGAAGAAAGTTTCGAGGATGAGGAAATCCACGCCCGCGTCCTTGAGCAAACGGATTTGCTCGGCGATGTGATCGCGGGATTTGCCGAGCGATTCCATGCCTTCGCGTTCGGTGAGTTGCGTGCGCGAGACGCTGCCGGCCACGAGCGCTTTGCCTCCCGCGACTTCCTTGGCGAGTTTCACGGCGGCGGCGTTGATGGTCTCGGTCTCCGCACCGTAACCCGCGCGATTGAGCTTCTCGCGTGTGCCAAAGAAGGTGAGCGCCTGGAGCACCTGCGAACCGGCGTGAAGAAATTCGCGATGGAGTTCGCGCAGCGCATCGGGCTGTTCGATGGCGACCTCCGGCGTGAATTGTCCACTGCCCCGCCCGGTGCCAACTTTCTCGCGGCCCGAGCCGCTGTCCACGTATCCGCGGCGTTCGAGTTCGATGAGATAACCGCCGTCCCCGAGGACGACGCCGGTTTTGAGAAGTTCAGTGATGGGTTTCATAAAAGGCTGGGCTTACAGAAGCAAACAAAGGGAACGAAGAGCGGACTGAAAGCTGTGTCCGAGTGGCTAGTGCCAAAGTCGGAGGACCAAGCGTGCGCTGTCTGACATGGGCATGGGTTTGCATCTCTCTCCCGCACTTTGCAATTCCAGTTCATACTTTGTTCCCTTCGTTTCCTTCTGTAGAAATTTCAGCCGTGCGAGCCGGAGCAGTTTCCCACGAGAGCGCCGCGACCGACGCCAGTGCGCAAAGGATGCCGATGATCTCGCGCTGTCCGACTTTTTCTCCCAGCAACAGCACCGCGATGGGCACGCTGATGATTGGGTAAAGACTGCCGAGCGGCGCGATCACGGCGGCCTTACCGCCGCGCGCGAAGGCCGCAAGAACGGCGAAATTGCCAAACGCGAGAAAGAACCCGAGCGCCAGCACCAGCGCCCAGGTGCGCGGCGTGAGGCCGGCGGGCCACGGTTCGCGCACCGCGAAGAACACGCCCACGGGAATGAATGCGCTGAGATATACGAGCGCCGCAGCTTCG
>JANOQV010000086.1:0-6603 GCA_031414955.1 Pedosphaera sp. | reverse complement strand
ACCAGAGAAGCTCCAAACCCCAAGCTCCAAGCCGGTGGTCCAGCTCCTCATCGGGCCGGTGGCCTCGAGGTGCCGGGGCCGATGGGAGCTTGGGAACTTGGGGTTTCCCTGGTGCTTGGGGTTTGGAGCTTGGGGTTTGGGCTGCATCCGCCCGGCCCGCCGGGGCGGGCGTTATTTCGATTTGAGGAACTCGACCTTGGCCGTGAGTTCGGGGGTGAGGAATTTGTCGGGGTCGCGGATTTGGACTTTGACTTGGAGGGTGCCCTTTTGGCGGTTGGCTTCGGGGGCCATTTCGGCCACGTAGCCGCGATAGGATTTGTCGGGGTAGGCTTCGGGGCTGACGCGGCATTCCTGGCCAAGGGTGGCTTTGGCGACGTCGGCTTCGTTCAAATCAATTTCCACCTGCAAGTCGGTGGGGTCGGCCACGGCGAGGAAGGCGGTGCTGGGGCCGCGGCCGCCGCCGAAGCTTTGGGGGGTCACGAGTTCGCCTTGGTCAACGAGTTTTTCCAGGACCACGCCGCTGATGGGGGAGCGGATGATGGTCCAGTCGAGGTGGGTGCGGGCGAGTAGGACGGCGGCTTGGGCTTGTTCGAGGGTGGCCTGGGCGGCCTCGACGCGCAGGCGGGCGTCGTCTTCGGATTGTTTGGTCTCGATGGCTTCGGCGATGAGTTTTTGCACGCGGGCGTAGTCGATTTTGGCTTTCTCGACGGCGACTGCGGCGTGGGTGGCCTGGGCCTGGGCTTCGGCGAGGCGGGCTTTGTGTTCGGCGTCATCGAGGAGGACGACGATCTGGCCGTTGGTCACGGCGTCGCCTTTGCGCACGCCGATCCATTTCACGACGGCGAGGAAGCGGGGGGAAATCTCGATGCGTTCGCGGTTGACGATGTAGCCGCTGACGGTGAGGAGGGTGTCGGTGGCGCTGCGGGTGGCGGCGGGGTTGGTCGGCGCAGGGGCGGCGGAGTCGGGGCGGGCGGTCTGGGCGGCGGTGGCGGGGGTGCCGTCTTTCTCGCCGCGGGGCCAGGCGAAGTAAACGGCCGCAGCCGTCAGGGCCAGGACGCCGAGGATGATGAACCAGGGCGCGCTGCGGCTGCGCTGCTTGCGTTCGGAGCGGATGCGTAATTTTTCGAGCTGTTGTGAGTCCACGCAGGGGAGATGAAAGCAGTTTGAGGGCAACAAGCACGGAAAAACTCCCGGACGCCCTCGCCCCGTAAAATCACCGGCGGCCCTTGCTCACCACCGGTCGCAAGCGTCCGCCCCGGGCCAGGCGCATTTTCTGGCCGCCCCATTCGATGGTGTTGCCGAGAAAGGCCGCCGCCCAAATGGCCACGCCGAGGAAATCCTTGAGCAGCACGAACCAGCTCTGGCCGCGCGCGCCGCGCTCCTGGGTCAGGCGTTGTTGGAGGGAGGCGGCGAGGAGGAGGCGGGTGGCGAGCACGACCGCGAAGGCCAGCAGGACCCAAGGCACCTGGAGCGGGGCCAGGGCGTGTTGCAGGCGAGGTGGGAGGGCACCGCCGTAGAGCCACGCCTCCGGCACGAGCGGGAATCCGCCGAGGTTTCCGAAGAGCGCGAGCAAGGCGGCCCAGAGCGTGGCGTGGCTGAGGATGCTGAAGAAATAGGGCGCGGGCTGGCTGGCGCGGATGGTGCGGGCCCAGCGCAGTTGGTGATTCCAGACGGCGCGAAAACCCATCGGCCGGTCCCAGCATTCGACGACCACGGGGGAAAGCGCGATGCGCTGCCCGCTCCGCGCGATGCGGTGGCCGAGCTGGTAGTCATCGGCCAGGTAATCGACGAGGGACTCGAGGCCGCCGAGCTTGGTGAGGGAGTCGCGGCGGGTGAGGATGACCGCGCCGAGGGCGAAATCCTGGGGCTTGAGGGTGTTGGCTTGCAGCACTTGGCTCCAGAAGTCGGCGTTCACCGCCACCGCTTCCCAGCGCAGGGCGGGGGTGGCGGGGCGGGCCAGGCGGTAGAAACAATTGACCAGGCCCACGCCCGGGTCGCGCAAGGGGGCGACGAGGTTGGCCAGCAAATCCGCTGGTGCTCGCACGTCGGCATCGGCCAGGCAGAGCAGGGGATGTTTCGCATGGGGGGCAAGCTGGGCGAGGTTCGCGACCTTGCCGTTCGGCCCCAGTCGCGCAGGGGTAAGAATGAGTTGGGCGTCCACGGCCGGGAAGTCCCGCAACAGTTCCCGCACCAGCAGGCAGACGGGATCATCCGCGTCGGCCGCGCCGAAGAGCACTTGCATCGGGCCGCGATACTTTTGCGTGAGCCAGCTTCGCAGGCAGCGAATCGTGTGCTCATCGAAGCCCTTGAGCGGTTTGAGAATGGTGATGGCGGGGGAAAAGGACTCGTCCTGGACCCGCGCATGCAACGGAAAGCGCCGCGCCGCGAGGAACTGCCAGAACAGTAGGCCCAAGCCGAGCGCCGTCAGCGCACTGAGAATCAGGGTCAGAAGCACAGGAAGATTTTAGGGCGCAAGGCTCGAAGTCCAAAGTCCAAAGTGGCGGGGCAAGGGCGGAGTTGAGACGGGTGGGCGTGAGGAAAGTAAAACTGTTTCGCCTGGGTGGCCCGGTGGCCCGCTCTCAACATCCACCCTCACGCCAGCTCGGCCAAAAGCTCATGACGGGGTCTAAATGCCTCTGGAAAAGGAAAGGCAGCCTGTTTGTGGTTGTTTTGAACGATGCTTGGAGCGTTCAAAAAAATAAAAAAATGTTTGACTCCTGCCTCTTGCATTGCGAAAGTTCGCCCACACACGGAACAAATAAACAACAAAACACATGAGAACAAAAACAATTCTACTGGCTGCCGCGGTCGTTGCGGCAGGTCTCGCAGTCTCGTCGGCGCAAACGGTTTACTCCGTAAACGCCGTCGGTTACGTCACCGTTCAGCTGACCAATGGTTACAACTTGGTGTCCAATCCGCTCAACGGAACGAACAATAATATCAACACCACCATGCCCGTGGCGCCGGAAGACTCCTACATTCTGCGCTGGGATCCGACCGCCAACTCGGGGGCTGGAAGTTTTGGTGATCCAGCTTACTACATCGGCGGTTCATGGAGCCCAGATCTTAGCATTCAGCCTGGTGAGGGCTTCTTTGTGCATTGTGAAACGATCGCTGCGGCGACGAAGGTTCCGCTCACTTTTGTCGGTGAAGTTCCTCAAGGGGTTGCTCTAGTTAACACCAATATTGCGAATTGCGCACTTGGTTACAGCTTGATTTCCTCTATCGTTCCTCAAGCAATCGCGTTGGACGCTCCTGGTGTGGGATTCGTTGCACATGAAGACGATTACGTCTTGTCTTGGAATCAAGGTGGCCAGACGTATACTGATCCCATCTACTACATTGGTGGGGCTTGGACAGATGTAGTGATTCCGCCAGTTGGTGGGGCCATTTTCCTCCATCAGGAACCCTACGTCGGAGTTCGTACTTGGACGCGTTCTTTCAGCGTAAACTAGTCAAATCAAACCCTAAACAAACAAACACAAATCAGTCATGAAAAAACTAATTATCACTGCGTCGCTGATGATTGCCGCTGCCGCATCGTACGGGCAGGGTCAGCTCATCTTTGCGAATAATGCTGGCACAACAATCACCAACATTCAGACCGGGATTGCCGCCGTCGGTAGTGCTGTGCAAAACGACACTCAGGTGGGTCTCTACGTCGGGACTGTTGGCGATCTTAATAGCCTTACTTTGGTCGGCAACGTAACCAATTGCTTCTCAGCAGGGCGTTTCAGCGGCGGCACTCGTACGTTGGCGCTGACCACAGGCACCGTGCTTCTGCAGGTACGTGCATGGCTCGCCAGCACCGTTTATCCGACCTATGAGGCGGCCTATGCGGCCGGCCTTGGCGGTGATGGTAGCGTGTTCCTTGGTCAATCCAGTGCGTTCTCCTTTACGTTGACTGAGTCTCCGACGCTGCCCAACTCCATCGCCGGCAATGGGCTTAGCCCCATCGTCATTGTGCCGGTTCCGGAGCCTTCCAGCATTGCTCTCGGATTGCTCGGCTTGGGGGCTGTTGCTCTCTTCCGTCGCCGGAAGTAATCAGACAGTTTTTTATTTGCACGAAGCCGCCTCGTAAGAGGCGGCTTTTTTATTGAAGTGTCAGCGATTCCCTAGCAGTCAGTTGGACTTTGAGGTTGGGGCTTTTGAAGCATTTCTCTACAAAATGAGGCCTGGCGCGGATCATCTCTCCATTCCTTTTCGTTTCCTCAACCTCGACCGCGACACGCCGATGCACATGGCGCCCGACTTGCGCGTGCGGGTGCATGATGATGATCTCGCCCACTTGGTCCTCGACGGCATCGTTTTTCTGCCGTTGACCCGATTCCGTCGCAACCACAAGGGCACCGGTTCCGAACATTACCCGCCCCGGATGCTGCTCTCGCTGCGAAACTACTGCTAGGCCACAAGCACTTTCGCCAGCCGCCAGATCGAAGCGATGATCTAACGTCACGTCAGCGACCGCTACCTTTGCGTCAACCCCCATCTCGACCACGACACGCTTTGCACGTTCGGCCGAGAGAATCAGGCGCTGCTCCGCCAGGCCCTCGTCCAAGCCCTCTAACCTACAACGCGCAGGTGGCGGTCGGGACCGAGAGCCCGCACATCGTGGGCCAGCGCGGGAGTGCCGTGCGTAATGACAAACAACAGGTGGTCCTCCACTCTGCAAAGCATTCCAGTCGGCGTGGACGTGCCGACGGAGGTGCGGGTGGACAGCGGTTGCTACCGTGCGGCGGCGGGCCAGGCCGTCGAGCAAAGTTCCGACGGCACCCCCAGCGGGATCACGGTCTATGCGTCGGTGGAGAAAACGTCGCACTATCGCACGGCGGCAGATTTAGGCGCACTCCCCGATCCCGCGCCACCAGGATCAGACGCGGTGCCCACGGATCATTTGCGCCACCTGCTGCGCACGAAAGTCGGTCGGGCGAAATAGGGTTTGACGAAATAGACGGTGGAACCGGTGCTGGGGGGTGTTCAGGCAGGTGCTGGGGTTCCCGCGGTTCCTGCTGCGCGACCTTGAGCAGTTTGCTGCAAAGCTCGTCGCTGGCCAGACAGACCACCTTGATCACCGGTTGCGCGGCATCTGTCGAGCCGATGGGTCGTATTGCTCGGGGGTAGCAGCTTCGCCTGCTACATGATCCATGACCCGATCCTGCGCCTGGTGAATGGGGCGATGCGGCATTGGTCAGTTTCATTGGATCCAAACTGGATTGGTTATGGTGACATGGTGGCCCTGTTCGTCGCCACGCAGTTTCTCGCCGCGACGCTCGTTAGTACGTTGTATTTCCCGCGGAAGCCTGCCTGCGACGATTGCTTGGGTGCCGGCCAACCCCGTTGGTGAAATGGCGGGCCTTTCCTTCATCCAATAATCACAGCCACTGCGTGTTCACGGATCCAGATCGAAAATGAGTTGAGGATTCAAGCCCGTTTCGTGGCATTCCCAACGTCCGCGCCTGCCCGACAAGCGCATGAAGCAGAAGCTGCGCGCGGGTCACGGCCGGACAAAACCGCTTTACCTTTCAGCACCTCGCTCGTAAGGTGCGCCGCGAACACAAAACGACTATGCGAATCTCATTTCTCTTGGCGCTCGCGGGCCTGACAGTCTTGGTGACCGGCTGTGCCGGACCGGAAAAGAAGCTGGGCCGCGGCCTGCTGAACACGACGGAAATCTTTCGCCTCGGTGAAATCCGCCGCTCCATGGAACAAACCGCGCTTTGGGAAAGCACGGACACGGTCCCGACCACGGGATTTCTGCGTGGCCTGAATCGCACGATTGTCCGCACCGGCATCGGTCTTTACGAGGTGGTCACCTTTCCCATCCCCAGCTACGAACCGCATAAGGTTTCCGCGAATCGCACTTATCCCGACGCCAACCTGCGCAACAAGACCTATCCGTGGGGCGGCATGACCCTCTCGGAATACCCGGCTTACCCGGACAGTTATCGCCCAGGGTTGTTGAGCGACTCGATTTTCGCGACCGACACCTCGCTGGGTTTCAGCGGCGGCGACGTAGCCCCGATGATTCCCGGCAGCCGCTTCCGGATCTTCGACAACTGAATTGATCCACTTTTTCATGCGCCAGCATCACTCCGGTGTTGGCGCATTTTTCATGTCGTGACCCTGACCAGACCATCGCCCTGTAAAGTCAATCTTCTGCTCAACATCCTGGGCCGTCGCGAGGACGGTTTTCATGAGTTGGAAACCGTGATGCAACCGGTGAACCTGTGCGATGAATTGGCCTTCGAGCGCACCGCGTACGGCCTGACCCTGACCTGTAGCGAGCCGACGTTGCCTGCGGACGCAGGCAATTTGGTTCACCGGGCAGCAGCGGCGTTTTTGGAGCGCAGCGGCATCACAGACGGAGTTAGCATCCACCTGGAAAAGAAGATTCCGATGGCCGCCGGTCTGGGTGGAGGCAGCGGCAACGCGGCCACCACGCTGCTGGCCTTGAACGAGCTCTTCGGCTCCCCGCTGACGCTGACGCAGCTTGATGCCATCGCCGCCTCGCTGGGCTCGGACATTCCGTTCTTCCTCCAGGACAAGCCGGCGCTTGCCGTCGGTCGCGGTGAGAAAGTCGCCTCGCTCGCGCCGTTCCCTGCG
>JANOQV010000085.1:0-19450 GCA_031414955.1 Pedosphaera sp. | reverse complement strand
CCAGTTCATGTTCCTTGAGGTGGCCCCAGAGGTATTCCACCGGGTTGAGCTCCGGCGCGTAGGCTGGGAGGCGTTCGACCACCAACCGGCCCGTGGTCGCCGTCACAAAGTCCCGCACCAGCGCGCTGCGGTGAATGGGCGCTCCATCCCAGATGACCAGCAACGGGCCGGGCAGGTGGCGGAGCAGAACTTCCAGAAACTCGATCACCTGCGGGGAACGGATGCTCCCGGGATGCATCCGAAAGAGGAACCCTTTCCAACTCAGACCCGCGATCAGCGAGAGGCGCTGCCAGTTGAAGGTTTCCTGGAGCACGGGGGTCTGGCCTTTGCGGCCCCAAGTTCGCACCCGGTGCGGGCGGGTGCTCAGGCCGCTTTCGTCAATGAAGACAAT
This sequence comes from Pedosphaera sp., assembly GCA_031414955.1. Lineage (GTDB taxonomy): Bacteria > Verrucomicrobiota > Verrucomicrobiia > Limisphaerales > SIBH01 > JANNGC01. The sequence continues at coordinate 19,059 of JANOQV010000085.1, read as the reverse complement.
GGTCCGGGCCTCACGTCGGGCTTTTTTTTAAGGCCGGCCAGCGGTGGCGCTGCCAGCGCCGGATCTCCGGCTCGTTCCGTTCGAGCGCCCGCCGGGAGGGTTGCTGACAACTGAAGCCCAGGCGGTCCAGCAAATGCCAGACATGGCCGGGATGATACTTCACTCCGCACTGATCCTCGATCAGCCGGGCGATGCGGGGCAGCGTCCAGACCTCCGTGGCGTGGCCGGCGGCCCCGGCCCCATCCAGCACCGCCTGGGCGATCGCGTCCGCCTGCGCCGACGTGATCCGGCTTTTCGGGCCGGCGGAACCTTTGCTCGCCAAGCCCGGCTTGCCGTCCTGCTGCCACTGCCGCCGCCAGACCCCGACGGACTGGCGGTGGACCGCCAGGCGGCGGGCAATCTCGCTGTTGGACAGTTGCGCTTGGAACAGCTTCACCGCTTGGAGCCGCCGCTTCTCCATCGCTCCATGATCGCGTTGCTTGGACATGGCCCCATCCTGCCCGCACCCGGCCCGCTTGTCACTCTATTAGACGAGTCTCAGTAGTCGCAACCCCTACAGAAGATTCGCCGCCAGTTCGGCCAGTTCGGAGCGCTCGCCCTTTTGCAGCTCGATGTGCGCGGCGATGGGTTGCTCCTTGAACTTGCTCACCAGGTAATTGAAGCCGTTTGAGGACGAGTCCACGTAGGGGTTGTCGATCTGGTAAGGGTCGCCGGTGAACACGATCTTGGTGCCGTGGCCGACGCGGGTGACGATGGTCTTGGCTTCGAGCGGGGTGAGGTTCTGCGCCTCGTCGATGATCATGAACTGGTGCGCGATGCTGCGGCCACGAATGTAACTGAGCGCCTCGACCACGATCATGCCGGAGCGCATCAGGTCGGCCCCGCGGCGGTTCTCGTTGCCCATGTTCAGGTCGCTGAGCATTTCGAGGGCGTCGTGGATGGGCTGCATCCAGGGATTGAGCTTTTCCTCCATGGTGCCAGGCAGGAAGCCGATCTCCTTGCCCATGCTGATGGTCGGGCGGGCCACGACCACGCGGCGGAATTCCCGGTCGAGCACAGCGCGGCGCAATCCGCCGGCCATGGCCATGAGGGTCTTGCCGGTGCCGGCCTTGCCCATGAGGGTGACAAGCTTCACCCGGTCATCGAGGAGGGCATCGAAGGCGAAGTGCTGTTCGCGGTTGCGCGGTTTGATGCCCCACACGCCCTCCTTCGAGTCGAGAATAGGCAGCAGCTTCGTGCCGGTGGCATCGACCTTGGTCAGGGCGGTGCGCTTGGGATTCGCCTCGTCGATGAGCGTGCAGTACTCGTTGGGGAAATATTTTTTCCCGCCGGGCACCGCGAGTTCGCCCTTGGCGCGGAAGGCGTTCAACGCTTCGGCGGGCACGCTGATTTCAACCATGCCGGTGTAGAGATCGGTGAGCAGCACGCGATCGGTCTCGTAATCTTCGGCCTCGAGACCCAGGGCGTCGGCCTTGATGCGCAAGTTGATGTCCTTGCTGACCACGATGGTCTTGATCTTGGCGTTCTCCTGCTGAATGGCCCGGGCCAGGGTGACGATGCGGCTGTCCACGGACTTGTTGCCGAAGACGGTGCTGCCGTTGCCGTTGGCGTCATGGAAGACGATGCGCAGGGTGCCGCCGGTGGAAAGCGTGACGCCCTCGTTCAGGTGGCCCTGGGCGCGCAAGGAGTCGAGCGTGCGCGAAACAGCGCGCGCGTTCTGGCCCAGCTCCGAGGATTCGCGTTTGAAACGATCGACCTCCTCGATGACCTCGATGGGGATCAGGACGTTGTTGTCCTTGAAGCTGAAGAGCGATTGCGGGTCGTGGAGAAGAACGTTGGTGTCGAGAATGTAATTTTTCACGAGCGGCGTTGGCGGGTGTCGGCGGTGGCGGAATTGATTTTGCTCAGGCGGGCGTACCAGCGGCGCAGCCCGGAGTGGGCGGCGGAGAACTGGTGGTGCCCGCTGAATTTGTAATTGGCCAGGATGCCCCAGAGATCGAAATCGACGAAGCGAGGGCGGTCTTCGAGGAGGAAGTCGCGCTGGGCCAGCATCTGCTCGAAGGGCAAGAGCAGCGCGGCCAGCTCGGCGCGCAGGGTTTTCTCCTGCTCGCGCCAACGCTCCAGGCAATGGCGCCCGAACTTGCGCTCCTTGTGCCGGCGATAGGCCAGTTGCTCGGCGCGCGGCACAAACTCGGTAAAATAGGCGTCGTTGAGCTTGAAGGTGTAACTCTCCACCTCGTTGTCGATGTAGCGCCAGAGGATGTCCTGCACGCCTTCGAGGTGCGGCGGAAACAGGCCGAGCTTGAGGCGATCATCGAGGTACTTGGCAATGACCTGGGAGTTGTCGTCCGTCTCGAAGAGGACGTTGCGCCCGTCCCGCAAAACCGGAAGCTGGTAGTAGCGCTCCTTGGTCAGCTTCCAGATCAGGGAGCGGTCGGCCGTGGAGACATCGGTGATTTTGTGGGGCGCGCGGGAAAACTCCAAAATGCGCCGCTGCACGAGGCAGTACGGGCTCCACGGAAATTGGAACAACTCGATCATCGACGCGCGGAGTTTGTGACGCGTGCTGGCGGAGGGCAAGTGATTCCATGTTACAGGTCGGATACGAACAGCGGCCGAGAGCGGCGGCGAGGGGAATGGAGCGAGGGCTTTCCGCGCTCTGGCCGCATCCCTTTTCTTTCCCGCCGGAACTTTCCCGGTCCCGCCGCGTTTAGTAGAAGTCGCTCCGGGTTAATTCCAGCACGCAATGACTGGAAATCGCCCAGAGCGGTTGTTATTGGTGCGGACGCATGTTGACCGTGTTGGATGTTCGGGGCTGGATGACGGGACTGGGCGAACTGGCTTTGCTGGTGCGCGAGGTCGCGCGCGGCCTGTTCTCGGGCAAGTTGTCCCGGCGCGACCTGACCTATCAGCTTTACCACATCGGCGTGAAATCCCAGTCGGTGGTGTTCATCACCGGCGCCTTCACCGGCATGGTGCTTTGCGCGCAAACCTATTTTCAGTTCCACAAGGTCCGCATGGACACCGGCACGCTCGCGCTGGTCAGCGTTTCCATGAGCAGCGAACTAGGACCGGTCTTGACGGCCTTGATGGTGGCGGGCCGGGTCGGGGCCTCGCTCGCGGCGGAACTGGGCACCATGAAAGTGACGGAGCAAATCGACGCGCTCCGCACCCTGGCCACGCATCCGGTCGATTACCTCGTCCTGCCCCGCGTGCTGGCCACGCTCATCGCCATGCCAGTGTTGACGGCGATCTCGATTTCGCTCGGCATCGGCGCGGCCTGGCTGCTGGCCGTGTATTATTTCAAAATCGACCGCACCTACGTCTGGTCGAACATGCTCCAGTACACCTCAGCCATCCATGTGCTGACCGGCCTGATCAAGTCCGTGGCCTATGGCGGCATCATCTCGGTCATCAGTTGCCACAAAGGCATGACCTGCGGTGAGGGCGCGGTGGGCGTGGGCCGGGCCACCACGGAGGCGGTGGTCTATTCGTCCATCACCGTGTTGATCAGCAACTTCTTCCTCACCCTGTTCCTGAACCGCGTCCTGCCCGCGACATGATCGAAGCGCGCGACCTGAAGAAGAGCTTCGGCTCCCAAACCGTGTTGGACGGCGTGAACCTCCGGATTGGCGAGGGCGAATCCGTGGTCATCATCGGGAGCAGCGGCGGCGGCAAGAGCATCCTGCTCAAGCACCTCGTGGGCCTGATGCGACCGAACTCGGGCGAGGTCATCATCGACGGCGAGAACATCGTGCGCATGGACGAACGTCGGCTCATCGATGTGCGCCACAAGTTCGGCATGTTGTTTCAAGGCGCGGCCCTCTTCGACTCGATGAGCGTGGCGGAGAACGTGGGCTTCGCGCTCAGCCGCGAAAAAAACCTGGCCCCCGCCGAGTTGAATCGCCGCGTGTCCGAGGCGCTGGAAATGGTCGAGTTGCCCGGCATCGAGAACAAGAAGCCCTCGGAACTTTCCGGCGGCATGCGCAAGCGCGTCGGCCTGGCCCGCGCCATCGTCTATCGCCCCGAGATCGTGCTCTACGACGAGCCGACCACGGGACTCGATCCGGTGGTCTCGGACAGCATCGACAAGCTGATCGTGCGCGTGCGTGACCGCCTGAACGTGACCACCGTGGTCGTGACCCACGACATGCGGAGCGCGCGGCGGGTGGGGCAGCGCATCGTCATGCTGCGGGAAGGGAAAATTTACGTGGAGGGGACGCCGGAGGAAATCTTCAGTTCCAGCGATCCGGTGGTGCATAACTTTGTGAACGGAATTTCGGAGAAAGAAGGAGACTGACATGAACGAGAAACGTCACGCGGGCAAGGTGGGGCTGTTTGTATTCATCGGCCTGGCGCTGATCGCCGGGCTGCTGCTGAACTTCAGCCGCAGCGCCGGGCTCTTCAAACGCAAGTACCATGTCACCATGACCACACGCAGTGTGGCGGGCTTGAAGGAAGGCGCGGATGTGTCTCTCTCGGGGGTGCGCATCGGCAACGCCACCCGCATTGAACTCGATCACAAAAACAAGGGCGTCACCGTAGAGTTGACCATCTTGGCGGAGTTTCCACTGCGCAAAGACAGCCGCTTCGTCATCGAACAGCAGGGCGTGTTGGGGGACCAGTTTGTGAATGTCACGCCCGGCTCACCCGAAGAGCCTTTGCTTAAGGACGGCGACGTGGTGGAGGGCACCGAGCCGTTCAACCTCCAGGAAGTGGCCCAGTCCGCGAACAGCCTGATCAAGCGCTTCGAGCAACTGGGCGCGACCGTGAACGAGGCGGTCACGCGTCTCAACGACCAGGTGCTCGACACCCGCACCTTGTCCAACCTCTCGCTCACCTTTCAGCATTTCGAGAGCGCCTCGGCCCGCGCCGCCGGGCTGATGGATAACGCCTCGGGCATGATTTCCAACAGCCGGCCCGTGCTGGCCCTCTCCCTGACCAACCTGCTCCATTTCTCAAGCAAGCTCGATAAAGTGGCGATGGATGTGGATGAGACGATCCTCACCAACAAGGTGGAGCTGAACGAAGCGATGAAAAACCTTCGCGCCGCCACGGCGGATCTCAAACTTATGACGGCGGACATGCAATCTGGCAAAGGAATGGTCGGCGGCCTCCTCAAGGACGAGGACATGCGCTCCAACCTGTCCTTGACCGTCAGCAACCTCGCGGTGCTGGGCAGCAACCTCAATCGCTACGGACTGCTCTACAAGCCCAAGGAACCGCCCAACAAGACGCCGCCCGTTTACTCGGGCAAGACCCAGTCCAAATGAAGACCTCGCTCTGGGCTATCCGCATTTTTTTCCTCTGCCTCTGCACCGTGGCCGGTTACGCGGTGAGCCAGAAATACCCCAACCTGGTTTACGGGCCGGCCTACGGTCTGGCCATCGGCTTCGGGCTGGGCGGGCTGGTGATTGCGGTGGATGAAATGCTCAAGGGCTTTTCCCTCCGCGCCTTTTCCGCCGTCACCTTCGGGTTGCTTCTGGGCACGTTCATCGCCTGGCTGTTGAACGCCTCGCAACTGTTCGAGACCGCCAGCCCCAACGCCCAATGGGTCATCCGGCTCGGGCTTTTCCTGGGCTTCGGCTACCTCGGCATCATCCTGGCCATGCGCAGCAACAAGGAGGACTTCTCGCTCATCATCCCCTACGTGCGCTTCGCCTCCCAGAGCAAGCCGGAGAACCCGCTCGTGGTCGATACCAGCGCCATCATCGACGGCCGCGTGGTGGATCTGATCGAAGCCCAGCTCATCGAGGGATTGATCATCGTGCCACGTTTTGTTTTGCAAGAGCTGCAAGGCATCGCCGACTCGCCCGACGCCGGACGCCGCGCCCGGGGCCGCCGTGGTCTCGACATGCTCAACCGCATCCAGCACGGCACGCGCAACGAGATGAAGATCCATGAAGGCGATTTCCCGGAGGAGAAGGAAGTGGATGGCAAACTCGTGCGGCTGACCAAGGCGGTGGGCGGCAAACTCTTCACCACGGATTTCAACCTGGCCAAGGTCGCGGAACTCCAATCCGTGCCCTGCGTGAACGTGGCCGAGATCGCGACCAAGCTGAAGCCGGTCATCTTGCCCGGCGAAATCCTGCACCTGCGCATCGCCCGCGAGGGCAAGGAAAAGGGCCAGGGTCTGGGCTACCTCAATGACGGCACCATGGTCGTCATCAACCAGGCCCAGCACCTCGTCGGGCAGGTCGCCTACGTGCAAGTCTCGAGCATGTTGCAAACCGGAGCCGGCGTGATCATTTTCGCCGAAGTGAAACAGACCGAAGCGGTCGCGGCCTGAAGCTCGCCACCATTTTCAGGTCCTTCAATCCCACCGAAGCGGACGTGGTTCGCTCCCGTCTCGAGGCCGCCGAGTTCCTCGTGACCCTGTTACACGACCAATCGGCACTCGGCCTGGAAGGCGGGCCGTTGGCCGCCGGCGGCATTCTCGTGCAAGTCCCCGAGGAAGAAGCCGAGGAGGCGCGGGCGCTCCTTCAGGCGGACGAATAAGCCCCCCTCCGGGTGGCAATGGTCCACCTGGGCGAGCCCCCGGCCGAAGCAGTAATTTCCTAGCCACGCGGAGGTCTTCTCCGCATCGTCCCCGTCCAATGAACGCTCGGATTATTTGCAGTCTCGTTACATGTGTTGGCTCGTTGTTCTGGACTGCGGCCGGGGCCGCCGCCGAGAAGGCCGAGCATCTGGTGCTGGTGGTCTGGGATGGCATGAGGCCGGATTTCGTGAGCGCGCAATACACGCCCACGCTTTATGAACTGGCTCAGAAGGGCACCTTCTTTGCCAATCATCATTCCATCTATGTCAGTTCCACGGAAGTAAACGGCACTTCGCTGGCCACGGGCTGTTATCCGAACCGCAGCGGCATCGTCGCCAACAGCGAGTATCGGCCCGAGATCGGCTGGCTCGGGCCTAACGCCACCGAGGGGTTGGAGATGATTCGCCGTGGCGACCTGGCCACGGGCGGCAAATACATCCGGGTGCCCACCGTGGCGGAGATTCTCCAGGCCGCGAACATCCCCACCGTGATCGCGGGGACCAAGCCGGTGGCGCTGCTGCACGACCGGGCCCAGCGCAAGCCCACGGGCGCGAGCAAGGATTCCGTGGTGATTTACAACGGCCGCGTGATGCCCTCCTCGCTCCAGGACGACGTGGAGAAGGTGAACGACAAGAAATTCCCCACCAACTCCATTCCCAACACGGGCCGCGACGAGTGGACGGTGAAGGCGCTGCGCGAAGTGGCCTGGAAGAAATCGGTGCCCAAGTTCACCACCGTCTGGTTGAGCGAGCCGGACGCCTCGCAACACAACGCCAGCCCCGGCTCGGACAACGCGCTGGCCGCGCTGGAAAGCAGCGACAAGCGCCTCGCCTCCATTCTGAAATCCCTCGAGGAGAAAAAAATTCGCGACAAGACCGACGTGCTGGTCGTGTCCGATCACGGCTTCTCGACCATCGCGCGCGGTTTCGATCTGGCGGACATCCTCAAGAAGCAGGGCTTCAAGGCGACGAAGAAGTTCGAGGATGCCGAACCGGGCGACGTGATGGTCGTCGGTCTCGGCGGCAGTGCGATGCTCTACGTGGTGGAACGCCAGGAGGAAGTCATCCGCAAGCTGGTGGACTTCCTGCAAAATTCCGAGTTCGCCGGCGTGATCATGTCGCGCACTCCCCTGGCGGGAACCTTTCCGCTCGCCTCCGTGCGCATGGATGCGGCGGACACCGCCCCCGATCTGCTCGTGTCCTTCAAATGGACCGAAGAGGTCAACGAGTTTGGCGCGCCGGGCTACGTGCTCAGCGAGGGCAGCAAGCGCGGGGCGGGCACGCACGCCTCGCTCAGCCGCTTCGACATGCACAACACGCTCATCGGCAGCGGGCCAAGCTTCCGCGCGGGGTTGGTGAACGATCTGCCTTCCAGCAATGCCGACGTGGCGCCGACCATTCTCTCCATCCTCGGCGTCAAGCCGCCGCAACCCATGGATGGCCGCGTGCTCTCCGAGGCGCTCGTGGGCGGCCAGGCACCCTCCGGCAAGCCCAGGACCGAGACCGTGAAGGCCAGTCGCACCATCGGCCTGCGGCATTGGGAGCAGTATCTCAAGACCACGACCTTCGGCGGCGCCTTCTACGTGGAGGAAGGCAACGGCGGGGCGAAGCTGCGCCAGCCTTGAGCGAGGAAATGCGGTTGGGCCAGATCCGTGTGGAAGGCCGGTGATGGTAGGGCGCGCTGTCCTCACCGTGCCGCGCATCGGAAAATCGCCATCGAACAGCCCACACCTCACTCCGGCGCGCTGAGGACAGCGTCGCCCTACCCTACGCTCCTTCGCTCACCCCTCGTTGAACAAGTAGAGCACGGTGCGATGCACCAGATCCGGCCCTTCGCCCTCGCCCAGCCAATGATGCACCTGCTGGATGGTCCCCAGGTATTTGGTGGGCTGGCTGTCACTGAAGGTGTCGCCTTTGTGGAAAGCTCCGAAGTCCGTGGATGACTCATAACTGTGCAGTCGCGTCGCGCCCGTGACACTGTCCATGGAGCGGAAAGGCCGGGGCAGTTGATAAACCTCCAGAGCGTAAGTGGTTTTGCGTGCAATCATCGTCAAAGGGATTCCCATGTCTGGAATTGTAAGCTAATGGCGGGCCGGGCCAAATCGTCGGTTGGCCGCAAGCGCGGCTTGCCGCGGTCCGACAGCACGGTGGCCCACTGCGGTTACGTGTAGCCAAGAGTGGACGAGCCGACACCAGAGCGTACATACTCCTCCCAATCCCAAACGAATTGGAAATCCTATGCGTAACTCCGTTAAGTCGTCTTTTGCCGACGTGACAATCCTGTGTCGTCTGCTCCTGCTCGTGCCCTTGCTCGCCGTGCTGCCGCTGCGCGCCGCCGATCCGTTCATAGCCGAGTTTGTCCCGGACAACGCGGGCGTGGCCACGGACGAGGACGGCCAGTACGCCGACCTGATCGAGATCCAGAATCCCAACGCCACGCCGTTCAACCTCGCCGGCTACTATCTCACCGACAACCCGCTCCAGTTGACCAAGTGGGCCTTTCCGCCAGTGACGCTGCCGGGGAATGGCTTCCTCGTGGTCTATGCCTCGGCCAAGAACCGCACCGCCGACACCAACCGCCTGCACACGAATTTTCAGTTGAACAAGGACGGCGGCTACCTCGCGCTGGTCAAGCCCGATGGCAGCAACATCGTGAATGCGTTCGCGAATTATCCGGCCGTGAAGGAGGACGTGGCGTTCGGCATCGCGCAGAAACTGATCGTGACCCAGCCGCTGGCCGCGACGGTTCCGCAGGTGCTCGTGCCGACCAATGCGCCCGGGCTGCCGGCGGACTGGAACCAGTTGAGCTACACGCCGGACAGCGCGTGGACGAACGGTGTGGCGCCGCCGTCGGTGGGGTACGACACGAATCAAACCGGTGGCGTGCCGGTAAACGTCGCGCCCAGCGGCACGGCCATTCAAAGCACCACTTACAACGGCACGACTTACCCAGCCACACTTGCCATCAACAACAACTTCTTGGATTTCACCCACACGGCCAGCACGGATAACAACGCGTTCTGGCAGATCACGCTGACCAACGAGATGGCGATCTACGAAGTCGTGCTCTTCAATCGTGGTGGCGGCTGCTGCCAGTGGCGCTTGCGCGACATCACGATCTCGATCATCACCACGAATCTCGCCGGCTCGGTCACAAACTGGATTTCGCCGTTGCTCAATCCGGAAAACACGCTGAACGGCCCGGCCTATCTGACCAACAACCTCGTCACGCTGACGGGCGGCCCGGTCCAGGGCCGCACCATCATCGTGCATCGCACACCCGATCCGGATAATTCCGGCATCGGCACCGGCACCGCCCAGGACGATCAGAACGTGCTCTCGATGGGTGAAGTTGTCATCACCGCCAGCCTCGGCAGCGGGTTGCAGCCCTACTTCACCACCGACATCAAGAACCTGATGTACCAGAAGAATCCCTCGGCCTTCGTGCGGATGCCGTTCGTGAGCACGAACACGCCGGACACGCTCACGTTGAACGTGCGTTATGACGACGGCTTCGTAGCTTACCTCAACGGCACCGAGATCGCGCGTCGCAACGCGCCGGTCGGCCTCGCGTTTGACTCGACCGCCACCGCGGATCGCGCGCTGACCAATGCCACGGTGCAGGAGAGCATCGACCTTTCCGCCAGCATTCCGTTGCTGCTCAACGGCACCAACCTGCTCGCGGTGCATGTACTCAACCACAGCGTGGCCAATGGTGATGCGCTCTTCCAGCCGCAGCTCATCGCCACGCGCGTGCAGCAAGTCACCAACGTCTTTCTCGATCAGGTCACGATGGGCGCCTTCAACGACGTGATCTGGTATCTCGACTACGTGAAGGACACGCACTTCAGCATCGACCGCGGCTACTTCACCAACGCCTTCTCGCTCTCCATCACCTCCGGCACGCCGGACGCGCTGGTCTATGTGTCGTTCAACGGCGATGAGCCGGGGCCGGGCAAGGGCTTCCTTTACACCAACGCCTTCACCATCACGAACACCACCGTGGTCCGCACCCGCGCCTTCAAGACGAACTGGAAGCCGAGCGACGTGGACAGCGCGAGCTACCTCTTCGTGGCCGACATCATTCAGCAGGCCAAGACCTGGCCGGCGGGCGGCCCGCCGCAATACTTCCCGGCAACGTGGGGCGCGAACGCGGTGGACTACGGCATGGACCCGCAGGTCGTGACCAACTACACGCTCGCCCAGTGGTACGAGGCGTTCTACCAAATCGGCACCATGTCCATCGTCACCGAGATGACGAATCTCTTCGACGCCGCCACCGGCATTTACGCCAACGCCGTCGGCCAGGGCGACATCTGGGAACGTCCCATCTCGCTGGAACTCATCAGCCCAACCAATGCCGTGCAGGGCCGCTTCCAGGAGAATGCCGGCCTGCGCATTCGCGGTGGGGCCAGCCGGAGCAGCGGCTTCTACAAACACTCGTTCCGCGTCTATTTCCGCAAGGAATACGGCGCGGGCAAGCTGAAGTACCCGCTCTTCGAGGACGAAGGCGCGGATGAATTCGATGTCTTCGCGCTGCGCACCAGCCAGAACTATTCCTGGCCGCGCAACGACAACAGCACGCAGGACACGATGGTGCGCGAGGTCTTCGCCCGCAAAACGCTGGGCGACATGGGGCAACCCTATCGCCGCTCGCGCTACTACCACCTTTACCTGAACGGCCAGTATTGGGGCCTCTATGAGACGGATGAACACCCCGCGGCCTCGTACGGCGAAACTTATTTCGGCGGCCAGAAGGACAATTACGACGTGGTCAAGAACCACGACCGTTACACCAGCCCCCCGGCGGCCTTCTCCACCGAGGCCACAGCTGGCAACCTCATCGCCTTCTCCAATCTCTGGACCATGTGCCGGACGCACGCCGCTGCGCCGACGCAATCGAACTACTTCCGCATCCTCGGCCGCGATCCGGACGGCACGCGCAACACCAACCTGCCGGTCATGGTCGAGGTGGACAACCTCATCGACTACATGCTGTCCATCTTTTACACCGGCGATGGCGACGCCACGCTCTCGGCCTTTCTCGCCAACAACCGGCCCAACAACTGGTACGGCATGAGGGATCGCACGAATTCAAACGTCGGCTTCCGTTTCTTCAACAACGACTGCGAGCACACCCTCGGTTCGCCCAACAGCCAGGTCGATCGCACCGGCCCGTTCCGCGACGCGGCGGGATCGAACATCGGCAACTTCCTCTACGCCAACCCGCAGTATCTGCACGAGGATCTGATGTGGAGTCCCGAGTACCGGCAGCGGTTTGCCGATCATGTGCAGCGGCATTTCTTCAACGGCGGCGCGCTGACCCTACAGGCCGGCACCAACCGTTTCATCGCCAAGGCCCAGCAGATCACCAAGGCCATCCGCGCCTACTCGGCGCGCTGGGGTGATCCAATCACGGACACGATTCCGCGCGCGCCCTACGGCGAGGCGGACTGGACGAACACGCTGAACACCATCCTGACCACCTGGTTTCCGCCGCGCGCCGGCATCGTGCTCCAGCAGTTGCGCGTCGATCAGTTGTTCCCCTCGAACAGCGCGCCCAACTTCAGCCAGAACGGCGGCGCGGTCTCGGCGGGTTACAGCCTCGTCATCTCCTCAACCAATGTTTCGGGCGTCATCTATTACACGCTGGACGGCAGCGACCCGCGCGCGATTGGCGGCGCGGTGGCCGGCTCGGCCCTGGCCTATGGCGGTCCGATTGTCATCAACAGCCCGACCTTGGTTCGCGCCCGCGTGCTGAGCGGCGGCCTTTGGAGCGCCATCCTCGAGTTCACTTTTTATCCGCCGCAGGACTTGAGCAAGCTGGTGCTCACCGAAGTGATGTATCATCCGCCCGATGTCGGCCTGTCCGACGGCGATGATTTTGAGTTCATCGAGTTGAAAAACGCCGGGACGAACACGCTCAGCCTGGACGGGATCAAGTTCACCACTGGCATCACCTACACTTTCCCCGGCGGCACGGCGCTGGGGGCGGGCCAGTTCATCGTGCTGGCGCGCAACGCAGCGCAGTTCGCCGTGAAGTATCCCAGCGTGACCATCCACGGCACCTATGGCGGTGCCCTCAACAACGCCGGCGAAAACGTAACCCTCTCGCACGCGCTCGGGACGAAGATTCTTTCCGTGAACTACGGCGACCTCACGCCGTGGCCCATCACGCCGGACGGACTCGACTTCTCACTCGTGCCCAAAGATCCGAACGCCAATCCTGACTACGACAACGCCGCCAACTGGCGCGCGAGTTCGTTGCTGGGCGGGTCGCCGGGAGCGGATGATCCGGCACTGATCATTCCGCTCGTGGTCATCAACGAAGTGCTCACGCATTCCGAAACCACGAACGACTTCATCGAACTGTTCAACACGACGACCAACATCGTCGATGTGGGCGGCTGGTTCCTCACGGACAATCCCGGTGTGCCGAAGAAGTTCCGCATCCCGGACGGCACGTTCCTCGCGCCTTTGGGTTTCACCTATTTCGATGAGTCGCAGTTCAACCCCACGCCCGGAACGAACGAAAGCTTCTCGCTCAACGCGGGCGGCGATGACGTGTATCTCTTCTCCGGCGACGTGAACACCAACCTGACCGGCTACAGCCACGGCTTCAGCTTCAACGCGGCGGCGGATGGCGAGTCGTTCGGCCGCCACGTCATCAGCACCGGCGAGGAACAGTTCCCGGCCCAGGTGGAGCAGACGCCTGGCAACGCCAACGCCGGCCCGCGCATCGGTCCCGTGATCCTCAACGAGGTGATGTACAATCCGGCCGGCCCGCTCTACGAGTTCATCGAGTTGCGCAACGTCACGACCAATCCCGTCGCGCTCTACGATCCGGCCAACCCCACGAATGCGTGGCGGTTGAACGGTCTCGGCTACAACTTCCCGACCAACCTCACTTTACCGCCGTTGGGCTTTCTGCTCATCGCGCGGACGAACGTGACCGCGTTCACCAACTTTTATTTCGTCCCGCCGGGCGTGCAGATTCTCGCGCCCTACGCCGGACAGTTGCAGGACAGCGGTGAACGGCTGGAGTTGCAACGCCCGGAGATGCCGGGCACCAACGGCCTGGCCTACATCACCGTCGATGAGGTGCGTTACAACGACAAAGCCCCGTGGCCGCCGGCCGCCGATGGCAGCGGTCCCTCGCTCCAGAAGCGCAGCCCGCTGCTCTATGGCAACGACCCGGTGAACTGGACCGCCGCCGCGCCCACGCCCGGCTCGGACTTCGCGGGCGGCGACGAGCCGATCGTCAGCACCCAGCCTTCGAGCCGGAGCGTGGTGCAAGGATCGAACACCACCTTCACCGTGGGCGTGAGCGGCACCGCGCCCTTCAGCTACCAGTGGAAATTCAACGGCGCGAATCTGCCCGACGCCACCAACGCCGCCCTGACCCTGGCGAACGTGCAGCCATCGCAGGGCGGCGCCTACAGCGTGTTCGTGTTCAACGGGGCCGGCACGACCACGAGCAGCAACGCCACGCTGATCGTGCTGTTGCCCGTGGCCTTCACCATTTCGCCGACCAATCAGATCACCGTCGAGCCGGGCACGAACGTGACGCTGGTTTCGCTCGCCGTGGGCAACGGCACCGTGCGCTACCAGTGGCGCTTCGAGGGCACAAACCTGCTCAACGCCACCAACGCCAGCCACAGTTTCAGCAACGTCTCGCTGGCCTTTGGCCACGGGAATTTCTCGGTGGTTGCCGTCGATGACATCAGCATCGCCACCAGTACCAACGCCCAGGTCTTCGTCCGCGTCCGCCCCGGCATCACGCTTCAGCCCATGCCGCAGCAGGTCATTCAGGGCGGCAGCGCCATGTTCATCTGCGTGGCCACGGGTGCGCCGCCCATTCTTTATCGCTGGCTGACCAACGGCGTCGGCTACGTCACCAACACCAGCGGCATCCTCCTTTTCCCGAACGCCCAGGTGAACTTCAGCGTGCGCGCCAACCCGGTGAACGCCGCCGGCAATGTGAACAGTTCCACCGTCGCGCTGACCGTGTTGCGCGACTTCGACGGCGACGGCATCGCGGACATCTGGGAGACGAACTACTTCGGGTTCAGCACCAACAACAACGCCGACGGCCTGATCGACTTCGATGGCGACGGCCTGATCAACCGCGACGAGTACGTGGCTGGAACCAATCCGACCAACGCCCTCAGCGTGCTCCGGCTCGTGCCATCGGCGACCAACGCCCACACGCTCCAATTCGTGGCGCAGACGAACCGCACCTACACCATCGTCTGCCGCACCAACCTGAGCGGCGCGCCCTGGACCGGCGTGACCAACATCTTCCCCTCCATCACGGTGCGGACGGTCACAGTGGAATCCGCCGTCTCGCCCGCGCTGAATCCTGAACGCTACTACCGCGTGCTCACGCCGATGATTCCGTGATGACGCCTGGGTTGTGATCAGCAGACGAGGGCCGCGACGCAAGTCGGCCGGTGGAGCGACCGCGAGATTTCAAGGTGTGGAATCAAAATCCTGATGCGCTTGGGCACGAAAGGGTGCGGTTGAAAGTGGCGGGCCGGAAGCCGTCGGGCCCGGAGTGCGCCCGTCCCGGGTGCAGCCACGTCCGCTCGCACGATGCCTTGAGGAAAACCCAGCACCTCGCCACGCTCCACCTTGCTGCGCCCGAGGGGGGGCGCACTCCGGACCCGCCACGATCAATCCCACTCGCACGAAACAGGTGCTTGACGACCGCCGCTCCAAGCCGATGCTGGCGGCGAAATGAACCCGACGCCCAAGCCTTTCCTCCCGGAATTGTGGCGCGTCAATAATCCAATGCCCCTCAATTCAAAAACAGCATGACCAGATTCTCTCTCCATCCAGGAGCCGCGCGGCATTTCGCCGCAACGGCTGTTATCGCGCTCGCGTTTGTCCAGGCCGCCTCCGCGGAAATCGCGGTCAAAACCGGGGAGAAGATCGCCTTCCTCGGCGACTCGATCACCCAGGGCGGCTGGGGCAATCCCCTGGGCTATGTGCGACTGGTCATGGCCGGGTTGGAGGCAAACGGAGTCAAGGCCGAGGCCGTGCCCGCCGGGATCAGCGGCCACAAGTCTGACAACATGCTGGCGCGACTGGAACGCGATGTGATTTCCAAGAAGCCGCAATGGATGACGTTGAGCTGCGGCGTGAACGACGTGTGGCACGGGAAGAACGGCGTGGCCCTCGATGACGCCATGCTGGCGGCCGGCGATTACGGCACCGGCGGGGCCGCGCGGGGGACTTACAAGAAGAACATCGCCTCAATCGTGGAGAAAGCGGAGGCGGCGGGAATCAAAGTCGTGTTGCTGACCGCCACCGTGATTCACGAGAAGCTGGACAACGCGGAGAATGCGAAGCTGGCCCCCTACAACGATTATGTGCGCACGCTGGCCAAGGAGAAGAAACTGCGCCTGGCGGATTTGAACGCGATGTGTCAGGAGCGGATCAAGGCCGAGAACAAGCCGGGTCAGAAGGTGCTGACCAGCGACGGCGTCCACATGGCCCGGGAGGGCGACAAGGTGATGGCGACCGGCGTGCTCCAGGCGTTGGGAATGGACGCGGCGCAATTGAAGACCGCGCAAGGCGCCTGGGCCAAGCTTGAGGAAACAGTCAAGGCAGCCAGGGAAGCGGCGGCGGCTAAAGCAGCGGCGGCCAAGGCGGCTGCGGCGAAGGAAGTGCCGGCCCCGAAATAGGCGCGCAGTTGTCACCGCCATGAGCCGGAACTCGTGGCAGAAAGATTTACTGGCAGAAAAATGAAAACCAAACTCCTCTCCTTGCTTTGTATCGCCCTCGCTGGGATCGCCAGCGCGGCGGATGAAGCCAGGCCCGCCGCCAAACCCAAGCCCCCGGCCTTCCTCACCGTGGAAAGCGCCGGGCAGGATTACGCGGACCAGGGCGAATACGCCAACGCCTCGACCGGCGCGCAAGTCATCGCGCTGGGCGACGACCAGTTTCGAGCCGTCATCCACTCAGGCGGATTGCCCGGGGCGGGCTGGGACAAATCGGCCAGGACTGAACTCAGCGGACGGCGCGAGGGCGCGGCCATTCTGTTCACCAACGCCGCCCAAGGCTGGACGGCTTCCCTCGCGCGGGGAGCGCTCACCACCAAGACCGGCACCGGCGACGCTTCTGAATTGAAAAAAGTCAGCCGCGCGAGCCCGACGCTCGGGGCGAAGCCGCCGGCGGGCGCGGACATCTTGTTCGACGGCGCGAACGCCGACGCCTGGCGCAATGGCCGGATCGACGAGCGCCGGTTTCTGCAATCCGGCACCAAGTCCAAGGCCATCTTCACCAACTTCACGCTGCACATTGAATTCCTCCTGCCGTTCAAGCCCTACGGTCGCGGCCAGGATCGCGGCAACAGCGGCGTTTACTTCCAGGATCGCTACGAGGTGCAGGTGCTCGACAGCTTTGGGCTCAAGGGTGAGAACAACGAGTGCGGCGGCATTTACACGAAGCACAAGCCGGCGGTGAACATGTGTTTTCCGCCGCTGGTCTGGCAGACTTACGACGTGGAATTTGCAGCCGCCCAGTTTGACGACGCCGGCAAGAAGATCAAAAACGCCGTGCTGACCGTGAAGCACAACGGCGTGCTCATTCACGACCAGGCGGAAGTCAATGGCACCACCACCGCCAGCGGCCTCAACACCGTGACGCCCGTCGGCGGCCCGATCCAATTGCAGGATCACGGCAACCCGATCTATTACCGGAACATCTGGGCGGTTCGCCGGTAGCCGCAGCCTGAGACGCGCACCAACCGCCGATTACCCGGACACTTTGCGGTAGTGGTCCACGACGCGGTAGCTCCGGGCGACGAGGCCAAAGGCGAGAGCGGCGACAAAGGCGAATCCGGCGAAGAAAAACATCTGGAAGGCCGTGACGCCGAAGCCAGTCGAGGCGATGAAGTCCGTGACCGTGGCGTTCTTCACCGCCGCATTCACCACCAGCACCCACAGGTTGCCGACCGTCACGGAAAGATTCCAGAAGCTCATCAATGCGCCCTTCATGGCCGGCGGTGCCTGGCTGTAGGCGAATTCAAGTCCAGTGGCCGACACCAACACTTCGCCCAGCGTGAGCAGGGCATAGGGCAGCACCTGCCAGGTGATCGAGAACGCGTGACCGCCGTCGAGCACCACCTGCATTCCGCCGACGACGATCCACGCGAGACCGGAGAAGGCGATGCCGGCGGTCATGCGCCGCAAGGCCGTCAGCTCGAAGCCGAGACGCTGGAGCGCCGGGTAGAGCACCAGGTTGTTGAACGGGATCAGGAGCATGACGAGCAGCGGATTGAGCGCCTGCATCTGGGAGGACTGAAACCAATCCGGCTTGGTCATGGCATTGGCCTGCAAGACCCAGGTCGAAGCCTTTTGATCGAAGAGCGACCAGAACGGCGTCACGAGGGCAAAGAGCACGAGCACCCGCAGCACCGTGCGCGCGCCGGCCACCGCTTCGTCGGGATGATGGCCGCGCGCGCCTTCAAGTTGCAGCCACACTCCAGCGCCGCCGAAGGCAATCAGCGCGACCAGGGCGCTGCAAAAGGAGACGACGAAACCGAACGAGGGCACGAGAAGGAAGGCCACGACGGCGATCACGACTCCCACGGCCGCGAGGACTAGTCCAGGCCGGCCTGAAGCCAGCGCCGTTCGCGCGACGCGCAGGAACGAATGCGGGTCGGATGGCGCGGGCGACAGCAGCACGTAACGCTTGCGCCCGAGCCAGAGCACCAGCGTGGCGATGAACATGAGCGCGCCCGGAATGCCGAACGCGACCGCGCCACCGTACTTCCTTAAAAAAACTGGCATGAGCAGCGAGGCGAAGAACGAACCGAAGTTGATGATCCAGTAGAAGGCGTCGAAGACCACCTTGGCCCGGTGCTTGTTGGTCTGGTCGAACTGATCGCCCACGAAGGCGGCCACGCAGGGTTTGATGCCGCCCGAGCCGAGCGCGATCAGGCAGAGGCCGGTGTAGAAGCCCGTCCGATTCGACTCAAAGAGCGCGAGGCACAAGTGGCCGGCGCAATAAACCAGACTGAGCCAGAAGATGGTGTGGTATTTGCCGAGGAAGCGGTCCGCGAGCCAGCCGCCGAGCAGCGGGAAAAAGTACACGCCGATGACGAAGGTGTGAAACACGTCCTTGGCCGCACCCGCGCGATCTGCTTCCGGCAGATACTGGAGCAACGACGTGACCAGAAACATGGTCAGGATGTTCCTCATGCCATAGAAGCTGAACCGTTCGCAGCCCTCGTTGCCAATGATGTAGGAAATCTGGCGCGGGATCGGCGCCCTGGCTCCGGGGCCGGCGGTGGTAGTGCTCATGGGTTGCTCGGAGGCCGAGGCTGCCGCAATGGAACGGGAAAGCAAGGAGTGACTGGGCCGAAGGTGCGGTGGGGGTGCATCCGTACACCGTTCTTAATTAGGCGGGTTGCCAGAGTTGATCCCAATGGTGGTTGCGGCGGGCTTCGTCGAGGGCGAGCAGAGCGCGCAAGCCGGGCCGCGTCCAAAATTGTCCGGCCCGCTTGAAGCGGCA